>JBMOIS010000062.1:0-13802 GCA_049317185.1 Chlorobium sp. | reverse complement strand
TTGTCAAAGCCATTGCCGCCATTGATCGCATGTTTGATGAAGAGGAGCGTCAAGTTTATGATGTTCGTATGCAATCATTAGCCGATGTCGAAAGCAAGATTGCCTCTGCCGAAGAAAAAGGAATGGAAAAAGGTGTCGAAATAGGCAGAGAACAAGGTATAGAGGAAGGTGTAGAAATAGGCAAGGAAAAAGGTCGCGAAGAGGGCATCCTTGAGGGCATCGTCGAGGGTCGCGTTGAGGGGCAATCAAAACTGCTGAAAAGGCAACTGGAGCTTCGCTTTGGCGCACTTCCCCAGTGGGCTGCAGAAAAATTAACCAGTGCCACCGAGCAGGAGCTGGAAACCTGGGGTGAATCCATCCTTTCGGCACCGACACTCGAAGCGATGTTCAAAACCAACACAACAATAAGCTGATTGAAATTTTGAGACCATTCATGACGCCATGCTTATTTATCTCGATATTTGCTGTTTTAATCGCCCTTTTGACGACCAATCGGATTTATTAGTGCGACTACAGACCGAAGCCAAGCTTTATGTGCAAGAGATGATTCGCAGCGGCTCCTTATCCTTGATATGGTCAGCCGTCATGGATATGGAAAATGCGGCAAATCCTGATATAAATCGTAAAGTAGCCGTTGGAGACTGGCAGAAAATTGGGCTCGTGGATGTGCCCGTAAGTAGACGCGTTGAGAACATTGCCCTCAAACTGGCACTGATTGGCATCAAGCCAATGGATGCCCTGCATGTCGCTTGTGCAATTGAGGCTGAAGCTGAATATTTTTTGACAACAGATAAAGCACTGCTACGCACAATGGCGAAACACGATCACCTGCGTGTAGTCGACCCGGTCGAGTTTATTCGCGCACTTAAGGAGACACAGTATGAAGACTGACACTGACATTCGCTTTGAGGGCATTCGCGTCTTGATGCAAGTTTTGGGGACTGTTGAAGCTGAACGATTTATCGCTTTGATTAACCGTGAGCGTTTTGACTACACCGAATGGAGAAAAAGTCAATGGCAAGATGAAACAGTCGAATCCCTTGCCACCCGAGCGCGCGCCCTGCGTGAAAATGTCGGAGATTAGGCTTCCCGTTCGCACCAACATGCGAAAAATTCTTGATACTCATATATGGCTTTGGTGGGTAAATAGTTCACCACAGGCAATAAACAACCTCTTGCAAGTATATGTGTAAAATAAATCCTCGCGTCGATTTTGCCTTTAAAAAGCTCTTTGGCAGCGAAGAGAACAAGGATCTGCTGATCTCGCTCATCAACGCCATCATCTCCGAGGGCGATCAGGTGGTGGAGGTGGAGCTGAAAAATCCCTATAACCTGGCCGATTACCGCGCCGGAAAAATGTCCATACTCGACATCAAGGCCAAGGGCGGAAATGGGCGCTGGTTCAACATCGAAATGCAGATCAGTGAAGACTACAACTTCGACAAACGAGCTATTTACTACTGGGCAAAACTGGTGACTGAACAGCTCAGTGAGGGGATGATGTTCAAAGAGCTGAAAAAAACCATCAGCATCAATATCCTCGATTACAACTTTATACCCGATACAGCGGAAGTCCATAATTGCTACAAAATCATCAACACCGCCACCGGCAAAGATGACCGCTTGCACGATATCTTTGAACTGCACTACATTGAGCTGAGAAAGTTCAAAAAATCGTACCATGAAATCCTGAGCGCTCTCGATCGGTGGAGCAGCTTTTTAACGACAGCGCATAAGCTCGACCGGGAGCATACGCCAAAAGAGCTGGCCTCCGATAAAAATATTGTCAAAGCCATTGCCGCCATTGATCGCATGTTTGATGAAGAGGAGCGTCAAGTTTATGATGTTCGTATGCAATCATTAGCCGATGTCGAAAGCAAGATTGCCTCTGCCGAAGAAAAAGGAATGGAAAAAGGTGTCGAAATAGGGGTCGTCGAGGGCCAATCCAGGATCCTCAAAAGGCTCCTTGAGCGTCGCTTTGGCACCCTCCCGCAGTGGGCGACGGAGAAGTTAATCCGCGTAACTGAGAACGATCTCGAAACCTGGGCCGACACCATCCTCACCGTCCCAACGCTGGAAGCGGTTTTCACCACCGACGCAACGCATTTATGAGTTCAACCTCTGGTGAGCAACAGATAACAGCGCTTCTCAAACGTCTCTGGCAGCACATCAGCCCAAGGCGGCGGGTCCAATTCATGCTGTTGCTCGTGTTGATGGTCGGCGCTTCGTTTGCTGAAATCATCAGCATTGGCGCGGTGCTGCCGTTTCTTGCCGTGCTGACGGCACCGGAAAGAATTTTCCAGCTCCCCGCAGCGCAGCCACTTATACGGGCAGCAGGAATGACGAATGCCAGCCAGCTTCTGCTGCCGCTGACCATCATCTTCGGCCTGGCGGCGCTCATCTCGGGAGGGGTGCGTCTGTTCCTTCTCTGGGCCAGCACACGCCTCTCGTATGCAACAGGGGCTGACCTTAGCATCAGCGTCTATCGGCGTACCCTTTATCAGCCTTATTCGGTGCATGTGGCCCGCAACAGTAGCGAAATCATTAACGGTATATCGGCAAAAACGAACACGGTCATATATATTCTTACCAGTATTCTAAACCTCATCAGCTCAACCATTATTCTGCTGGCTATCCTGATTACTCTGGTTTCTGTTGACCCTGTTATTGCCTTGGCAGCTTTTGCTGGTTTTGGATTGCTCTATGCCTTGATTATCAAGATTACGCAGAGCAGATTGGTGGTGAACAGTCAGCGTATTGCTCATGAGTCCACGCAGGTTATCAAGTCGCTGCAGGAGGGGTTGGGTGGCATACGTGATGTGCTGATTGATGGCACCCAGGCTGCTTACTGTCAAATTTATCGCAATGCTGATCTCCCGTTACGTCATGCCCAGGGGAATAACTTATTTATCAGTATGAGTCCTCGTTATGCTCTCGAAGCTTTGGGTATGCTGCTTATCTCTGGCCTTGCCTACATGCTTGCCCTGCAACCCAACGGCATCGCCAAAGCTATTCCGGTTCTCGGAGTTCTTGCACTTGGTGCCCAGCGTCTTTTACCGATATTGCAGCTAGCGTATTCCTCGTGGTCAGGCATACAGGGAGGTCAAGCCTCGTTGCAGGATGCGCTTGAACTGCTGGAGCAGCCACTGCCCGATTATGCCGATCAACCGCCCGCAAAGCCGTTGATGTTCCACAAACAGATTGAGCTGAAAAATCTCTCATTTCGCTACACCGAGCAGACTCCTCTGGTCCTCAACAACCTCAATCTGATGATATCCAAGGGTAGCCGCACTGGTTTTATCGGGGTAACAGGCAGTGGAAAAAGCACACTGCTTGATGTTGTTATGGGGCTCCTGCAACCCACTGATGGCGCTCTTGAGATTGATGGTCAGCCAATAACCTCAGCCAACAACAGGGCGTGGCAGGCGCATATTGCCCATGTGCCGCAGGCTATTTACCTCTCCGACAGCACCATTGAGGAGAACATAGCCTTCGGGATACCAAAAGGTAATATTGACCATAAACGGGTCAAGAAGGCAGCGCAACAGGCACAGATTGCACAGATTATTGAAAGCTGGCCTAAAAAATTCAAAACTTATGTTGGCGAACGGGGTATCCGTCTCTCTGGAGGGCAGCGGCAGCGCATAGGTATTGCACGCGCTCTCTACAAACAGGCTGATGTTATCATTTTTGATGAAGCCACCAGCGCTCTCGATAACGACACAGAACAGGCGGTGATGGAGGCAATAGAAAGCTTGGGAAATGAATTGACGATTTTAATTATTGCTCACCGCCTTACCACGCTGAAAAACTGTACTCAGGTTGTTGAGCTTGGGGAAGGTGACATTAAGCGGATTGGTGCTTATGGTGATATTGTCCGGGCTTAGTGGACTTGAGGTTGCCGATTTTTTGTAGAGTTTTCGACGGTAACATGTTCTATTGATTCTTAGAGTGAGAAATATGACGGCTATATTTAGCTTTTAGATAACCTTTTTCTTTGCAATGCAGAGTAACTCATCTATCCTTATCACAGGCGGTACAGGTTCTTTTGGTCATACCTTTGTTCCTCTAAGCACTTGTTAATAAATAAACGTAACAATTGGGTTGCGATTAGACCCTATTCCATAGTTCTATTCCTCATGCAATTCATTTTTTAATAATGCGTTATCATATAACTCAATATTGATGGCTTTAGCGTATTTTGTTATAGTTATTCTCTAACGATTGCTAACACTCTCTAAATACAATCCGCATCAATTAGTTATCTATTCGCGTGATGAAATGAAGCAATGGGAGATGGCCAAGCTTTATGGTGATGATGAGAGAGTTCGCTTTTTTATTGGTGATGTTAGCGATAAGGATCGGCTGGCTCGTGCGCTTAATGGTATTGACTACGTTATACAAGCAGCGGCAACCAAGATTGTTCCAACTGCGGAGTATAACCCATTCGAGTGTCTTAAAACAAATGTTCTTGGCGCCATGAATCTTATCGACTCATGTATTGACTAAGGAGTGAAAAGGGTTGTAGTGCTTTCGACCGATAAAGCCAGTAGCCCAGTAAACATTTATGGCGCAACCAAGCTGACCTCTGACAAACTTTTCATTGCAGGTAATTCGTAGTCGGGAACCCAGGATACTTATTTTTGCAGTAGTGAGATATGGTAATGTTATGGGGTGGAGGGGTTCAGTGATTCCGTTCTTCTTAACCTGAATTATTCATGAAGGTTTGCAAAACTGGCTATTTGCAGTAAAAAATAGAGGCTTCAGGGCAGTTTAAAGATGCGTAGAGCAATAGACGAGTCTGCAGTGGTTATGGCAAGGAAAATGTTGATGATCGTCCACTCAAATCAGTCAAGAATATCACTCTGATGAAGTAATAAAACGCTATAAATATTTGTTGGCACGCACAATCTCTTGCTGCCATTGCGTGTAGCAAGCAGCTAACCTTTTTTATAACCCTGTTCTCATTTATTTCTCAACAACATCAGTTCACAAGCGGTGGAGGCCATGGATGTGCACGCAAGTGAGCAAAGATTGCGAAGCATTTTGACAGGGTTCCCTGATACGGGTATGCCGTTGGTAAATGAACGCTGATCTTTGTTTTTCGCTCAATGATTCTGGCACCTATTTTGAAGAGCTTCAAGCGCATGGTCTCAAAGGTGGCCTTGGCCAGACTGGTTCCCGGTAACACATTGGCACGCAAACTGTGAAGTAACACATACGCTGCGGAATGGAGGAACAGCCGAAACTGGTTGGCAAGAAAACGGTGGTAAGAGGTACGATCACTTTTGGTGTACGTTTTATGCTCCTTGATGCAAAGTTCATCATTACCTCGTGCACAGTAAATCTCTTCGTAGAGCATCTGGGCCTTGGCATTCACCATTTCAGTACTGATAAAACGAACGTTCAACAATTTCTTTTCGGTTATCTCAACCTTGGCGACAACCTTGCGAGGATACTTCCAGCTTTTTGCCCGATAGTCGAAGGAATGATAGCGTTTATAACCCGCATGCTGAGGCTTTACCTCTTCGATAAGGGAGTCGACCATCTTGAGCAAAACAGGATTTCCTGTAATTCCATTTCTAAGTCAATAATGACATCATAAGGCAAGGTTGCTCGACGATATAATGTAATTATGGAACATGATACACCATTAGAAAGCTTGAATATTATAACACTTTTGTTGTAGAAATGGAATAAGACCAGTCACACTGTAGCAATCCTGTTGCTCAGCAAGATATGTAAAGACTTCTTTCACTGAATAATGGCTGTCACCGCGATAAACAATAACCGTCTTCGGCCACTGTTGGCGGATATGTCTGACAATCCGTTTCACATAAGCTACGATCTCTTTGCCATTTGGACGTTTGCCTGGTCGTAGTATCGTGGCTATCAACTTACCACTGAAACCTTCGTACACATGAAGCGGTTGATAACAGGTTTCCTGATGATAGCCGTTGAAGAGCGCCAATTGTTGTTGACCATGAACCGTATCGTCAGTATCATCGAAATCAAGCACAATTATCTCTGGTGGTTCGCTATATGAGGCAAGGAACTGATCCAGAAACACTTTTGCCATCCGATACAGTTCTGTGCGGGTAATCATATTTTCCAGTCTGCTTATGGTCGGTTGACTGGCCAAATCACCATCAGTATCAGGTAACTTACCAACAGCCATTTTCATCGCAGGATCCGTGCGTAAACTGTTGCAGTCATTCCCATCCTCATAGCCACAGGTAATTTGAAAGATTCGCTGAGTCAGCAGGTCGTTGACTGAATGAGTAATCGAAGAAAAACGTCGGGAATCATGAATGCTCTTTGACAGCCTTGAGATGATACTCACCTCAGACTCGGTTTCACTCAACAGCAACACGCCAGCATCACTGGTGATATTGCCACCCTGGAAATCAATGGTAATTTATTTACCCTTTACCGGTGCAACGGACGACGTATAATCGTAAGGAAATAATGTTTGTTGGGTACTCTCTGGTTTGAGTATATTCTGTTCTAAGGGCTGCATTGATATCGCGTCTTATTTATTGACTTTAACTACCAATAATATAAGCAATTGTGATATCTTTTGCACCCTTTTTTTATGACTTTGATGAATAATTCAGGTTAACTCTGGCCGAAAAGGGTGCGTTGCCCATTACCGATGAACGCATGACCCGCTTCATGATTAGCCTTGAACAAGGTGTTTATCTCGTCTGGCATGCATTCGAAGATATGGTTGGTGGTGAAATCTATGTTAAAAAAATACCTTCAATGAACTTGCTCAATATTGCTCGTGCAGTTGCCCCCGATGCTCACCTCGATATCATTGGTATTCGTCCCGGTGAAAAACTCCATGAACAGATGATCAGTTTTGAGGATGCACCACATACTTATGAGTATCATGATTATTATAAAATTCTTCCGGCAATCTACAATTGGAGTAAAGACAAAAATCGTATTAATGGAGGCAAAAAGGTCGCATTGGATTTTACCTACAGTTCTGATAATAATACTGAATGGATGAGTATTGATACATTGCAAACATGGATTCAGCAGAACCGCGAACATATTGGCAAGATTTGAAGCGAATGATTCCTTATGGTAGACAGGATATTAATCAGGCTGACATTGATGCAGTCGTTAGTGTGCTGCAATCGGATTTTCTTACACAAGGCCCGACAGTTCCTGCGTTTGAAAAAGACATTGCCGATTATTGTGGTGCTCAACATGCTGTTGCCGTAAACAGTGCGACCAGTGCGCTGCACATTGCATGCTTGGCTTTAGGAGTGGGAAATGGTGATATTGTCTGGACGACACCGATAACATTTGTGGCAAGTGCAAATTGCGCGTTGTATTGTGGAGCAACTGTCGATTTTGTGGATATTGATCCTAAAACCTACAATCTGAGTGTTGATTGCTTGAAAGAAAAACTTGCAAAAGCAGAGCAGACCAATACGTTGCCCAAGGTTGTTATTCCCGTTCATCTGTCTGGCCAGCCCTGTGATATGGAAGCTATCCATGCACTCAGTCAGCAGTATGGATTCAAGATCATTGAAGATGCTTCTCACGCCATTGGGGGGCGTTATAAAAATAAGCCAATCGGCAACTGCCGATATAGCGACATTACAGTGTTCAGCTTTCATCCAGTCAAGATCATTACAACGGGTGAGGGAGGAATGGCACTCACAAATGATGACTATTTGGTCAAGCGCATGAGTTTTCTGCGTAGTCATGGCATTACCAGCGATGCAGCGGAAATGCATCCACGACCATGTGCAGAACTTTGGAATTATCAGCAAATAGATTTGGGTTTTAACTACCGTATGACTGATATAGCAGCAGCTATAGGCTTGAGCCAAATGAAGCGGCTTGATGAATTCGTAATCAAGCGCCAAGCTATTGCAAAGCGGTTTGATTATATGTTGTCAGGCTTGCCCTTTGTGACTCCGTGGCAGCATTCTGACAGTTTTTCCAGTTATCATCTTTACATTATCCGTTTGAAACTTGCTGAAATAAACAAAACGCATCGCCAAGTTTACGAAGCTCTTCGTGATGCAGGGCTACTTGTCAATCTGCATTACATTCCGGTCTATCTTCAGCCTTATTATGAGAAAATGGGTTTCAGTGCTGGGTATTGTTCTAAAGCAGAGCAATATTATTCAGAGGCTATCAGCATACCAATGTATCCTGGTTTGACGGAAGCTCAGCAAGACTATGTTGTAGAAGCTCTTATCGGAGCATTGTCGTGAATAGTGTTGTGGTTGTTCAAGCACGAACTAATTCTTCGAGGCTTCCGGGTAAGGTTTTACTCCTCATTAAAGGAATACCATTAGTCGTGTTGGCGGCTAAGCGTGCAGCCAATACAGGACGTTCAGTCATTGTTGCAACATCATCGGAGCTCTCTGATGATGGATTAACTGAACTGCTTCAGAGTTATGGCCTGTTGTACTTTCGTGGTAGCCTTGAGAATACTCTTGACCGAGTGGTTAACGCTTTATCAGCTTATGATGATCAATGTATTGTTATCCGACTTACGGCAGACAATGTGTTTCCTGACGGCAAATTACTTGATGAAATTGAGAGTGATTTTATAATTAATAAACTCGAATATATCCGGTGTAATGGCGAACATTCCGGATTACCCTATGGTATGAGTGTAGAAATCACCCGACTTGCTCATTTGCGCGAAGCTGTAAAAATGACTACCTGTAACTACGATCAAGAACATGTTACACCCTATATCGTTAGAAAATTCGGTGCAACATATTTTCAAAAATATAAAGATTTAAAAAAAGGTCATTTTCGTAGTACAATAGATTGTTTCGATGATTATATCAGTATTCAACAAGTTTTTTCTGATGTTCTGGATCCAGTTAATGAATCATCATTTAAGTTGTTAAACAGACTTGAAAAAGCCACTTTTCAGCCAATAACAAGTCACCCTGTTTCAAAGCTTGTTCTTGGGACTGCGCAGTTGGGGCAGATATATGGAATTGCTAGTGAAACAGGCCAACCAGATAAAATACAGAGCCAAGAATTAATAAAGACTGCAATAGTAAATGGTGTGGCTTATCTTGATACCGCACCTGCATATGGAAGTAGTGAAGATGTTATTGGTCAATCATTAAAAAATGGTTGGGGTGGAAGAGTAAAAATCATTACCAAGTTATCTCCTATGGTAGACTGCCCAGTGGATGCATCTACTTCATCAACACATGCTTTTGTGGATGCAAGCGTTTTCAAATCATGTTCTGATTTGCGTGTGCAAAAAATTGATGTATTAATGCTGCATCGAAATACTCATCTATCAGATTGGAATGGGGCTGTATGGCAAAGACTTATAAAGCTGCAATCTACTGGAGTGATTGGAGAACTTGGTACATCTGTGCAAACTCCAGAAGAACTTTTAATTGCTTTAAGTTTTCCCGAAATCCATTATATCCAGATGCCATGTAATCTTTTGGACTGGCGATGGGATTCCATTATTCCTGAAATTATTGCAGCAAAAGCGCTTCGTAAGTTGATTATTCATGTGAGGAGTGCACTTTTGCAAGGATTGTTGCCAAGTAAGGTTGATAGGCATTGGCATCAGGCCAATGTGGATGACCCACTTCACGTTATAAACTGGATGAAGAATCAAATTGTAAGTTGTAAAAGAGCTAATGTCACTGATTTATGTATTGCTTATGTAAACTCTTTACCTTGGGTTGATGGCATTGTCATTGGTATGGAAAATAAGCAACAACTTATAGAGAATCTTAATCATTTTATCCGACCAACCTTGAGCAACATTGAAGTTCAAAGGATACAAAATACACGGCCACGATTGAATGAAGCAACATTAAATCCAGCCTTCTGGATAAAAGAAAATACATGAATAAAGGTGTTCAAATTTTTTCCCTGCAAGGAAAAATCGTACTTGTTACTGGCGCTACAGGTCATCTTGGTTCTGCTATGGCATTTGTGCTTGCTGAAGCTGGAGCGCATGTTTTAGTTAATTCTCGATCTGAGGGAAGAAGTTTAGCCTTAGTAGAAAGCTTGGTCGCTTCAGGGAACTCAGCAGAACCAGCCGTGTTTGATGTGACGGATGAGCAAGCTATTGATGCTTTTTTTTCAAGATATAAGGGTCTATCCCTAGATGTGCTGATTAATAACGCGTATTGTGGTGGGTCTGGTAAAATTGAAATCTCAAAGTCAGAAAACTTTGCAGATAGTTATGATGTCACCGTAATAGCAGCACATAATCTTTTCAAGGCAGCGCTGCCTTTTTTGAGAAAGGCGGTTCAAAAAGATGGAGATGCATCAGTCATTAATTTATCTTCTATGTATGGGATGGTAAGTCCGTACCAAAGTATTTATGAGTCAGCTCAAGAGGTCAATCCGCCTTTCTATGGTGCTGCAAAAGCGGCACTACTGCAGTGGTCTCGTTATGCCGCATGTGAGTTTGGATCTGAAGGTATTCGTGTTAACTCTATTTCACCAGGTCCATTTCCATCTGATTCAGTACAAGCAAGTAATCACGACTTTATCAAAAAAATTACGGATAAAGTCCCTCTGGGTCGTATCGGCCAATCTGCAGAAATTAAGGGTCCGATATTGTTTTTAGCATCCTCTGCCTCGTCATTCGTCAATGGTGCTAATATTATTGTTGACGGTGGTTGGACCTGCTGGTAAAGCTATTATTGATAAAGCGAATGTCCATGATTGCAATCCGCGTTGATGCTTCAAGCCAAATAGGCACAGGCCATTTTATGCGTTGTCTTACTTTGGCTGAAAACCTGCATCTTCGAGGTGTTGTGATTTGTTTCGTCAGTCGTTACCTTCCCCAGTACTTGCGTGACATTCTCTCTGAAAAGGGGTATGAGTTTATTTTGCTTGATGGAGCTTCTTCCGATTCGTTTACCGATGAACTTTCTCACTCTCACTGGCTTGAATGCAGTCAGCAGAGAGATGCTCAGGAAAGCGCACTTGTGCTCTCTGATCGAACTTGGGATTGGCTGATTGTCGACCATTATGCGCTGGACGCTCGGTGGGAGTCAACACTCCGACAAACCGCAAATAAAATTTTTGTTATTGACGATATTGCGGACCGTCAGCACGATTGCGATATCCTGCTGGATCAGAATTTCTATTCCGACATGTATACTCGTTATACTGACAAAGTCCCCGGACACTGCCTGTTGTTGCTTGGACCCCGATATGCCTTGCTTCGTGCTGAGTTTGGTCGATTGCGTGAAAAGGTAAAGCCTCGTACTGGACCGGTTAAGCGGATTCTGGTATTTTTTGGCGGAATCGATGCTGATAATTATACTCAATGCACTCTTGATGCACTTGCAGATATCAGCCTTGACGGTATCCATGTAGATGTTGTGATTGGCTCTCAACATCCATATCGAAAAGATATTGAATCTTCATGTACAGAACGTGGATTTTGTTGCTATGTACAAACCAGCCATATTGCCGAGTTGATGGCTTCAGCCGATCTTGCTATAGGTGCTGGCGGCTCAGCGACTTGGGAACGTTGTTGTTTAGGTTTGCCAACCTTAACCGTATCCCTTGCTAATAATCAAATAGAGATTGCAAAAGGACTTGATTTATCTGGTGCCTGCCAGTATGTTGGTTCGCAACAGACGGCAACAGTTAAAGTTCTGCACAGTGCAGTTGTTGAATTATTGAAGGACAATAATCGATTGAAAGAAATTTCTCATAGAGCTTTTTCCTGCGTGGATGGTCTTGGTGTGGATAGGGTTTGCAAAGAACTACTGAGTTGACGATGAATATTTCGATACTTTGCACAGATAAAAAACATCCAGTTGTCGAAAGACTCAAAGGATGGGTTAAAGAGATGTCTTTAAAAGGGCATTCCATTTTCTTGCATTACGATAAACAAGAATTACGGGGCGGAGACATTCTTTTTCTTGTATCCTGTACTCAATTGGTGAGGGATAAAGAGCGGAATTTGTACAAGGCAACCCTGGTTCTTCATGCCAGTGACTTGCCTGAAGGCAGGGGCTGGTCGCCTTATATATGGGAAGTTTTAAAAGGTGGTAATGAAATAACAGTTACACTTCTTGAAGCGAGTGAGCCTGTAGATAGCGGAATGATCTGGCTTAAAACTAAATTTTCTCTTGAAGGGCATGAGCTTTTATCTGAAATCAATTCGAAGGTATTTGATTCAGAACTTTTATTAATGAATCGAGCTGTAGATCGATTCGAGAATATTATTCCAATACCACAGGATGGTGATCCCGGCAACTATATGCCAAAAAGATCCCCTCAGGATAGCCGACTGGATCCGCATAAATCTATTGCTGAACAATTTAATTTATTGCGTGTGGTGGATTCCGAGAGATACCCTGCATTTTTTGATTATCAAGGTAAACGATACCTTATCAAAATTGAGAAATCTCCGATATGAACAAGAGTACACATATTCACATTGCGGGTAGACAAATTGGAAACAGGCAGCCACCATTCATTATTGCTGAGATGTCCGGCAACCACAATCAGTCGCTGGAGCGTGCACTTGACATCGTCGAGGCTGTAGCAAAAGCCGGGGCGCATGGTTTGAAAATTCAGACCTATACACCTGATACCATGACGATTGATCTTGATGAGCGGGAGTTTCATATCAGCGATCCCGACAGTTTGTGGGCGGGCACTTCGTTGTACAAGCTTTATGGTGAGGCTTACACTCCGTGGGAGTGGCATAAACCGATTTTTGATCGTGGTCGGGAACTAGGTTTGATTGTCTTCAGCACACCCTTCGACAATACATCAGTAGATTTTCTTGAAACCCTGGATGTTCCGTGTTACAAGATTGCCTCTTTTGAGAATACCGATCTTCCGTTGATTCGACGTGTTGCTGCCACTGGCAAGCCAATGATTATCTCCACCGGTATGGCTACGGTTGCCGAACTGGATGAAACTGTGCGTGCTGCCCGCGACGCAGGATGCAAGGATTTGATTTTGCTCAAATGCACCAGCACTTACCCTTCTACTGCCGAGAATACCAATCTTCTGACTATTCCGCATTTGCGCGAGATGTTTGCTTGCGAGGCAGGGCTGTCGGATCATACAATGGGGCTTGGTGTCTCGGTTGCCAGCGTGTCGCTTGGAGCTACGGTCATAGAGAAACATTTTACACTCAATCGGGCCGATGGAGGTGTAGACAGCGCTTTTTCCATGGAGCCGGCTGAAATGGCTCAACTGGTTGTTGAATCGGAACGGGCATGGCAAGCTTTGGGTCATGTCAGCTATGGGCCGACTGAGGCAGAGAAAAAATCATTACAGTATCGCCGTTCGCTCTATATTGTGCAGGATATGAAGGCTGGGGATATACTGACTAAAGACAATGTTCGTGCGATTCGGCCGGGATTAGGGTTGCCAACGAAGTATATGGATGTTATGTTAGGGAACTCATTGAGATATGATGTAATAAAAGGGACTGCTTTGACTTGGGATATAATATGTTGAGTAAGATGAATGCGCCTGTAATTTTGGATTGTACTCTCCGTGATGGTAGCTATGTTATAGATTTCCAGTTCGCCGCCGCCGATACCGAAAACAAGTGTCTTGGCTTATGAACAATTTTATTTCGAATTTAAAAAAATTTCAATTTCTACTGAATGCTAGCGAAGCCGTTCATTTATCAAATATGGAACTTAAATCTCTATGGTTCATATTCCCCGCCTCTTGAGGCGTAAAGTATGATAGAGTTGTCTTCAAAATACCCCGCTGCTTGCGGTGGGGGTCTTTATGTGCGCCCAGCATGGGCAAGATCTTGGAGGTGAAAGTCCTCCCGTGAG
>JBMOIS010000061.1:0-13846 GCA_049317185.1 Chlorobium sp. | reverse complement strand
TTTGCCACAATGGTTCTAAATATGTTCGGACTTAATCATCTTCCTCCTCAGCTTTACCGTCGCGATGGCACTTCATGCAGTTCTGGTAATTGAAGATTCCCTCTTCACGATGTTTGGCCGCAATATTGTTCTGCGAGTGTTCGTGGCAATTATAACAGGTATATTTTTTGTAATTACCCTGATCAGTATGGCATGTTTTGCAACTTGTTCTGTGATCACTGTCGAGTTTGAAATAGCGGTTATGGTTAAATGTTGCAGGTTTCCAACGGGTAGTGCTATGGCATGTTCCGCAGCTTGCCTGTGATTGACGGTGCATATCGTCAGCGGGCTGATCAACCTTGTGGCAGCTGACACACTGCTTTCCACCGGAAGCTGCAAGTTTTTTGTGATCGAATGTGGCCGGTTTCCACTTGCTGGTAAGGTGGCATTCAGCGCAGTTTGAAGAGACGTTTTGGTGAAGCCTGTCATTTGGCCGATCGGTTTTGTGGCAACTGACGCACTGCTTTCCACCGGAAGCTGCAAGTTTTTTGTGATCGAATGTGGCCGGTTTCCACTTGCTGGTTAGATGGCATTCAACGCAATTGCCTTGTGCAAATTGATGCAAGGTATCTTTCGGCTTTTGATTTTTGTGACAGGCGATGCAGTCGTTCCTGAGTTGAGGAGAGAGCGATGCGTGCCTGAAAGGTTTGAGCGATTGAGTGGGGAAAGTGCCTTTGTGATCGGTATGGCACTCGATACAGGAGTTTTCGGCAAGGCCTTTATGAAAGAGAGCCTTGCTGGTATTTTTTTTAAGAATGGCTCCAGCGACGGTTCTGCCGCCAATGTCACTCTGTTTATGACAACTGATGCACTGAACTGATGTGATGCTACGAAAAGGTGTATGGCATGCCAGGCAATCGTTGTTCATCGCCGTATGACCTTTCGTGAGCTTGCCCGGGCTCAGAAGCACGTCAGGATACGCTATGGCAAGAGCTGCAAGAATAATTGCAGAAGCAATAAAAACGAAAATTGGTTTCAAAAGTCTACCTCCAGTTCCAGAAGAAAAATATGGAAAGAATATGTATTGTCGTTAATGCAATTAAAAAAGAGACCATAGGCTTATGCACGCTTTTCCATTGATCAAGAGTTTTGACGGTCAGGCTGTCCCAGTAGTGTTGCTGCTCCAGTTCATCATCTACTGTTGCATTGACTCCAAGCTGTTTCATCTTCAGCTTCATCTCGTCTTTAAGTTTTTTTATCAAGTATTGCCCGACATGACCGCTTGCTGTTACCACCATCATAAGCGTTGTTGCAACCCATGGCAGAACGGCGTTGAAATGGATTCCTGAATGAACAAGAATCATCAAGGTTCCAATCCATCCGGTATAGCAGTGAAACTTGAGAAAAAACTTGAGCGCTCCGTTTTTGATAACCTTGTTTTTGCGCGCTGAATATCCAAAAGACAACGCCAGAAAAACCGTGCCGACAATTCCGAAATATCGTCCTACCCAGACAAGATGCGCAATATGAAGGAGGTAGTCAAGTGCAATTCCGGCAATGATCAGCAATACATAAGAGATCGACAGCGGCAAGGTTCGTTGTATAAAGAGTGATTTCCACATCGTTGAGTCTTGATAATCAATGATTGATTTTATGAAAAAATAATCGATATAGCTTAAAACAGCCTGAAAAGTGTATTAAAAATCACTTAAATCACCGGGAGAAGCGGTTTTTATATGCTGCCAAAGAAATTATAACTTCTCCAGAATCGGTTGTACATTTCGGGGAGTACAGCTTACGCAAGAGTATAACCAAAAGAGGAGAGTATCATGGCCATTGTTTCAAAAATGCAGCTTGCCTCGGATGCTCTTCAGGACGCAAAGAGACGCCTTGAAAGAGCAAAGGATGATGCGGATGACGATTATGAGATTCGTCAGGCTATGAAGATTATTGATGACGCTGCGGAATATATCAGGGGCGCAATCTCTGAACTTCAAAAAGAAAAGTAATCGCCGTTGATCTCTTCAGCCACTCAGCAGCCCGAAAGCTGCATTATGGCCGGAGAGGTCAACGGGTTACATAAAAACAGGCAAACTTGAGGTAGCTTGTTTCAGGCATGGCAAGCAGCACCGGATGGTCGAACGGTTGCGTGTTTTTGTAGATCAGCCTGAGCTGGCAGTCTGCAGCAAGAGCCGCTTGATGGACAGCTTGCAGGAAGTCCTCCTCTGAAGCATGGTGACTGCAAGAAGCAGTGGCAAGAAACCCTCCATTTTTCAGGAGTTGCATTCCAAGCTTGTTGAGCCTTTTGTAGGCTTTAAGCGCTCCGGGAAGGTTTTTGCGGCTCCTGGTGAAACTCGGAGGATCAAGAACGACAAGATCGAATGACTCTTTCGACTCAACCATCTGATCGAGTGTATCGAAGGCATCAGCAGCAACAAGACTATATTCTGAAAAGTTATTCAGTTGTGCGTTGTTCTCCGCCCGTTGCAGTGCCTCTTTGGATGCATCAACAAGAATGGCTGAACGAGCCCCTCCGTAAAGGGCGTTAAGGGCAAAGCCTCCATCATTTGTAAAGACATCAAGCACGTCGGCACCTTCGGAAAACTTTCTGATAATTCTGCGGTTTTCACGCTGGTCAAGAAAAAAGCCAGTTTTCTGTCCCTCAAAAAGATTGACCTCAAACGTAATCCCGGCATCGTGAATGGTCTGTACCGCTTCGGAGCGTTCGCCCCTGACAACCTCTTTATGGAGCGTCAGCCCTTCGAGTTCTCTCAAGGGAGATTCGTTTCGCGCGATAATAACAGAGGGGTTGAGCAGCTCCTGCAGGACATCACAGATCAGCGGCAGATGAATGTCCATGCCGGCCGAAAAAGCCTGAAGCACAACCGCCTTGTTGAAGCGGTCCACAATGAGGCCGGGCAGACCGTCCGATTCGCCATGCACAAGGCGATAAGCGTTGGTCTCTTCATTGCGGTAGATTTTTTCACGAAGCGTGAGAGCGTCAAGAAATTTTTTACGGAAAAAATCTTTGTCAGGCTCCTCATCCTTACGGGAAAGGATACGTACAGAGATGAGTGAATGGGGATTGTAGAAGCCTGTTCCAAGAAATTTTTTGTCGTGTGTAAAAAGTTTTACAGTTTCACCGGAAGCAATATCGCGGGGAAGGCTTTCGAGTTCATTGCTGAACACCCAGAGATGACCTTTCTGGATCCGGTGGTGCTCTTTTGGCTTAAGGTAGAGGGATTGCATGGCTTGAAAAATGTGTCGTGTTTTAAGATCTCTTTATTTTACCTTGACATAACTTTCGCCGATACAATGCAGTTGTTTATCTTGGGGCCAGGCGGCATTTTCAGCGCTAAAGTATTAAACGCGGTATTAAACGTTTCTGTTGCAATGTGCAGCAAAAGCAATGAATCTCAAAGGAAATAGTTAAAGGAAGAGAGGATGAAAGGAAAGAGAATGTTGTTGTGGGTGCTCAGTATCGTTGTTGTACTGGGAGGATGCGCCGATTTCCGAACGGTTGGCAAGCAGGAACTGCCAGCAGAGCAAACGACGCTCCTTGCTGAACATGCGGCGCTCTATCGGGAAGTTGCAAAAGCATCCCCATTTATTCACTCGATGGATGGGTATGCTGATGTCTGGATAAAAACTCCGAAAAGACGGAATCGGGTTTTCTGCAATATCCTGATCAATCGGGGGAGTGAGGCAAGGATGATTGTAAGCGCAGGTTTGCTTGGTTGGCCTGTTGCTGATATGTTTTTCAACAAAGATTCGCTTTACGTGCATGATATGCTCAACAACCGGCTTTTTCTTGGCAGCAACAACGATCTGAATCTTGAGAAAATTATAGGGGTGAATTCAGGATATCGGCTTTTGTCGGAATCCCTTTTGGGGCTGGTGAACCTTACAGAGCCCTTGAGCGCTGTCAGATCGGTAAAACAAGGTTCCGGGATGTTGCTTTTTACGGTTGCGAGCTCTACGGGAAGCAAAGAGGTGGTTATCGATCCTTCCAACAAAACGCTCGGAGCCCTTCTTTTAAAGGATTGGCAGGGAAGAACAACATCTGAAGTGCATTTCCGAAATTTCGAGACTATCAGCATTGATGGCCAAAGCACGTTAGTTCCCAAAGAGATTGAGATGGCACTTTACAAGAGTAATGCTGACGGTAGTATTGCTGAGCAGCAATTGGTTATAGCCTATGATGAACGGGTCTTTAACAAGACGAGTCGTTCGTTCAGATTTTCAATGCCCAAAAAAGCGAAGGTGGTTAATCTCAATGACGCAGCACACCTGCCCTGGATGTGAAGACTCTGCAAGGGCACTCTGTCAACAGAGATAAAATACCGGGAACCACTACAGGAGTGAATCCTCAAGGCTCGTGGTTGGTGTACTAAAAAACGGGGGCTTTTTTATGGCATTCAGTTTAGCCCCCACTTTTTCTCCGGATAAAATTGTATCGCCGTAACCTGCTATAAATATGATAGATAATTCTTTTCCGCAAACTCCCAGTTGAGGAGGTTGTCGATCACGGCTGCAACATAGTCGGGGCGACGGTTCTGGTAATCGAGATAGTAGGCGTGTTCCCAGACATCAATGGTGAGAATCGGTTTCTGGCCACTGGTTAAAGGTGTTTGGGCATTGCCGGTTTTTACGACCTTCAGAGTCTCTCCTTCAAGCACAAGCCATGCCCACCCACTGCCGAACTGGGTTGCTGCAGCGGCCTTGAGTTCCTCTTTAAATTTGTCGAAACTGCCAAAATCCTGCGTAATTTTTGCTTCGAGTTTTTCGCCTGGTTTGCCCCCGCCGTTGGGAGTGAGGCAGCTCCAGTAGAAAGAGTGGTTCCATGCCTGTGCGCCGTTATTGAAGATCCCGACTTTTTGTGGATCTGTGGCCGTCAGGGCAATGACCTCCTCAAGGCTCAAGCTGTCGAGAGGTGTTCCGGCGACAAGGTTGTTATAGTTGTTTATATACGCAACATGATGTTTTCCATAATGAAAACTGAGCGTTTTTGCTGAAATAAAAGGCTCAAGTGCATTTTCTGCATAAAACAATGAGGGTTGCTGACAGGCCATGGGGATTTGTTGTTTAGAGGTTAAAAAGTATACGATAGATACAATTAAAATGTTTAAACTTGCATAACGAAAATTAAGTTTCTTCAACACCTGAAATTCATTCTTGCGGTAATGAAATTTTGCGATGCTCTTCGTGCCTCTTTTTTTTGTTTTGTTGTTTGTTGCTCACTCTTTGGGTGCAGCGAAAAAAAACCGGTGCTTCTCGATAAAGATGATGTCCGTGTTGCAGGGTTTTACTGTGATTATCTTCTGCTCTCTGGAGTGGAGCCCCGTGATGGAGGAGTTGAACTTACTTCGATTGATTCGGTTGATCTCAATGAACTTCTTGTGCGTCATGCACTGAGTCGAGAGAGTATCACCCGCAAAATAGATGCATACAAGAAGAATCCTGAACTCTGGAAATCGGTGCTTGAGCTGGTTCGGGTAAATATTCGTCATAAAGCAGCAACAGTGCAATGAAACAAACCTCTCCTTTTCTTGTAGGAGTAACAGGCGGCCTTGGTAGCGGTAAATCAATGGTTTGCCACTTTTTCTCTCAAATGGGTTGCGGGCTTTTTGAGTCCGACAAGAGAGCAAAGGAGCTGCAGCTTCATGATCCAGAAGTCATTATGGGAATCAGTGAACTTTTCGGTTCAACTGTTTATTCGAAAGATGGCGCTGGCAAATTGGTTCTGGATCGAAAAAAAATTGCAGCAACAGTCTTTTCCGCACCCGATAAACTTGATGCCCTGAACAGGCTCATTCATCCCAGGGTATCTCAGGAGTTTCGTAAAGCTGTGCTTGAAGCAGAACAGCAGGGGACAAAAATACTGGTAAAGGAGGCGGCAATTCTTTTTGAGTCAGGCAGCAATGAGGGGCTTGATGCCGTGATTGTTGTGGTGGCTGATATACAGGATCGGCTTGAGAGGGCCGTGCAGAAGGGTATGGGAACACCGGAGGAGATCATGCGACGCATTGCAACGCAGTGGCCACAGGAAAAACTGATTGCCAAAGCCGATTATGTGCTTTTCAACAAAGGCTCTCTGGATGATCTGAAAAAAGAGACGGAAGCTCTTTGCCGCACCCTGCTGGTTGCCGCCGCCTCAGCTCAGCCTGCGAGAGCCACTCTGATTCCCCAATAATAGTATAACCTATATCTCCGAGCCCCCACTCTGGGAACGCTTTAGCCCTGGAACGACACTCATCATCTTTTGCTCGCAAAATCAGGAGCCACGTTAATGCATGGTACTGTGTTGCGACTCCTGCTATCATTTCAGCGCGGCATTGTTGCGGTTGACATGAGCTGAAATATGGATACTGAGTTCATAGAGAAGAATCATTGGAAGCCCGATGATAAGCTGGGTAACAAAATCGGTTGAAGGAGTCACTACCGCAGCAACAATCAAAAGAACAATAATGGCGTGTTTGCGGTAAAACCTCATGAAGGCCGGTGTCAGAAGTCCTATTTTTGAAAGAATGTAGGAGATAAAGGGAAGTTCAAAGACAAGGCCTGCCGTCAGTAATGTTCCAATAAAAAAGCTCACATAATCCTGAATGGAGATATTGTTTTTTATGAGGGTAGAGCCGAAGCTTGCAAAAAACTGGAGCGAGATGGGCAGAAAAACAAAATACCCGAAAGCTATGCCGGAAAAAAAGCAGAGGGAGATAAAGAGTATGGAAAACCGTCCAGCCTTCCGTTCGTGTTCGTGCAGGCCAGGTGCCACAAATTGCCAGAGTTGCCATGCGATGAAGGGAAAAGAGATAACGAATCCGGCAAAGAAGACGACCTGAAAGTAGAGGGAGAGCTGCCCATAAGGAACAAGATTTTGCAGTACCAGTGATTGGCTGCTTCGTTTGAGCGGGCCAATAAGGATCTCGTTGACCAGGAAATCAGCATAAGTGGCACACAAGCTCATAACAATGATCAGCGCCAGGGCGGACTTGATCAGTCGTGATCGAATTTCCTCAAGATGCCCGATGAAGTTCATCTCGTTGTCCGGCTCTGAATCTGTGGCCGTGATGCGCCGGGGGCTCTTTTCAGGCAGTTCCAGTGATGGTGATGGTGTCGATTCTGTTTCCTGGGTCATGACGTGATTCGGGATGAAAATGATTATCCTGGCTACAATAATAGCAACAAAGCAACATGTACACAAGTAAATGTTTTACTCCGTATAATTATATATAGTTGACTCATTTTTTTTGCTCACTGAAATGTTATACTTTACATCGTTTGGTAGAGCTTGTCATGAAAAAAGTCCGGGGAATTGGTGAATATCAAGGATGTTACTGCATCGGTAAACGATGAAATTGTATTGTTTCAGCAGAAGTACAAAGAGGTGCTTCATGCCCGCAATACGCTGGTTGACAAGGTTTCCCGCTATGTGCTCAAGCAACAGGGCAAGCAGATTCGTCCTGCCATGGTTCTGCTTGCGGCCGGGTTGTGTGGCGGAGTGACAGAGTCGAGTTATCGGGCGGCTATTATGGTTGAACTGCTGCATTCAGCGACACTGATTCATGATGATGTGGTGGACGGGGCTGAAATGAGACGTGGTTTGCCTTCGATTAATGCGTTATGGAAAAATAAGATATCGGTGCTGATGGGCGATTATCTTCTTTCCAGGGGTCTTCTTTACTCTCTTGAACACAATGATTACGGGTTTCTCCAACTCGTTTCGGAAGCGGTGCGCCGGATGAGTGAAGGCGAGATCCTTCAGATACAAAAAACCCGCAGTCTCGACATTTCCGAAGAGGATTATCTGAGCGTCATTTCTGACAAGACAGCGTCCCTTATCTCCTCTTCCTGCGCGATGGGGGCAATGAGTGCAACATCCGATGAGGGCAAAATTGCAGCGCTGAAAAGTTATGGCGAGTATCTTGGTCTTGCTTTCCAGATACGTGATGATTTGCTCGACTATACCGGGGATTCAAAAAAAACGGGCAAGCAGATGGGTATTGATATCAAAGACAAGAAAATCACTCTTCCTTTGATTTACGCGCTTCGTCATGCTCCTGCCGCCGAACAGAAAAAAATTCGCTCCATTTTGAAGAGTTCCCGCAAACGGGCTACGAAAAGCGAGGAGGTTATCGTGTTTGTTACCGCCAAAGGGGGGCTCGACTATGCCGCCGAAGTTGCTGAAGGGTTTGCTTTAAAGGCCGTTGAATCAATCAGCTCTTTTCCTGAGAGTTCCGCAAAAACCTCCTTGCTGCGGCTTGTGGATTTTGTTATGGTAAGGCAATATTGATTTCCCTTGTTCCGTTGGTCGGAGGTGTTGTCACTGAAAAGAAATAACCATTACCGTCGAGATGAAAAAAGCAGGTGTTATTTTTCTTGTACTTTTAGGGTTTTTGGTGTTGTTCGACAAGCTGATTATGCCCCTGTATATATCACAGGGTAGTGTCAAGGTTGTTCCCGATGTGACCAATATGGACTATGACGATGCTTCGCAAAAGTTGCGCATAGCCGGGTTTGAGGCGATAAAAAGCTACCATGTCAGATACCTCAGCAATGTTGATTCCAATATTGTTATTTCGCAGATGCCTCAGGCAGGAATGCAGGTAAAGCCAGGCAGAAATGTTTATCTGGTTGTCAACCGGCGTGAAAAGCCCAGTGTTCCAATGCCTGATTTGGTAGGAAGACCAGAATTTGATGCCCGCCAGGCTGCTGCCCGTATGGATATTGCGCTTGTTGGCGTACAGATCAGCACGGTCACTCATTCTGAAGAGAACGGAAAGGTGCTAAGCCAGTCGATTCCACCACAGACCATGGTGAAGTCAGGCACCTCTGCTTCCATTATTATCGGCAGATATGAAGCATCAACTCAAGGAACGAAAAAAATTGCTCTGCCGGATGTTCTTGGCATGTCTCTGGCGCAGGCGCAGCAGGTTATTGCCGATGCAGGTCTTACGATGGGAAAGGTGACTACAGAATACTCCGCTCTTCTTGTGCCCAATACTGTTATCAGCCAAAAGCCGGCAGTTGGCTCTTTTCTTTCTCCCGAACAGCCGGTTGAGTTGACTGTTGTAATCGCAGAGTGATTCTGTTTCAAGACGAAAGTGTTATAATGTATCCGATTCGGGACGGAGTACAATGTTCCAGGATTATATCACATTGTTGAATGGCCCTGGTTTATGATTTTATTATAGACTCGGGAAGGAATTATTTATAGTTGGCCTTCTTGTACTCCTCGCGCATATCCTTTATGCCTGTTGTTCTGTCGTTGCCGTCACTGATCAGACCGAAATACTCCAGAATAATACGCACAACCAGCCAGAGGCCAGCAAACAGAAGTGAGAGCGATCCCCAGACTCTGGCAATGCCTTTTTTTATCATAGGAGGTGATTGTTATGTTATCAAAGTAAAAAACAGTATCGTCACAACCACCGTTTCCCGAGAGCGCTGAAGGAAATGACAAGAAGGATGGTGAGTGCTTCGATGATCATGAAAATATCCTTTGGTATCCAGGCGTTGACCGTCAGCCCTCCGTATTCAAGGCATCCAAAAAAAAATGCCGAGAGGAGAATCCACAACGGATGAGCGCCTGCGAGCAGCGCCACTGCGATGCCCGTAAAGCCGATTCCTGAAGTCATTCCTGACTCAAAATAGTGTTTATAACCGAGAACAATGTTCGCAGCTCCAAGACCTGCAGCAGCTCCACCGAGGCTCATGGCGGTGATGGTGTGCATACCGGCATTGATTCCTCCATACCGTGCAGCATCTGGTTGCAGGCCCGCAGCCCTCATTTCGTAGCCAAACCTCGAAGAATAGAGGAGAACCCAAAAGAGCAGCGCCACCCCGACAGCCAGAAGTGTGCTGAGATTGGCCGGAGAGTTGGCGAGCCATCCTGTGACTGAGCCAAAGGTCGGGATTATGGAGTTATCGGTAATTCGGGCAGTATGAACGGTCGAGGGAATCGCAAAATGCCAGGTCAGCAAATATCCGGTAATGCCCTGGGCAATGAAATTCAGCATGATGGTTGCAATCACCTCATTCACTCCAAAGCGTACCTTCAGCACTCCTGCCAGCAGTGCCCAGCAGGCTCCTGCGGCCATTGCAAAAAGAGTGCAGAGCGCAAGAGCAACAAAAGAGGGGAGGCTGGCAGGAAGCATGATGCCAGCCATTGCTGCGGCGAAAGCACCCATAAGAAGCTGCCCCTCAGCACCGATGTTGAAAAGCCTGAGCTGGAAAGGAATGGCAACGGCAAGCCCCACAAGCACAAGCGTTGTCATCCTGAAAATCACCTGCCCGACTCCGTAGGGTGTGCCAAGCGTTGCGTGCACCATTTTCTGAAAAATCATGATCGGATCACGCCCGGCCAGCGCAATAATCAGAGTGCTGAGGGCTAGCGCAGAGAGCAAAGAAAAAACGGGTATGAGGAGCCGGAGATGTTTTGAATTCATGGTAGTCAGGTTGTTCACGTAATATGAAGACCGATCTCTTTTTCGAACTCATGTTCAGTCTCTCTTTTGAGCGCTACCTCCTCCTGACTGAATTCGTGCCGGATGGAACCCTTGTAGAGGCAACCGATACGCGTTGAAAGCGCAATGATCTCTTCGAGTTCCGAGGAGACAAGAAGAATTGCCATGCCGCTTTCACGAGCCTCGATAATCTTTTTGTGAATGGTCTCAATGGCACCGACATCAACACCCCTGGTAGGTTGGGCAAGGATCAGCAAGGAGATTCCGGGACGGTTGAGTTCCCGGGCAAGAACGACCTTTTGCTGGTTTCCTCCCGAGAGGGTGCTTAGCGGCTGTCGGGACGGAGAGGTGCATCTGATATCATACTCTGCAATCATCGCTTCGGTAGAGCTTTTGATGGTTTGGCTGTTAAACCCGATTCCCTGGTGAAAAGCGGGCTCCCGGTGCCTGCCAAACAGCAAATTTTCAGCAATGGAGTACTCAAGGATAACTCCATGCCGGAGACGGTTTTCAGGAGTATGGGAGACACCCATGATCGCGATCTCTGCCGGTTTTTTTTCGATGATCGAACGCCCGTTAAGTGTTGCTGCACCGGAGATGACGCTTCCCTCGGGCGCAAGACCCCAGAGCGCCTGCAAAAGTTCACTCTGCCCGTTTCCTTCAACTCCGGCAATCCCGTAGATCTCGCCAGCCCTGACCTTCAGGCTGAAGTCATGAAGCCGCTCCTCGCCTTTTGGGGAGCGAAAGCTGAGCCTCTTGATGTTGAGAATGGTTTTGCCAGGCGAGGCCGGAGGATTGGCGACCCGTAACAGCACACTGCGCCCCACCATCATGCGGGCAAGTTCCGGTTTGGTAACGGAGCTGGCTGCCACCGAGCCGACAATTTCCCCTTTTCTCATAACGCTCACCGTGTCGGCCACAGCCAGCGCTTCGTCCAGTTTGTGGGTAATGAGAATAACGGTTTTTCCCTTGTCGCGGAGCGATCGGAGTGTGCCAAAAAACCTCTCCGTTTCAGAGGGTGTGAGCACGGCGGTCGGCTCATCAAAAATCATGATGGTCGCCTGACGGAACAGGAGCTTGAGAATTTCAACCCGTTGCTGCTCGCCAATGCTGAGGCTTGCAACCGAAGCGTCAGGATCCACAGCAATCCCGTAGGCTTCGGCATTTTGCATGATAAGAGCTTTGGCTTTTTTTAGAGGAAGAGGCCCAAAGAGCCCGCTCTGTTCATGGCCAAGGATAATATTTTCTGCAACAGAGAGTTCCGGCACAAGCATAAAGTGCTGATGAACCATCCCGATACCCATCTTGATGGCATCCCGTGGAGAGGTGAAGCGGACAGGCTTTCCCTGGATGACCATCTCGCCCGATGTCGGCTGGTGCATTCCGTAGATGATTTTTGTGAGCGTACTCTTTCCTGCCCCGTTTTCACCGACAAGCGCATGAATGGAGCCCTCTTCGACAGAAAGCGAGATATGTTTGTTTGCAGCAAAGCTTCCAAACATTTTTGAAACAGCGCTCAAACAGACAGCAACACCCATGGCATGAAAATGTTCAGTGTTTATAACCAGCTCAACACGGTTTTGATGGACTCCTTGCCGTCAAGCGCCCTGCGGTAGGCCAGTTCAAACTGTGCGACCGTATAAACCCCGGTAAAAAACTTTTCGGTTTCAAGTCTGTCACTCTCCAGCAGGGAAGAGGCCTCCTTCAAATGCGACAGAGTGGTAATACTGGAGCTGATGATCACCGGCTCCTTATGCTGTATCAGGCGGTAGTCGTAGGCCATAACCTCATAATTGCCCATCAGCAGCACCACGGCTTGCGGCTTCATCAGGCGAGTGGCCTTTTCAATCATCAGAATTCTGCCGGTCGTTTCAATAACAAGATCGAAGCTGTTGTTGAACTCCTCCGTGAAATCGTCAATATCGAGAGCAATATGTTCAGCATGGGAGAGTTGCCCCCGGATACTGAAAATTTCAACAGCATCGACATGCTTGATGCCAAGCGAGTGCAAGTACTCCGACACCATGAGACCCACCGAGCCGAGACCAAGCACAAGCACTTTTGACGAGGCTTCAAGAGGCGCTTTGTCGATGGCGCTGACCGCGTAGGCAAGCAGACCAGTGAGCAGATCGCGGTGGACAGGAGGACGGCCAAGAGCAAGAACATTCTGGCGTGAGGTGGGAATGATCTCCGCATGGCAGCCGGCATAAGGCTCAATGCCTGCCCAGCGATCCCCCCTGAACGCATAAACAAAATCACCCGGCTGCAAATCAGTGACTTCCGGGCCGGTTTCAATAACCTGACCGATAGCCTCACTGCCCGGCATGATCGGATACTTGAACACCTTGCTCGATACCGGTTTGTTGGTCAAAAGAAGCCGGTCAAATCCAGGAGTTATGGTGCTTGCGATCGTTTTGATCAGAAGATCATCAGGCTGATCGGCATGGTACGCAGCACTCTGCAATTTAAGCTTGTTGGCCTTCTGCAACACAATCGCTTGAGCTTCTCCCTTCATGGTCATTGGTATGGTTACTTCGTGAATGTTTTTGGAGCGCAGGATGCCCCTCTGCGTATATCTATTTGCCTCCCGTGAGGTTCTTGGGAAGATAAGGAAAAGAAGGAAGATAAACAGGGGAGGGAAATTTGAAAATGGACAATAAATTCCTATACATTACACTGATCATGCTCCATGTAACCCGATACCAGCAATATTGTGCCAGATTCTTCTGAATTTCCGCCCGAAGAGCTTCTGATATTCATCGGCCACAGCGACGATGCTTCTGCGGAAGCAAATGCCATTCTTGAACTGCAATCGGAAATTGAGAAGGATTTTCGATTGCTGCTGAAATCCAATGGTCATCGTTCACTTTTCAAGCGTATCAGGCTGTGGGAGTGGACACTCGATGCACTGGCGCTGACCGGAGGCCAGGAGAGGGCAGTTACCCCCGCGCTTGACCGTGCACAGATAGCCATTTTTGTGTTCAGGGAGAGGGTTGGAAAAGTCACCTGGGAAGAGCTTGAGAAGGCCAGAAAGGGGAGCCAGGCAGTCCAGCCTCATGTTTTTGCCGTTTTTCCGGAGGCAGCTCCAACTCAAGCCAAGAATCTTGCTCCCCAGAAAAAACGTCAGGCCGCACAGGATTGGTTAAACTTGCTTGACCATCAGGATGCCCTCACGGCTGATTGGACAAACCCCGACTCCTGTTCAGTAACGCCCTGCCCAACCTATCAGGATGCAGAAGAGCTCAAAACCATTGTTCGTGAAAAGGTGCGGATTGCCATCGCCGACATTCTTTCCGTCGATATTACTTCCCCGACAGTGGAGCTGTCGAACCATGCCGAGGAGTTGCGCCGTTATCAGGGAGCGCTCAAAACCGAACTTGGCACCATCAGCCTGCTGGGTA
>JBMOIS010000060.1:0-14098 GCA_049317185.1 Chlorobium sp. | reverse complement strand
ATTACTGACTCGCTCCTGCGTCAGGGCATCATAATAGCTGGAGCGGTTACGTTCAAAGAAATCCGATAGGTAGAGGGATGGTGTAACCAGCAAGCCCATACTGACCAGGTAAAGCAGAATCATCAGGCAAGCCGGGCAATGAGAATCACCATGTTTGAGTCGCAGATTCGATTGTTACGGCCATTGTCGCGCGCAACCAGTTGAACCGTTTCTTCAGCAAATCAAACTCTGGTCCAGATGTGATGAACTTCGCCTTGCCTTTGATCAAACAGCCTGCGCCCGGACCGTGGAGTCCATTTACCTTGCTGCTTGCTAATGTAACGAGCACATTGGGGTTATACGCCACGTTTGCCTCTGTCTTGTTCATGTAACCGGCAGGTATCAACAAGCGGCCATCCTCGGACATTGCCAAATAGGCATTCCAGGTGTTGACCAAATGAGGCCCGTCTTCTCCTATGGTCGCAATGGCAACGACGCCATCCGCCTTCATCAGTTCTGGCAGTACTTCCGGTAACATTGTGCCTCTCGTTTTTTATGTGTTGATAATGTCTGAATTCAGCGCTGAGCGAAGCGAGACCGTTGCAATGCAGTGCTGGGCACCGGACGCTCAGGCGTAGGGATAAATTGATGACCAGCGGCCATACGTTCAGCTTCTGACTTTTTCAGATCAGCATAGATCGCCCGCAAGTCATAGCCAAATTTGGCTGCGTGGGCATCACGAATAGCTCTTACTTCATCTACGATTTCGTCATTCCTCATCTTCTTCTCCAAGTAATTCTTCGGGGTGAGTCCATCTTCCAAAATGGTCTCTGTAAAATTTTTCCTGCAGCTTTTAAACAAAAAGCTGGTGCGCGAATTATGCTATGAAAACCACCTAACCCCTTCTTAGTCATAGCGTTTGTTATGGGTTTGGCATTTCTGTCACATTATTTCCCATCCTCTTTTTCGAGATTGTCTGTTTAAGCTTTGTCTTATTTTGTAGTTTTCTGATCCGTATAAATTCGCTTATCTCTTTTCTTTCTATGTCAGTCAACGGCGGACTTTGTATTATAAAATCAACGCCTTCCGGTTCTTTTATTAAGCCCATTATTTTTAAAAGTCCTTGTATAATATTCGGGTTGTTTACGATAGTCAGTTTATAAACTTCTTTCTTTATTTCGTCAAATTCCTGTTTCCAATTGAAATTCCATCCTTTATTTTTGGTGATATATTTCAAATCCGATTTACTTAACCGAATAACTTCTGTCTGAAAACTGTCGCCTGAAACTGTGTTCAATATCGAGTTGGTCAGTCTGTCGATAATAAAACCCTGTTCTATTTTTTTGGAGTCATCCATTCTCTAAAAGTTTTGAATCTCCGGGTTTGCAATGTGCCGACAGTTCCACTGTCAGAAGATAATCAACTCCATTGACTGTGGCAATATGCAATGTGGAGCGCATCTTCAGCCGCCTTGGCTGGAATAATCCCCTTCGCTATCAGCGAGTTGGCAATATCGAGTGCTTGCTCGGTTATCAAGATCAAGGGCACATTTTTCTGGAACTCAAGCGTCGGAAAAAAGAGATCTGCTTTTTCAAGGATAAATCGGAGTGTGACTTCATTGTCAAAAAAAAGTTTCGATGTGACGGAAGCCATTCAGGTTTCAACACCCCTCGGCGATGTAAAAAAACGTCACAGGGAGCTTCGCGGCCTGACGGATTGCAGTAACAAATTCGGCTTGCGCCGTGGCCTGATTATCAGGCATAACGGAGCAGAAGAGTTTGAGCATCATGGAATAGCCGTTACGGTCATGCCGCTCTGCCTGTGATTGTTACTGCAATAAGCTGCTCATTCAGTTGATGAGGCCATTGCTGAAATGTCCATGCAAAATTCGCTTCACATCCATTGACTCAAAATTGTCATCTGCAAAATTTTTTCCCGTTGCTCTCATCAACTCTATCTGTATATTGCGGTAATCTGCCGTACAACATATACAAGCTACCCATGAGCACAGATCTCAAGCAAAAAGGTGTGAAAGAGCCAGCAGGGACATACGACAAACTCAATCTGGCGACAAGAGTCTCTTCGAAAGAGTTAACTGGGGGAAAGACGCGCCTGGAAGCACGGATAACCCAAAATGTTCACGCACAAATCAAACGAGCCGCCGAAATTCAAGGACGAACGGTGACTGATTTTGTTGTCTATGCGGCTCTTGAGGCTGCAACGAAAGCAATTGAAGAAAATTCCGTTATCCAGTTGTCAATCGAAGGCCAGCTTGCCTTTGCCGAGGCGTTGCTGAATCCACCAGAGCCCAATGCAGCTTTGCGACGGGCATTCGAAAATCATGCAGCATTGTTTGGTCAGGATCAATAACCCTTGTTGCGTTATGGAGCAACCACCATTTTCAGTGATTCCACTGAGCAAAGACAATGTACGAGAGGGGTTCTGCTCTGGCTCTGAAGCTCTGGATCACTACTTTTCAGCGCAGGTCGGTCAGGATATCAAGAGAAATATCACCAACTGTTTTATTGCTGTCGATAACGTCAATCAACAAACCGCTGGCTACTACACACTTTCAGCCGCCCAAATTCCGTTACCAGGTTTACCCAAAGAGATCGTCAGAAAAATGCCCCGCTATGATGCCGTTCCAGCCTCAAGAATAGGACGTCTCGCCGTAGACCGGCGCTATCAGGGAAAAGGCATAGGGAGCGCACTTATCGCAGATGCCCTTCTCAGGTCATCACATTCATCAATGGCAGTCTACGCTCTGCTCGTCGATGCAAAAGATGAACAGGCGGAGGCGTTTTATCTGCACCACGGCTTTATACCTTGCATTGGCGCCCTTCACACCCTGTTTTTACCACTGAAAACCATAAGCAAAATCTGAGCGACTCCGGCACTTTCCCGATAATTCAGGGGTAACGGCCAACTTACCCTGCACTTCAGCGAGTATGACGCTGTAAGCCACCTCTTGCTTTTTTTGGTTCCCACGAAATTTTTTACACGACACTCACAAGCGTTGATCCTGCGACAAGTCCCTGTTGAATCTTTTTCTACGGAATCAATTCTGTGGAACGCTTATAACGTAACGTTCCAACCCATCTGGCGCAAGGTCTTCACCTTCGGGCCAGCAGATGCCGCCAATTGGATCGATACTAACCTGCCGAAAATACCTCTCCTGACGCAGTCGCCAGTAGGCATCGCGACTTTGTATCAAAGGTTCAAGATTCAGGGTTAGTTCCTGGTCATCTGTTAATCTGACTTGTAATCTCAGTCCTGAAAGTGGTATCACTTCCACAACCTGAACCCATGGTGTATCAAGTAGTAAGCTCATTCCACGTTGTCATTAACTCCTCTTTGTTAGCCAAGATAAAGCTTTTTAATTTCCTTAGTTGTGCTGTTGGCATCTGACCCGCACTAAAGTGAAAAGAACACCGAAAAAAATGTGTTTTTTCTGTTTTTAAAACTTATAATTAGGAAGATTTTGATTTATTCGATACTGCAGCGTTTTTCCACTGTATGAACAGCTCTGGTTATCAACTTAAACTCAGCCACTTTTTGTTGCCTAAATGACTCTCCTTAGAGCTTGCTCGATAATCTCCAAAAGCGGGATGAAATATTCCACTCCACTTGAGGAGCCGCAGAAGTCGTCTGACGGAGTGGGTTGGCTATCTCATCCAGAGCATAAACAGCCTGCATGTTGGCAGGAATATTTCTTATGTTTAGGAGACAGTATAGCGTCTGTTAACTTTTAGCACGTCCATCATGGAATTTACTATAAAATGATACATTGGAGTATTATGGCTGTTACGCAAAGTCAGTGGTTCACCAGTGACGTGAGGCCATAGAGTTTTTAACTACAGTCAGGAAAATGGTACTGGCATGAGAGAAGAAATCTAACACAAACGGAAAGTTCTTCTTGACAAGCGAGATAATTTGGTTACTCCCATTATAAAAAAAACTACGTTGAGCAATCTGAGTGTACTGAAAATTCCTCAAGATATATTGGATTCGGCACGCCTGACAATAAATGACTTGAGAACAGAGATAGCGGTCAGTTTGTATGCACAGCGGCGTCTTTCAATCGGAAAGGCACATGAACTGGCCGATATGTCATTGTGGGAATTCCGTCAACTTTTGGCATTCCGGCGCGTTTCACCTGATTATGATGTCTCCGACCTGGATAGAGATATTGCAACGCTTCAAGAGTTACGACGACTATGAAGGTGGTCAGTAATACATCGCCATTGACCAATCTTGCAGCCATAGGTCAGTTTGATTTGCTTCATAAGCTTTATGGTGAGATAGACATTGCTGATGGAGTATGGGATGAGCTGAAGCCGCGCCCATATTCGGCAGTCAATTCTCGTGACACGGTTACGAGAATTTGCTTGCCATAGGCCGCGCGAGCACCGTGCAGGTTTTCTTTGAGAATTCACTACCCCAGATGCCAGGAAAGCAGAGTCTGGGTAGAATAGAGAACTGTGGAAATCCGCTGACGGGCTGATTGGATAAGATTCCGCAGATCCGACAGAAGGGCAGCCTCATGAGCCGCTACGGTTGCAGGGAGTTGCGATTCATGCCTGGCGCGTCCAATCTTCTTTTTCATCGGGCACCTACCCTGGGTAGCCCTTTGGATTCCTGCTCAATGGCGATACGCCCTAATTTCCCGTGGAAATTATAACTACGAGTAACCAGACGGCTGGACATCCAGCTCTTTACAAATCATCCGCTGCACCTTGGTAACCTCGGTGAGAATGTGTCCATACCTTCCAGAATATTGCACTTTGACAATAGTCTCCATTTCACGCAGGAGTTCATGGACTGTGTATTTCTCTATGAGTCGAGATGTTCTCATTTTCTGGCGTAGTGCGCTGATCAAGATCAGTGCGATGAACTGGATGAAGAGTCTTCCGTCGACAGTCGCCGAATGGTGCATCCGTAGACGCTTCATGTCTAACGAGTTTTTCAGGTCGTCGAAGCACTTCTCCACCGCATCCTTATCCCGATAAACCCTCATTGCCTCCAAAGGATCCTTGATTCCATTGGAAAAAAGTCCCTGAAATCCTGCATATCGGCTGATGTGTAGGTTTATTGCCTCGGTGTTATAAGAAACCTGCAGACCTCGCTTGGGAGTTTTCTTCTGGATAAAGAAATTGTCATACGCTTTCTGATGCTCTTTCACTGGCTTGCCTGACTCGAGTTCTTGTTTGTAATCAAGCAGTTCCCCATTAAACTTGTCAACATCCTTGGCATGGCTGGTGGCGTTGTAGTACAGGTGGAGATAACAGCGGCGGTTCTTCTCTCCCCAAGGATATAAACGCGAGTGAACATAAAGTATCTCTTCATCAAGCTTGCGGTACCCTGCGGGGCCATGAATGGTATCACGGATCTCGTCGATAGCATCCTGTAACCACTTGTTACTCAAGGGAACTCCGATCGTGAAGCGATCACGGTGTTCTACCAGTTCATCAAGGTTCTTTTTGCTATAGAAGCCTTTATCCATAACGAAATGCAGTCGCTTTATATCAAGCTTCTTGAAGGTCAACAGAAGATTGTGTAGCGTTGATACATCGTTGATGCTGCCCGGAACTCGGTGGTAATAGACCGGCAGAGCTGACTTCTGACCGAACAGCATCGCAAGGTTGAGTTGGGGTAGCTTCTCACCATCACGGTTATAGCCATATTTGATGTATTCGATCAATTCTGAGTATGAGGAGATCGAGAGCAAAAAAAGCTTGCAAACCGCTTTATTTTATCAAATTAGTTATGGCGTAGTTATAAAAATCTCGGGAAATTAGGATACACGCCAACGAAATTGTGCTGCTCGCCTACTACATCGCCGCAGTCAACATCGAGAACGCCTTTCACGACATGACGGGCGACGCCACCACCCTCCCAGGAGGTCACCATTACCGGCGCCGAAGCCGGCCACTTCATCGTCGAAAAAATGCGCTTCCCCAAAAAAGGAGAGAAAGACACCATCCTCTACAACAGCGCCATCACCATCCAGAACATCCCCGCCAAAGCCTACGACTACACAGTCAACGGCAAAAGCGCCATCGAATGGATCATGGAACGCTACCAACTCACCACCCACAAAGAGAGCACCATCACCAACAACCCCAACGACTGGGCCAAAGAGGTCGGAAATCCACGCTACATACTCGACCTCCTCCTGAGCGTTATCAACGTGAGCGTGAAGAGTGTCGAGATTGTTGAGGGGTTGCCGGAGCTGAGGTGGGAATAGGTGTGTGTTGTGCTATCAAATTACAAGATAACCAGTTATAGCAATGGCAAATCAAGAGCATCTCGATATACGGAATCACACAAATACCGCCGGTATGAACAATAATGCTGATATCCTGATCGTCACCGTAACCGACGTAGAAAGCAGGGCGGTTCTCAATGCTTTTGAACCTGCCGCTGGTTGTGCAGCAACACCCTGCACCATTGATGAGCAGATCTATTTTAATCTTGGCATCGTCAACGGTGCGCGAGTTTTTCTGATCCGATCAGAGATAGCCACCAGCAAACTTGACCTCTCCTTACTGGCAATGCCAAAAAAGTATTGAAGCGCTCAAACCCTCTGCTGTTATTATAGCAGGAATTGCGTTTGGAGTCAACGAAAAGAAGCAAGCTATTGGTGATATTCTGGTTACCGAGCAATTGCTTCCTTACGAGTTACAGCGCAACGGCCCAGCAGAAGAGGGAAAACCACAGATCGTGCTCTGCGAGGACAAGCCACACGCCTCGCAGTTGCTCATTGATCAATGTAACAGCGCATGCTTGCTCTGGAAAGGTGCCAAAGTGCACTTCGGCAAGGTGTTGAGCGGAGAAAAGCTGGATGACAACGTTGATTTCCGTGACCAGCTCGTTGGCTTTGAGCAGGAAGCAATTGCCTGCGAGATGGAGGGCGCAGGTCTCTACGTTGCCTGTGAGGACAATACGGTTGACTGGATAGTGATCAAAGCTATTTGCGGGTGGGCAGACGGATACAAGGATGAGGAGAGCGCAACCCGCCAGAAAATTGCCGCCGAAAATGCTGTGGACTTTGTGCTTCATGCGCTGCAAGTTGTTCCTGTTGACTGGGAGAGAGAACGGAGTCAAACCGTAAAATTCTTCATTGGCCACAGCGGAGAAATATTTGAAATCGCAGACTATCTTGGTGACGATAGAATGGATTGTATGGCCGGGGCAAAATTAAGTTTAGAACCTTGGCATGAAATATTGCGTAAGGAAATGGAGCTGTTAGAAATTGGAAAAGTTACGTTCAATCCTCCAGATACCATGAAGTGTGGAGCCACTGAAAGAATAGAGACAAGGATAGCAAAGAACATTAAAACCGATTTGATAACCACGCTGAAAGGACGAGGAATCCCCAAAATTGAAGCGCTGAAAATATCTGAATTGATGAAGGTTCGGCTTAGCGGGGATGATTTTACTATTGCACCACTAAACGAAGAAGAACAAATAATTGCAGAAACCGGATATACAGAATGGGCCTGGGATGTAACACCCCTGAAAAGCGGAAAAAAAGTCATCCACCTTCACATCACACTAAGAATACGACTACCCTTCGGTGAAGAAAAAAAAGATCATCCGGTGCTGGATAGAGAGGTCATCGTCAAAGTTAGCCCGTTCCACTCGTCAAAATTATTTATTGTTACATATTGGAGATGGGTAATAACCGCTTTAATCTTACCATTTATAGGCTGGACATTAAATACTTGCATAAAAAAATAATGCCGCTTGATACGCATTTCCTCAACTGAGTTTTGGTGTAAAAAACGATCAACTTCTACACAATACCCTTTAGTTATTGACAGTATTGAAGCTGGCTGAACAGGAATCTTTACCACAACCCTATACTTCCCAGTCTTCAAGATATAAGCCTGCTACTCTTGAAAACTCTCTTGTGTTATGTGTTACCAGAGTAAGGCCGCGACTCAACGCAATAGCCGCAATCTGGAGATCATAAGGGCCAATCGGAGTACCCGCTCTGGCAAGTTCAGCACGGATTCTGCCAAACTGGCGAGCTGCGTTACCATCAAATGGAAGTGATAAAAAACCTTTACTCAGCTCATCAAGCAGAGCAAGATTTTCGTCACGACGTGTACTCTTGTAAGCTCCGAAATAGAGCTCTGCTTTGACAATATCACACAAATATATTTTATCGACGGAATACCTCAAAAGGCAGGATTTAACCGGGGATGATTGAGGATTTAAATATCGAATCCAGACATTGGTATCGGGTATCCACATTATTCCAGGTTCAAACGTTGTTCCGGTTCGCCCTGTGGAGCACGTTCAAGCGGCTCCCCTTTCCATGCTCCCACAGTGTGCTCAAAAAGCTCTGGCACCCGCCCTGCTCCATATCGCCCTCGTACAAATAACAAGAAATCCAATACCTCTTGAGCTAACGGTTCCGTAAGAAACTCTGCTTCGTGTTTCAGTTTTTCGATAACAGTCATAACACCCCTCCGACAATCACAATGAAAAAGCTTTGTTTACACCTGTCAAGTGTTCCTCAGGAACGGAAATTACGAAACAAGCCTGACAAATGTGTGGATAAATCTCCATCCAGGATGGAATAGAGAGAAATTTATCGGACAGTGCTATCAGCGAAAAAACGGCTGTTTCGCGCTCTCCCTGTCAGCTCAATACCGCCACTCCTTTACGGTCAATAACATCAAGAAGACGTTGCGCTGTACCACCCGGTCTTTTTTGTCCCTGCTCCCACTGCTGCACCGTCGTTTTACCGACACCAAGCATCACTGCAAAAACGGTTTGACTCATACTGTTTGCCATGCGAATGCGTTGAATATCCTCAGGTTGCAACATGCGTTTTTTCGGCAAGCAAAGCGCATCAACGGTACGCATCGTGATTTCATCCATAGCACCAACATTAAACAGCTCTTTCGCCATTTCATTGGCAATATCCAAAATCTCACTCATAAGAGCTTACCTCCCATATTAAATTCGCCTCTAAAAGCTCTGCAACATGCTCTTCACTTGATGAAATAAAAGAATCTGCGACAATACTTAAAGCCACTTCCTCCCTGTCAGAAATAGTACCCTTTTCGCTCTTGGCAAAAGCGTAGAGAAAAATAATTCGTTCAGCATTTGGTCTTTTATATCCTACAAGAACTCGGTATCCACCCCGCTTCCCGGCACCTGCCCGTGGCAAACGTTTCTTGAACAAACAACCGCCAAGGGTTGCCTCAACCTTGCCCACAACGATCTCTTCCGCTGCATGAAACAGCGCAACGTCCGCAACACCTTCACGACGTGCCCAATGGTTGAACCATTTGTTTTTGAACACTCTCATTTTTTAAGTATATCACTTGGTGTTATAATTTACAAGGAGTTTATTGGCTATAAACTTACTGATATCACCTGATTGAGCCTCTCGCTTACAAATTTGAGAACAGCAAGAATATCTTCTTTTTCAAGATCCGGCAGTTCCACAATAATTTCGTCAGAAGTAAGTCCTGCGGCCATCAGATTGAGGATATCAATAACCCTGATTCGCAACCCGCGAAAGCATGACCGACATCCACATTGATCGGGATTTATGGTAACTCCATTTTTGCCAGTCCTCCATTACTTTTTCTTTATGGTGGTGTTATGGTGTGCTCTCATAGATAACTGCATCGGAAAGCAAGTGTTTCAGTGAAACCGTAATGCGTATAAATTGCGAATTTCGCCTTTTTTTATTATAAAAAATCTCAGTATCAATATCAAAATTAGGATGCTTTGGGAGCGGAAACGTGAAACGCCAGCGGCACATCGGCGACTTCACCCAATGGAAACAGCACGATGCCTACCAGGAAGCATTCGACCACCTCTTGCGGGATTTGAAAGCTTGGTAATATCTCTGATTACTTACACTTATGAGCGCTGTTCACTGATACCCTCCTTTACACAATGTACTTGTTTTAAGCCGAGCTGGAGCTCGGCGTTCCCAGGGGGATTCGGAATTTGAAAGCCTGAAAGCAAGAAAATGTTTCAGTCATGAAAAGCGCTGTTTTCTGTTGCATTTCATGACTGAACGGATAGACGCTACCATTGAAGAGCTGTACCAACGTCTTATCACTATCCCGTATATTTAATTTGCAGATTTATAGCATATAAGGTATAATAATTCATGACGTATGTGATTGATTATTACAATAGCTCCGTCAAGAAAGAGATCGACGGATGGCCGAAGGGGGTAAACGCTTGTTTCTTGAGGATTACCAAACAAATGGAGAGTTCCGGCCCTAATCTGGGACTACCCTATACTCGACCTTTCGGGGACGGTTTGTTTGAAATCAGGGCAAAAGGCTCTGAAGGTATTGGGCGAGCATTTTTTTGCTCTCTTGTTGACCGCCAGATAATCATTTTACACGGGTTTATCAAAAAGACACAGAAAACCCCTCTCAAGGAATTAAACCTCGCCAGAAAACGGCAAAAGGAGATTCACTCATGAATATTGATAACACCTATAACCCTGTACGGCTCAACCCTGGTGAAGAGGTCGCCGAAAAACGCGCCAAAGATCCAGAATTCAGGATAGCCTATGACGCCCTGGAAGATGAATTTGCCGCACTGGCCGCTCTGTTGGATGCGCGGTTACAGGCAGGACTCACACAGGCACAAGTAGCATCGAAAATGGGCGTGTCGCAACCTGTTCTTGCCCGCATTGAGTCCAGTCTTGGCAAGCAGGATCATTCGCCCTCACTCAATACCTTGCGCAGGTATGCAAGCGCCTGCGGGATGAAACTGGTCATTCAGATGGTCAAACCAAACGCACAGTAATCATGGCAACAAAGCGAATACACAAAAAGCAGTTCTCCGCATAGTGGAGGAGATTATTATATGAACCAGAACCTTCGTCTTGGACGACGTTTCGGCGAGGCATTAGTGCAATCTGTTCAGGAAGGAAAAACCTCCTATACAGAAGCATACCGATTGAGCGATTTGAACAGAAAAACATTTCAGCACTATGCTGATGATAAATTTGGGAGAAGAGTTTGAGCATCACCCCGGTTTATCTTCTTGACGCAAACGTGCTCATATCAGCAGCACGACTTTACTACGCGTTTGACATCGTACCAAGTTTTTGGAATACGCTGGTTCAACGGGCAAGCTATGGCAAGATCATAAGCATTGATCGTGTTTGTGACGAAATAAATCGCGGTGATGATGAATTGGTGACATGGATAAACGGACAGCAGACGACTATAAGCCGTCAGGCCTGACATTTTCTATGGTGGCACTGTTTTTTATGTTTAGCCAAATTATCTATACCTTTTTCGTACTTTTCATGGTCAGTTAACCTCCCAAGTGTTCCACAAAAAGAAGAACACCTTATCCAATATGAGCACAATTTCTATTGCCGACATTCTTGAGCTTCCAGTGCAGGAGCGCATTCGTCTCGTTGAGCTTATCCGGGATAGCGTTGCAGCGCTGCCTGAAGCCGTGGAGATTTCGCCTGCGCTCAAGGCTGAGCTTCAAGCACGCCTTGCGGAGTTCGAAGCAAACCCTGACGCTGGCTATTCCTGGGATCAAGTGAAATCACATCTTAATGATGGCTCATGGCGTATCAAATAGTTTGATCGACTTTACTGAAACAGAACATTAATGATCCATGAAAATATCTACCATTCTTGAAAAGATTGATGAGAATCAACTCTTTGTCCCAGCTTTTCAACGCGAGTACGTCTGGAAACGCGATGATGCCAAGGAGCTAATTGATTCGCTCATCAAGGAATACCCTACCGGTACGATGTTGACATGGGAAACCGCAAATCCGCCGGAGCTCAAGGGGCCTCACCGATACAATGAACAGCAGGGAGCCGTAAAGCTTCTTTTGGACGGTCAACAGCGAGTAACAACGCTTTATATGCTGATCAAAGGAACAATCCCGCCTTACTATACTGCCCCTGAAATCATGCATGATACCCGCGATCTTTTCATCCAGTTGGAGACGATGGAACTCTCTTACTACATGAAAACGCGAATGGAGAACAATCCTCTCTGGCAAAATATTACCCATGTGTTTCAGCGGAAAATCCGTCCGAGAGATGTGGTTCGTTCACTGGAAGAGCGTGGAGAGACAGTGACACGTGAACGAGAGGATAAGATTGACGACAACACCCGTGCCATTGAAAATATTCTTGCCAGGGAGTTCCCGGAACAAACAATTCCTGTCAAGGCGACCATTCGGGAGGCGATAACCATTTTCTACAAAGTAAATTCAAGTGGTGTCGCCCTTACCGAAGCAGAATTAGCCCTCGCCCAGATTTCCGGCTACTGGCCACAAGCCCGCAATTGCTTTAAAGCCAAACTCTCTTCGCTTGAAAAAGAGGGCTTTGTCTTTAAACTTGATTTTATCGTCTATGTGTTGCTGGGCTGTCTTTACCATCTGGGGTCGGATATGCGGAAACTGCACGATGCGGAAAACAACGACAAGATTCGTCTGGTTTGGGAGCGGCTTGACAAGCAAGTGCTCGACTACGTGGTCAACCTCATGCGGGCCAATGCATTCGTTGATCACTCTGATGAAATCAACTCACCTTATGCGCTTGTGCCGATTATTGTTTATTGCTTCGACAAGAACGGCACCCCTCTGAACGATGCAGAAATTCGCAAAATGGTGAAGTGGTTCTTTTATTCACAAATCAGGTCTCGTTACGTCAGTCAGTTGCCACAAAAGCTGGATAGAGATCTCCGTAGTGTGGCGGAATCACCGCATCCTTTTGATTTTCTGCTTCAGGTTATCGCTGAGGAAAACCGCCTGGAAATTTTATCAACTGAGTTTGTCGGGCGTGCAGTGCAACATCCGTTGTTCAGTATGGTGCGCTGGTATCTCAAGAGTCGGGGTGCAGTCTGCTTTACTACAGGCATGAGTCTGCGGAAAAACATGGGAAGCAAGTATCAGTTGGAGCTCGATCACATTTTTCCATACTCGAAACTGAAGGCAATTGGTTATGGCAAAGAGAATCGCGTAAAATATGCGTTGGCACAAGAGTTGACCAATCGCGCAATTCTGACGCAATTCGCCAATCGAACAAAGTCCGACACCAACGCTGTTGACTATCTTGGCTCGGTAAAGTCAAAATTCCCAAAGGCGCTCGAACAGCAATGTATCCCTGAAGATGAATATCTCTGGGAAACTGAGAACTATGAACAATTCCTCGAAGAGAGGCGCAAAATACTTGCCAAACATCTGAATGCGTTTCTGGAGAAAATCACGGCAACTGAAGAGATGATAACGCCGGTATCAATCGAAGATTTGATTGCAGAAGGTGAGAGCGAAGAACTGGAATTCAAATCCACTCTCCGTTGGGATGTAAAGGAGGGATACATCAACAAAAAGCTGGAAGAGGTGATCATGAAAACCGTCGCCGCGTTTGCCAATTCGCAAGGAGGGACACTTCTCATTGGTGTCGCTGACAATGGTGAAATTCTCGGTCTCGATGCTGATTATGACTCTCTTGGAGGCGAAGGCAAAGACAAATTCGAGCTTCATTTGCGAAATCTGCTCACTCAGCAATTCGGCGTAAGTTTTGTGACGAGCCGAATTGTCATCAAGTTCCATGCGATTGCTGAAAAAGAGATCTGTCAAGTTGATACCACAGCGGCAAACAAGCCCGTTATTGTGACACCAAAAGACAAAAATGGTCAAGTAGTAGAACGGTTCTATGTCCGGAATGGTAATTCGTCACGAGAGATGCCTCTTGGCGAAATGAGCTCATATATTGCGGAACGATTTCACACTTGATCTTGCCCCGATCACCTGAAATTCAGATACGCGATGAAAGTTGGCTTTAGAATACCTTCACTCAAAAAGCGCATTGCTGCCCGGACTTCATGGAAACGGTATGCCCGCCATTCACTTGGCCTCAAGGCACCACGAGGCTACGGCTGGATAAACAACCCCAAAAAAGCGCTTTACAATCGTGTTTATAACTGAACAACATGGGGTTACTCTGTCGCTCTTTTTTTCTTGCTGTCAGCCTTTGGCGTTCTGTGTCATGGTATCGCAATGGCGGTGAGCACCTGCTTTTGAGATAGTTAGCTTCGGTATAAAAAAGAGTTTTTTGAGCAAATGAATATTGATTACTTTGCTGTC
>JBMOIS010000059.1:0-14179 GCA_049317185.1 Chlorobium sp. | reverse complement strand
ACGCTAACAAGGTGGCTGGATTTAAAAAAAACAGGGGTTTTCTGTCAGCCACTATGTACAACAAATCCTCCTCCAGATCAGCTTTCGAGTGAATCCCGCCACTGAAACTGATTTTGATGACCGGATAGCTCACCTCCCAATTCCATTGATCCTCAATCAGCAATCCCCGAAAAAGCTCTCGTTTTCCCTCAAAAATATTTTTGAGCGTGTCGAGAAACAGGCTCTTTCCGAATCGCCTGGGCCTCGACAGAAAGACATACCGGTAATTGTCAATTAATACATGGGCAATATCCGTTTTGTCGATGTAAAGGTAATCATCCTCAATGATTGTCCTGAACGTCTGTATTCCTATCGGCAGCTTTTTGATAGCCATACTTGTATCTCCTTATGATTGTCATCGCCAGAAATGTCATGAATTTATTCTCCACATTCATAGAGAAAAACGCATTATACATGCAATTCAGCATCACCCATGATCATTTCTCTCAATATACAAAATCCGGCAGGGAGAGTTGGGGTTTACTGCCTCTCCCTGCCGGATAATCACACTGACATTACGCAGCCCAACTGCCATCAACGTCGCCTTTGACGATACCGATGAGGTCGAGTTCAACGGCATGGTGATTGAAATCAATGGTTGGTACAATGTCTGACCAATCCACGTGGCTGCGATCCATGGTTTTGTCTGCTACCTCTTCAGAGACGAAAATCCACTCTTCTGCAGGTGCGGATGCAACACCAACTGCCATTTTGAGGATGTTGAAGGCATCGTTGGCACGTACTTTGCCATCATGGTTGATGTCGGCGGCGAGATACTGGTACGGCAGAACGGCACTGCCATCACCGTTGGGATTGAGCGAAACAGCCATTTTCAGCGCTGCATAGGCATCGTTCGCATGAATGGCACTTGCCTCTTTTTCGCCAGCAACTTTATTGGCGGTAAGAGCGTAGGTGCTATCGGCTATGTTGATGTAATGGTAGTAGTTATCGTTACCAGTGCTGGCGCTGTCACTTACAATGCCAAAGCCTTGAACATTGTTATCACCAACCATACCGCTTGCTAAAAGTAGCTCGAAATGGTTGGATGGCGCAGGTTCAGCAATGGTGAGAGTGCCAAGTTTAACAGCGCCTTCGCCAAGCGTCGCAAGGCTCATGCCAGCCATAAGTGCCACACTGTAGTTCCCTGATTCATTGGGGCTTGCGTACGATGACCAACCGTTTGGCAACTCTTTAGCATCCTGCCATGTTGCGCTTGCGCTGGTTGGAAGCACACATTCAAACTCAACGCTGCCAATGTTGCCTTCAGTAGCTGTTTTCCACACTTCAACCGTATGGCTGCCATCGGCGGCAACGTGAATGTTGCGGAACTCAAAGGCGTGCGTGCCATCAGTTGGCAAGGCGGTGAGGGTTGTGGTAACGTCGGTAATGGCTTCGCCGGTTTTCCAGAAGGTGATGTGGCCGGTAAGGTCGTGATGGTTGGGGTCGCTGTTGACGGTTGAAAAATTCAACGCCGTTGCATCGCTGATACCCTCATACGCATTTCCACCCATATCTTTAATGACGCCGCTTGCCATTGCAACATGGTAGCTTGTGCCTGCTTGTAAATCGTCAGTCGGGTTGATGGTAACCATGCTACCATCGAAGGTTACTTGCGTAGTATCGGCGACGTCAATCGTTCGGATATCGGAACCGTTGCTGATGACGATGTTGCCCGTGCCAGCATGAACGTTTTCGTCAAAAGTGAGCGTGATGTTGTTATCAACGGCTACGGCTGTTGCGTCGTCGGATGGCGTGGATGTGGTGAGAGTTGGGGCGGTGGTATCATCATAAGTCCCCATAACTGCAACATCCACAGCGCATTCAACGCTACCTCCATGACCGTCAAGAACACTGAACGTAAATGTCTCAATTTTTTGCTCATCCTCTGTAAGGTATTCAACTGCAGAGGCAGCAACATTGTAGTTCCAAGTCACCACGCCATTGAGACCGGAGCCGGTTGTGTCTTTCGTGATAGTTGGAGTCAGCGTTCCCAGAGCGCCTGTTGATGCCATAACAGTGCTGATGCTGTGAAAATCCGTTATATCAGCATCCGTAAAGCCTATTGTGCCGCTGTCCGTCAGGGTTTCGCTATCTGGTATGGTCGTTAGTTCGATGACTACTCCGTTAGTGTCTGGTGCACCAACAAGCACATAACTACCTGTTGAACCGATAGTCAAGTTGTCTATGGCAAAACCTGCTGGTTCGTCTCCTGTTATGTAGAACGATATTCCCTTAATCTGAGGACTTCCATCCATAGTTCCCAAGCCAAAAAATTCGATACCAATAGCCGTGTTTTCAATCGAGCCAATAATCTGACCTGCCGCATTGAAGGCTGTAATGGAAGTTCCGTTAATGGCATCGAAATACCCTCCTTCGAGACCAACTGCGGCTACCGGCTGACTAAACAGTACTGCAATTGGTCCATTAAAAGTCGGTGTACCAGAAAGTACCGGTGAGGATGGGTTTGCTCCGTCATAGGCAGTGAAGGATAATGACGCGTTTGTATCGATCTGTAATGTACCATCAGGTAAAATGTCCGATAGCGTAACCACATAGTCTCCGGACGCAACTTGTCCGATGAAAGTTCCTCCGAAACTAACCTCTACATTACCAAGACCTGTAACATCAATTGTGTAAATTGGGTTTGCTGTATAGTCTGCAAATTCGCTAAAAGTAATGGTTTGTGCTAATTGATTAAAGGAATCCATATCAATACGACCAAATCCAACACTACCAGGATCATTCAGTTCTGTGGGAGTAGCAATAACTGGAGCATGGTTTATTTCATCTGTGCCAATTACCTCCATTGCTTTTGCTACCATGGCATCCGATAATTGCTCCCACGATTCAAGCGTAGCAATGTCGAGGTCTAACGCATCGGTTTGAATATGGTTCTCCCACTGTAACTTTACAGAATCACCGGGATCCATGGCGCCAATTTGCGTTGTATTCACCATTTGATAATAACCAGAAAATGAGAAATGGTTCACATTGCCATCATTATCAAAATAAGGATGCCATCCCCAGTTTGCAGCAGTAAATAATGTTTCGCGTGCAGTAGCTAAATCCAACGTCTCTTTATTCACGTTGTAGATATAGCCATCCTGCCCATAACTCGTATCAATTGCTTTTTCAGAGAGAAACACTTTAATGCCACTTTCTGTAATTTGCATAGTACCTCTTGATAAACCACTTGAGTAGTTATCATAACCGCTATACGTGGTATCAAAAATTGATTGATCTACAATTTCTTGACCAACAATTTTAGTTAAAACAACATCGCTTAAGTATGACTTTGTGCCATCAGGATCAACTCTGTAATCGTTGGTATCCTTAAATTGCAAACTTAACACATAAAGCGAACCATCTGCGTCATAATGAATATCCACCATCGCCATATTTTGTGGTGAATCAAACCCTGCAAAAAATTCAGTAGTAGTCATGGTCGTCAAAAATTTAAATTGATGAAAAAGAAAATAGTTGTCAGGTTTTACAAATTAAATACACGGCATAAACATGCGCCATTACCCCATGCAAGTTGGTAGCCGCACACGAAAGAGTGGATTAATACGGTGAATGTTAGCGACGGTAAACCGTGAAGTTGTTAGCGAGAAAAGATCGGGGAGGAGAGCGTTGGAGTGAAAAAATTGATGACGTGTTATTTGCGCATCGCGCGGGGGGGGGGGGGGGGGGGGGTGTAAATATTCCGTAGTAATGTTTTGCATGGCAGCAGTTGTTTAGATGATTGAAAAATAAGAGTCACTGAAGTGGTTTGTGACCGTAATAAAAGTAGCGTTTTAAAGGTTGTAAAGCAAAAGTTAAAATGGCGGCTTCGGTGAGCTCAGCCACCGATGCTCGACCACCCCTGCAACACAAAAATCCTGCCCATCTTGCCCATCTTGAGAATAGTGTTCAGACAAATGGATGTTCCCGGGAGACGCCATGGTGTCTCCCTGCAATCAACCCTCGAAATACTCCTTCATCTTCTCAAACACCGCTTTGCGTCCAAGCAGTCCGCCAATCATGCCGAGAACCGTGGCTGCCCCTGCGGCAAAAAAGAGAGGGCGTGCAGAGATGTTGTTGGTGTAGTAAATGGCAGGAATCCCATGCTCTTTCTCAGCGGTGGACTTTTTATGACGGGGTGTTACACCTTCTCCCATTCGAACTTGCTGACGTTCCTCGCCTTCGGGTCAAAAACAATGCCAACTAGGTAGCGTTCTCCGGTATATTTCTCGTAATACTTCATTCTCTTGATCTGCTCAAGCGGCTCCCCGTCGCTTACCTTGAATTCAAAGAGAAAGGTTCTGCCACTGGACTTTATGGTGAGGTCAATTCTTCCCTTGTTGCTGACATCTTCGGCGATGATGTCCACTCCGATACTGGCAAAACAGGCATAGAGCACGCTGGCGTAAAAGCCCTCGTAACGCTCAATATCATTGTTGGTGTAATTATTGTAGGCGATACTGGCAAAAAGACGTTTGATAACGGGTTCAAAACCTCCAACATCTCCACTTTTCATGAGGGCAACCAGCTCATGGCGAATCGGTTCATTTTCAGAAACGATAGTCATTGATTGCAGGATGTAATCGTTAAAACTCATCTGCACCTCCTTGTTGGGAAATCCCAACTCATAGCCAAATCCCATATCCAACGGAATCAGGCGCTTGATGGTCAAGTAGCCGGTCTGAAACAGAATGGTTTCCAGATTGAGATTTTCAAGGTCAAAGCTGTTGACCAGAGACTTATTAACTTGTAATCCATTAAATTTGGGGATAAAATAGTTGTTCTTTTTGATGAGATCAATGAGAAATTTTGGCGTTCCTGTTTCAAACCAATAGTTTTGGAACATACGCTGGTTCCTGATAAAGAGCAGGATATCGTAAGGGTTATAGACCTTGTCACCCAAAAAGTTATAGCCGTTGTACCACCGTTTGACCTGCTCCATGTCCACCCCTTCGAGATAAGGGGCAAACGTGGTGTCAAGGTCAAGCTGGGTGTAGCCGCAGACGTTGCCATAGTCAGGGTTCAGACTGATGTCTTCAAGATTGTTCAAGCCGCTGAAGAGCGACACTTTGGAGAATTTGCTCACGCCGGTGAGAATCACAAAGCGCAGATACTCGTCGTTCTCCTTGATTTTTGTATAGAAGTCACGCATTCCATCACGGATGATCAGGGCTTCGGGAATATTCTCAATATTGTCCAGAATCGGCTTGTCATACTCATCAATCAGGATGACAACCTTTTGGTGATACTTTTGTGAGGCTTTCTTAATGAGTTCTGCGAAACACCGGTTGGGATCTTCTTTCTCCACACAAGTAATATCAAGCCGCTCCTGATTGTCATTCAGGATATAGAAAAGATTTTTGCGAAGGGTTTCCTGGCTGCGTATTCCTCCACTGAAACTGATCTTGATGACCGGATAGCTCACCTCCCAATTCCATTGATCCTCAATCAGCAATCCCCGAAAAAGCTCTCGTTTTCCTTCAAAAATATTTTTGAGCGTGTCAAGAAACAGGCTCTTTCCGAATCGACGTGGCCTCGACAGAAAAACGTATTGATAGCTGTCAATCAGGCTGCGGGCAATCTCTGTTTTGTCAATATAGAGATAATCGCCTTCGATTATTTTACTGAAGGTCTGTATCCCTATCGGCAGCTTTTTCATAGCCATATTTGTATCTCATTATGATTGTCATCGACAGAAATGTCATGAATTTATTCTCCACATCCATAGAGAAAAACGCATTATACATGCAATTCAGCATCACCCATGATCAGTTCTTTCAATATACAAAATCCGGCATGGAGAGTTGATATGTATTGCTTCTCCATGCCGGAAAATCACACTGACATTACGCAGCCCAACTGCCGTCAACGTCGCCTTTGACGATGCCGATGAGGTCGAGGTCAACGGAGGTTTGGTTGAAATCAATGGTTGGTGCAAGGTCTGACCAATCAAGTGAGCCATCACTGTTATAACGTACTATCGCAAAATCACGATTTGGATAATTGCCAGTATAACCGGCAACAAGAATTTTACCATCACTTTGTATGATTATGCTACAGCCTTTTTCATCTTGAAAACCAAAATCAGTGGTTACTTTACCATCCTCACTAAATGTTGTATCAAGCGATCCATCATTATTATAACGTGCTAATACAAAATCAAAGTTGTAAGGAACTATCCCAAAATTATCATTGGGGCCTATGTTATAATTGTTGCTATAGCCCGCTTCTTCTACCGAATACAGAATTTTACAGGTTAAAACAAGTTTGGGAGGGCATACCGACAAGCGCATGTTTGCCCGCAGGTTAGAGAGCAATAATTGCGTTTTGAAGTAAAAATCTCAATGGTGCCATCTGCTATGCCGCAGTGCGTGCGGAATCGAAGGCGGTATGCTGCTTTCGAGGAAATATTGATCAATAACCGTATCTTGCGTCAAGATTGTATTTGTTTGTGCTCAGGATTGGGTTGTACAAGAAATCAATCGAAATAATGTTCGACATATCGGGCGTTGACATTCCTGAAAATCAGTATCACCATCAATGAAGCAAATAGGCTCGGTTCATTATTAATGATACAAGGATACCGACTTTAGAAAGAGCAACAAAAGGTGTACATGCCCAACTATTATGTGGTGATGGCTGATGTCATCGCAAGTCGGAGCAGAGATCCCCGGCAACTCATGGGAGAATTTGAGCATCTCGTAGGCACTGCGAACACGATTTTCTCTGAGGGAATACTGTCGCCTCTAACAATCACGCTTGGCGACGAATTCCAGGGAGTAGTGAGCACTCTGCTTGATGCCATGAAGCTTCTTGTTTGGTTGGAGGAAGCGCGACTAAAAGGAGAGTTCGGCTCCCAGCTTCGACATGTCGTCCACTACGGTGAGATTACCACCCCGATCAACCATCAACTCGCTTATGGCATGCTCGGGCCCGGGCTTGCTGCTGCTCGAAAGGCACTATCAGACAAACGCCGGAGACAGTCTCTCTTCCGTATTGAACTTCCTGATCGACGTTTGGCTTTGCAGTTGAGCCAACTTCTTGATGTCATGTTTACGCTGACTCGCGACTGGAAGTGCGAAGATGCCAGTTTGTTGTTCGACATGATGCTGAGTCAAAACAATGAAGCCGTTGCTGTGGCGCACGGCAAAAACCGCAGCCAAGTCTGGAAACGACGCAGGAATCTGTATGTTGATGAGTACGTATCGTTGAAAACTGTCGTGTTTGAGTTATCCAAGGAGGTGGCAAGTTGAAATACCTGTGGGTGGCTATAACTCTGATGACCGGTGAGCTGGTCGCAGGGCTTGCTTTTCATATCCTGAAGAAGCGTCTTGGTCCCAACCAAAGTGGAGTCTCACGCTGGGAATCGGTTCTGAAAGGGATCCTTGAGCGGGGGACTCTTCTCGTGGGGCTGTTGGCGGGGTTCTAAAACTTGATAAACCAATTCCCACTTCACCACTCTAACTCTTTGGTACATTCGCCAACTGGAGTCTGTAGCCCTTCCATAATGGACTCGCGCATGCCCTGAACGGATAGCAGGTACATGGTCTCCTCGATAGATGCCCAATCTTCTACCGAGATGAGCACGGCATTATTTCTTTTGCCGGTGATAACGACTGGCTCATGGTTTGTGGCGGCTTCGTCAATAATGCGGTAGAGGTTTGAGAGTGCCTGGCTTGCTGTAAGTGTCTGCATGGTATCCTTCTTGAACGGTGCTTTTATCGCAAAAATAATGCCTATGCTTTATCAAAACAATAGAGAGCGGTTAACTGGCTTGACAGCAGGAGCACTAACATTGTGTGAAAGAGATCAGTCTAAACCGGCCACAAGCGTTTGCAACATAGCTTTTTTCATCACCTCCCCCATTGGCTTACCCGTTTCTTGCATAATAGAGCCCGGATAACGCCATGTTCCAGGCGTAGTCGGTTGGTTCAAATCAATGACCTCCCCGGAATCCCTTGACTGAATAATAAACGGTGAATGGGTTGTCGCAATAAACTGTATACCCGGAAAAACTTTTTTCAGGTCACCTACTACCCGACGCTGCCATTTTGGATGTAAATGAAGATCAATTGCATGGTTTGGCGACGAAACGTTTCGCGAGAATTTGGAGCAGGTCCACCAGCAGGTCAAGGTAACTGCTCACCGTTTTGACATCTACGCCAAGATTTCTGGAAAACTGCGCAGTGTTCAACATCCCTCCCTGATTATGGGCCAGCATAGTCCAGAATCTGCGGAGAGTTTCAGCGGCGATGCGCGGGCCAAACTGGGGAATATCCCGTTCGAGGTATGTGCGAATGAAACTTCTCCTCCATTGCAGACTCTCTGAAGGGTTTGCAGCAAGCAGACTATCAGGAAAACCACCACATACCCATAAGTCATCAAGAGGTATTGAGCCTGTTTCCAGAAGAGTGAATGGTGAAAGTGCCAGATAAGCAATACGACCAGCAAGAGTTTCGCCTGATTGCTTCAAGAGATCAAGGGATGCGGAGCCGAGAAGCAGGTAGTGCCCACTTGTCAGCCCGGCACGGCGGCCACGGTCAATCAAACCTCAAAGAACAGGAAAAAGAGCTGGAACACGGTGTACCTCATCAAAAATGAGCAGTTTATCCCGATGATCCTGAAGGTAGAGTTGAGGTTGTGCCATTTTTGACCGATCCTCTTCAGATTCCAGATCAAGATAAAGCGCACCAAAATTTTTGCTGATTTCAAATGCCAAAGTTGTTTTACCAACCAGCCGTGGCCCGAGAAGAGCCTCGGCTGGAAAAAGCTGAAGAGCATCGATATGTTTCTCTTGAAGGAACCTTGTTATCATCCGAACAATTATGGATATCGATTACCTGATTTGCGCGATTAATTACCATAATAGGCAATAAAGAACCCCGTCGCAAGCAGCGGGGTATTTTGAAGAGAACTCTATCATACTTTACGCATCAAGAGGCGGGGAATATGACCCATAGAGATTATAGACGGAAGGAGCAAACTCCCTAACAAAAAAAACAACGGAGTAAATGCGTACTAAAACAACGACTTTTCATAGAAGCGTCACTCAGTGAGCATGATGATAACTCGGATAGCAGTGCGTTCTCCTTGAAGAACAGAACTCTCTACCTGATAAAACTGGTAAAAACTTTACGAACTGCTTCTGGCCCAGGCAGCGACGCTTGTGTCTGCTCCCGCATCTTCATCAGCCAAGCCATGTTTCGTCCGAGCACCTCCATAATCTGCACCCCTTCGGCATCCTGCAACGCTTCGCCGGGTGCCCGTCCATGGGTTATGTTCCAGTAATTGGAGGTCGCAAGAATCATCTCCGAATAGGTCAGATAGTGGTTCAGACTGTCGAATGTGGAAGAGCCTCCTGTACGGCGAACAGCCACAACCGCTGCTGCCACCTTCTGACGAAAGAGGCCTCCATTGCACCCTGATACCATAAAGGCACGGTCGAGAAAAGATTTCAAGGTGCCTGCAATACCTGCAAAATAGACTGGTGACGCAAGAATGAGACCGTCAGCCTGCTTCATCAATTGAATCGATTCATTCACTGAATCAGTGGTGATGCTGCATTTTTCATCCCAATTTTTGGCACACGCCCCGCAGGCCATGCAACCCCTGATCGCCTGATTGCCTGTTTGCAAAATTTCAAAGTCGATGCCTGCCTCCTGCAATTGCCTGCCGACACCCGTCAGCGCATGAAAAGTGTTCCCCTCTTTCCGGGGGCTTCCGTTAATTGCTATAACCTTCATGATTCAATACCCTTTTGTTAATGAGATGCCTGGACGAGAAAAAAGATAACAAAATCTCCGGGTTCATCGCATTGATCATCCTCTCACCTCTTCTCTGAGTGCTGCTGTTCTGCCAGATATTTCGCCATTTCCGGAAGAACCGTGAAATCATGAAAAGGTTAAGGGATGGCTTTTTTGGCAACAACCAAAAAGAGAGGATACGCCGCCATTTTACCCGAGCCATTGAATTTCTTCATCGTGTAAATGGTTTCAAACGATAGTTCCAGGTACCAGGCATAGTATCAACAGTAATAAATTAAATGTCAGAGGATTGAGTCTCAGAAATACAACCTCCCTTGCGTTGAAGAGAGACTCCACACCGGGGACAAGATGTTTCCCGACAAGGCTCTCCCTTTTTGTGCGGCAGCTCATGGCCACATCCAGGGCAAACACAAATATCGGGACGATCCGTCGGAACACTGTCGCAAAAAGACCTGAACACACCGCCTTGAATACAGAGCTGTTTGCCATCAACAATGGCTTCCGCAACTTTTTTATGGGCAGCTTCAAGAATACGTCCAAAAGTAGGACGGGAGACATTCATCCGAACTGCCGCATCTGCTTGATATAAAGACTCTTTGTCCGCCAGCCTGATAGCCTCCAGCTCATCAATCGTCAGCAGAACAGTTTCCAGACCATCAGGATGAACACCATCCGGTTTGAAGCATGAAATTTTTGGCATGTCCGCTACACAGCGACAGTTTGTTGGTCTGCCAACCCGATTCTTTTTCATGGATAATCGTTCAAAACCGAACATTTCGCTATACACCGCTCAATCAGCGCGAGAGTGTCACAGCTTTTACCACAAATTCCGGCGGATTCAGGATATGCTTTTTAACAGCACAGAGATTTGCCGCATTGACAAGAGCATCTTTATACTTTTCAGGAAAATCAGCAGGCAGCTCAATGGCAAGCTCTATTTTGCCTATACCTCGGCCTGATTCCCTGACATAATGGCTCTGAATGAGACGGATACCTTCTGTTGGTATCTGCCTGTTTTGGCAAAATGAGGATACATAAACACCAGCACAGGTGCCGATAGAGGCAAGAAAAAGAGCAAAAGGCTCTGGAGCAGAACCTTCGCCACCAGCATGGGATGACTGGTCAGTATGGATGGTAAATCCATTAAAATCGGCATTTACTTTTTTGCCGCCTCCAAATGTTACAATCATCTCACTTTTCATGGCATCAAAAACAGAGGATGGTTAAGATACTTATTCGTCGCAAAAATATAAACATAAGCTCATAATATAGCAAGTCTGGAGGTGATTTCCCGGAAAACTCCATCCGAAATCTCTCATGTCCGATAAAGGGAAAAAATGAAGGCCAACTGTCTGAATCTTGTCGGTCAACTCTGCAAGCCGTGCTGGAGTAATCTTGCGAAGGTTCTCATACTCAAAGAGCATCCGATGAACAATAAGATCGGGGTAGCATCACCTCCACCACGTTTCTGTATTTCTTCAACAACCTCGTAGAATTAAACACTTGGACGAGAGAAAAGATAAACAAATCTTCGGGTTCATCGTATTGACCATCCTCTCACCTCTTCTCTGAGCGCTGCTGTTCTGCCAGATATTTCGCCATTTCCGGCCAGAATCGGAGCATTTGCCTGCGATCCAATTGCTCAAGTTGTTTACCATACCGCTCTTGAACAAATTTCTTCACGAGTGGTGAGGCTTTTGCCGCCTGAAAGTCGCGGCTACGGATGATTTCAGCAAGAGCTGCAAATTTTGTGGTGGCAGAAGCTCTGTCAAGCTTGGCACCGGAAGAGGATGATTTATCGACCAACTCCCTGCCGTTCTGCACCGAAGGCGAACTTTGAACCACTGGCATAGTGATCTCCTTTTGCTTCTGTGCACTTGAAGGCCCATACCTGCCAAGAATAATCGGCAGAACGGCTGCAAAAATGGTAACACAGCCGCCAATAAGCGCTATTTTGATCTCAGTTTTCATCTTCATGCCTCCTATATGTAAGAAAGAAAAAAAGCTCTCTCCAAAGATAATGAGGAATACAGCAAAAACAATTATCTGAAACGCGGGGATAAAAATGAGAGTCCGGTAATGTTCAGAACCAAAGCAAATCTTCCAGTGAAAGCCATCATCTTCGACATCCTGAATGCTCCAATGGATAAGTAGTTTACAAAAAATAATCTATGCGGAAATGAGGTGACATTATTATAAATTCACTGCTGTTGCCAATGGAGAGCTGAGGCTTATCAGGGCAAACTGGTCCTTATAGTAATATACGGAGAGGTGCGAGAGTGGTTGAATCGGACGGTCTCGAAAACCGTTGTGCGCTTCGGTGTACCGTGGGTTCGAATCCCACCCTCTCCGCCAAGTGATAGTCCAGCACTATCCCATATAGTCCGAAAAGCCCTGTAAAATCAGGGCTTTTCTTGTTCACACCATGCAGTTTATGCTCAACCAGTGGATCAATCCAGAAAAGGCTGATCAACTCTTAGTTCAGCAACAGCTTGTTGCGAAAATCATGCCCCTTTTGACCTTTTTTTATTTTGTCAAAGCCATTGTCAGCGCCCCAGATTTTCAAGTGTTGTTACCCAGTTATTGAACAACGGACAAGCGTCTCGCATTTTCGGGATGCCTATTGCTGCTGCAATTGCAATGCCGGTTGATGTTTTTTTGAACCGATCCGAGAGTTTCCCCAGTCTTTTAGATGGAGCTGTCGTAGAGTGATCATTGATCTTCTCAGGCTCTCCGCACTCTTCGAGAATTTCCTCGATTTTTCTTTGTTGTACGCCTAACTTTTCGGCGAGGCAAGGTGGGTCACAGAAATATAGCGCCTCAAACTCATACATGGATACATAGGACAAGAAAGGTCAACCAAGTATCACGCCGCTGTTTCAGATGTTTTTCGATGTCATTTTTAGCCCGTGCAAATTTCACATCCCCGCCTTTTTCACCCGGCTTATCCAAAATAATGGGAGTAAGATAGATGCCTCGTTGTGCGAGATACGGCGCAAGCAATTGCTTTACAAATTGCTGTTCTGTTGGCCCCTCAACCAGAACAACCACTTCTGCATGATTATTCATAGCTCGTACCTCCCTGGATGACATTCTTTGACCAGAGCTCGCCCACAGAATAATTATTCAGCCATTCATTGAAATCTTCACGATTTAATCGTTCAAAAGTGGATTGACCCTCTTTGCGATTCACAACAACAATATCCTCGATGGAAAACTGATCAAGCAACAGAGGAGATTGCGTGGCAACAATGATCTGAGTCCGCTTGGCCGCATCCTGAATAAGCTCACCAAGAATCCGGATAGCTTCTGGATGCAAGCCCAGTTCCGGTTCGTCAATGACAATGACGGATGGCGGAAATGGATTTAACAGGGCTGTGGCAAGGCAGATGAAGCGAATGGAGCCATCGGAGAGGTGATAAGGCTGCATCGGAAAATCGGAGCCTTTTTGTAGCCAACTGAGTTTGACTGTTTCTTTATCACCTCTTTGTTGCACGTCCAGAAGGAATTCGTCAAAAAACGGCATGACCAGCCGGATTGCATTGATGAGGTCTTGATAATATGAGCGGGGGAAGCGCTGGCTTTTTATTTTCAGTAAAAACGGGGCAATATTGCTGCCATTGCTCCTGAGAAGTTTATTGTCTTCGATAATCTCGGAACGACGCATAGGAGCCATTGAACTGGTATCATGAAAGTGATAAACCATCCAACGTGAAATGGATTCATATACAAAATGGCCAACCCCGTTGAAGTTATTATCAGCAGATTTTTCATTTCTCTCATCATATAAACCGCTTTCCAGTGACGGGCTGCCATAAGAACGCCAATTGGTCGTCACATATTTCCGCTCTTCACTGACAAGAAACCGTTCATCCACAGTGGGGGTTAGTTCAAAACGATAGAAATTCGATCCTTTACTGTAATCATTACGAGATTCGAACTCAAACTCCATCGTAATTGCCGAAGTGATCTTTGGACCATTATGCAGAAAATTGTCAGCCGCTCCGTTTTCAAGAATAAAATTCTGAAACTTTCTGCCAGACATCGCCATAAGCAACTGAAAGAGCTGGACAAAATTACTTTTTCCGGAACCATTTGCTCCGATAATGATATTCATATCCCTGAGTTCAAATTCATGTAACTCACGAATCGATTTGAACCCGTTGATACTTATTTTTTTGATAGCTCCCTTCATGACAAACCCTCCTTGTTCCACATCTGTTTCATAAACTCTTCCTCAATGAGGCGAACCTTCCAGTTCTCGTCAGCAAGCTTCAGGTTCGGCAGGTTGTTGATAAGACGGTTGCGCAATTTTGGTGTTGTGAGCATAATATTTCAATCTCCAGTGAACAATGAACAGTGATGAGGATTTT
>JBMOIS010000058.1:0-15003 GCA_049317185.1 Chlorobium sp. | reverse complement strand
ATGGCATTATCGTTCGTTACAACAGCGACGGCTTGCTTGATACCTCTTTCGGTAACGCAGGTATTGTACTCGCCGATATTGCGTCAGGCGATGATATGATTCGGGGAATCACAACACAGCGTGATGGCAAGATTCTGGTAACCTTATGGAGCGATAATTTTAGTTCCCCAAATTTTGTATTGGCGCGGTACAACAGTAATGGCACGCTCGATACCTCGTTTGATGGTGATGGCCTTATTACAACAGATATAGTGGTTGGCGATAATCCAAGCAACAGTAGTGTCACGGTGCAAAATGATGGCAAGATTGTGGTTGTGGGCAAGAGCAACAATGGCAGTAATGATGACGTTTCCGTGGTGCGTTACAACAGCGATGGCTCGCTCGACACCACCTTCGATCCGCTCAATACGTTAAGCAGTAAACCAACATACACCGAGGACGGCACTGCTATTGTGCTTGGATGTGATATAAAGATTTTTGATGCCGACCTTGCTGTGCTTGGCAACTATGGAGGCACTACGCTTTCTCTTGCTCGGCATGGAGGCGCAAGCGCTGACGACCGTTTTTCGGGTGACGGGATTGTTGCTGGTAGTGCAAGCGGAACCGTTACGGTTGCAGGAAGCAACATTGGCAGTTATACGTGGAGTAACGGTACTCTGGCAATAACGTTTACCACACAGGCAACGCAAACGCTGGTGAATCAGGCGATGGAGGCGCTTGCTTATCAGAATGTCAATACAGCACCACCTGCCACAGTGCAGCTCGACTGGACCTTCAGTGATGGCAATGGCAGCGGTGCTCAGGGTAGTGGCGGAGTGTCAAGCATAACAGGGTACAAAACTGTTGCTCTTACCGCCGTAACGCAAGCACCAACCTTGACGGCTTTTAGTGGAGCAGTGACCATAACCAACGAAGATACTCGTGGTGCCATAACGTTTGCTGACCTTATCGCAAAAGGCAACGAAGCTGATGCAGACGGCTCGGTAACGGCGTTTGTGGTGAAAGCGCTCTCAAGCGGCAACTTGAAAATTGGCACCGATGCCGTTACGGCGACACCATACAATCCTGAAATAAACAATGTTATTGATGCCACGCACCATGCTTATTGGTTGCCTGTAGGAGATACCAATGGCATTCTGAATGCTTTTACTGTTGTAGTACGTGATAATGAGCATGCAACATCAGCAACAGCGGTACAAGTTACCGTCAATACCGTGGCAGTTAACGATGCCCCAACCTTTTATGTTGGTAGTGGGCTTGTTACCACAGATGTTACTGCTGGCAATGATTATGGCCACAGTGTAGTTGTACAGACTGATGGCAAAATTCTGATGGCTGGAAATTGCAATAACGATTTTGGTGTTGTGCGTTATAACACTGATGGAACACTCGACACTACCTTCGATTACGATGGTAAAGTTGCAACAGGTTTTAACCTGAGCAATGATGATGCTCGCGATATGGTTGTACAGAGCGATGGTAAAATTGTGGTGGTTGGCGCTACTGGAAGCGATGTTGCCCTTATGCGCTACAAAAGCAATGGCGCTCTTGATACCACCTTTGATGGTGATGGTAAAGTGAATACCTCGGTAAATTCGGGGGTTGAGGTTGGACATCGTGTTGCCTTACAAAGCAATGGAAAAATTGTGGTCGCAGGATATAGCACCAATAGTAGTGGGTATGTCGATGCTCTATTAATCCGATATAATAAAGATGGTTCGCTTGATTCTACCTTTGATGGGGATGGTATTGTTACAACGGCCTTGAGTATACAAAACGATGCCTTTGGGGGTGTTGTTCTACAGGCAGATGGTAAAATTCTTGCCGCCGGATATAGTTTCAATAGCAGCAATAACGATGTTGCTCTTGTTCGCTATAATAGTGATGGCTCTCTTGATACAAGCTTTGGCGCTGGTGGCATTGTTACAACAGCCATTGGATCTGACGATGTAGGACAAGTTGTTACCGTACAAGCAGATGGTAAAATTCTTGTAGCGGGTTACTGTGATAATAATTTTGCTTTGCTTCGCTACAATGCCGATGGTATGCTTGACCCCTCTTTTGGTTCAAGCGGTAAAGTTGCAACTGATATATCTTATAATGATCATGGTAACAGTGTTATCGTACAACCTGATGGCAAGATTCTGGTAGCGGGAAATAGCTGGAATTGGGCGGGTAAACGCGAAATAGGCAGGGACTGGTATAATGCCCCTATATACGCCACTGGTTCTTGGGATTATGGCTTCACTCTGGTTCGTTATAATAGTAATGGCTCTTTGGATACAACCTTTGATAACGATGGTAAAATTTATGATGATCTATGGTATCAGGAATCCGATGGGGCGACCAGTGTAACGTTACAGAATGATGGCAAGATTCTTGTTGGGGGATATGCGGAAAATGACCATTTTTTTGCTCTTATTCGCTACAATACCAATGGTTCACGTGACACCACCTTCAACCAGACAACAAATACCCTTAATGGCGCTCTGGCCTATACCGAAAATGGTGCCCCCGCCGTACTTGATAGCGATGTTCAAATTGTTGACAGTGAAGCAAATGTAAAAGGCAATTATGGTGATGCTACCCTGACGCTGGAACGGCATGGTGGCAGCAGTGCCGAAGATCTTTTTTCGGGTGCAGGTATTGTTGCTGGCTCTGCAAGCGGCAATGTTGTGGTATCAAGCGTCAACATTGGCAGCTATACCTGGGTAAATGGCAAGCTGCTTGTCACCTTTAACGTGCAAGCCACACGAACGCTGGTGAACCAGGCAATGAGTGCTCTTGCCTACTCAAATGCCAGCGATACTCCCTCATCATCCGCACAAATTGACTGGAGCTTCAGCGATGGCGACAGCACAGGCCCACTCATCGCAAAGGGTAGCACACCGGTGACGATCACTGCGGTCAATGATGCTCCAACCCTTACCGCCTTTGCTGCCCCCGTCGCCAATGGCGCTGAAAATCAGTCCCTTGAAATCACCTTTAACACCTTGCTTGCACAAGGCAACGAAGCCGATGCCGATGGCTCAGTTACAGCGTTTGTTGTAAATGCCGTCTCCACTGGAACCCTCACTCTTGGCACCAGTGCAAGCTCCGCAACCGCATGGAACGCAACCACCAACTCCATTATTGATGCAACGCACCAGGCATACTGGACACCAGCTTCCACTGCTAATGGCGACCTCAATGCCTTCACCGTTGTGGCCCGCGATAACAACGGAGCTGCATCAGCAACCAGTGTGCAAACCCTGGTGCACATTGTTCCATCACAAAACACCGTCACCCTGACCTCAAGCTCTCCTGCTGACAATGCGGCCAATGTTACTGCCAGAAGCAACATTGTGCTCACTTTTAGCGACGTGGTACAGGCAGGCACGGGCAACATCATCATCACCGATGGCACCGACGAGCGCATCATTGCAATTACCGACACCACCCAGGTAACGCTTGATGGTAAAACTGTCACCATCAATCCAATGGCGGATCTCCAGGCAGGGCATCACTACCACGTTACCATGGCAAGCGGTGCTCTTCTGGATATGGCAGGAAATCCTTTCCCGGGCATCAGTGATGCAACCACGCTTGATTTTACGACCAATGCACCTCCAACCCTCACAACCTTCAAGGCTGTAGTTGAGAGCACAACGCAAAATACAGCCATTGAAATCAGCTATGCCGACCTTGCCGCACAAGGCGATGAGGCCGACAGCGACGGCACCGTTGCTGCGTTTATCGTAACATCACTCTCTGCCGGTATTTTAAAAATTGGCAGCGATGCCACAACGGCCACCACATGGGATGCCGTTACCAACAATACCCTTGATGCAACTCACCAGGCGTATTGGAAACCCGCAAACAACGCCGGAGGTGATCTCAATGCCTTTACCGTTGTGGCTAAAGACAATAACGGTCTGGAATCACCACTTCCCGTTCAGACACAAGTGCATGTTACAGCGGGCCCGGTAGACCTGAATCCACCGGTTCTGCTCACCGCCACTCCAGCCGATAACACTACCGGCGTAGCAGTGGCCAGCAACATTGTGCTGACCTTTAACGAAATTGTGCAAGCCGGTACAGGCAATCTTATCATCACTGACGGCACCGACGAGCGCATCATAGCAATGACCGACACCACACAAGTGACGTTCAACAGGAACATGGTCACCATCAACCCAACGGCTGATTTACATGCAGGAAGCAATTACCACGTTACCATAGCAAGCGACGCTATCAAGGACGTGACCGGCAATGCCTATACAGGTATCATCGATGCAACAACGCTCGATTTTACAACAATCATCAGCCCGACTCACGATCTCACCGAAAACATCACCTTCTGGAAAACCGGCGCGGCCATCAGCGACGTGGCAACAACCATCACCACTGCGCCAACCGGTAGCATACACCCCATTGCATTGAAAAACATCCATCTTGCCGCTGATGGCAGCCATGTTGTGGAGGTATGGGCAACCACGCCAAACAGCACAACCGGCAGCATGGAGCTCGAATTTGCCTTGCCAACCGGCTCCAGCGCAACATGGCAGACGGCAGTCAATTTGCCTGTCGGATGGACATCGGCCGTCAACACCATCGCTTCATCAGGTCACCTCCTTGTTGGTGGCATGAGCGCCAATCCGCTGGCTGAAGGGCAGGTCAAACTTGGCACCCTCACCATTACAGCACCAACAAATCCGGGCAATCTTGAGTTGTTGCTGGTCGGTGGTCAGCTTGGCGATAACGATCTCGAAGGTTTTGGTATCAGCAGTATCAGCTCAAACACCGGCAGTGGCAATGAGTACCTCTACCACTCCCTGAACGATGGCAACTACATCCTTACTGTTGATAAACTGGCGGGCGCAAGAGAAGCAGGTGCCGTACACGCTAACGATGCCCTTGCAGCGCTGAAAATGGCGGTGGAAATCAATCCAAATAGTGATGGCAGCAGCCTCTTGCCATACCAATTCCTTGCAGCCGACTTTAATCGGGATGGAATAGTGCGGGCTAACGATGCGTTCAACCTCCTTAAAATGTCTGTTGGTATTGACACAACGCCGGACGATAAATGGATTTTTGTCTCCGAAGATGAGGCGCTTGCGGCAACCATGAGTCGTACAGCCGTGGATTGGTCAGTTGCCGATATCAATGTTCTCCTTAACGCCGACACGCAGCTCCACCTTATCGGTATCGTCAAAGGGGATGTTGATGGCAGTTGGGTGGGGGTTGGATGATGCATCTGCACAAGCAATTTCTCGATTTTGTCCACTATATTACAACCGGGAGGCCATTATCTGTTTACCTGGCCGGGCAGGTAGTGGAGTGAGTGAGGCGAAGAGACGGTGCCTGTTTTTGTTTTGTAATAGTGATGTAAACCCATAAGGGGACTATAAATGCCCAAGAAACCATCAGAATCCGTTCCTGTCGCTTTAGAACCTGCTTTTTCGGCAATTGTTAATCTGACAGAGAGCGTTTGCAAACAGCATTTGAACAGCGATTATGCAACGCTTGCACGTCAGTTGGCAGCAACGCTCGCTCGTAAACGCCCCTCACCAATCCTGCGGGGAAAAACGGATATTTGGGCATGCGGTATTCTCTATGCGCTTGGCACCATCAATTTTCTTTTCGACAAAACCCAAACTCCACATCTCCGGCCGTATGAGTTATGTGCTGCATTTGGTGTCAGTAAAAGTAGTGGAGAAAATAAGGGAAAACTTATTCGTGATCTGCTGAAGATGTATCCACTCGATCCAAACTGGTGCTTGCCTGCCCATGTCGATGACAATCCAATGATTTGGACATTGAAAGTCAACGGTTTTTTTGTAGATATTCGCCATACGTCGCGTGACCTTCAGGTGATTGCCTACGAAAAGGGGTTAATTCCCTATATCCCGGCAGATCAATGAACCTGTTTTGTGGCCAGTCAGTACTCTCGGAACTCATCGCACTGATTGTTGCCAAACTTGAAATTTGTGGTGTATTATGCAGAAAGAAGTTTTGTTTATAAGGATGTGAGAGATCAGACGAAACAATGTTTAACATTTAAGGAGAAAATTATGCAACTTGATATGCACTATTATGGCACATACGCCATGGCTCGAGCTGCTGGACTCAAAAAAGAAGTTTGCGAAATTATAGCAACAGCATCTCAATTTGTTGATGATAATGCTGAAAAAACAAGTGTTGAATTTATGGATGGTGCTCGATTGGATGTTGAAGCTACAGCCCATCATGCTATCAATATAAAGAATCTTGACAGGGAAGATCAACGGCAAATTTGGGTGCCATTTCACTTTCTGCCTGGCAATGAAGGCGACAGCTATACTCAACGGTTAGTGTGCCAAAAAGAGAGCGACATAGCAAAAGAGATGGTTGAATTTAATCTTTCTCTGATCGACCAACCTTTCGCGCTACCATTGCTTGGTATAACAGCCCATGTTTACGCTGATACCTTTTCCCACTATGGTTTTTCTGGAGTAAGCTCAAGAAGAAATAAAATAAAAAATGACAGCATTAATTTTTACTCTTTAGATCCAGAGATAGAGAAATATATCACTAATAAAACTGATAAATTTAAAGAAAAATATCCAAAAGAGGATGGGTTATTAGATAACATTAAATCATGGTTTGCAGAGGAAGCTTCCGGTGCATTAGGGCATGGCGCGGTCATGACATATCCCGACCTGCCTTATCTTGAATGGGATTTCATCTATGAAAATTCTTCAAATGGTGTACGTTGCCCTGTCAGGAACAACCAAAGGACTTTTTTTGATTGCTGCAGTAAACTCCATGAAATATTCCAAAGGGTGGCAGCTAAACGCGATGATTTTTCTGATAAAGCAGCATTTATAGATTTTTCAAGGATAGAGCAGTCTGTAAGAAAAATTATAAGTTTGCAAGCCACGAAACAAGAGAGGATTGATGCATGGAAAAATGCAGCTCAAAGCGGGCTGCTTTTTGGTACAGGAAATGAAGAAATTAATGACTATGACGCAAATAGTTGGCTCAGCAAGAGAGATTGTCTCAAAGGAACAAAAGACTCAAGAGTCGCTCCGAAACTCCCTGTGTTCAGATTTTATCAGGCAGCCGCAGTGCATCGCATCAACGTCATCAGGCATATCTTGCCAGAAAAAGAGTTGGTCGTTGCTTAACAAAAATTTAAAAAATAACTTGCTAAATCAGGGGCATTATGTTTATCCTAAGACCAGCTCGAGGTATTATTGATCGACATGCCGGGAAGATAAATTTATACTCGGTTCTGGAATGAGAAAGTTGATAAAGTATGGAAAAGCCTACGGGGGAAGTGACCCGGAAATGATTGAATGGTGACATTTTCCGGATAATTGTCAAATGCCCTGATTTTGAGACTCAATCTGCAGAAAAGGTGGAGAGGGGAGAGCAGTTTTTATTGAAACATTCTTCTTTTGTAATTACATTGTATCTATTTGGGGTAGGTTTTAACACAGGAGAGATGTATGCGAACAAGTATCGTTCGTATTGGAAATTCTCAGGGAATCAGGATTCCGAAGGTGCTTATTGAACAGTGCCACTTAGGTACAAATGTAGAGCTGGATGTCGTGGATAAAACGTTAATTATTCGTTCAGCATCATTTCCCCGTCAGGGCTGGGATGAAAAGTTCACGAGCATGGCCGCTGCAGGAGATGACACTCTCCTTGATGGTGAACTTGATAGCCAATCCTCATGGGATGAGGACGAATGGCAATGGTAGTCAAACGATTTGAGGTGTACCTGGTCAACCTTGATCCCACGACAGGGCGTGAAATACGCAAGACTCGGCCATGTCTTGTTATTTCACCAGATGAAATGAATCATTACATAGCTACGGTTATTGTTGCTCCCTTGACCACCAAAGGCAGAGATTACCCTACACGGGTCAACTGCACTTTCAATGGCAAGGATGGGCAGGTGGTTCTTGACCAAATCAGAACCGTTGATAAGTCGCGATTGGTTCACAAACTCGGAGAAATTGACTCCAAAACAAAGGCAAAGGTATTGTCAGTCATCGCTGAGATATTTGCGCCATAATTGATGTGAATATTTGGTGAATAGAGTAGATCTATTGAATGACTGAATATCACAAGAAACGACCAATGCGCATTGTAGGGATAACGTCGGGAAGGTCTTGAACCTTCGGCTGTTGCAACGGTTATCCGATAATGAAGCGCGGCGTGATGGGTGCCAATTCGCGCCCTGCGTGGTTGTCCGCAGTCTGAAAACAAGAAGCTGCTTGTGTCGGTACGTTATTATGCATCAGGGCAAAGTACCCAGGTTCCGGTACAAGCAGTTTTCAATACTGGCCGATGTCGAATCAGCCGCAAATTAATGCTCGGAAATCGCTCGATCCGGTATGAGAACAATTACAGCGCGTGAGCGGATAGTGGCACCAGGTTCTGGAGCGAAGCAATCTGTTTTGATGGAGCAAACTTGTTTGTTATACTGCAGCAGGGTCGTTGTTAGCGCAAGGGTTAAATATCCGAATCCTTGCCCGGTATCAAGAGCACATTATTGATTCAATAAAAGAGTTCTCATTATATGAAAAAGCGACAGATGAATACAGATATCTTGACAATTCAATTGCCGACAGATGAAATCAGTTTTCTCAGACAGTATGCCGAAAGGCACAGAATTACTATTTCAGAACTGATAGATCGTTATGCAAGAGGTTTGCAGGTATCGCAGACATACGATCTTCATCCTGATATTCAGAAAATTACAGGGATCATTCCGAAAGATATTGATACGGATGAAATATTTTATCAGCATTCAATGGAAAAGCATACATGAAAGTCATGCTTGATCTGAATGTTATGCTTGATGTTTTTCAACTGCGGACTAAAACGAATCTGCAATCCTCGAACGTCCTCCCATGTCAGCCTAAAACAACAAATAACTCAATGGCTCATAAACTTTCACTGTCGTGGTTAGAAAACTTCCTCGAAGAGGCCTGCGAATCGCTGCGCGGTAACATGGATGCTTCGGAGTTCAAAGCACTCCTTTTATTTGATATGAATATTCGGTAAATAAAGAGACTCCATTGAACGACCGAATATCACAAAAAACGATCAATGCGTATTGAAGAGATAACGTCAGGCAGTTCACTTACCGGTCTTGAACCTTCGCCTGTTGCAACGGTTATCGCGGTTGTTCCTATTGCCTGTGGAGAGCTGTCCGGGTGACAATCAATTACAACATTGCGGATCTGCTCGCTCTTGCAGGAGGTAACGCTGCCATAACTGCCAGAAACGGAAATTGATGCATGGCTCGAAGTTGTTTGGACAGTTATACTGGAAAAGCTTAATAATGGGCCGGTAATGCCACAGTAATGAGTATGGAAATGAATGATCTCGAACATAAAATAGTAGAACTGATCCAGCAAGGGGAAGGGCTGACTCTTGAGTTTAAGGAGTGCCGCAATACCCTGAACAGGGATGTGTATGAAACCGTTTGCGCATTTTTGAACCGGCATGGGGGTACACTGTTACTTGGGATCAAGGACAACGGTGAAATTTTGGGGGTTGATCAGGATCGTGTCGATCAGATCAAGAAAGATTTTGTAACAGCCATAAACAATCCTAAAAAAATCAATCCGGCCTGTTACCTCTCCGTCAATGAAGCAACGCTGCAGAACAAAACAGTACTCTCTGTTTATATCCCGGAAAGCTCTCATGTTTGAACTCGGTTCTGGAATGCGAAAGTTGATAAAATACGGTAAAGCATACGGGGGAAGTGACCCGGAAATGATTGAAGGTGACATTTTCCGGATAATTGTCAAATGCCCTGATTTTGAGGCTCAATCTGCAGAGAAGGTGGAGAGGGGAGAGCAGCCCCCTACAGTCGCCCCTACAGTCGCCCCTACAGTCGCCCCTACAGTCACCCCTACAGTCACCCCTACAGTGGGGATGCTGCTTGCATTGCTGCAGAAAAACGGAGAGTGCAGCAGTATGGATATCCGTCAGGCATTGGGGCTGAAAGACCGGTCACATACCCATAAAAGCTACTTGCAGCCTGCCTTGGTGGCTGGTTACATTGAAATGACCCTCTCTGAAAAACCAAACAGCCGTTTACAGAAATATCGCCTCACTGAAAAAGGATGCCACATCTTGCAATCTCTGGAGCTGAAATAATGGGTCAGTACTATCTGTGGAACCCCTTTTATAGCGAACAGGGTTGGGGAGTATCATCAATCAATTACAATATCGGGGATCTTCTCGCTCTTGCAGGAGGTAATCAATGAGTGCACGATACCATATCTTTCTTTCGAGCGTACAAAAAGAGCTTGCTGAAGAACGTCAGGCTCTGAAAACGTTTATTCTGAACGATGCACTCCGGCGGCAATTTTTTGAAGTATTCCTTTTTGAAGATATCCCGGCCTCAGACCGCCGACCTGACAACGTCTATCTTGAAGAGGTGGATCGTTGTGATCTCTATATCGGACTTTTCGGCGACAGTTATGGAACCGAAGGATTGCATGGTCTTTCACCCACCGAAGAGGAGTTTGACCGGGCGACCAAGGCTGCAAAACCCCGAATCATCTTTGTAAAAAGCGAGAGCGCATCTGGCCGCCCTCCGAAAATGCAGGCGCTTATTCGCAAAGCAGGCGATCAGCTCATCAGGCACCGGTTTGCAACTATCCCTGAACTGACAGCAGGCATCTACGCCAGTCTGGTAGAATATCTTGGACGATGGGGAGCGATTACGACAGGCCCTTTCGATGCTTCAGCCTGCCGGGGAGCTGCACTCACCGATATTTCAGAAGAGAAGGTGGCAACATTTCTTGATCGGGCAGTGCATGCACGCGGTTATGCCTATGGCCGGGGAACACCGATGCGCAGTGCACTGGTTCACCTCAACCTTCTCGACCATGATCGACCGAGCAACGCGGCTATTTTGCTCTTTGGAACTCAACCGCAGCGCTTTCTTCTTTCATCCGAAGTCAAATGCCTCCACTTTCACGGAACCCAGGTAAGGAAACCCATTCCCTCCTATCAGGTTTATAAAGGCGACCTTTTTCAACTGGTGGATGCCGCAATAGATTTTGTGATGGGCAAGCTAAACAGAGCTGTAGGTACCCGTGCTTTAAGCAATGAGGCGCCGGTCACCTACGAAATTCCCCGTGATGCCGTTGCTGAAGCAATTGTCAATGGCATTGCGCACCGAGACTACAGTTCCAATGCCTCTGTTCAGGTCATGCTCTTTTCCGACCGACTTGAAGTGTGGAATCCGGGAAGTTTGCCGCCATCGTTGACCATCGACTCCCTGCGTCGTCCCCATGCATCGGTACCGCACAACCCGCTTATTGCCGAATCACTGTTTCTGACTCGAATCGTTGAGCGTGCCGGGTCAGGCATTCTCGACATGATCGAACTTTGCGCCGAAAGCGGGCTCCGGCCACCTGAATTCAGGCAGGATGGCGGTTCATTTATACAAACCTTATGGCGGCCGGTTCAATCCGGCTCGACAGAAGAGAACGTTACCGCGCAAGTCACAGCAAGTAATAACCTTTTGATAAATAAACCGTTGCAGGAGCTTGCAGAGGCATTATTCATCCCTGTTGCGCAAGTCACCGCGCAAGTCGCTGCGCAAGTCGCTGCGCAAGTCGAAAAACTTCTCGGAGCTGTTATAAACTCCCCCCTGTCTCGCGAAGAGTTACAGTCAGTCACAGGGATAAAACACCGGGAACATTTGCGCAAAACCTACCTTGATCCGCTCATAACATCAGGATGGATTGAGCGTACCATTCCGGATAAACCAACAAGCAGCCTTCAAAAGTATCGAGCAACTGAAAAAGGTAGAACCTGGCTTACACAAAGAAGAGAACGTTGATATTGTCGAGTGGGTAACGCACATACTGAATTATGAATCCGATTTTTTCCATTACAGTCAAAGATATTCAAAGTCTTGACGATACACAGTCAAGGGAATTGGTTGCGCGCCTTTGCAGAGCTGAGCTTAGAAAAAATGGTATTTCACCTGCAGCCGTTTCTTGGGGAGGAGATCAACGAGCAAAAGATGGAGGCGTTGATGTATTTGTTGATGTCGATCCAGCAATGGGATTAAATGGATATATTAAAAATGACCAGAGCGTTTTTCAGGTAAAAGCTGAAAAGTTCAGCAAAGGGAAGATACCTGGCGAAATGGCACCAAAAGGTAAGCTCCGCCCTGCAATTGCTGAGCTTGCACAGAAAAATGGTGCTTATGTCATTGTTTCTACAAGGGATAGTCTGGCTGGTGGTTCTCGAACTGAGAGCTCGCTTGCTCAGCGAATAACTGCAATGAAGAGTTGCCTTCTTGATCAAGGTCTGGACGATCGGGTTATGGTGGATTTCTATGACTGCCGAAAAATTGCTGATTGGGTAGAGGAGCATCCATGCATAGCTAACTGGATAAGGCATGTTGTGGGTAAACCAATTCTTGGCTGGCAACCATACGCACCGTGGGCATATAAAGAGTCAGATACAGAATCCCGGTACCTCATTGATGAGAGAGTGAAGGTATTTGTTCCGAATGCAGAGAAGGGTAGTGATGTTCTGTCAGCAATTAATCGGATACGGAGAGAACTGAGTAAAAATGTCTCCGTGCGTATTGTCGGGCTTTCAGGTGTCGGAAAAACCAGACTTGTTCAGGCATTATTTGATCAACGTATTATCACCGAACAACCAACGCTTGATGCTGTATATGTTGCTGATGAAGATGGTGAGTACATCACAGCACGCAGATTAGTGTCGCTTTCAATGGGCGAACAAAAAACCGCTATCAGTGAAGTTCCGGATGATATTCTAATCGAGTGGTGTGACATATCGCCGGAGGAGAGGTATATTTTTGCTGCAGATACCTGTCAGCTTATTGAAAAGAGCTACTCTGATCAAAGTCCAACGAATACTACTCTCGCTTTATCAGCAGTGGCCAAGAGCGATTTTGCTGGGGCTAAGGATAAAAAAGCAGTACTTGAGATTTTCAGTAATCGGTTTCATCCACGGAGTTATTATGATGGTTCCCTTTCTGCAATTTTGAAGAAAAGATTAGAACTGCTTCCTACGTTAAATCCTACGGATGATGAAGCACTCAGGATTCAAATCGCTCCGGCAGAAGAGGCTTTGAAAACTATAATTGCAGCAATAGCAGCACGTGAGGAGGTTCAGGAAAGATCGAGAACCGGAAGTTTTGAATAGCAATACAACGCAAATAAATTACTTATGTTATCCGAAAATCAGCTCAAGGTATTACTGACCGATATGGAGGCCGATACTATTGAACGAACGACATCAGTAAGTGATACCGATAAATTCAGTCAGGCGATTTGTGCGTTTGCCAATGATTTGCCCAATCATCGAAACCCAGGTTATCTTTTGATAGGAGTAACAGACAAAGGAGTTCTGTCCGGGCTGACTGTTACTGATGAACTCCTCAAAAACCTTGGCGGTATTCGTTCTCAAGGCAATGTGTTACCCCAGCCTTACATGAGTGTCGCCAGATTCGCACTCTCTGACGGAGATGTGGCTGTTGTTGAAGTGCATCCTTCTGATCTTCCTCCTGTTCGTTACAAAGGACGGGTGTATATCAGAGTCGGGCCACGGAAAGGCATCGCCAATGAGCAGGAAGAGCGTGTTCTTACTGAACGACGTGTTGCCCTTGCTCGCTCTTTTGATGCACGGCCATGCTCAGAAGCAACAATTGAAGACATCGCGTTAGGTCAATTCGATGCCTATCGGCGGGAAGCTGTTGATCCCGAAACCATTGCGGCGAACAATCGAAATATTGAATTACAGTTGGCATCTTTGCGGCTGTACGACCCCAAACCAGCCTGCCCAACGTATGGCGGTATATTACTCTTTGGAAAAACCCCCAGATTCTTTCTGCCAGGTGCCTATGTTCAATATCTCAAGCTACCCGGAACAGACTTGACGGAACATCCTGACGACCAGGCAGAGATTTCCGGCGACCTTCACACCCTGTTGCGCAAGATCCATACTGCCTGTCACTCCTCAAGCATTATCGAAGCTTGATGCCAATGGCAATGGAGGCTCGTAAACCGATTTTTTCCCTTAAATCTGCCGACGGGGCTATTGGAGCCCACATCGAAGCCGTGAGGAGTTGCTACCTGGATTTTCAGAATCTGGCAGCTAAAATAGCGGCGGCGGCTGGAATAGCGTTTCAATAACATGATAGTTTCGGATAGTTGTTAAATTGCTATAGGATATATTCCTCGAAGCTCTGCTTCGTGCATTAATTCTTAAACATGAATTCATACCCCGTAGCTCTGCTGCGGGGTAGTTGATTACCCTGATTTTGAGACTCGACCTGTAGCAAAGGTTGAGAGGAGAGAGCAACCCCATGCTGCTTTGAACTTGCAGGGTGGGAACAGACGCTTTACGCAACAGTTGAAGAGTACCTTGTCCAATACAGCAGGTCGCTCAGCTCAAGTCTCGAAAACCTCTGGGAGAAATATCATCAGCCATTACACAGCATTCTGAAAGAACGGGATGCTGCAATTTTTGAACTGGCAGGGTAATTATGGAGTTGAGGTATGGGTGAGGAGGTCTGTTGATAGCTTTGGGGGGCAAAAGGCGGTTGATGTCTTTTTCGGGTAGATGTGTTTTGATGGGCTGAACTTGTTTGTTATACTGCAAAAGTGTCCTTTTTAGCTCAAGTGCGAAATATTCGACTAATTACCCGCTACCAAGAAAACATTATTGATTATACCTAATATCAAGTGTATACCTTGGAATATAAACGTTCTATACGGAGGGGTGAACATGAGAGCTACCGCAAAAGAGCTGAGAATAAAGAACCCCGCCGCAAGCAGCGGGGTATTTTGAAGAGAACTCTATTATACTTTACGCCTCAAGAGGCGGGGAATATGACCCATAGAGATTCAACTCAAAAGAGCTCATAGACTCTGCAAATAGTCCGTTACAAATATGAATAAATAAAAAGCAAAATGAAATGAGAGTTTATCTTGACAATTGCTGTTTCAACAGACCGTT
>JBMOIS010000057.1:0-15621 GCA_049317185.1 Chlorobium sp. | reverse complement strand
CGAAGAGTGGTCAGGCTACGCCTTTGGTATGGGCGTTGACCGCACGGTGCTGCTGAGGTACAAGATTGACGATATACGGTTGCTGTTTGAGAATGATTTGCGGATGTTGAGGCAGTTTGGGGCATAGAGAGGGGGGTTGGTGGGCGAGCTGCCTGACTTAAAAAACTGGACTATAGCGACTTTTGACGGCTTATCAGATGATAAACAATCAGTCAAAATTTGTTGGACGTGATCCCGAATAACTATACCACTTAGATGTGGAAAAATGATTCATAAACTCATCCAAGGAAGCAGCAGACAAGATAAAGCAAATCACGTCCTTGCTAGCATGGGAGGCCTCCTTTTTTACAAGAATTTCTTGCCAAAAGAACAAACCTACTCGATAATCTCAAAATCAATTAGCTATAAACGACGTTTTAGGGCTATAGTTCATCTGGCTCCAGTAAATTTTTTCAAGCACTTCCAATTTCCTTGAGAAGTTCTACAGGCAACCTTTGAATACCTGCGCTTAACCCAATCCATTGCCATGCACCTTCGGATTCAAAAAGCAGCTTCTGGACTTTCTGGCCTTTACCTTCTTCCCATGTAGCGGTTTCATTTTGAGGCAGGTTTGTAATTGTCCTGAGGCAGTCACCGGTTTCGACATCCCAAAGTTTCAGGGTCTTGTCGAAAGAGCCAGACAGAATGTATTTGTTGTCATGGCTCAGGGCGCAGGAATTAATATTTCCAAAGTGGCCTCTGAATTGTCGACGGATTGTACCTTTCTCGAAATCCCACACCGTCAAGGTTTTGTCAGAAGAACCAGACAATATGAATGTGTTATCCAGGCTCCATGCGCAACAATTCACACTGCCCGAATGACCTTTGAGGATTTTGATGCATTCGCCTGTCTTGTCCCACACTCTCAGCGTATTGTCAGAAGAACCGGAGAGTATAAGTTTGTTGTCCCGGCTTAGAGCACAACAATATACACTGCCCGAATGACCTTTGAGGATTTGGTTGCATTCGCCTTTCTTGAAATCCCACACCATCAAGGTTTTGTCAGAAGAACCGGACAATATAAGCTCATTGTCATGACTCAAGGCGCAACACCTTACCCAGTCGGTATGACCTTTGAAGATTTGATAGATTAGACCGCTCTCAATTTCCCAAACCTTGAGGGTCTTGTCATAAGAACCGGACAATATAAACTTATTGTCATTGCTCAACGCGCAACACCGTACCAGATCGGTATGACCTTTGAAGGTTCGATGGATTTGACCGCTCTCAATATCCCACACCTTGAGGGTATTATCAGCAGAACTGGAAAGAATCCAACGGTTGTCTTGGCTCAGTGCACAATAGTAAATACTTCCTGAATGACCTGTAAACGTTTTGAGGCATTTGCCAGTACGGAAATCCCATACCTTCAGTGTATTTTCATTAAAACCGGATAAAATGTACCTGTTTTTATCCAGACTCAAAGCACAAGAACGTACCCAATCCGAATGATCAAGGAGGGTTCGGAGACATACGCCGGTCTCACGATCCCAAACCTTGAGGGTCTTATCATAAGAACCAGACAGTATATATTTGTTATCGTTGCTCAGGGCACACGAGGAAACGCTTTCTGAATGACCAGTGAAAATTCGGAGACATGTGCCAGTCTTGCGATCCCAAACCCTGAGAGTCTTATCTGTAGAGCCCGAAAGTATGTACTTGTTATCGTTGCTCAGGGCACACGAAGACACACTTTCTGAATGACCTTCAAAGATTTTGAGAAGTTCCCCAGTCTCGAAATTCCAAACCCTAAGAGTCTTATCTGTAGACCCCGAAAGTAGATATTTGTTATCATGGCTCAGAGCACACGAAGACACACTTTCTGAATGACCTTTAAAGATTTTGATAAGTTCCCCAGTCTGGAAATCCCTCACTTTGAGTTTATTATTATCATCTGATGTGGAGAAAATGTACTTATCGTCCTGACTCAGTCCACAAAATGAAATATTTTGCGAATGACCGGTGGTAGTTCGGTGAACAGTGAATGCTCGGTTATCAGTGGCGGGTCTGCTGCTCGCACTAATACCTGTAACAGATTTAATGCATTCCGGCTCTGTTAAATCCCATATTTTGAGAGTATTGTCATCAGAAGTAGAGAGAATGAACTTATTGTCATGGCTCAGTGAGCAAGATCTTATCCAATCTGAATGACCTGCCAGAGTTTGAAGGCACTGACCAGTACCGAAGTTCCACACCTTGAGGGTTTTATCAAAAGATCCCGTCACAAGGTAACTGTTATCGTTACCCAAAGAGCAGCAAGAAATACTTTCTGAATGGCCCGTGAGAGTTTGGAGGCACTGCCCAGTTTCGAAATCCCACACTTTGAGGGTATTGTCATCAGATGTGGAAAAAATGTACTTGTTGTCCGGGCTCAATGCACAGGATCTTACCCAATCAGAATGACCTGTAAACGAATCAATAGTGAAGGCCTCTGGCAAGCGGGTGTTTTCTATCCCTTCACATTGAGCTACTGATGTTTCAAGTGTTGCCGAAAAATTTGTACTGCCAGTAAGATCACAATTTACAAACGCGGCAAGCCTGAGATTGGCTGACTGCCATTCGGTATCCCGCAAGTTGGATGACCGCCAGACAGTTCCAACAGCTTCAGCATCCGAAAAATCAGCTCCTTCTGCATTGCACGAAAGAAATTCCGCATTGATCAGGCAGCACCTTCTGAATGAAGACTTGATAAGCATGGCATTCTCAAACCGGGTTCCCTTGAGCGTTGCACCATCGAAACATGCATGACAGAGATTCAGCTTGCCGATCTTCCACCCTGTGAGATCTGCATCTTCAAGGTGAACAGTACGGGGGTTTGGTTGCCTCATGCCTTTTTCACAAAATATCATCCAGAGGGCAAGCGAAAGTTCCGATACCCCCTTCTGGTAGCTTCTCTCAAGGATGCTCTCAATAGCCTTGATAGAACTGCCGAGTAGTTCTTCATCAAGTGTGAGCATTTCGGCGGCAAAATTCAGTGTCTCGTTTGAGGGTACAGTGATCGCAAACGAATCCTGTTGCATATTATCTGACAAAAGGACATCAAGCAGGTACCCTGCAAGGAAATACTCCTGCAACGAGGTGTGAGCAAAAGAGAACGCCTTATCTTGTTCACGAATAATGAAGGTTGCAGTACGAAGATCCTGTCGCAGGGTTTCGCGGTTCACGTTACCGTATGCACCCGTGATTACAGGATGGTGATAGAGCCAGGTGTCGAACCACTCTTCAAGCTTTTCCGCACAAACTCCGCCTTCGCTTTTCCTGTGCAATTCAAAGGCAAGCGCCTTCATCACTTTCTTTATATGCGGCACACTGAGCTTATGTCTCCCTTCATCTCTACGGAGCCAGTTGTGAATGGTCAGCTCGTAGAGTTTTGCAGTGTTTATAGCTTTACCCTCCCGTTGCAACCGCTCAAGTTCAGGGATAAACTCAGTAATCAGGGCGAGTGCATAGGGTCTACCGGCAAGCTCCTTAAGGTTATGTACCTCTTCAAACAGTCCAATAATTCTCGTGATCTCTTCTTCGTCACTCCCACTGTTTTTTTTGAGGTACTCTCTTATCTGGCTGTCGTTAAACGGCAGCAGGGTACATGAGCGGTAGTCAGTAGATGATTTCCCATCTCTATCTCTGGCGAGAAAAAGACTATTCTGTTCAGATATATCCCTAAAGTAATGGGTACGACAGCTTACAAGAAGTTTTCCCTGATTATCCTCTTCCGTTTTATCCCGTATCTCCCTAATACTCCATAATTCAGCAATAAATTGGTCCGTTTCATCATGCGTAAAATGCACTGTTATTTCATCAAGGCCATCGTAGATGATCATAGCCTTGTTTTGGCGCACATACTGAATAATGCCCTGTGGCGTAACAGTGGTTGTTTCCAGTTGGCCTTTGCTCTTCTCTATGGCGTTCTGCAGAATATCGGCAAGATTTGGTATTCTGTTTTCTCCTCCTACACGGCTATCAACCATACGTAAATCAATGTAGATGCAGAGTGGACAGGTATCGGGATCTTTATCATGCAGGGAGATGAGCTCTCTGGCAAGCATTCGGCAGGTGAAGCTCTTTCCACTGCCTGAATCACCAAACAAGACAAAGTAAGGTACTTCAGAATCAAGCACCCAACGCTTGAGGTAGTCAAGAGCAATAACGGTATCCCCAATCTTGTTATTATCCGGGTTGTGACTGATTTGAAAGAGAACTCCACCGCCATGAACGAACTGTTCGTTCCGATAGTTTGGTGCCCTGTATTGCAGAAGTCTGTCGCAGACAATTCTGAGCGAGGAACAATCGTTCAGCACGCTCTCTTCTGCCGTTCCTGGGTTGATGCACTGTTTTCTTACCCGGTTTTCAATTTGTATAGCAAGATCATTAATATATCTGTCGCGATTGTTTTGTTTTAGCTCATTGTATGATTTGCCGTTGTAAAAGAATATTTGCTTCACTCCAATCCCTTTGAGATCCTGTTTAGCTACATCAAGGAATTTAAGAGCGACAGGGAGGCATTTATGACTCAGGCGCAACAACTCTTCTGTTGTTATATATTCGCTTACAAGAAAGTTGGTTGAAAGCAGGAGCAGGCCAAAATCACAACGTTTGATCATCTCCTTAATTTCCTTATCCCAATTATCGCCAACAAGGATATCCCTGTCGGAAGAAAAGGAGAAACAAAACTCTTTTGATGTTCTCAGCCGAGCGCTAATTTCAGCAAAAAAGGTATTCTTAATTGCCCTGTCTACATGCGCATAAGAAATAAACATATTTACTGTTGGCCTGTCATTCATTTGTTGTCGCATTTATCCTGTTGATAAAGATGCTGAACACAAACAGCAATCCACACCACCATCTTCCCGTGTGATGCATGTGATCAAAATCAGGGTTGAGCAGTAGTTGGCCTTGAGTTGCTGGCCCCTCCCAGATAGTAAATAAGCCCGGGATGTTGCCAGCATACAACAGGCAATGCGCTGCGCGAAAACTCTTCATCCCAGATATCATCAAAGGTTATGTGATAACAAATTTCATTATGTGTATAGCGTTCCCGGTAAGGCACAAGTTTAAAAACATCTTTATGGACAAGCCATTCGTTAGGATCAACTGTACTGAAACGCTCAGCCCCTCTGGCAGCCCAAAGATTATCCTTAATAACCGCAGAGCCTGGTTCAAGCACACCGGCATTAACCCATATATTGTAAAGAATGGAACGCCTGGCATCATCATCTGATATCCACGGAAAATAGTTTCCGGAAAAAAGAGTGCCATCCTCCTCAAGCGCTTTTCTCCAGCACCATGCAGCTTTAGCCTTGTTTTTTTCCATTAGCGTGATCATTTCAATTGTAAACTCAGGAACAAGCTCATTGTCATCATCCTGGCAGCAAATATAATCTCCTCTTGCACGAGCAATACCTGCATTTCTTGCTCTTGCAACAAGTGCCCAAATACAAAGCGCCTCCTCGGGTTTTTCAATATTGAAGTATTCAAAATGCTCAAATTCAGGAGAATCATGTAAGCCAACCGCAATCTCATCAAGGTATAGGCACTGCTCACCGACAAGAATCAGCTCTTTATGAGGGTATGCCTGATTCTTGATGCTTTGAATAATTCGATCTTGTACCAGTTTTGGCTCTCTGTTATGGGTTACTACCACGTACGACACAAGGGGTTCTTTAGTCATATCAATCTCCTGTCAGATGAAGTCTGGGTGAATCACCGATGAAAAACCTTCAAGCAAAGTATTTACTTCATCTCGACAACAGGCAGGGCAGGTACCGGCCATTGCAAGAATATCAAGACGACGAAAAGAATGGACAAGCTCCATAAATGATTGGCCTTTTGGACCAATATTACCAAGTAAATAGCGTGGATTAAAAATATTTTCGAGACATCCATATACATTAAAATTTACATCAATAGCCCAATCAAGTAAGCTAAAATAACAGTGTCGATATTTTTTTTTGCTCTTTAGATAAAAATCTGCCGGAGGAAGAAATACAGCAAATCTGTCATCTTCCAAATTTTTCTGTACACAGACAAGCTCTCTTTGTATTTCATTCCATAAATCCTTGTAAAGCGTGCTTCTCCCTTTAAGGTTTACCAAGCGAAAAACATGTCCGCGCATTCCGCATTCTTTTGTGAATTTTGCAAGATCATAAAGCTCGCCGATATTCTGAGGAAGAATCACAGTTGACGCGCTGATTCGTGTTGAAGTATCAGAGCCCATAATCTCACAAAAACCAGAAATATTATTTTGCACGACGGCACAACCAGCTTCTTCGCTTACGGGTCTCCGAATAGTATTAAAAACATTATCCTTCAGGGAGTCTATACTGAAACGAATCCATGCTGGCGTTGCTTCTCTGACTTCAAGAGCCTTCTCCTTTGTTAACATCGAACCCGAGTTTATAATACCTGCCTGAAGTCCTGCTGCCTTTGTCTCTTTCAAAATCTCTACAAATTTTGGATAAAGAAATGGTTCGCCACGCCCACAAAACTCAACGGCTTTTACACCAGCACTGCCCATTTCCCATAGTAGTTTACAGGCATATTCAAAGTTGATCTCCTCGTCTGATCTATGCAGTTCCCAATTAAGCCCCAGATCATCAGCAACAAACTGGTAGCAATAAAAACAGCGATGTACGCACTTGTTTGTAACATCCAGTTCGACAGAAATGGGAACAAGATTAAGGAAATCACCGTTACGAATTTTTTCCATGTGATCGAAGTGGTGAAATACCTTGCATTGCCCATATTCAAGTCGTCTGTTTTCATAAAACTCTTCTATCATGAGTTATTTACCATTAAGCATGTTCTTGCGAAGTGTCCGAAAAAAAATCACTGGGTCACGAAATCTGGTACCTTCTGGAAGAGTTATAGCTGCGTCACACTTGGTTTCTATTGGTGCACGATAAGAGATGTTTATAATTGGAAGTCCCGCTGTTTTTTCTATCAACTTGTACCCTTCAGCTCGAAACCTGAGAAAACTGATTCGTTGCTCTCTGGTAAAGATCTGCAGCATATTATCACTAAAAAAACGACTATCTCGCAAAACAACACGTCGAAAAGATTCCTTCTCCGGGATCTTGAAAATCAAAAGCCAGTCCGGAAAATAGAGTAATCCAGTAGCTTGAGCTGACTCAATACTGTCAATATAATGAGCTAGAATACCCTTTGGAATGGAACAAGCCTTTGCGATAGCATAGTTGAATACGATTCCTGATATCCAGGTACGATCAAGTACTGCCCAGTTAATGCCTCGTTTTTCGAGAGCATCTGTCCGGGCTACTTCGCGCTGTAAAAAAAACCGATTATTACGCCATACACTTTTGAGTGACAAGGTGTGTCTGCCTGTTGTGTCGCGTTTCAACCAAGGGTAGCGAGAAGGGCCAACGTCTGAACCGGCATAATTGCTTACGTTATCTATCGGTAATTTTAAACAAAGAGTTGATTTGCCCGTACCAGGCAAGCCTTCAAGGCCGCAGATACTCGGCAAAGGGTGCGCAGAAACTAAATGCTGCTTGCTCATAACACAAAAATAATCTGCACTGCTACCAGTATTTTGTTTATATACATTTTATCATATACTCTTTTTTTAACACACACACTTTTTTTTGATAAATAGAACTACTTCATCGACGATGCATGAGTGGATGAGATGTCATAACCGTTTAATAACTAATTATTTAAAATAGAACTAATTACATCGCACACCTCCCCAAGTAAACCTGACTGAATATTAAGTGCAGGGCTAAAGCGCAGCACGTTATCTATCTGTGAGCAAAGCACTCCTTTTGCCAAAAGGGCTTGTCCTTTTTTCTTTGCATCAATTGTTGTTTCCATTTGGATTCCAAAAAGAAGTCCATGGCATTCTGCAGAGACCACACCCTGACTTTCACGCCACAGCGTTATTCCGTTTTCATTGATTCGTTTTTCACATTCGATAATATGTTCAAAAATATTTTCGGAAGATATTCTTCTAATCGTTGTATATGCGGCATGACAAGCGACTGGATTTCCGCCATAAGTAGTTGTCCCAAGTATATCGCCCGCACGATCCCTTACCAGTTTGTTGATAGCAAAGAAAGAGAACGGGAATCCTCCTGACCAGCTTTTACCTCCTACCAGCAAATCCGGTTTAATATACTCAGGAAGACTTGACCAATTGCCACACCTTATTGAAGCAAGCATATCATCGCAAAAAAGCAATACATCATTAAAATGCCGCTCTTTTAATTCCCATAACAGCTCAAAAACATTCAACGGAAGAGATCGTACAGCATTTCCTTGTATTGATTCAAATGCCAAGGCAATTGGCCCCGAGTCAAGACCTTGTTCGAGGTATTGCAAAAATTCAGACGCATTATCAGATGAAGGAAAGGGAAGGATAACAACCTGATTTGCTTTACTCTTTCCCATAATTTGTTGTGCAGCAAGTGTCAGACCATGATAACAGCCTTCAAAAGAAAAGAGTGTAACTCCATTGGGAAAGCAAGCGTGAATGTAACGAAGAGCTGCTTCAACAGATTCTGTACCTGATGACCGAAACTGAAAACCCGACAAATAAGGAAATATGGCTTTCAATTCAGAAACAAGCGATAGACGCTGTGGAGTCATGTAGTTGCTACTGTTTACTACCGCACATTCCTGAATGAGCAGTTGCTCATGACCAAATGGTAGATTGAGTGTACTAGCGCAGTCTACAAAACAATTGGAATCAACATCCATCAGAAAAGATCCATGACCCTTTTTAAAAACGATATCAGCGTGAGTCTCATTATCGGGTTTACCACAAAGAAAAGAATGAATAGCAGAATTCCTGAAAATATGACGGGAATTAGGGCCTGGTATCTCAGTATTTACAGTTCTTTTATACATCTCTTTTATTTGGGACTAATTACCCGACAAATACAGTGCTCCTCCATTTCAAATATTCTTCTGTGATCGCATCAAGCTCCAAAGAAACATAGCCTGGTTCACAAAAAAGAGAGGGAACTCTCAGCTCGCTATTCTGGTAATACTTGTCTCTTTTCAAAAGCCCTGCAAACTGATTACGGCCAGGAGGACAAGAATTATTAACCAGTTCGGCTAAATCAAAAACCCGGGAGACAAGATTTACGTGATGTTCATACATCGATGGAATATAAGTGCTTACCTTTGATGCGAGCCAACTGGAAAAAACCATTCCTGCTCCAACAGCAAAACCGTGAGGTAAATAACGATTATTATTCTCCCAGGAATAAACTTCAAAAGCATTTGCAAAGGGATGACCATAAAGAAACAAAGAGGCTTTAACCTCCTCAAAGGGATCCGTCTCAAATAGTTCAAGCTTATAACAAGCTGTTTTTTTAATTAGTTCAAAAATATCTGCCATTTCCCAGCATGGAAGAGTTGATGAAATGTTCTTCCAGAGTATGGATATATCTTCATCAAAAAACGTAAGCTTCAGAGCTTCAATTAAACCGGAGAGAAAATGATCTACCGATAATGTTTTTAGAAAACAGGGATTTACATAAACCGCTTCCGGATGATGATAGATGCCAATCTGATTCTTGGATAATAGATTAATACCCGTTTTCCCTCCATAGGCAGAATCGATCATTGACATTGTTGAGGTCGGAACACTTATATAGCGTAGACCTCGAAAAAGTGTCCCGCTTAAGAATCCGACTGTATCAATTAAAGCGCCCCCCCCGACAACGACAAACATACTTTGGGGATTGATGTAATCCTGACTGATTTGAGCCAGTTTTTGGAGAGACTCGATACTTTTTGCTTTTTCCCCACCAGGAAAAGAGAAAACTCTCACTCCTGATTCTGCAAGTGAAAGAAGTACTGGAAATGCTTTCGCAACAACACTATCGACAATTACGACCATGTTACTGAAACTGCTAAGTGCAAACAGAGAGCGCAGCTCAGAAATCACATCGTCATCTGTACTGCACCAGTAACGATCTTTCCAAAAAAGTTTCATAGGGAACCTCAATCCTTTTTACTTCCATGCTTTGACCAGCCAGTGAGCACACACAGGATTCGACATATTAACAGAATCTTCATAGGGCTCAAGTGTCAGAGATCGAACGATATAACTTACCGTGGCACGAGAAAAACGATTAACAATACCGTTCAGCTCATACAGATCAACAAAATGATGAAGTTCTCCATGGCTGCCACCACGCGTTTCAGTATAAGTATTCTTCTCAAGCTTGATACCAGCTCCATATTTAAAATCCGCAGTCGAAATAAGGTTGAAAAAGAAAGGTGCGCCCGGTTTCAGAACACGAAGTATTTCATAAATGCTCCAATCAAGAATTGACCGAGTAGCATGATACATCGACCAAGTACTTAAGGCTCCATCAATAGATGCATCAGGAAAGACAAGAGATGTTCCAAAGTGGAGCGCCTCAAGTTTGGCTTTTGGAGCAGCTTGGTCAGCAACTTCAAGTTGCCCCAAGCCAGGGTCAATACCAATAAGCGAAAATCCAAGTTTAGAAAAGTATCGGAGATGGCGTCCCGCACCACAGCCGTAATCAAGGATCAGCGCACCATCCTGAAGTTCCTGGGCCAAAGCCACTGCGAGTTGATCAGGCGGCCGTTTTGAATACGTATAGATATGGTCCGGATTGACATCCATCCAGTTAACATAAGGACCATCAAGGCATGGAAGTAAAAGCCTTGATGCCTCCTCTGGAATGTTGATTATCCCTTTTTTATTGAGTTCAAACTCATTTCGTTTATGCATGGTTTACCTCACGGCTAATAATGCTTTGCCCACATTGGAGCAGACAGGTCATTGAGCTTTTTCATTTCATCAGGACTGAGATCAAAATCTCCACGGGCGTTCTCCTCCAACTGTTCAAGATTATCTGGCCCTATAACGACTGATGTCACTTCAGCATGTGCAAGCAGCCATGCCAGAGCAGTCTGAGCCGTAGTTCGGCAATGCTCTTTTCCGATTTTCTCAAGTTCCTGTACCACTCGATCAGTTTGCTCAGTCATGAGGTTTTGGAAGCCTTTGTAACCACTGCCCCAAAGTGTTTCTGGAGAAGGATTTTTGCCGTATCTGAAGCACCCGGTAAGCAGTCCGATAGCAAGGGGACAACAAACCGTAAGTGCCATACCCGAGTCAGAAAGAAAAGGAAGAAGCTCCATTTCTGCTTCACGATAAATCAAATTGTAGCGATCCTGCAGTACAGCAACGTCATCAAACCCGCGTTTTTTTGCGATCCCAAGAGCCTTTTCAACTTTCCAGGCTGAATAACGAGATAAACCAATATGACGCGCCTTTCCCTGTCGAACGATAGCGTCAGCCGCACTCAAAGACACTTCCAGAGGTGTTTGGGAATCTGGCTCATGAAGATAAAGGACATCAACACAATCAGTTTGAAGGCGTTTAAGGCAATTATCTATTTCTCGCATGAGATGCACTCTTCCGAGACCATAATCGTTTACCCCATCTCCAACCGGGTGATAAATTTTAGTTGCAATTACCACTTGGTCACGCTTATCTTTTACTGCCTCGCCAATAATTTTTTCAGCATGTCCAATCCGGTTCTCACCATAAACATTTGAGGTGTCAATGAAATTTATTCCAATGTCAAGAGACCGATCTATTACCTTCCTGCAGACGCTATCGTCCCATTGCCCTCTAAATGCTGTACCAAGGCATATTCGTGAAACGCGCGTACCAGTTCGACCAAGCAAAACGTATTTCATAATATTATAATACCATATCAGTTATTAAAAAGACTTAGCCAGATATGCATGGCATTTCCTAAACTTTCAAAGTAACCATCCACCCTTGGTGCATCTGGATACTCATCCGGAAAACACTTTACCCACTCCGCCAATTCTGCATAGCAACCTTGAATGGTCAAAGAGGTGAGCTGAGCTCTTGCAATATGCTTCCAGAAAAACTCATGTATTCCAATCCCGAGAGCTTCCTTTTGATTATTGTTAAAAGGATTTGAAGCCTTAGCATGATAAACAAAAGGCAAACCATTAGTAATATATAAACCGAGATGATCTGCGATACGTTTGAGAAAAAGGCCGCTCCAGATATCATCAAAGCGATCAAAACCACAAAGTTCCAAACCCATAAGCAAATTATAAGCAGCCGGAATAGCGGAACGATGATAACAAACATTCATTGCACATAGGGGAAAAAACATCCCTGGGGGGATTACTTCACGATTTGCACGAAGTACTACTTTTGAAGGCGCATCAGATATAACGAGAGAAGTCGGTCCATCAAGATCCGGCACACCAGTCCATAATCCATGGTTTAAAATTACAGGTAATATCCCTCTGTCTGCATAAGGAACTCCACGAGGTTTAAGACCACTTATCGTCTGAAACCATCTATCGCATTTAAATGCTTCAAGGTGCTGAATAAAAAACAAATTTGAATTATCAGTCGGAGGATAACAGTCGTCATCAAGAGTCAAAATATAATCACATCCATCCTTCCATGCAAGAAACATTGGAAAGCTTCGGCAAGCACCAGACTTTCGTGGAATAATCCAGTGATTTACGCCCAGCATTTTCACAAGATCTTGTTGACAAGTATGCAACACTTTATTTGCAGAGGGGATGACAACATCAGTTGTACGTAACATAGCATCTTCATGAATAAACACTGAAAACGATATATCCTCCTTGATTGAACAATGTATTACATCTTCCCAGTATTTTGCAAATATTGAAATTGCTTCCATGCGTGCTGTTGGGATACAAATACCAATTTTAGTACCAATCATAAATATGCATATTGAAAATTAAATTAGTACCCTCTTCCAAGCATTGTTGCACGTGCTCTCGCTTTAAATGCGTTCCGAAGCTTATCATCTTGAATTGTAACAGAACGAATAGCTTCTTCAGCTTCATTACTTGTCAACGATTCATAAAGCTCCATGTTTTTGGCATCAAAAAGCCCTAACACTTCAAAAGCTCCAAATTTCCAGTCAGCATCAACAAATTTAAGGCCATCTGGCATTATCTTTGTGCGAGGAATATATAAACCAGTAAGCCCTCCAAAATCATCTCTGGTCTGTATATAGTGATTGGAAGGAAAATGGAACTCATTTCGAAGATCAATAAATACTTGAGCGATATCTTCAGGAGTACCAGAAACAACAATACCAAAAGTTATCTTGTCAATGGCCCAAAGAACTGAACAGTCAGAAACTGGTGAAGTACAGCCTGGATTAAAAAGGGGAAATTTTGTCTCATTTGCGCGAAAAGCATGAGCATGAATATTCTCTTCAATGCTTGCGCCACTACCATCCATAGACTGATTGATCATGAACGAAGGCAATGTTTTTACGAACTTTGCCATGTTAACGACATCATCATACTTGAACTGTCGTCTGAGATCAAGATGATTAGATGTTGTCATTCCAAATTTAAAATCATCCAGTCCAAAATCAATAAACTCTTCATCCAGTTTGGCAGGGTCAACAGGACGCAAAAGGAAATGATAGGGGAAAAATGGAAATCCATCCGGAGCAAGAGCCATCTGACTCCGATACACTAAAGAGTTTTGTGAAAAAGCAAGTCGATTCCAGGATTGATTTGTACTCTTGTACTGTCGATTGCATTCTTCGTAATACTGTCGCTGCATGCCTGACAAAAAAACTTCAAAACAGACTGGAACAGTTGAGGGTAATAAACGACAATGCAACTTTGACTGTTTATTATTTATTGGATGAACACAATCATAAATCTTAGATAAAATTCCATATAAAACATTCTGATAATCAATTGGATTTGATTTCATTGAAATAGATTCATTTAATGGAAGTTTTAGGCATTCCTTCCAATAACCACTTGAAATATAATGTGATGAGTATTGTTGAATATAAATATTGTTTTGAATTTCATTTAATGAACACATCTTTGTGACAATTGATTTTACGTTTTTGACCAAATTAGCTACTACTCATCACGATTATCTTGTGAAAGATCAAAAAAAATGCAACTTATAAAATTTTAGTAGCATCGATTTTTCGGTTTTTATCTATAACTAATTGTAAATATTAAAATTCACGCTTTTTCCAATCGGCTCAAACGGTGTCCACAAGGTTTCACTGAATCACAAGGTACAATAGCATTTTATGATTACTTTAGAGTATATCCTTAAAGTAATTGATTGTTTCTTTCAGCCCATCCACCAAGCCAACCTTTGGCTCCCACCCATGTAGGTGAGCTTTCGCTAGATCAATATTTGGTTTTCTTTGCTTAGGGTCATCTTGCGGAAGAGGCTTAAATGCTATTTTGCTTTTTGAGTTAGTTAGCTGTATTATTAATTCTGCAATTTCGAGTATAGTAACTTCAGTTGGATTGCCAATATTCACTGGCCCAGTGAATTCCATCTTAGATGACATCATAAGAATCATTGCATCAATCAGATCATCAACATAGCAGAAGCTTCGCGTTTGTGATCCATCACCATGAATACTTAACGGCTCACCCCTAAGTGCCTGAACAATAAAACTACTAACTACTCTTCCATCATTTTGATACATTCTTGGGCCATAGGTGTTAAAAATTCTCATTACTTTTATTTCAAGCTTATGCTGGCGCCAGTAATCAAAAAATAAGGTTTCCGCACAACGCTTGCCTTCATCATAGCAACTACGAATTCCGATCGGATTTACTCTTCCCCAATAGCTCTCTATTTGAGGGTGAACTTCTGGATCACCGTACACTTCAGACGTGGATGCTTGAAGAATACGAGCTTTGACTCGCTTTGCTAATCCCAACATATTAATAGCCCCATGTACACTGGTTTTTGTTGTCTGGACAGGATCATATTGATAATGAAGGGGCGAAGCTGGACAGGCAAGATTGTATATTTGATTTACCTCCACATATAATGGAAAGGTTACATCATGACGCATTAACTCAAAATTATAACAATGCATTAGATGTGCGACATTTTTATTCGAACCAGTAAAAAAATTATCAACGCATAACACATCATGCCCTTCTGCCAAGAGTCGTTCACAAAGGTGTGAACCGAGGAAACCAGCCCCACCAGTCACCAATATTTTCATTACAGATTATTTTCAGGTATCCCTATTGAAAATTCGTTTCATCATGACTCCTTGTTTGGTTATCAGGTCGCGACTAACCCAGCGGAGTTGTTTATCGCATTTAACTTTCCGGCTTCGCTCTCTACTCATGTTCATCCCCTTTTCAACTCTGAACCATTTCTCCCATCTCCAGAAACTTCACCTTCTGCTTGTACTCATAGCTGATGTCAATACCAACCAGCCCGCTTTTGATCAGGTGCGCATTGACAAAGGTCTTGTTCTCCAGATAGAGGTAGCAGAGCAGGACGTTTTCTTCGTCATGTTTCAGCTTGTCATACTTCATGAAGATACGCTTTCCCTTGATTTTTTCGGTCAGATAACCAACCGCTTTGTCGTGCATGAAGGGTTCGCTCTTGATGCCGATCAGTTTTACTGTCAACCCGTTGGATAACCGCACTTTTTCGGGGCTGAGTATCTCCTTGACCGTGAAGAACTCTTCGCGCTCTGCCTCGCTCTCTTTCTCAATCCTGGAGCCAAAGGTGAGTTTTCGGGGATCTGT
>JBMOIS010000056.1:0-15626 GCA_049317185.1 Chlorobium sp. | reverse complement strand
GGGAGTTTTTGCGCTTGGCGAGCCGGAAGGAGTCAAGCGGGCAAGAATGACCGTTGCCAACCCCTACAACTGTGTTGTGCAGTGTACCAGATGTGAGCCGGTTTGTCCTTCCGGCGCGATCAGTCTGCCTGTCACAAAAGATTTTGACCAGTTTGTGGAATTTGTTGATTGACCAGCAGGTCGTCGCGATCCCTGAATCCCATCAGATAGAGAATAGCATCAAGCCCGAGGGTTGAGATTGCCTGCCTGGCGCTCTCCCTCACAATGGGTTTTGCCCTGAAGGCGATGCCGAGTCCAGCTTTCCCAAGCATGGGAAGGTCATTGGCGCCATCACCAACGGCAATGGTCTGTTCCAGCCGAATCTTCTCCTTTTTCGCAATAAGCTCCAGCAATTCAGCCTTTCTTTTACCGTCAACAATCGGCCCGATCACCTTGCCGGTTAACCGGTGATTGTCAATTTCAAGCGTGTTGGCATAGACGTAATCGATATTCAGCTTTTTCTGGAGATAGTGGCCGAAATAGGTAAAGCCGCCCGAGAGAATAGCGGTTTTGAAGCCGAGGTTGTGCAGGTTATGAAAAAGCGTTTCAGCTCCCTCTGTCAGTTGCAGACGTTGAGCAATTTTTTCCAGAACATGTTCATCCAGCCCTTTCAGCAGGGAGACCCTCCGTTGCAGGCTGCCCGAAAAGTCGATCTCTCCGCGCATTGCCTGCTCGGTTATTGCCGCAACCTGTTTGCCGACGCCAGCCTCAATGGCAAGCTCATCAATGACTTCAGAGGTAATCACAGTCGAATCCATATCAAACACCACCAGTCGGCGATTGCGCCGGAATATGTTGTCCTCCTGAAACGCAATATCAACGCCAAGCGTATCGGTAATGGCAAGCATCTGTTCGCGGAACCGGTTTTCACTCTGCAGCGTGCCCCGTATCGAAAACTCCACGCAAGCCTTGGTGTGTCCACCATTCTCGTTTTCAAGAGGAATACGACCCGAGAGGCGATTGATTGTCTCAATATTGAGGTTGTGCCCGGTGATGATCGACGACACCCGCTCCAGCTGCTCAGCGGTAATCTTTCGCGCAAGGAGTGAAAGCAGGTAACGGTGCTTGCCCTGCTCATGTACCCAGTCGTTGTATTCGGTATCGGTAACCGGCGTAAAGGTGATCTGAATGCCGAGCGTATGAGCGCAGAAGAGCAGATCCTTCAGCACCGGCGAAGAGGCCGACTCCTTCGGCACCTCCACCAGCATCCCCAGCGATAGATGATTATGAATAACCGCCTGGCCAATATCAAGCACTGGCACTTTATAACCAGCAAGAATTGAGGTTATTTTCGAGGTAAGGCCAGGTTTGTCGGGGCCTGTAATATTGATCAGCAGAAGCTCGCTCATAGTGGCACGGTAAGGGTTTGTTTGTGCTGCTCAAGATATTACTAAAGTTGAAATTTACACAAGGTTCATGCAGAATATGCCGATGTTGTAGTTGCCTGTTTTTTTGATGATAAGTATTTTTTTTGTTATAATATCGCTGTGATTTTTTTGTGAGAAAGCAAATAATGGACTGGCAAGATGATTGCGGATCTCCTTGCGTATTTACGAGTACCTGTATCTTCTCAGGTATTGTGTCGTTCACCCAAACTTTCATGCACAAGTGACAAAACGGGCTACTTGCCATACATTTAGCCATTTACTTGAGGCTGGGTATGATATTCGCACTGTTCAGGAATTAATGCGCCATATAGATGTGAGCACCACGATGATTTATACCCATGTTTTGAACAAAGGTGGCCATGGTGTAAAAAGTCCTGTCGATATGTTTATTGCTGGGTTCGGCGGACCTGTCTGTACCGACATGTTAAAGGTGTATTGTTTTTTATTGAAATGAGTTAGATTGTTTTACGGTATAATTTTGAACCCGTTTCATGCAGAAAGGTGTTTCTGCTTTTTGCGGAATTAGGCCGATCCGTCTAAACAATGTGAGGTTTTGAAATAGGGAGTGCTCAATGGATGTAAATTCGGCAATTAAGCATATTTTCGGCTCGCGGCGTTCAGCAGCGTCTAATCCATTAGTGGATATTGGTAACACCGATCCGGTGTGCCCTTATTGCGAGGCCATCTTAGACAAAATGCCGGGCAGAAAGAAAAAATGCCCATCTTGCGGTGAATTTATATGCGTCCGAACACGACCAAGCGACAAAAAGAAAATCCTTATAAAGGAAGACCAGATTTTGGTGGTCGAAGAGCAGTGGGCAATTGCAAATGGTGTCCATGAGCAGTTTCTGGCTGAACTTAAAGCTTACAACGACGAGAGAGAAACGCTGATAAATAAGTTAGGAAAGGAACCAAGTGAAAACGATGTACGGTGGTCGCTACTGAATAAGGAACTCTTGAAACATGCTCAGAAATATCACTGGGGTCTTTACCGAAATGCAAGGCTATCAATGGGCGATATTCTGAAGGCAGAATCAAAGGAAATTGAGGCATTGGATACCTATTTTGAGGTCTGCTATATAGATATCAACGGGCCAAATAATTGTGTAACACCAGAACCTGAGATACTAAAAGAATACCCACCATTCAACCCAAAAAATGCTTTTCTGGCACCTGGTGTAATTGGCAACATCGATAAAATCGTTAGCAGTCATGGTATTGCTCAAGTGCAGGCAGAGGAGCGATTCATCAAGGTCGCCGAACGAACACAAAAATCTCTCAAGCTCCCAGTAAAACCAGGGCGGGCGTGGAAAAAAATGAAAAAAGAGATATATGGCACGTAAAAAAAATGACGACAACGTCAACTTGGATGCCCGACTGCCCTGCGCTCCGTTGTGTGCTGGTTACGCTGGCCGTTAGGCCCCGCAATTCATGGTGCACCCTACTCAAAGTGAAGCCGTTGAATCACTTCTTCGTGAATTGGAAGCAGACGCAGAGCGCATTCGAAAAGTGATGATGGAAAACGTTACTCCGGCAGGAAGTCCAGTGTTTCCGCTTGATTACCTTGCCTGTGCCGCAGCAAAGCGTCACGCGAGTACAACGAGTGCTTTTGTCAGCTTGATCAGAAGTTCGAACATGGTCGTAGCCCGCGCACTACTGCGCATGCACATTGATACATCGCTTCGCTTTTCCGCAGCATGGCATGTGGCTGATCCGCACAAATTTGCCACAAATGTTCTAAAGGGCGAGCGGATCGACAAAATGAAGACGCGTACGGGGCAGCGCCTAACGGATGCTCACCTTGTACAACTTCACCAAGAACAGCACCCTTGGGTGCCAGCCGTCTATGAACGTCTCTCAGGGTACGTCCACTTTTCTGGGTCACACATCTGGGATTCAATAGAGGGCATGGCGGAAGAAGACCGAATCGTGCACCTTATTTCAGATCAAGATCTTAAATTCCCGGAGTTGAGCTGGGTAGAAGTCCTCGAATGCTTCCGGGAAGCAACCTCAATTCTTGGAATGTTGCTTCAAGGTTGGGGTGCAACCAAGAAGTTGTCAGATGCACAACTTTCTGCACTGCACAACGGTCAAGAATGCTGAAGCTCAAACGTTAAACCATTATTTTTTATGCAATCTGAGATGAGTATGGATTCTACACATAAATATTCTGGAAAGCCTACACTATACTTAGATCATAACATTCTCGATCTTTTCGTTAAGAAGAATGGTTTGGGTAGTTTTAGGCAGAAGCTGATGGACAAGTTCCAGATTGTTTATTCTGACGAAACTCTTAAAGAGATAAGACGATCTGCCGACTATGAAAACGACTTTCTTAATGTGCTAAAAGACCTTGGTTCATATCACTTAAAAATCGTTTTTGACCAACCTGGCTTTGTTGTCACTGACCATGCGACTATCACTAGCAGGGACGTATTTGACGCATTTGAAGAATACTGTAGCAATGATAATGAATATGGAAGTATTGAAAATTCAATGAAGCAGTGGCTGTTCAAGTTCTCTGGCGGAAGGTCCGGGGATAGCATTTCCGATATTCATGAGGAAGAGTTGGCTGCTTTTGCACAACTTATGGGCATGCTCGAAAACGCTGATGAACTTCCTGATGGAATGAGGACGCAGTTAAAGATGGAACAATATAAATCTACGCTTCGTGAGCTTGAAAGTACGATGTCAAAAGACATTCCTGATACGAAAGAGTGGAATGGAATAAAGTCCTTCAGAGAGTCAGTGGGTATAGGTCCAAAGGAACTAAATAATATAGAACCGCCGGAAGTGATCGAAAAAATATGGGATGCTTTTAAAGTTAAGTTGCCAAAAAACGATCACATCAAAAGCTTAAAAGACTTTTTTCAGATCCGTATAAACCCTATCTATCCTGACAGACCATACCATCTACACCAGAAAGTTACCGTTATGTATAACATGCTTAATACTCTTGGCTATTTCCCTGACTCCGAAGTACATAAACAAAGGCGATTTATTGCCGCTATGAGTGATAATAGCCACGCATCAATGGCCTCATTTTGTAATTTATTATTATCAAGAGATAAGAACTTTGTAAAAAAGGTACGGGCGGTGTATGAGTATCTTGGAGTGCCAACAGAAGTAAGGTTGGTTACGGTATAATGCATAACAAAGCGCTACTGTCGGAAATATTCCGCTGCGTTCCAAATTTGCCGCAAAGCGCGGCGTTGGGCAGTTCCTTGCCAAATCAAGTTGGGTAAGTTAAAGAATAATGAAATCGAGAAATAGTAAAAAGACTCCGAAAAAAGTTCCGTTACCTCCAGTTTCATTGGGTATCACGGTAATGGAAAATCTGCCGTTTCCCTTTGTTCATTACCCAAATCATTATGGTACTTTTATCGCCTTTTCTAAAGATAATGACTCTACCCCGTCTCATACCAATGAAAAGCGCTGGGTCGGTGGATGGCGTACTGGGACGAGAAAAAAGATTGGGATTCTGACATGAATTAATCGACTGACCATAAACCGATGAAAGAGGAAATCGAACGATGATAAACGAGATCTATATCGACAATTTTCGATGTTTGACTAATTTTCGAATCAAGCCGGGGGGCTTTCAACTTTGGCTCGGGGACAATGGTTCAGGTAAAACTTCCGTGCTTGATGCATTACGTTATATTCAACGGCTAATGCACGGCGAGCATGTGGAGAATATTTTCAATAGAAATAGCCTGACAATCTGGGATAAAAGACTAAATCAGACGATAGGGTTCTCCCTGATGATAGGTGACGAGGCATACAAATACGAATTGACGATAGAATTTGCAAATCAGGATGATAAACAACGCATTAAACGAGAAGAATTAATATGGAAAGATTCGATCTTCTTCTTGTTTGATGGGCAGGAGGCGCATCTCTACCGTATTAACAGGAATACGGGAAGAACAGAAGAAGGCGCAGTTTTTCCTGCTGATTGGGGTCGTTCTGTTATTCCGACAATTGCAAAACGTGAAGATAACAAGCCTTTAATTCGCTTCAGGGAAGAACTTGACAAGATCCTGCTGATTAATCCGGTTCCATTGGTTGTAAAAGATGCCGCAGCCTCCGAGTCGCGCAATCTATCGGAACATGCTGAAAATTTTGCACAATGGTACCGCCATCTCTTACAGGAACAACCATCTATTGGTTATAGGGCAAAACAGCTCTTGGAGGACGTTCTCCCGGGTTTCGAACAGTTGAGTCTCAAAGAAATAGGCGAATTTCGAAAATTGATGACGACGTTCCGCATCGCAGACAAAGATCACGACTTCGATTTCATGAATATTTCCAGTGGGCAACGTCAACTAATCGTTCTCTATACAGTTTTGGAAGCGTTGCGTGCTGGAACTTTTTCGACTGTGGTGATTGACGAGCCGGACAACTTCGTTTCAATGCGCGAAATTCAACCCTGGCTTGAAAACCTTAATGACATCTGCGAGGAGCAAGACAAACAGGCATTGATCATATCTCATCATCCTGAAATTGTGAACAAGATGGCCAGAGGCGAGGAGCTGTGGTTTTCCCGGCAGGCAGAATCGCATGTTGTCGTACAGCCATTCCCCAAAGTAGATGCGTTGTTACCGGCGGAAGTTATGGCACGGGGGTGGGAAAATGAGTAAAGCATTGCAAATTATCATTCTGTGTGAAGACAAGGCCCATGAGATATTTGTAAAACATTTCCTGAAAAAATGGGGTGTAAAGCCACGCGCAATCAGAGTGCCTCCGTACCCAAATGGAAAGGGATCAGGCAAAAAGCATGTGGAGGACAGTATTTCCGTCGAAGCTGAAGCGCTACGCAGGCGTCACGCCTCGACGATTCTACTTGTGATTCAAGATGCGGATGAACTTTCCGTTGACCAGATCAAATCCAGGCTGGACGCAAAAATTTTGCCTCCCAGAGACGATAATGAGCGAATAGCCTACATCATACCCAAGTGGCATATCCAGGCCTGGATAGCCTATCTGGATAGAAATAATGTCAATGAGGCGGACAAGGACACCTACAAAAACATGTATGGCAAACTCTCTGAAAGCAAATATGCGCATTCCTTTATCGACAAGCTTGCAGATAACTGCAGACAAAATATACAACTCGAATCGCCGCCGGATTCTCTGGTCGCGGCTTGTAAAGAATTTGATAGAATACGCAGTTCACTATGGATCGTACCAGCCCTGCAATGCCCAGATTGATGCCCATTCTGATGGCTATCAGTACCAGATTCGGTTTTGGAATACTGCCAACCAGCCACTGGTGCGGACGCTAAAATCCGCGCCGCACAGTTCTACGTTCGGCCCATTGAAGATCAACGCGCGGTTCGTTTAATAATCTTATTAATTGTAGCTACATTAAAATTATGACAGTCGAGTTCGATCCCGTCAAGGACGCAGCAAACCAGGCGAAGCACGGTGTGTCTCTGGCTATGGCAGGCGACCTTGACTGGGAAGCCGCACTGGTCTGGTTTGATGAACGGTTTGAGTACGGCGAGTCGCGAATGATTGCGCTCGCTCCGCAAACCGAAATCCTGTACTGCGTGGCATTTGTAGACCGAGGCGAAGTGCGAAGGGTCATCAGCCTGCGCCGCGCCAATCGTCGAGAGGTGAAACACTATGTCGAAAATCTCTAAGCGTTCAACTATCCTCATGCCCACTGTGGAAGAGGACAAGGTCATTACTGCGGCAGCTAAAAGTGATCCTGACGCGCAGCCACTCACGCCAAAGCAACTAAAGGCGATGGTGCCAATCCGCGCCCTGCGTGGTCGTCCGAGGTCTGAAAACAAGAAGCTGCTTGTGTCGGTGCGTTATAGCCCCGAGGTCGTCGCCTACTTCAAGTCAACCGGTGAAGGTTGGCAATCGCGAATGGATGGTGTGCTTCGTGAGTACGTAACGTGCCATTCCCGTAACGCGTGAAATGTGACAGAACCCTACGGTCAACCCGACGCTGCGCGGACCGTGAGCTTGGGCGTTAGGCGGACTCTGCAGGGGCGATTATGATTGACACAAGGCCCACATAAAGCCATATCGACTTTTTCTTGAAGACCCTCTTTCCAGGCAGGAAGTACACAAAGCAATTCGATTTGGAGAAAAGAAATGAATAAGACAGAGGAAGCAGAACTTATCAACTCGGTGGAAGCTGGTGAATGGTCTTCCGTTGCCTCTCTCATCCCGGGCATCAACGGAGGCTATTATCTGGTGCGGGTATGCGCATTAATCGAGCATGGCCAACTTGCCCTGATCTGATTTTCTCTGCTATTTTATCGCACTTTCGTACATTGATAGAGTATAGAACCAAGAGAACCGGTTAACAGAGTCGATGCAAAAATGTTGGCAGATGTTGCTGCATGAAAACCACATCTTATTTTAAATTAACGAGAAAAAGGCCTGAGCGTACAGGCATAAGAGATGAATGGCTCTGTTTCGTTCCAGAGAACACCCCGAGAAAACTGTTGTCCAATCTGATGGCAGAATAAAAAAATGGGCACATGTCCAAGATGCAGGTAAAGCTTTACGGGTCATTCTGCTTGAAGATGGCGAAACAGTTCACAATGCCTTTTTCGATCGATCATACAAGGAGAGCTAAGCCATGAAGGTGAAATATTTTGAGGATACCGATACCGCTTATGTTGAATTACTTGACAAGCCGGTGTTTGAAACTCGCGAGATTAGTGAAAACATCTTGATTGATGTTGATGAGAAGGGGAATCTTGTCAGTATGACCATTGAGCATGCTAAAGAAAATGCTGGCTTATGGGAATTTTCTTATCAGGAAATCCCTCATAGGGAAACTGCGTAAGCCTGTTTTTGGTTTGGGGGGATTATGGCCGCCCGATTATTCTGATCTCTTTATTGTATATTTTACGCTTTATTGATAATCTGAAAATATTTAGCTATAGTTTGGAAAGGTATTGTTTGTGAGAAGAACAGATACTTTACAAAACTGCCGGAATAGAATTGAAATCTGGTTCATCTGAACCTTCAACAATACGCAGACAGCAGCAAAGGATTGTTTCTATTATGCACTTTGAGTGGGACTTAATAAAAGCTGCCGCAAACAAACGTAAACATGGTGTTTCCTTTGAAGAAGCTACAAGTTCATTGCGGGATCCATTTTCTGCAACCGCTCATGATCCAGACCATTCAATAGATGAGGTGCGTTTTATATCCTATGGCGTTTCTTTGTCAGGACGCTTACTTATGGTATCACATACTGAAAGAGGAAATGCAATTCGCATCATATCTGCACGATTAGCAACAAAGACTGAAAGGAAAATTTATGAAGAAGGGTAATTTTGATATGTCAGATGAGCCGAGACCAGAATATAAAAGGTCAGATTTAGGTGAAATTGTACGCGGCAAATATGCAGATCGCATAAAAGAAGAAACAAATGTTGTTTTCCTGGAGCCTGATGTTGCACAGGCTTTTCCTAACGATGAGGCCGTCAATAAAGCTCTTCGTTATTTATTGGAGGTCGCAGAAGCCTCAACCCGCCTGACGCAACGCTCCGGCGCACCCCGCTAACCTATTGTGAGAATGAGATGAATTGATAATGGTATTGGTTTCCTATGGTATCACATACTGAAAGAGGAAATGCAATTCGCATCATATCTGCACGATTAGCAACAAAGACTGAAAGGAAAATTTATGAAGAAGGGTAATTTTGATATGTCAGATGAGCCGAGACCAGAATATAAAAGGTCAGATTTAGGTGAAATTGTACGCGGCAAATATGCAGATCGCATAAAAGAAGAAACAAATGTTGTTTTCCTGGAGCCTGATGTTGCACAGGCTTTTCCTAACGATGAGGCCGTCAATAAAGCTCTTCGTTATTTATTGGAGGTCGCAGAAGCCTCAACCCGCCTGACGCAACGCTCCGGCGCACCCCGCTAACCTATTGTGAGAATGAGATGAATTGATAATGGTATTGGTTTCCTTTGGTTGGTCGCAAAGCACCACAGCAAGCTTTATTGGCCATCTTACTTTAAAAATGAAGCACTGACGAGATGATTGCGGATCTCCATACAGATTTACGAGCACCTGTATATCCTCAGGTATTGCCTCATCCTCCGAAACTGCCGGAATCGTTGCGTGAAGCTCTGCACGTTCGTCATTACAGCAACAGGACAGAAGATATTGGACACGTCATCCGTGCACGAAAGCCTATTCATTTGCCTGTTGTTTTAACACGTGAAGAGGTGAAGGCTCTTCTTGCTCTGCTAACGGGTGACAAGTGGTTAATGGCATCACTCATGTATGGCGCTGGATTGAGGCTGATGGAGTGTCTTCGATTGCGTGTACAGGATATTGATTTCTCCCGTAATGAAATAATGGTTCGTGATGGCATGGGAGCAAAAGATCGGATAACCATGTTGCCCGAATCACTGAAACAGCCTCTCAGTGATCATTTGAAAACCATCAAGAGAATTCATGATAAAGACCTTGCTGATGGTTGGGGGCGTGTACTTTTGCCAGGGGCTTTGGATCGTAAATATCCCAATGCACCTGCAGAATGGCGATGGCAGTGGGTTTTTCCGCAGGAACACCGATGGGTTAACACCAAAACCGGCGAAGAGGGACGGCACCATATTGATGAGTCACTGATTCAAAAGGCTGTTAAAAGTGCGGCTTTTCATGCACAATTGATAAAACGAGCCACTTGCCATACATTTAGGCACTCTTTTGCAACCCATTTACTTGAGGCTGGGTATGATATTCGCACTATTCAGGAATTAATGGGTCATAAAGATGTAAGCACCACGATGATTTATACCCATGTTTTGAACAAAGGTGGCCATGGTGTAAAAAGTCCTGTTGATGGCTTGTAAGCAACGTTGTTATGCCGATCCGTATAAGACGCTAAAATAAAGCTTAATAAAATGGTTAAGTATTTTTTATTAAAACGATTAACGGTATTTCGAGTAGTTTGTAATTTGCGTGTTATATGGGTTATTATTCAAAAATCTGCGGTTTAGGCGGATCAATCTAATTGTTAGGGGCTTAGGCCAGTTCCACATTGTCAAGTCGGTGCTTAAAAACGTAAAATACCCGGAGCCACAACACATAAACAAAGGAATCGTTATGACCGCAGCTCACAAAAAACCACCAATTACCGTCGTGTCCCTATTTTCTGGGTGCGGAGGTATGGATTTAGGGTTTCGCGGAGGTTTTGATTTTCTTGGTCAAAGGTATCCAAACACTCTGTTTGACATTATTTGGGCAAACGAACTTAATAGCGCAGCTTGCCGAACATATCGCAAAAACCTTGGCGAACATATTGTCGAAGGAGATGTATGGCAAGTAATGCCTGATATGCCAACAAACGCCGATGTAGTAATTGGCGGCTTCCCATGCCAAGACATTTCCGTAAATGGAAAAGGTGCTGGTGTTGATGGGAAACGCAGTGGACTGTATCGCGCTATGGTTGAAACTGTGTCAAAAATTCAGCCCAAAGTCTTTGTAGCAGAAAACGTAAAAGGTCTTTTAATGCGACACAATGCTGATTCATTGCGACGCATATTGTTTGATTTTCGAGCACTAGAATACGACGTAAGTTATCAGTTATATCGAGCTGTAGATTATGACGTTCCACAAACCAGAGAGCGCGTCATAATTGTGGGAACACGTAAGGATGTTTCTAAATTCATTCCGCCCCCACCCTCAACGAAAAAACACATTACCGCCCGAGAGGCAATTGGAGACCTAGAATCTCTTGCAAAAGATGAGGATTTTAGCCACATTTGGAGTCTTGCAAACAAGAGCGCAGAACAAGGGAATCGCAAACTAAAAGCCGATAGACCTGGATATACCATTCGCGCAGAGTGTCATGGGAATATCCAGTTTCACTATTCTCTTCCTCGAAGAATATCAATGCGTGAAGCAGCACGATTCCAATCATTCCCCGATTCTTTTCATTTTGAAGCAAAGTTACGCGAAACAGAAAGGCAAGTCGGGAATGCTGTTCCCCCCGTTTTGGCTTGGCATGTTGCAAAAGCAGTGCAAACAATGTTGACGACAAACAAAGCATGAACAAACAAGAATTTGAGCATATTCTGGACAGGATTTGCTTTACCGATGTCAGAAAAAATGCTTCACATTCGAACCTATGCACGAGCGCGACTAAAACGGGGAGAAAGGCTGTGGTGGCTTGAGGATACTCCGGATGCAGACCATGTACTTCCTATCCAAGCACGCCTTTATACCAGTTTAACCACAGAGGATAAAACAACACTTCGCGCAGAAGCTGCGTTGTTATGTCCTGGCATTGTTGAATCTGGAAGATCACGAAATAAATACGACGATGTTGTGCTGTACTTGCTTACTTATCACGGCGTTGTCTGTCATCAAGCGCGTGATTTATTCTCTGCTGGGAGTGTGGCTAATCCAAGCAATGACAATATCGGCGGTGTTTATATTGAGCGTGCGTTGAAATTGATTGAGACTGAGATGCGCGAAGCCTCTCTTAGAATGGATGATGCTTTGTTTGTTGAGTATTGGGGGGAGTCTGTGCCGCCCGATCAAAGAATCCGCCGTTGGGTAGAAAAAGCCGATGCGTTGGCGCGAGATTGGATACCGTCAAGAAGCCTGTTTTTGTAGCAACATACAACGGAAATTCCACCCCTAATCAATCATTCAACCCGGACTGCCTTCGGCAGCCGGTTAATTCAAGCGTTAGTCCCCATAGAAGATCGCCGCACGGTTCGTTTGACAATCTCATTAATTGTAGCTACATTAAAGTTGTGAGAGTCGAGTTCGATCCCGCCAAGGACGCAGCCAACCAAGCGAAGCACGGTGTGTCTCTGGCTATGGCAGGCGACCTCGACTGGGAAGCCGCACTGGTCTGGTTTGATGAACGGTTTGAGTACGGCGAGTCGCGAATGATTGCGCTCGCTCCGCAAACCGAAATCCTGTACTGCGTGGCATTTGTAGACCGAGGCGAAGTGCGAAGGGTCATCAGCCTGCGCCGCGCCAATCGTCGAGAGGTGAAACACTATGTCGAAAATCTCTAAGCGTTCAACTATCCTCATGCCCACTGTGGAAGAGGACAAGGTCATTACTGCGGCAGCTAAAAGTGATCCTGACGCGCAGCCACTCACGCCAAAGCAACTAAAGGCGATGGTGCCAATCCGCGCCCTGCGTGGTCGTCCGAGGTCTGAAAACAAGAAGCTGCTTGTGTCGGTGCGTTATAGCCCCGAGGTCATCGCCTACTTCAAGTCAACCGGTGAAGGGTGGCAATCGCGAATGGATGGTGTGCTTCGTAAGTACGTCACGCGCCATTCCCGTAGCGCGTGAAATGTGGCCGAACCCTACGGCCAACCGGACGCTGCGCGATAAAGCCGCGCCAGCCGGTTCATTCAGACTTTGTCAACACATAAACAAAGGAGAGAGACAATGATTTTGGAAGTTCTGCCAGAACTGATGAAGAACGATGGAGTAGTTGCCATTGCGACCTTGGGAGAAGACGGCCCTCATATGGTCAATACTTGGGCTGCCAATTTGAAGAGATGAAACGAAACACGACCATGCTTTTTTGCTGCATTCTGGGAGCGATGCTGCTGATCTCTTGTCGCACCTTTCAGATATCGGAATCGACGGCAAAGGAGGCGTTCGGCGATCTTGCGGGTGCCCTTGTGGTCATTGAGTGTTCGTCTGGACGTACGACCACCTGCCACCCCGATGTTGCGAAGATTCCGCTTCCACCCTGTTCCACTTTCAAGATCGTGAATGCGCTCGTCGGACTTGAAACGGGCATCCTTACCTCTCCGGACGAGCAGTTTTACCGGTGGGATGGTGTTGAGCGATCAATTCCCGTCTGGAATCGAGACCTTAACCTTCGGGAAGCATTTCAGGCTTCCTGTGTGCCTGCATTCCAGAGCCTGGCGCGTCAGATCGGAGCGGAGCGAATGCAGCACTGGATTGACAGTTTGCAAGATATCCGGGCACGTGGAACCGCTGGCTTATGGGAATTTTCTTATCAGGAAATCCCTCATAGGGAAACAGCGTAAGCCTGTTTTTGAAATGCGTTTTTTATGTATTTCCCTGTTGTATAGTAAGCTAATTGCGTTGTCGGTATGATTCGTTAAGTTGTTCCGTGAAGAAAGAAGTCCCTGCTTTTCCGAATTTTGCAGAGTTTGTCTCAACGATGTTAGAGCGATCTTGCAGCCGCAATGAAAGTCTTGGCAATCTTTATCGATCTTTTTATTGAAAATCATGGAGATCATTGATGAATACTGTAACTGTTTCGAGTAAGTTTCAGGTTGTTATACCAAAAGAAATTAGAGAAGATCTTGGTCTTCGTGCCGGAGCGACCATGGGGATCATTACCTATGGAAGTCGGCTTGAACTCGTACCAATCCAACCAATGAAATCGCTAAAAGGCATCTTTAAGGGTATCGACACTGAGATTATAAGAGAAGAAGAGAGAATATGAATGTTGTTGATTCTTCTTGCTGGTTGGAACTAAAAAACGCATCAACGCAGACGGCGGTGACGCGCTGATTATTAATTCAAGTTCAATTGGCAGTTACTGGTTATGCTGAGTGTTATACTTTCATTTCCTCCTGTTTCAAAAGCTTTCCAGTTGCAATATGAACATGCAAACGGTCGGCTGTACCTGGGAGATTCTATCAAGTGGCTTGAGTCTCTTCCCTCTTCAAGCGTTGACCTCGTTTTTGCTGACCCCCCTTATAACATCAATAAAGCTGAATGGGACAATTTTGAGAGTCAGGAGAAATATATTGAGTGGTCAATCAAGTGGATCGCTCAAGCCTCTCGCGTTTTGAAGTCTACCGGTTCTTTATATATGTGCGGGTTCTCTGAAATATTAGCGGATATCAAACACCCGGCATCAAAGTATTTCAAGCATTGTCGCTGGCTTATCTGGCATTACAAAAACAAAGCTAATTTGGGGAATGAGTGGGGACGGTCGCATGAGAGCATCATCCACTTCCGTAAAACAGAGGCTTGCAAATTAAACATTGACGATGTCCGCACTCCGTACGGAGCGCATACGCTCAAATATCCGTCGCATCCACAGGCAGAAACAAGCGCCTACGGTGGTAACGGAAACAAGCAGCGTGACAACTGGATACCAAACCCCAAGGGAGCGAAACCAAAAGATGTCATAGACATTCCAACCACCTGCAACGGCATGGGCGAGAAAACCCCTCACCCAACGCAAAAACCCCTCACCCAACGCAAAAACCAGAAGAACTACTGAGAAAATTTGTTCTTGCATCTTCCAACGAAGGTGATCTCGTCATCGACCCCTTTTCCGGGTCTGGCACCACGGTAGTTGTGGCGGAGCAGCTAAAACGCCGCTGGATGGGTTGTGACATGGGCATCCACTATAATCAATGGGCAATGGAACGGTTAAAAAAATGTCAGGCGAATGAGTAAAGACGAATGGATCAGCCACGACAGGAAAACCGCTGCCCGGCGGGAATATCCATACGATGAATATTTCAAAACTTGTAAGCAGTGCCGTAAACAAGGCGCTATTCCTCACGGTAGAAAGTTACATCACGTTTTGCACCCGCTATCTGGAATATATAGAGCCCGGCCTGCAAGCCCGTATCATCTCCAGGAACGAAAACCACTATCAATTTTTCCAGTAACAAAAAGATGGGCATTACAACATTACCCGCCCCCTCAACATGCTGCTCGGGAAAGTCTGTATATGGTTCTCTCAGGGGAAAGAAGTCAGCCACTCAAGGCAGATTTTCAGCAGTTTGAGGAGGCGTATGGTGAGTCGGAAAGAAAAACTGAAAAAGAAATTTTTTTTGCTTTTTTTGATTACTTTGTGAGGTATAAGGGAAGCAATTATCTGAAAATTTGAATTCTTTGTATAATTCTATTACAGGATATGAATTATGCCTTTACTCCAAGTACGAGATATTCCTGAAGAGCTGTATAATAAATTAACTCAAACAGCTAAAGCGGATAAGAGAACTATCGCACAGGAAACCATATTTTTATTGAGAAAAGCGTTGAATTTTCAAGAGCAAAGAAGTGCTGAAAGAATGCGCCTCCTCGAAGAAATCAAGAGATATAAAACCAATAATGTTGAAAAATTTCCTGCTGCTGCAGAACTCATTATAGAAGATCGTGAAAGATGATTTACATTATGGATGCAAGTGCAGGAATTGAAATTGCTTTAGATAAGGAAGGTGCTGCAAAATTTC
>JBMOIS010000055.1:0-16998 GCA_049317185.1 Chlorobium sp. | reverse complement strand
GTTTCATTTTGCATCACAAAGTGATGCAAAAAACGACCGACAGCGCGATTGCTGTATCCATTGTTGAAGAGACAAAGAAACGTTTTTCAAACTTGTATTCGATAAGTTACGACAAAGGATTTCATAGCCAACCAAACCAAACTGAGCTGATACCGCTAGTCAAGAAAGTGGTGTTACCAAAAAAAGGCAAGCTTTCAGTAGCTGACAAAGCGCGTGAATCAGAACCCGAGTTCAAGAGATTGAGACACAAACATTCTGCAGTCGAATCGGCAATCAATGGGCTTGAGGTTCATGGTTTAGATATATGTCCAGATGATGGCATTAAGGGATTCGAGCGTTATGTCGCTCTTGCAGTGTTGTCACGCAACATTCACCAGCTTGGCGCTCTTTTGCTGAAGCAGGATGCAAGACGACACCGTGGCCCGTACAAAAAAGCGGCCTGAATTCATTTCTAAAACAAGAGTTTTTGATGCGTTTAATGGGTGAGGTGCGTCCAGTTTATGGCTTTTGAAACCAAAATCCAGCTCATGGTTGAACGCAGTGCTTGTCAGGAGCAAAAACGTCTCTGTTGAGCCATAAAAATACCGGTGGTTACGCTAACAAGGTGGCTGGATTTTAAAAAAAACAGGGGTTTTCTGTCAGCCACTAATATAGTAACTGGAAAGATTTATTACCACACCTGTTCAATTCATGCCGAGTCGAGAGTGTTATCCGAATATTCCGATAAAAGTGCCTCAGTCGCCAGGTTTGCTTCATCTGAAATCAAGATGCCATCTTTACCCGAATACATTTCAACTTCTCTCATGCCACCCAGCTCCCGTCAACATCACCCTTCACAATCCCGATCAGGTGCAAATCCTGATCCACATCCAGCGACACCGGTATCGGATTGTCTGGCCAGACAACATGGGTGCGCGACATCGCCTCACTGCCAACGCTGTCGGGCACAAAGAGCCACTCCTTTTCAGGGGCAGTGCTGAACTTGACCGCCATCTTCAGGATATTAAGAGCATCTGTTGCCCTGATTACTCCATCCTTGTTGACATCTGCCGCCAGGAACTGCCAGGGCAACACTGCGCTGCCATCTGTATTGGGGTTCATCCCTACGGCCATTTTCAGAGCCGCAAGCGCATCGTTGGCGTGGATCGCGTTGCTCTCGGCAGTCCCCGACACTTTAGCGCTGGTCAGGGCATAGGTGCCATCCGGCATGTTGAGGTGCTGGTAGAGGCCATCCGCGCCTGTAGTTATGGTGTCGGAAGCAATACCTGTGGTCAGGGCGCTCGTAACACCTGCTATGGGAGCGTCGGTTTTCCAGAAGGTCGCAGAGCCCGTCAAGTTTTGGTGCAAAGGCAATGCCTCCGTTGTAAAGTCGTAGGTATTGGTGCCCGTAGAGGGATTACCCGCAAGATCCGTGACGTTTCCGTTGCCAAAGGTGACAAAATAGTGCGTCCCGCTGGCAAGGTCTGCCGTCGGATTGATGGTGAGCGTATTGCCTGTAATGGTGAGGTTCGTGCTTGTCGCCACGTCGTAGCTTTCAACGACAGCACCAGTGGCTGAACCGCTATGAATGGCTATTACCCCTGTACCTTTCTGGATTGCTTCGCTGAAGGTCAGCACGATGTTGCTGCCAACTGCAACACCTGTTACGCCATCAGCAGGTCTGAAGGCGGTAATGGTTGGAGGGGTGGTATCCGTTCCATTGTTGCCGCTGCTTCCCATGAAATACGATGCCATTTCAAGAGTGGTCGGGTTACGGCTGTTTCCCTTAACAGTACCGGAGAACATATCGTCCGGATTTGTTGATGTTAAAATTTCTCCTGTTACTGCATCGGGATTTGTGCTACTTAGATTCGACCATCCAATTAATTTTGCCGTGGTCGTATAAGTAATACCATTTCCTGTCTCTGTAAAGCTTATTTGATCAGGAATATTATCACTGTTGGTATCAAAAAACTTGCCAGACGCTGTATTCGTTGATGATGTAAAAGAAAATGTAGCAATAACATTATCGGCATCCCTGGACTGCCAAACAATTGGTATATCATTGCGCACATCCGAGCTTTGTGCAGTAGCACCAGATGTATAATAAGGAATTATGGTTGGCCTGTTCTGGCTGTCAAATGTCGAACCAAATCCCAAATGCATAATCGTGTGGGCAGTCCAGTGCGTAGAATTACTCCACGTCAACAAATATGTTGTCGTTTTGGTTTGCGACTGAACCTGCGTCATCGTATCGATAACGCCGTTAAGGTCGTTGTCAAGCAAAGACCATGTGCCGGGCTCACTTGGTATGGTAAATGATGCAATCAGTGCGTCTGCCAGCACAGCATCGGGGGTGAGGGTAAAGACTGGATTGATGTTAAGCATGTACATACCGACCGCATTCCACTGTGCATCGAAAGCTATTCGACCCCAATGGTCATAGTTTGATGTGGTAGCCCCGGCAGTCACATGAAACACAATAACACCAGCAGCATCCAAGGCTATTGTGCCAGACGTAGTCATCTGAGCATTGTTGGAGGGATTTGTCCAATTCTCGGTGAAACTATCAGGAATACCGTCACCATTACCATCGGACATGTACGCAGTACCATTTGTGGCGGGATTGGTCACAAAAGATGCCAGATAGCCCGGTAATGTCTGCTTTGTTGTATCAAGAAAGAAGTCGCCAAAGCTTTCATAGCTGCCAGCAGTTCTTGTTGGAACTCCATTGTAATTGATCGTCATGACCCCCGCAGTAAAATCGTAATCGGCTGTACCTGCATAGTCGTTGCCCGCAAGATCCTCAATACTGCCAGGGCTTATGGTGACAACGTAATGGATGCCATCAACCAAGTCAGCCGTCGGGTTGATGGTGAGCGTATTGCCTGCAATGATGAGGTTCGGGCTTGTCGCTGCGTCAAAGCTTGCCACTATAGCGCCTGTCGCTGAACCACTATGGATTTCTATTAAACCCGTACCGCTCTGGATCGCCTCGCTGAAGGTGAGGATGATATTGTTGCCAACTGCAACACCGAAGGTTGCGTCAGCAGGGCTGAAATTGATAACTTTCGGCGCTGTCGTGTCAGGGAGGATCTGAACGACGGTACTGCCTGTCGTGCTCAAGGCTCCACCCGTGCCTTGGGTGCCGTTGTTGCCGTCGGCGAAGCTCCAGTCGAGCTGTACTGGAACTCCTGTAACGTGAGATGTGTTGCTGTAGGCGATCTGCTGCATCACCGTATTGACCAGATTTTGTGTGGCGCTGGCATTGAACGCGAGATCAAGCGTGCCGCCAGAATTGGTGGTGACGGTACCAACTGTGGTGCCACCGACCACCAGGTTGCCGCCCTGCGTGAGCGTGCCAAGGGTGCCCGCGCCGGAAAAGTGGTCTTCAGCATTGGCCGCGCCATGGCGAAGCAGGGTGAGCGTAGCGCCACTGTAGTTCCCCAAAGCAGCAAGTTGAGTGTCTGAAACATGCACATTGCTGTCGAGTACGACCGGTGTACCATTTTCGCTATAAACCTGCCTGGCATCAAGCGTATTATTGACCATGCCGAACGTATGATCAAGCGAGCCATCCGTATTGAGGCGAGCAAGAGCAAAGTTTCCGTTGCCATCGATGGAGCTTGAACCGGCGACAAGGATCTTCCCGTCTGCCTGCAAAGTGACGCTATAGGCCGTGTCCGCCGCTCCGCCGAAGTCCATGGTGAGCTTGCCGTCTTTGTCAAAAGTGGTGTCGAGAGTGCCATTACTGTTGTAACGCGCAAGGGCAAAATCAGAGGTGCCATTAGTCAGAGTACTGTTTCCGGCCACAAGGATCTTGCCATCAGACTGCACAGTGACACTCCGGATATAATCATTACCACCGAAGTCTGTAGTGAGCATTCCGTCTCCATCAAAAGTCGTATCAAGAGTGACATCAGCGTTGTATCGGGCAAGCGCAAAATTATAGTTTGTGAGCACACCATTGACAAGTACACCACTGTACCCCGACAGGATCCATTTTCCATCGCTCAGTACAGTAACGCTTTGGCAATAGTCATAACCACCAAAATCGAGAGTTGTCTTTCCGATAAGAGTGCCATCAGCGTTGTAACCAGCAAATGCAAAATTTTGGTTAGACACAACGCCATTAAGGCCAACATTGCTGGTTCCCGCCACAATAAATGTTCCATCAGCCATGACAGAAACCCCTGTTGCTGAGTCACTGCCACCAAAGTCTGTAATGAGCTTGCCATCCCCATCAAAAGTGGTGTCGAGACTACCGTCAGCATTATAGCGGGCAATCGCAAAATCGTTGTTGGATGGTGTTACGCCAGGTACCGTACCGCTGGTTCCAACCACAAGAATCTTGCCATCGGACTGCATCTTGATGCCACTCAGCGTGTCATTGGTACTGGCAAAATCTGTCGTCACCTTGCCATTAGCCGAAAAGGTGGTGTCGAGAGTGCCATCAGCGTTATAACAGGCAAGCGCAAAATCATTGGTACCTCTGTTATATCCTGTCCCTGCGACAAGAATCTTGCTATCTGACTGCACGGTTACCCCCGTGGCATAATCACTGTTGCCACCAAAATAGGTGGTCAGTTTGCCATCAGTGCCAAACGTGGTGTCGAGGCTGCCGTCGATGTTGTACCGGGCGAGACCAAAATCGCCGATGGTATACGACATATTACCTGCTGAGGCGTTGATATACCCCGAAATGCCATTGCCAAGCCCGGCCACAAGAATCTTCCCGTCAGCCTGAACGGCGACACTCCGGCCAATATCTTCTTTGCCAAAATCCGTGATGACGGTACCATCGCCAACTGCAAATGTTGGCGCGGTGTTGACTGAAGGGTCTGGAGGTGCAACGCTCGGCCCGGTGACATGAACGGTCGTGCTGCCAACAGCGCTCAAGGCTCCACCCGTCCCCTGACTGCCGGTGTTGCCGTCAGAGAACGTCCAGTCGATCTGCACTGTATCGGCTTCGACATGGCTTGTATTGCTATAGGCAATGTGCTGCAATACCGCATTCACCAGATCCGGGGTAGCACTGGCATTGAAGGCGACTGAAAGCGTACCGCCGGAATTGGTGGTAACGGTGCCAACAGCGACACCTCCAGCCACAAGGTCTCCTCCTTGAGCAAGTGCACTGAGAGTTCCGCTAGCTATGGCAGAAAAGTTGTCGTCCGCACTGGCACCGCCGTGACGTGTCAGTGTCAGCGTAGCACCAGCATAGTTGCCAACAGCAACAAGCTCCGTATCGGAAACCCTGACATCGCTGTCGAGCACCACCGGGGTGCCGTTTTCAACAGAGACCGGATGACCATTAAGCGTATTAACCACACCAAAAGTGGTATCAAGGCTGCCATCGGTGTTCAAGCGAGCAAGAGCGAAGTCCCCACTGCCATCAATGGCACTCGACCCAGCCACAAGGATCTTTCCGTCAGCTTGAAGTTTGACACTGTAGGCTGTATCCGATGCTCCGCCGAAATCCATGGTGAGCTTGCCATCGCCATCAAAAGTGGTGTCGAGAGTGCCATCCGTGTTGTAGCGGGCAAGGGCAAAGTCTGAAACACCAGTTGCAAGAGGAGTACTATTGCCTGCCACGAGAATCTTGCCATCAGACTGCAGGATGACGCTTCGGGCGTAATCATTACCACCAAAATCTGTGGTAATTGCCCCGTTAATGCCAAAGGCGGCATAGAGGTCGTTGCCAGCAGTATTGGAACGAGCAATCCTAAAATCAGTGTGGCCAGAAAGAGTGCTGTCACCTACCACAAGGAATTTGCCATCACTCTGCACAGCCACACTCCGCGCAATGTTATTGCCAGCGAAATCTATGGTCTCCTTTGATTCAAGGCTCCCGTCTGCATTGTAGCGAGCAAAAACGAAATCGATTTTGGAGATACCATTGAGCACCACACTGCTACTACCTACAACAATAATTTTGCCATCACTCTGCACGGCAACACTCGTTCCATTATCAGTGCCGCCAAAATCTATGGTAATTTTTCCATTGCCTCCAAAGGTGGTATCAAGACTACCGTCAGCGTTATAACGCACAAGCGCAACATCGCTGGTGGAGGGTGTAACGCCCGTGACTGTACCACTGGTTCCGGCTACAAGAATCCTGCCATCGGCCTGCAAAAAAATACTTTGACCGAGGTCATTATGGGCGCTGAAATCTGTCAACACTTTACCATTACCAGCAAAGCTGGCATCAAGGCTGCCATCACTGTTGTAGCGGGCAAGGGAGAAGTCGTTCGTGTTGCTCCCGCCTCTGTCGTACCGGGTTCCTGCGACAAGAATCTTTCCATCTGACTGGAGAGTAACCCCTGTTGCAATGTCAGCATTGCCGCCACATAATGTCGTTAGTTTTCCGCCGTCACCAAAAGTAGCATCAAGACTGCCATCGATGTTGTAGCGGGCAATCGCATGATCTCCAGGAACAAAGCTGACCTTGGTACCTCCTGAAGTGAAATACGCGCTAATCATATTGCCAAGTCCTGCCACAAGAATCTTGCCGTCGCTCTGGACCGCAATGCTCCGACCACCATCATCCTTGCCAAAGTCGGTGAGTACCTGACCTGTGGCATACCCTGCAAAGGTCGGAGCGGTATTGGTAACCGCTGCTGGAGGTGCAATGAATGGCGCTATCTGAACGGTCGTACTGGTCGTTGCGCTCAGCGCACTACCTGAACCCTGGCTTCCGATGTTGCCGTCGGAGAAAGACCAGTCGATCTGCAGCGATGATGGCGGTGTTCCTGAGCCATTGCTGTAGGCGATCTGCTGCACGACTGCATTGACCAACGTCGGAGTGGCACTGGCGTTAAAGGTTAACGCCAACGTGCCACCGGAATTGGTGGTGACACTCCCAACCGTGATGCCTCGTTCCTCCAGGTCAGCACCTTGCGTCAACGCCCCGAGGGATTGGCCTGCCATTGCTGAAAAATGGTCGTCAACATTGGCCCCGCCATGGCGCATCAGCGTCAGTGTCGCGCCAGCATAGTTGCCGATAGTGGCAAGTTCAGCATCACTGATCTGGAGGGAGTTGTCGAGCAGTACTGGTGTGCCGGTTGCCGTGTAAAGCGTCTGGTGCACACCGGAAGCGCCGAAGGTGGTGTCGAGGGAGCCATCAGTGTTGAGTCGTGCGAGAGCGAAGTCGCCATTGCCATCAATCGTACTTACCCCACCGACAAGAATTTTTCCGTCTGCCTGCACACTGACGCTGTAGATAATATCTGCTGCGCCACCAAAATCCATGGTGAACATCCCGTCTCCATGAAAAGTGGTATCAAGGCTACCATCCTCATTGTACCGTGCAAGGGCAAAGTCAGCATTACCACCAGTTTTGGTGCTGTTTCCTGCGACAAGAATTTTACCATCGCTTTGTAGAATAGCGCTGCGAGCTGAATCGGCGGAACCACCAAAGTCCGTGGTGAGCTTGCCATCTCCATGAAAGGTGGTGTCGAGCGTGCCATCAGCGTTGTAGCGTGCAAGCGCAAAGTCGCTGTTGAGGGTGGTGAGGGTGTTATTGCCCGTGAAAAACAGGCTGCTGGAGCCGACCACAAGGATCTTGCCATCACTCTGTACGATAACACTCTGCCCCGTTTCATTCCCGCCAAAATCTGTAGTAAGCTTTCCGTCGCTATCAAAGGTGGTGTCGAGGCTGCCATCAGCGTTGTAGCGGGCAAGCGCAAAATTATTATTGGTGGTGGTGAGAGGTGTTCCCGTCGCACTATAACCATAAGTGAACGATGTGCTTGCATATCCTGCCACAAGAATCTTGCCATCAGCCTGCACGGTAACACCCGTCCCGAACTCATTTGCGCCAAAATCCGTCGTAAGCTTGCCATCTCCATCAAATGAGGTATCAAAACTCCCGTCAGCGTTATAGCGGGCAAGTGCAAAATTATTGTTGGATGTCCCGCCATTCGTAACCGTACCACTTGCTCCAGCCACAAGAATCTTGCCATCAGACTGCATTTTGATGCTGTTGCCAGTATCAACGCCACTGACAAAGTCTGTCAAGACCTTGCCGTTGCCTGAAAAGGTGGTATCAAGGCTGCCGTCACTGTTATAGCGAACAAGTGCAAAATCGATTGTGTTTCCATTTCGATTATATCCTGAACCAGCCACAAGAATCTTGCCATCAGTCTGAGCCACAACGCCTGTTGGAGAGAGGTTGTTGCCGCCAAAGTAGGTGGTCAGGGTGCCATCACCATTAAAGGTGGGGTCAAGAGTACCATCAGCATTATATCGTGCAAGCGCAAAATCACCAATCAGATACGATATATTTGTTGCATTGTAGGTTACAGTACCGCTCACAATCGTTGGCATTGAGAGAAACCCCCCAAGAGCATTGCCAAGCCCCGCAACAATTATCTTGCCATCAGGCTGAACGGTCATACTCCTGCCGATGTCATCCCCGCCAAAGTCTGTCGTCACTGTGCCTGCATGGCTGTCGGAAAAAACAGGCGCAGTATTGGCCGACAAACCAAACGTTGTATCCAGAGAGCCGTCACTGTTATAGCGGACCAGAGCAGCATCTCCGTTGCTGTGACCCGACACGAGAATCTTCCCTCCAGCCAGCAACGTCACATCCGTGCCAGTCAAGGCCTGACCGTTAAGAAGCGTAACGCCACCAATATTCGTAGTCACAAGGCCATCACCTGAAAAAGTATTGTCAGGAGTACCATCAGCGTTATAGCGCAAGAGCACGACATTGCTGTCGCTATGCCCCGACACAAGAATCTTGCCATCGGGATCCACAGTCACCGCATAGCCCTGATCATCACGACCAAGCTCCTCCACAATCTTGCCATCACCTGAGAACGATGTGTCGAGAGTGCCATCGGTGTTGTAACGCGCTATGGCAATATTATTGGTGCCACTCAGGCTGTACCCGACAACGAGAAACTTGCCGTCCGACTGTAACACCACATCAGAAGCCTGATCATCACCGCCAAAGTCCGTGGTGACCATTGTGCCACCGTGGAAACTTGTATCGAGAGTGCCATCACCATTGTATCGCGCAAAGGCAAAGTCACGATTACCGTTATTCCCATTGGAGCCTGCTACAAGAATTTTACCATCGGGCTGCAGAGCCACACTCCTGCCAATACCTGAGCTATCAATCGTTGTTACAACCTCTCCATTGCCATTGAAGTTTGTGTCAAGGCTCCCATCAATGTTGTAGCGCAGAAGAGCTATATTCGATGACGTAGCATTGTCCATAGTACCCACCATCAGAATTTTACCATCAGACTGCACGGTCAAGCTTTGGCCACACGCAAAACTTGAAATCACCTTGCCGTCACCATCAAAGCTTGTGTCGAGATTGCCATCACTGTTATAGCGGGCAAGAGTAGACTTGAAATTGCTGTTATTACTCCCGATATCCCAGCTTTGCCCCCCAACGAGAATTTTGCCATCACTCTGAACGGCCAAACTCAACCCGGCATCTGAATAACCAAAATCTGTTGTGATTTTGCCTTGACCAGCGCCAAATGAGGTATCAAGGCTGCCATCAACAGTGAAACGAGCAAGCACAAAATCAAACTGCCCTCCGTTCAGGCTGGTTCCCGCCATAAGAATCTTCCCATCAGACTGCTTGGCCACGCTGAAACCAAAATCCTGACCTCCACCAAAATCCGTGGTCACCTTGCCAAATCCGATCGGTGCTGGAGAGGGTGGCGTTGGGGTAATACTTGCCGAAGCGGCTTTCGTTCCATCCAAAAACTGGAAGTTCTCCACTCCATTAACAACATCAACACCATCACGACCAAAAACCTTGTCCACAACAGTGTATGTTGAGTTTGCGGAGTTATAACTGATAAGGTAATCGGCAAAATTTCCGCTGAACACCGCCGTATCATTACCAGAACCGCCGTAAAGTGTGTCGTTACCAGTGCCGCCAGTCAGCAGATCATCACCCGAACCACCTTCGAGCGTGTCATTTCCCGCCTCCCCGAATAATGTATCATTTCCATTATCACCAGCTCCGGCCATAATACTGTCATTACCTGCTCCCCCATACATAACATCATTACCAGCTTCACCATATAACGTGTCGTTCCCATCGCCTCCATAAAGGAGATCATCGCCATCTATTCCATTGATATTGTCATCACCGGCATTGCCATATAAGGTGTCACTACCACCATTCTGACCACCCAAAACCGTATCGTTACCATCTCCCCCCTCCAGATAATCATTGCCATCACCGCCGTCAAGATAATCATTGCCCGCGCCGCCATAGAGGGAATCATTTCCACTACCGCCGTGACAAGTGTCATTACCATCACCCCCCTCCAGCCAGTCGTTGCCCGTTCCTCCTCCCACCCAGTCATCACCGTTGCCACCATAAAGGAAGTTATTCCCGATGGCTGCGCCAAGAGTATCATTACCGTCTCCTCCAAGCATGGTATCATGTCCACTTCCTTCAGGCCAAGCTCCGGTATAAAGGGTGTCATTCCCGGCACCGCCATCCATATAATCGTTGCCTTCATCCCCATACAACATATCATCGCCCAACCCGCCGAGCAAGGTATCGTTGCCCTGGCCACCCCACACCGTATCGTTTCCAGTACCGGCATTTATCGAGTCATGACCCGAATTGCCATTGATATTATCATGCGTCACCGTTGCCCCATTAGCTATAGCAAGGGCATCAGCATCAATAATGTCATCTTTGAGAGTCCCCTGGATATTGTTCGTTGTGCTGCCAGGCGAGAACATGACTTCGGCAAAGAGTGTCGCATCAGCCTCAAGTATCGCCGAACCGGATACAAAGCAAACCGCTTCGATGTTATTTGCGGAAAATGACTTTGCCCCAACTGTTATTATCAAACCATTGCCTGGCTGAGTCGCCGCAACCTGCCCAAGATCAGCCACGACTCCGGTAAGATCGGTTGTCCCCTTCAGGAGATAGGCGTTCCCTTGATGAACAAATTCCAGCTTGCTGTAACCGACACCCATGTCCATCACCAGAGTATCATGGCCACTGTCACCCCAGACATTATTCAAACTCCCCAGATTGGAGGCATTCAAGCTGATTTGATCATCCCAGGGGGTACCTCCAAGATTTGACCCTACGGCTGAATTGGGCTGAAATATACCAGTTTCGCTCAACAGCTTGAGATTGCGAATCTGCTGGGAACCAAATACAATCTGCTCTGCGTTATTGAGCACAAAGGTTGACTCAACAGTCGAACCATCTGCGCTCATTTGCTGAACCTGATATGAATCCACTGCAATGTTCGTCATCCGGTAGATATCAACAGCCGGTGTTCCCAACTGGCCATTCCATGTAGTACCGATATGGAGTACGCTCAGCGCATCAAGCTGAGAATACATTGACACACTATTCATCGGTAGTTGCAGTCTATCAAAAGCATCCCCTGCATCTACCATATCATTGCCACCTCGCCACTCGATGACATCGTCTCCTGCGCCAGCATTAATGCTGTCATTCCCTGTGGTGCCTGTCACCCAGTCAGAACCGGCAGTACCTGAGCCACCAACTACAACCGCCATCGGCGTGATGGTGTAGCTCGTGCCGCCCATACCGCCCGAATTTCCAACCTGCCAAGCGTATGCATGAGCATCCTGTCCAACAACCAGACCTGCCGGAATCTCGACCAGCAGTTTACTGCCAGAGTATGCATTCAGTGAGTACGATGTGCCATTTGCATCTGTTCCGGTCATCGGAACAATCAGATGCGACCCACCAAGCGTCAGTTGACTCACATTGAGCGCAACCGACATCAGCCCCCCCGATGAGCTGGCAACCTTGACCGTAACCTGCCCTGTTGCAGCAAGCTGTGGCGAGGTAACACCAACGTCAAAGCTCAGTTCATTGCTCGACAGGGTATCAGGTGCAAAATCCAGTGTCACCAAATCGGAGACAAACCGGTACACTTCAATGTCATAGATGGTAAACGATTTAGTCCCAAGCGTCATCATAGTACCATTCGGTCCGGGCGCTGTACGACCCAGCTCGACAACACTGGCGTCCGATATTGCCGTTCCTTTCAGCACATAGGCGGTCCCATTCTGCACAAACTCCAGCTTGCTGTATCCCGTACCAACATCAAGAACCAGTGTATCTCTGCCGGAATTTCCTGATACAGACATCAGATTCCCTATAGTTGCCGCATTCAGGGAAAACTGATCATTCCAGCTTGTGCCATTAAGGCTCATCATGCCTGCAGTCGGAGTATCCGCTTGTAGTTTATAATTATTATACCCCACCGAAATCTGCTCGGCGTTGCTCAGCACCATGGTTGACTCTACGGTCGTTCCATCTGCCTGCATCTTGTCAATCCTGAACGACGCATCTGCCTGTTTGCTGATCTGGTAAGCATCAACTGCTCCTGTCGGTACCGGAACGGGTGTCGTCGACATTGCTTTGATATGAAGCACTCCCGCTGCATCAAACTGATTCGATGTCATCCCGCTCAACAACAAACTCACCGTATCAAAACCATCCCCTGCATCTACCGTATCATTGCCACCTCGCCACTCAATGACATCGTCTCCTGCGCCAGCATTAATGCTGTCATTCCCTGTGGTGCCTGTCACCCAGTCAGAACCGGCAGTACCTGAGCCACCAACTACAACCGCCATCGGCGTGATGGTGTAGCTCGTGCCGCCCATACCGCCCGAATTTCCAACCTGCCAAGCGTATGCATGAGCATCCTGTCCAACAACCAGACCTGCCGGAATCTCGACCAGCAGTTTACTGCCAGAGTATGCATTCAGTGAGTACGATGTGCCATTTGCATCTGTTCCGGTCATCGGAACAATCAGATGCGACCCACCAAGCGTCAGTTGACTCACATTGAGCGCAACCGATGTCAGCCCTCCTGATGAGTTGGCAACCTTGACCGTAACCTGCCCTGTTGCAGCAAGCTGTGGCGAGGCAATACCCACATCGAAACTCAGTGTGCTGTTCGTCAGGGTACTTGGGTACGAAAACGTCACCGTCTGGTCAGCAAACACTACCTGCTCCACACTCGTCAGCTCAAAGATGTATTGCGCACCACCGGTACTTGCACCTGATATCGTTATCATTCCGCTGAAATCCGCTGACGCAATGGTAAAATTGGCTCGCAGGAAATTATCAAGATAAGTGCCACTACTGCCACTTAACATCAACGTATCAGCGCCAGCAAGTCCATCAAACCGATAAATGCTGCCACTGATCGGAGTGCTGACGCTTCCTATTATGCTGGCAATAGTGAAGGAATCGTTTCCTGTTGTCCCTGTTTGTGTATAGGTGGCCATAATTTCAAGACGTAAAAGTTATCAAAAAGATTGCTGCGTTTATCGCCCTGCGCAGAATCGCCCGACTATTGAACGACACAAGCCAAGAAGCAAATGATTGAAAAAGAAAAAAAGAGAATTGCGCCCGTATATCACCCTACAACGTCACTTGATCAGTTAACCCCAGTTTTTGAACAATTTTTTTTCGGTGCGACATATACGCACTGAGATTTCTTTTCTGTATCCAGATTATCTTTTTGAACACTGCCTTTAGCGTATTACGTCTCAGTGGCAATATAGCTGTCAATAGTACTCTAAGCTGCGATATCGTAATAAACGGTGCTTTTTTTTCCCAACTTGATCTTCAGATGCCAAAGAAAAAAGTGAGCCAACATGGTCGTGAGCATGTGGTGATGCCATCCGGGAAATTTTCGTACTTCGTAATGATCCATTCCCAAATCACTTTTGGTTTCCTCGAAGCATTGTTCAATAGCCCATCGAAGTCCGCTTAGCCACACAAACGTTTTAAGCCTTATGTCTGCTGGTGCATTACTGATGAAAAAGTCGTATTGTTGCTTGTTGTCAAGCTTGCGACGGATAACCAACCAGACAGTCTTTATTGGTATTCCTTCTGCTGCAAGCGTTATCCTGCGTCGAGTAAATTCATAAACAATTGGGCCTTTGCTGCCTTCTGAGACCGTTCTTCGATACCAAAAGTATTCGTTTATAGCTCTGGCTAACTTCTCTACTGTGATGGGTTTGCTGTCAGGATCAACCAGGGTAGTTTTTGTTCTGGTTTTGCCTCCCCATTGATATGTTTTCGTAATGGAAAGAGGCTCTTTCGACCAACACAAGGTCGTTTTAGGAATTGACACAAAATACGTTTTGTCAGGCAGTTCCTCTACGGCTCGAATAAAATCTGGACTGACACCATAGACAGAGTCGGCTAAAACATACTTATAAGGTATTGTATTTTCTTGAGTAAAAGCATGAAGTATCTCGACAGCTAACTGTGGTTTTGTCCTGAAAACCGTTTCGGGTGGCAGTAAGCATTTTGTGCGTCGTTCAAGAAAATCTTCAGCAAACCAGTTTTCAGGAATAAACAGTCGCTTGTCAACCAAAGAGTATCCTTGTTCGGAAACGTAAGCAGCAAAAACTCCAACCTGGCAATTATCAACCTTTCCGGCGGCCCCACTGTACTGCCTGCCAACACCAACAGAGTCGTGGCCTTTTTTGATAAATCCACTTTCATCAAAAATCAAGGCACCATCAGGATGACCGAGATCATCATTGACGAGACTATGATATTTAGCAATCATTTTTTCAGTTTCCCAAGTGGTATCACTGACAAAACGCTGCATAGCTCTGACATTCCCGTCTTGAATGGCTAACGCAATTGGCTCAATAGACTTACGCTCCAATGGACAGAACTGGCCAACCATGTACTTGAGAAAATGCTCTCTTGATTCACTACGTTGAAAACAATCAGCAAAATACTCGTGAAAACCAGTGAGTTCAGTCATAAAGTCTTTGACATCTTTGTGACCAAGATCAAATTTTGGAACAGGATAAAGATACTCATCATGTCGGATAGTTGGTAGCATGGCATGCCTCCTTTTTACAAGATTTTCTTGTAAAAATAGCAAACTATACTATGAATATCAAAATTAATTATTTATAAGTGACGTTGTAGGGATCAGCGAGGTCAACCAGGCATCCACCGCATGAAATATAAATGTATCAGGATCAGTGTCATTCCAGGGCATGACGAAAAGTGGCTAAAACGATAAAAGAAAAGCCTGTAACATTATCCATTTTCACTCTTACAATAACACACTCTGAAAGCTACAATGTTTGCGGTAATAAAAAAATAATACCACTCTATTTGCTGTTCGTTTTCGGCAAAAAATCACTGGCTTCAGATTGAATTTTCCACACAATGGAGACACTTTGAGATTTTTTTATATTCGATGAAATGCTTAAACCGGCCTGACAGATCTTATTGGTTCCCTCAGGTTATAATTCAAAATCTGCCGTTCAGGCGGATCAATCTGATTGTTGTCAAGTGTATGCTCCAGAAATGATGTCCGACATGGCTGAGTGTAACCAACATGTGGTTCCCAAGGACGACCGCTGGGCCGTGCGCAAGCAGGGCGCGATGAGGTCAACCAAGGTATTTTCCAACCAACGCGAGGCTATCAACTTCGCACGTGATGTCGCCAGGAAGCAGAGTGGAGAGCTGTTCATCCACAAAGCAGATGGTACCATTCATGAGCGTCGGAGCTACGGGAACAACCCGTCTCCTCCACCGGACAAGAAGTAGTGTATGGAGGCAAGTTTTGACCGAAGCGTTTTTGTCAACGTCCCTTACGACAATCAGTTCAAGTCGCTACTGCGTCCACTCTTGTTCTGTCTCGTCTACGGAGGTATGACCCCGCGTTTGGCGCTTGAACGACGCGACTCAGGAGAGTTGCGCCTCAACAAGATCGTGAAACTCATCCGTAACTCGAAGTACGCCATTCACGACCTTTCAAGAATGCAGGCGCGAGAGGCTGGTGAGCTTTTTAGACTCAATATGCCGTTTGAACTTGGACTCGACATCGGTTGACGGCTCTTCAGCGACGACGAGCGTTCCGTTCGGGTACTTTCTCCCGCTTTTTGATCGCCAGACGGTCACATGGTACTCGTTGCAAGTTGGGCCGGAGCAAGATGACATCCCGACAACCGGTCAAGCCGCTATCGAAAACCTTGCCGATGGATTGACCAATTTTGCCGAAACCGCAGCGGCTATGGCTCATCTCGACCTTATTCTGACTATCGATACAGCCGCAGCTCATCTGGCAGCAGCAATGGGTCAAAGAGTCTGGTTGCTGTTGCCATGGGTTTCTGACTGGCGATGGAGGGAGTCTGGCCGATACAGCCGCTGGTACCCCTCGCTTCGCATCTTCAGGCAACAGAGCGACGGAGGGTGGGAATGTGTCATGAAGACAGTTGATGATGCTCTTGAGGTGTTATTATCTTCAGTGAGTGTAAAGTGAGCATAACGCGATATTACTGTTTTGGATAGTAGCCACCTGTTTTTGATGAGCCTATGCGTTCTATCTGCCCAGCTTCTCGTAGTTGTTTACGCCTGCACTTGAGGTTCTTGAGAGAGGTATTCTTCCAATCCTCGGCCATCCTCTTCTGAAAGTTGTATACACTGGAGTAATAATTCTCGTTAATGATTTCACTGAACATCTGTTTACCAACCGGCAGCTTTTTCATAGTCAATCTCGATATAATGACAAAAAGCATGAGTAACGCCATTCATCATCAGCAATGATTACACTGCCAATAGACTAAACCCTGCCGGAAGAGCAGGAGGCTCTTGCATATCAGCACCAAGGATAGTATACTTTACTTAAACCGAGACAATACATCGCAATGCGTGAACACCCTTTTGAAATCATTGGCATGTTGCGCCAATACAATCCATGGTGGGCCGGTAATCGATCTCCTGAACTCCCTGAGTGGCGAAGAGCTGCTTTTGAGGAGATCAGTGAATGGATCCAGCATCCTCCCGCTGACCGCGCCATTCTGCTTTCAGGTGCCAGACAGATCGGAAAGACAACCCTGTTTCTCCAGGTCATTCATGAGCTTCTTGCAAAAGGAGTTCAGCCCAACAATATCCTCTATGTGACGTTCGACCACCCGCTCCTCAGAGTAACAGGCATTGATGGATTGCTCCGGTTATGGAATGAAATTGAACCGGCAAGGGAAGGTGTT
>JBMOIS010000054.1:0-17033 GCA_049317185.1 Chlorobium sp. | reverse complement strand
CTGCAATTGGCTTCATTTGCGATAACGACATTATTTACCTGACCACAACCATGGGTATTTCCATTTTTTACTCTAAATTTCGATTTTTGTGGCTATCATGAATTATCCAGGATAACAGAAATTAATAATCTTTTTGCTGCTGTCTGCATAGTATTGACGGTCTCCAGGAATTAACCATCCTTGTTTACCCTAAAGTCAGGCGGTATTAGACTACGAAGCAATACGCCAAGCTTTTGCAACCCTGCTCCACGCAGATGACCAGTCAGAAGCAGGAACCCATGAGCAAAACTTCAGTAAACCCTGAGACTTGAACCTATTTTCTTGTTATTGAGACAATCGGTGATTTCCAGCGAGCTGAAGGCCATTCTTTATAAACTTGAGCTTCGGCTAAAGGTTGCTCAGGATCGGCAACAGCCATTATCTCAAAATGCTTGCCACTGTCAATAACGCTTGCCCTGCCAATGGCTATTCGACCGTTCCAGCGCTCATCCCTGACCGTGACCGTCGACTGTACCCAATAATCTGATGTTTCCCTGGGATGAACAATAATCCAAACCTCCCTGGCATTGTTTACTGTCCCACTCAAGGTTATTTCCGCATCAACCTGTGCTCCATTAGAGAGAGATTCTATGTTTATATCCTTTGACTGCGCAAAATGTGTCGCGGGAAAAAAGGAAAGAAAAACAAAGAGCAAGGCAAAAATTTTAAGCATTTCCCCTCCTTGTAGAGTTTCTAAAGGTTGAATAATGAAACAGTAACGTCAACTCAAAAAGTAACAAAAAAAAACCGGTACTGAAACCGCAAGGCGCATTAATAATATGCCTTCACCCCCTTCTTGTCCTGATTAAACTCATTTACAATAAAATCAGTTTTACAAATACCCTTTCTCTGTATATTTTGAGCTTAACAGAAAACGATAACGGACAACAAGCAAAGGACAGGACGCAAGTTCTTCGGATTGATAAAACGATTTTCATTAACACTGGGATAAAAAAGTATGTCCACACGATACCTTTCAGGATCCGCCGTTGCGCTGGTCACTCCGTTCAGCAAGGACGGGTCTGTCGATCATAAGGCTTTGAGGAGTCTGGTGCAATTTCACCTTGAGGCAGGAACAGATATTATTATAACTTGTGGAACAACGGGTGAGTCGCCAACACTTTCCGGTGGTGAGCAGTTCGAGATTATCCGCACGGTAAGGGATGAAGCGGCAGGGGAGATCATGGTGGCGGCCGGCGCTGGCACCAATGACACAAAACATGCGGTCGAACTTGCAAAAAATGCTGAAAGGGCTGGTGCTTCAGCGATTCTGTCGGTTGCTCCCTACTACAATAAGCCTTCGCAGGAGGGTGTCTATCAACACTACAAGCATATTGCAGAGGCTGTCTCTGTGCCGATTATCATTTACAATGTTCCGGGAAGAACCGGCAGCAATGTAACGGCATCAACCATTCTCAGGCTTGCCCGCGACTTTGAAAATATTGCTGCGGTCAAAGAGGCTTCGGAGAATATCGGTCAGATCTCGGAGCTGCTGGAGGAACGCCCTGCCCACTTTTCGGTGCTGACTGGTGAGGATTCCCTGATTCTGCCCTTTATGGCAATGGGGGGAGACGGAGCAATCTCTGTTGCGGCAAACCAGATACCATCACCGATCAAGCAACTGATTGAGGCGGTCAAACGCAACGACCTTGATGAGGCGCGCTCCATCAACCGGCGCTATCGCAAGCTCTTGAAACTGAATTTTATTGAGAGCAATCCTGTGCCGGTAAAGTACGCCCTGGCACGAATGGGTATGATTGAAGAGAGCTATCGACTGCCGCTTGTGCCACTTTCAGATGAAAGCAAGAAGATGATAGACCAGGAACTCAAAACCCTTGGCCTGATTTGAAACCCTCTTCCAGCTCCCATCCTCGCGAGGGGAGCTGAAAAAGGAGTCCCTCCACCGGGTTCCATAACCTCCTGTTAGAAAAATGCCTCTATAAAAGCCCCCCGAGAGCTTCCGCAAAACGGTCAAGCTCCTCTCTGCTCCGCTTTTCCGTAACGGCAACAAGCATGCCTGTTTCGCCGTGCGCAGCCAGGTCATAGCCTGCAAAGACCTTTTTCTCAAGCATCAGCTCAACCACAACAGCCGCAGGAATTGGTGTTTCAACAACAAACTCCTTAAAATAGGGCGACGAAAACTTCAGGGAAAATCCTGGAAGAGCCGCAATCTTTCCTGCCAGATAGTGCGCTTTCTGTGCTGATTGTGCGGCAACCTGTTGTAGTCCCTCTTTGCCGAGCAGCGAAAGATAAACTGCGGCCTGAAGGGCGTTAAGCGCCTGGTTGCTGCAAATATTTGATGTAGCTTTTTCGCGACGGATGTGCTGTTCACGCGTCTGAAGGGTAAGAATAAAACCGTCTTCTCCATCCCGATCTTTCGTCATGCCAACCAGACGACCGGGAATTTTGCGGACAAGAGCCTGCTTGACCGTAAAGATGCCGAGGTATGGACCGCCAAAACTCAGGGGGGTACCAAGTGGCTGACCTTCTCCAACCGCTATATCGGCACCGTAACTGCCAGGTGCAGCAAGCACTCCGAGAGAGTGTGGATCGGCGGAGACAACATAAAGCGCTCCCTTTGCATGGGCAACTGCTCCGATGGCTTCAACCTCTTCAAGGCAGCCGTAAAAGTTTGGTTGCTGGACAACCACGGCAGCGACGTTCTCATTTACAAGTTCATTCAGCGCGGCAATATCGCCGACACCATCCTGAAGAACATTCTGAAGAACAGCGTTATGGCCCGAGGCCTCAAGACAGGTTTTCAAAACCGCGCTGTTCCATGGGTGCAACTTTCCTGCCACCACAACCTGGCTCCGTCCGGTGACGTTCATGGCCATCAAAACCGCTTCAGCAAGAGCGGTAGCCCCGTCGTACATCGATGCATTGGCAACATCCATCTCATAGAGACGGCAAACAAGGCTCTGGTATTCATAGATTGCCTGCAGGGTTCCCTGTGAAACCTCGGCCTGATAAGGGGTATAGGCCGTATAAAACTCACTGCGGGAGGCAATAGTTTTAATGGCTGCAGGAATAAAATGGTCGCAGGCACCGCCGCCAAGATAGCTGACGTAATCGGAGGCGCTCCGGTTGGCCGAGGCAAGCCCTTCGAGGAGTTTGCGCACCTGTAGCTCATCGCAGGCGGGAAGAATATTGAGCGCTCTTTTCAGCCGGATCTCTTCAGGAATATCGGCAACAAGATCATCAAAGGAGTTTGCTCCGACGGCCTTGAGCATCTCCTCTTGTTCGCTTGCGGTATTAACGATAAATGGCATGAGTTACTCCCCTGTCAACTGACGGTAGGCTGCTGCGTCAAGCAGTGCATTGACTGCGGCAGGGTCGGCAACTTTCATCTTGACAAGCCAGGCGGCATTATAGGGATCCTGATTGACAACTTCTGCGTTGTCGAGCCCGGTGTTCGCTTCAAGAATTTCACCGGCAACCGGCGCAAAGAGATCGGCAACCGTTTTTACTGCTTCGACGGTTCCAAACACCTCATGCTCTTTCAGTTTGGTTCCGGCAGATTTAAGCTCTACAAAAACAATATCGCCAAGTTCTGACTGGGCAAAGTCAGTAATGCCGACCAGTGCGGTGCTGCCGTCTTCGAGAAGTTTAATCCATTCGTGGTCTTTGGTATAGCGAAGATCTTCCGGAATAGTCATATCAAATGAGAGAAAAAGTGTTGATGGAGTCTGCTGAGCAACGTTCGTGACAAGCAAGGTAATATTTTTTGGAATCCCTTCAAATCAGAGTGCATGGCAACTTATGCAAGTCGTTGCCGCATTGCCTCGTAGAGCAGCACGCCTGCCGTCACACTCACATTCAGGGATTCGACACAGCCTGCCATGGGAATGCGGACAACATGGTCACAGAATTTGACCGCTTCCGGTGCAAGTCCGCTTCCCTCCATTCCGAGAACAATGGCCGTAGCCTTTTTCATGTCGGCATCGGTGTAATTGAGTTCTGCATCCATATCGGCCGCAATAATCTGGACATTGCACTGGTGAAGGAATTCAAGGGCACGCACAAGACTCTTCACCTTGCAGATTCTGATATGGGAGAGCGCACCGGCTGCGGCTTTATGAACCACGGCGTTGACCGGTGCTCCTTTTCCCTCGACAAGGACAACGGCATCAGCCGCTACAGCTTCGGCAGTTCGAATAATCGCCCCGATGTTGTGGGGATCATCCAGCCCCTGCAGCACAACAAAAAGCGGAGAGGTATTACGGGGGGTAGCCAAAACCTCCTCCAGTGAATGGTAAGTGACGGTGCTGATGAGAGCGCAAACACCCTGATGCTTGGTGGTGCCTGCAATCAGGGAGAGCTTTTCAAGGCGTGCCTTTCCACTGACAAGCTTCAGGCGCCTTGCGGTGATAACAATTTCCTTGAGTTTCGGATGAGAGGTATTAAATTGAAAATAGATTTTTTCAATGCTTTCTGGCTTCTGCTGGAGAAGTTCAAGTACGGAGTTTCTGCCGTAGACAATATTTTCGGAATGTTCTGCGTCCATATAACCTCTTGTCCTGTATGAGGTGGGTCAAACAAGCAATCAAAGAGTACTGTGGCAGGCACTATCAGGGAGATCCCTGGCAACCGGCAAGCGTACTCAATGGGAAAAACCGGAATCTAATTAAATTTATCAAAAATCATTTTTTTTAATATCTTTTAGTACGCTTTGATTTGATTTCCCTGCTGCGAATGTAACGTCCTTTCCTCTCCCGGTTGCTTCGTGGTTTACATATCAGCACACGGCACTTTTACACATTTCTTTTTGTCAACACAAATAGGGTGACTGCCAGTATGAGCCAGACGTATAAAACAATGGAGGGAAATGAAGCTTTGGCTCATGTCTCTTACCGTACCAGTGAAGTAATTTGTATCTACCCGATTACTCCAGCATCACCGATGGGTGAGTATTCTGAAGCCTGGGAAGCAGAGGGAAAGACCAACATTTGGGGAACTGTTCCCAAAATTGATGAATTACAGAGTGAGGCTGGTGCTGCCGCCGCAGTTCACGGCGCATTACAGACCGGCGCTCTGACAACAACCTTTACGGCAGCACAGGGCCTTCTGCTCATGATTCCGAATATGTATAAAATTGCAGGCGAACTCTCCCCCTGCGTTATACACGTATCGGCCCGCTCCCTTGCCGCACAGGCACTGTCTATCTTTGGTGACCATGGCGATGTGATGTCGGTCCGCGGAACAGGTTTTGCCCTTCTGGCATCCAGTTCCGTTCAGGAGGTTATGGACATGGCTCTTATTTCTGCGGCAGCAACCCTCGCCTCAAGAGTCCCATTCCTTCACTTCTTTGATGGATTCAGAACCTCTCATGAGATCTCAAAAATTGAGGTCATCGCTGATGAAACGATAAAGATGATGATCGACGACGACCTTGTCAACGCTCACCGAAACCGTCGCCTTAGTCCTGACTCCCCTGCCATCAGGGGAACATCGCAGAATCCTGATATCTATTTCCAGGCAAGGGAAACTGTCAACAGTTTCTACAACGCTTGCCCTGAAATCACTGAAAAGGTGATGGAGAAATTCGGAGCGCTCACAGGCCGCAATTATAACCTTTATGAATACTATGGGGCACCTGATGCCGATCGTGTTATTGTTCTGATGGGTTCCGGGGTTGAAACAGCCCGTGAAACCATGGAATATCTCAACAAGCAGGGCGAAAAAGTGGGTGTCATCCATGCCCGCCTTTTCCGTCCATTTGATATTACACGTTTTGTCAAGGCATTCCCCTCTACCGTGACCTCTGTCGCTGTTCTTGACCGCCTCAAAGAACCAGGAAGTGCAGGAGAACCACTTTATCTTGACACCGTCAATGCCTTGTTCGAGGGCGTACAGAACGGATTGCTGACAACCATGCCAGCCATTGCCGGTGGTAGATATGGTCTTTCATCCAAGGAATTTACACCCGCAATGATCAAGGCTGTATTCGACAACCTTGCTTCAGCAAATCCAATAAAACATTTTACCGTTGGTATCACTGATGATGTAACCGGAACAAGTCTTGAAGTTGACTCTACCTTCTCTATTGAACCGGATGAAATGTTCCGGGCTCTCTTTTACGGCCTTGGGTCGGATGGCACCGTCGGCGCCAATAAAAACAGCATCAAGATTATTGGTGAAAACACACCAAACTTCGCGCAGGGTTATTTCGTCTATGATTCCAAAAAAGCCGGTTCAATTACCACATCGCACCTCCGGTTTGGGCCCCAGACGATTCGTTCAGCTTATCTAATTACTGAAGCACAGTTTATCGGTTGCCACCACTGGGTCTTCCTTGTGATGGTCGACGTTGTCAAATATCTCAAGAAGGGGGGAACCCTGCTTCTGAACTCTCCTTATGCTGCTGAGGAACTCTGGGACCAGCTCCCGAAGATTGTTCAGGAGCACCTGATCCGCAAAGAAGCGAAACTCTATACCATAGATGCCTATAAGGTAGCCAGCGCCAGCGGCATGGGCCAGCGTATCAACACCATTATGCAGGCATGCTTTTTTGCCATATCCGGAGTGCTGCCCCGTGAAGAGGCTGTAGAAAAAATCAAGACCTCTATCAGGCAAACTTATGGAAAAAAGGGTGATGATGTCGTCAACCAGAACATACAGGCCGTAGATAATACACTCTCCAATCTTCATCAGGTCACCATCGGAGCTGTTGCCGACAGTACCAAAAAACTTCGGCAGCCGATTGTCGGAGAGGCTCCTGATTTTGTCTGCAACGTCCTGGCAAAAATTATTTCTGGCGATGGCGACAATATTGCGGTCAGTGAACTGCCAGTTGATGGCACCTACCCGACTGGAACTTCAAAATTTGAAAAACGCAACCTTGCTGATGAAATTCCGGTCTGGGAATCGGATCTGTGCATCCAGTGCGCTAAATGCATCGTTGTATGCCCACACGCCGCAATTCGAGCCAAGGTTTACGACCCGAAATACATCGGTAACGCACCGCGTGCGTTTAAATCTGTTGAAGCAAAAGGCACCAGTTGGGAAGGGATGAAATATACCATTCAGATTGCCCCTGAAGATTGTACCGGATGCGAAGTCTGTGCTCACGTCTGCCCTGCACGGGATAAAAACAGCCCAGGAAAACGGGCGCTGAACATGAACCCGCAGCAGCCTCTTCGTGAAACAGAGGTTGACAATTGGAACTACTTTCTGAATATTCCTGACTTTGACCGCAACAGCATCAACTTGAAGCTGATCAAGGAACAGCAGCTTCAGGTACCTCTTTTTGAGTTTTCGGGAGCCTGCTCTGGATGCGGAGAAACCCCGTATATCAAACTCATGACGCAGTTGTTCGGAGACCGTCTTGTTATTGGCAATGCCACAGGATGTTCTTCAATCTACGGTGGAAATCTGCCAACAACTCCTTATACCACCAATGCTAATGGCTTTGGCCCGGCATGGTCAAACTCGCTGTTCGAAGATACTGCTGAATTTGCTCTCGGCTTCAGAATTTCCATTGACAAACAGCGGGAATATGCTCGCGAACTTTTAAAACGAGTGGTACTGGAAATTGGTGAAACATTTGCCAATGAGATATATAATGCCTCCGAAAGCAATGAACCAGAAATTTTTGAACAGAGAAAGCGTGTCTCAATTTTGAAGGAGAAGCTCCGTAAGATCGATTCGCCTGATGCCAGAAATCTGCTTGCCGTGGCTGATATGCTTGTTAAAAAGAGTGTCTGGGGTGTTGGCGGTGATGGATGGGCTTATGATATCGGCTATGGCGGCGTTGACCATATTACGGCTGGTAATAAAAACGTCAACCTTTTGGTGCTCGACACTGAGGTGTATTCAAACACTGGTGGACAGGCATCAAAGGCTACACCCAAAGCGGCAGTCGCAAAATTTGCTACCGCAGGACGTAATGTGACCAAAAAAGATCTTGGCCTGATCTCCATGAGCTATGGCAATGCCTATGTTGCCTCAGTTGCTTTCGGTGCCCGTGATGAACAGACGCTTAAAGCATTCCTCGAAGCCGAGGCGTATAACGGGCCTTCCATTATCATCGCCTATTCACACTGTATTGCTCACGGCATCAACATGTCGACAGCACTTGATAATCAGAAAGCCGCTGTTGATTCAGGACACTGGATACTTTATCGTTACAATCCTGAACGTTTGCTTGAAGGAAAGAATCCACTGATTCTTGATTCGAAAAAGCCTAAAATACCTGTAGCTCAGTTCTTAAATATGGAGAACCGCTTCAGAATGCTCAAAAAAAGCCATCCCGCTCTTGCAGAAGAGTACTACGCAGCAATCCAGAAAGAGGTGGACGCACGCTGGGCTCATTATGAATACCTGGCAGCCCGCAGCTTTGATGAGGTCAAGTTGTAATCCAGTTCACCAAAGAGGTTACAACAAAAACGACGGGAGTTCCCGTCGTTTTTGTTGTGTGCCACATCTGTACCGCCAGGCAACAAGGAGAAGGCTACTTGACTTTGAGTTTTTGTGACCTCTCTTTCATCTCCATGGCCTTCTTCATATTACCAAGTTTCTCATAAACGTTACCGAGATGCTCCGGAATTTCAGCCTCCAGGGGATCCAGTTCAACTGCTTTTTCAAGAATTTCCCTGGCCTTTTCATAATCTCCCATCCTGAACAATACCCAGCCAAGGGTGTCGAGATAACCTCCATTGAGAGGCTCTGCTGCAACAGCTTTCATTGCCAGCTTTTTAGCTCGCAGAAGCTCCTTTCCCTGCCCGGCAAGAGTATATGCAAGATTGTTCATCATAAGAATATTGCCGGGTTCACGGGCAAGAATATTCTCATAGAGATTGATGCATTTATCTGAGTAACCGATCTTATCATAACATAATGCAAGGATACTGACTGCCTGTGCATAAAGTTTCTTCTGCTTTTTTGCGTTTTTTGAATGGAGAGCCTTTTCAAGCAGTTGTAATGCCGGTTTGACTTTGCCTGCCTGAAACAGAAGTTCGCCTTCCACCACCTGCAGCCTGAAGGTCAGAGGGCGCTTGCCAGAATATCGTTTTTTTAATTCATCAATCATGACTGAAGCGGGTTCCACAAAAGAGCTCTCACGAAATGAACGGGCTACAAAGAATTCGGCGAGATCTATTTTTTGTTCCAGCTTTACCTGGCCTGTATTGTAAAACAGGTCGAGTGCTTCACGAAAAGCAGGACGATTATCAGACTGTACGGCAGCATCAAACAAACCAAGCCATACTGGAAGCAAGCGGGGATTGTCATGAAGTACCTCCCTGAAGCTCTTGATGGCAAGATCATATTGCCGAGTCTGCCGATAAAGTTCACCAAGAGTGATCCGAAGTTGCTCTTTTCCATCGCCCCGCTCAAGAAGCTCATTCAAGGTGCCTATCGCATCCTGGTAGTGGGTGAGCTTTATCTCCAGAAGCAGCGCCTGGCCCAGAGTTGTCTCGTTCTTTGGATCAAGTTTTAAAATATCCTTAAACGCCTCAAGAGCTTTTTCTGGCTGATCGGCGACAAGATATTCCAGAGCAAGAGCGGTCAGTGGCTCTGTGATCCCCGGTTCAAGAGCAACAAGCTGTCGGTGAAGCTCAACGGCCCGACTGTAATCATGCATCTGATGAGATATCCCGGCAAGCAAGCTGAGATAATATTTGTTACCGGGATTGAGCGTAACGCTTTTTTCGCTGTACAGACGGGCGGAATCGAGAACGCCAAGGCTGGCGTAGGCTTTCGAAAGAGCAAAATGGAGCGCTGCCTGAGAAGGCTGATCGGTCAGGAGCTTTCGATAACGGTCAACAGCACCTTGATACTCGCCTTTTGCGTTTTGCAGGGTCGCTGCAACAAGCTCCCTTTTCGTGGCTTCCGAAAGCGAATCGCTCTGGGTGGCGCTACCGGAAAGAACAGGCATGGAGGAACAAGCCGAAAGGAAAACAAGAGCGATAACCAGCAATTTATCGATCAGGCTTCGCATCAAACAAGGGAAGTTCATAACTGTTGTCGGCACCGGTTGAAAAACGGATAAACGCCTGGCGGGTTGCAACCCGTCCCCTTGTCGTTCTTGTAAGATAGCCTGCCTGAATAAGGTATGGCTCATAAACCTCTTCAATGGTATCCCGCTCTTCACCCACCGAGACGGCAAGAGAGGCAATCCCCACTGGACCACCGTTGAATTTGTTCACAATGGTCTCCATGATTTTTTTGTCCATATCATCAAGCCCCTCCTCATCAATTTCAAGACACTCAAGGGTTTTTATGGCAATATCCCTGGTGATCAACGATGCGCCATCAACCTGTGCAAAATCTCTGGCACGCCTCAGCAACCTGTTGGCAATACGTGGTGTCCCCCTTGAACGTCCGGCAATTTCCACTGCTGCTTCACTATTGATACCGATACCAAGAATACCTGATGCCCTGATAATAATCACTTCAAGAAGTTCAGGAGCATAGTAGTCAAATCGGCTGTTGATGCCAAACCTTGCCCTGAGGGGGGAGGTCAGCAGCCCGGAACGAGTTGTGGCCCCAACAAGAGTAAAGGGCTCGATACGCAACTGGACTGCCCTTGCCGATGGCCCGCTGTCGAGCATGATATCGATGCGAAAATCTTCCATGGCTGAATAGAGATACTCCTCCACCGTCGGCGGCATACGGTGAATTTCGTCGATAAAGAGCACATCTCCTTTTTGTAATCCGGTCAGAAGTCCCGCAAGATTACCCGCCTTGTCGAGCAGAGGGCCTGAGGTTGACTTGATGCTGCTCCCCATTTCAGAGGCGATAATATAGGCAAGTGTCGTTTTACCAAGACCTGGTGGCCCGGACAACAAGACATGATCGAGTGCATCACCTCGCATTTTTGCCGCTGAAATAAATACCTTGAGGTTATCGGTCAGTCGCTGCTGACCAGCAAAATCACTCATACGGAGCGGTCGTATCTGCTCTTCAATCCTCGACTCGACCGCATCGGGGGGCGTATTCAGCAATTCTATTCTCAAACAGCAAACGTTACAGGTTGAACGGTCATAAGTCAGTGGATTCAGAGCTTTATTCGCGGATCTGCCACGGCATAGAGAACGTCAGCAAAAAGATTGCCAAGCACTATCAGTGAGCCCGAAATAAAGGTGTTGGCAATAATCAGCGGATAATCTCTTGCAAAAATAGCCTCTACCGTTACTCTTCCCATTCCGGGAAAGGCAAAGATCACCTCTATAAACAGCGCTCCACTAAAAATAAAGGGCAAAGAACTTCCCATAAGGGTAATCACCGGCAAAAGGGCATTTCGAAGTGCGTGCCTGAAAATAACAATGTTTTCGGGTAACCCCTTGGCCCTGGCGGTACGGATATAGTCCTGCCGGATAACCTCAAGCATGCTTCCCCTGACATAGCGGGCAATACCGGCTGCCCCGTTGATGCTGAGCACCGTCACTGGCAACACAAGATGCCATAAACGGTCGAGCACAAACTCAACCGGGCCAAAACCCTCCGCGCCAATTTCGTTCAGGCCAGAGGCTGGAAAAAGAGGAAACTTCAGGGCAAAAAGAATAATCATCATCAAGGCAAACCAGAACTCCGGCATTGAATAAAAAAAGAGCGCTGTCACGGTCAGAAATCTGTCGAGAAAGGTGTTCTGACGAATCGCCGAGATTACTCCAAGAAGAATGCCAAAGGTAAAATTGGCAACAAGGGTCAACAAGGCGATGGTCATGGTTATTGGCAGAGCGCTGGCAATAACATCGAAAACCGGCTGTTGAGCCCGGCTGAAACTACGCCCAAAATCACCTTGCAGCACATTGGCAAGCCATTTTACATACTGAACAGGCACTGGATCGTTAAGACCATACTGCGCCCTGATCTGCTCGGCAACGTTTGGACTGATCCCCGGCTGAATAAAAAACGCGGCAGGATCTCCGGGAGCAAGCCGGATAATAAAAAACGTCAGGGTCAGTACTCCAAAAACCAGCGGAATAGCAATCAAAAACCTCTTGAGAATATAGCTCAGCATAAAACTCTATGGTGCAACATTTGCCGAAGGGCGCAGCCTCCAGTCATCAATATTATTAAAAGTACCGGAAATATTGAGTTCCTCCCCCTCAATCCTCTTGCTGAATCCCTGGGTCTCCTTCATCCAGTAAAGAAAGGTGATCGGCTGATCGCGATGAAGAATCTCCTGATACTCAAGCCAGTAAGGTCTTGCACCAGTGGGTTCCATTTTCTGCTTGGCCAGCTCACAAAGCTGGTCAAGTCGTGGATTCTGATACCCCGTAAAATTAAATCGACTCTTCTTGAGGTCTGAACCCCAGACATCAAGAGGATCTATCTCCAGACCGATCGACCAGCCTGCCATCCACGCATCAAGTTTTCTCTGCTGAAGGTTCTCAAAAAAGACATTGGACTCCTCAACCTCAAGCTTGCATTCGATGCCAATAGAACGAAGATTTTGCTGGATAATAACACTCGCATAGTTTCTTCTGGCATTGCCCGAATTGGTATAGAGCACAAAACTGAACTTTCTGCCCTTTTTTTGCAGAATTCCATCCGGCCCCGGAAGCCAACCTTCCGCCTTGAGCAGCGCTGTAGCTTTTGCAGTGTCAAAGGCATGAGGAGTAATGCGGTCATTATAGGCCCATTTCAGGGAGGGTGAAACATCGGTATTGCAGATCACGCCATACTCTTTCAGGTAGCCGTCGATGATCGCTTCACGATCTATCGCCTGGGTAAGAGCAAGACGAACCCGGGCTGAGCCAAAAAGAGGATGCGGCCTTACTCGACCGCTTCTGCGATACTCTTCGTGGTCGATATTTGACCAGCCGATATAGTCGTAGACTCTCAGACCAACTGTTTTGACATCAATCTGCCGGTTCGCCCGCATAAGAGCGGTAAAATCCTCCGGCTTGATATTCTCAACAACATCCACAGCGCCAGTTTGAAGCTGAGCAAGACGCACCGTGTAATCGGGCACAACCCTGAAGGTGATCTGCGGAATAGTTCCGGGCTTCGGAAGATTCGATTTCCGGCTTGAGGCCAAAACGATTTCTTGCTGCTGCTTCCAGCTCTTCAGGTGGTAGGGGCCTGCCCCAAGTGGTTCAAGATTGAGAGAAGAGTGCCGAAACTCATCAGGCTTCACCTTTTTCCACTGGTGAGCCGGAAGAGGGGTCAGCGATGTATGGAAAAGGGCAAGATGCTCAGGAACCGGCTTGTAAAACCTGAAGACCAGGGTTGTATCATCAGGTGTCTCTATAGCCTTGTCGAAATCAACCTGGCCCTTGTCGGCCCCAACCAGCTCTGCAAGGTACTGCTGACGGGCGCTGGCGATAACCGGATTGCCATACAATTGGTAGGAAAATTTGAAATCTCCCGATACCACTGGTTGACCATCATTCCAGAAAGCATCACGGCGGAGAATATAGGTGATGGATTTATGATCCGCTGACATCGTCCAGCGCTTTGCAAGGGCACCTTTCGGTGTTTTTTTCCCCTGGCCTGGTGTTACGTCCCTCAGTTTTTTTTCGAGGGCCATGTAATTGAGCAAACCGGTTGTTGTGTCAAACTCACTCTGCAGAAGTGAGGGATAAATGAGACCAATAATATTGCCGGATGTAACGGTACTTCCAAGCACAGGATTAAGATAATCAGCATCACCGAGCATGGCAATAACGAGGGTTGAATCCATGGCTTTCCCTCCATTGCCAACTTTTCCGCCGTCTCCCTTATGTCGGCCACAAGAAGAGAGGAGGGCAACCAGCAGAAAACATGCAAACCAGTATACAGCAGCGTTCTTGTTTCTCCCATTTTCACTCATCACTATCATCCTCTGTTTTTTCGCTGTTGATCACATTGTTTATCCTTTCTGTCAGCGCTACGGCTGCAACATAATTTGAGTATCGTTTCAAAAGGAAATTAAGGGCAACCACCTCAATAATGACGGTAATATTTTTACCGGGAAATATAGGTAATTCTATCAGTGGAACATCAACCCCGAGAATCTTTACAAATTTGGTATCAAGTCCAAGCCTTTCATAGGCTATCTCTTTGTTCCATTCAAGCAGCTCAACAACAACCTGAACCTCCTTGACATCCCGAATTGCCCGGATACCAAAGTTGGCCCGCACATCAACAACACCAAGACCCCGGATTTCCATAAAATGGTCGATAATATGGTTTCTTTTGGCGCTGAGTATCATCGACTCCCCTTTCCGCTGGATAATGACAACATCATCTGCCACAAGCCCATGCCCTCGTTCAACCAAATCAAGCGCAATCTCGGATTTCCCAAGACCGCTCTTGCCGGCAAGCAGAACTCCAACACCATAAACATCGACCATTGAGCCATGATACTGCTGGTAAAGCGAAAACTGGTCATCAAGAAAACCGGTAACAATGTAAATAGTTTTCGTGGAGGAATATCGGGTAACATAGACCGGAATACCGGCATTGGTGGCCATATTAAGAAGATCCTCCGGCAATTTATTATTGCTGGTCAGAATAATGCACGGCATCTTGAATCGCACAAGATTTTGAAACACCCTCTTTCTTTCATTCTCCTCAAGGTGATTTAAAAACCTTGTCTCCGTATTTCCAAAAATCTGAACCCGTTTGTAGGTAAACAAATTGGTAAACCCGGCAAGTGCAAGCCCCGGTCGATGAAGATCACGCTCAAATATTCGCCGTTTCTGTTCATCAACACTGTTCAGGCGCCGCAATTTGATATCGTGCTTCTGACCGATAGTATTAAAAAAATAGGCGACCGTTATTGATCGCTTTTTTAATCCTTTTTGTTCGAGGTTCATGGTTTCAGCAATCGATGTGTGCATAAAATTACTGGAATCTCCGGGCGCTTTCCCTGCGCCCGGCTGACTCTCTGAACTTGCTGTTATTGCATTTTTTCCTTATGCCTCAAAAGCTGCCTGCTCAAAGCTTCGACACAGGCATCGATGGTCTGTTCGTATACCACACCTGCTTCTTTGGCAACAAAAACATTTTGCGGCACATGGACGGTTATTTCGGCAAGCTTGTTTTTTTCAAAATCATTTTTCTGGTGATCCAGAATAACGTGACAACTGATAATTCCAGGAAAAACTTTGGTCAGCTCAAGCACCGCGTTACGGGCATACTCTTCTATATCGGTATGATTATTTGAATGGCGCAGAGTAACATTTACATTGACCGCATCACTTTCGACAGTTTTTGTCATAATAACCTCCATTAAAATATGATGAACGTAAGAAACAGAACCCCGGAGAAAAAAATTGTCCGGAGCCCAAAGAAAATGCTCTATGCGTTTGGGTGCGCTTTCCGGTAAACCTCCCTTAAACGCTCAAAGGTAACATGAGTATATATTTCAGTTGTTGAAAGATTGCTGTGCCCAAGCATTTCACTGACACTTTCAAGATCTGCGCCGCTGTTTAACAGGTGAGTGGCAAAAGTATGGCGCAGTAAATGTGGATTTTTCTTTTTCTGCTCAGTGACTGATACAAGATATTTTGATGTCAATCTTTGGACAAGCATGGGATAAAGCTTTTTGCCCCTTTTTGTTACAAAAACATACCGTAACGCTGCCGATTCCCCGCCCCGCTCTATTCTAAAGAAGTTTCTCCTGACTTCAAAATATTTTTTAAGCGCCTCAACTGCTAAATGTCCTACAGGTACAATCCGCTGCTTTCTGCCTTTTCCAGTCAATTTAACATATCCCCGTTCAAGATCGAGAGATTCTGTAGTCAAGCCGATCAGTTCTGAAACACGAAGCCCGCTGCCATAGAGCAGTTCAAGAATACTCCGGTCGCGTTCACCGGCAAAAGATTCTTCCGAACTGGCGGGCAGCACCTCGTTAAAGAGCTTTTCAGTCTGCTGTTCTGTTAAAAATCCGGGAACACGCTGAGGATATTTTGGCGTAAGAAGAGAAGAAAAGAGAAAACTCTTGATATACCCGGTCTCCTGCATGTACCGGTAAAAGCTTTTAACCGACACAAGCTTTCTGGCAATTGACCGCTGCTGAACTCCCCGCTCGATCATGGTGCCCATAAAGAGCCTTACCTCCAGGGCTGTTACCTGCGCCGGATCAAAACCACTCAAATCGGCAACCCCGAGATGCTGTATCATAAACAGAAAAAACTGAACAAGATCGGTTCTGTAGGCAATAACCGTATTGCACGACAAATTCCTGCGACTCTGGAGGTGGCCAAGAAAGTCACTGACAGGAAGAGAACCTTCCTGGAATACCGCAGGTAAACAATGTCGTGATGAATCCTTCATAAGAGCGCAACACAAAGCAGTTCCTCTCCCCCCTTTATATAATATAGGTTATCGCCCTGGATAAGGAAATTGTTGAAGCGTGTTGTATCTACCCCTTTTTCCATTGCATCGGCATACACCGGGCGATCCTTATGCCATACCTTAAGAAAAGAGTGCCATGTTCCTGACAACTCATCCTGTTCATGCAGTGCGACAACGGTCAGCATACCCTTGACAATACATTCACAGCAAACGGTTTCGGAAAGACCAACTCGCTGCAAAGCCAGACGCTCTTCTGCCATTCTTTCCGTTACAACCTCAGGAAGAATAACCTTCTGCCGCACCTCTTCCGGCACAACATCGGCCCTGATAGCGTTGACTTGGGCACCATCAAGAACGGACAAAGATCTGTCGTTACCAGTCAGAGGATCAACAAGCAAAAACTGCCGCTCGGGAAACCCGCCAAAAATGGAAGTTCGAGAGACAAGAAATGTATCATTGAGGTTAGCTACAAAACCAATATCAGGTCGTGACCATACTACCCTGCCTGTCCTGAAATCAATCGCCCAAATTCCTTTATGCTCAGGACTTTGAGGCTGGCAGGCATAACAGTAACCAAGATGTTTTCCGGTTGTTTCAAGCCCTGTGAACCAGCCTTCGCCAGCAGTCTCAGTTTCAGTATCTATATCAGAAGAATAATGGTTCATCAAGAGATAATCATTGAGAAACACCTTTCCTGTTGCGGCATCAATACAAAAAAAGAGCGCCTGGCGGTCAGCAGCAAAACGCTTTTGTCCGATAAG
>JBMOIS010000053.1:0-19332 GCA_049317185.1 Chlorobium sp. | reverse complement strand
TTCGATACTGAAAAGAGACATTCACGGCGACACTACTCGTAACCATTATTTTTTTTGACAAATTCAGGAACCCTCGTGGCTCGAGTTTTTCATGGATAGAAAATACGCTGCATGTAATCTGCTTGGCTACAGGAAGTGTCGTATCCTCAAAAACCACGTTCATCTGGTCGCCAAGAGCCGACGCATACTGCGAGATATCACCAATTTTCAACTGCAAATCATTGCCAGCTTCAATTCTTGATATCTTGCTCGAGAGAAAAAGCTTATAGACGCGTTTTCTCTGCGAAATACTACAAGCAATTGCCGACTGGCAGGAGAGTTCGGTGGCTTTGCGGGTGTCGATGGAGCAATTATTAGAACATTAAGTATTGATGAGTTACCTTGAGAGATAGATAAACAATGAATTCAGGCATGTCAAACGGACGGAACAAATGGCATCTGGCGAGTTACTGAGAAAACTGGTAAAGTCGGGAGCTGACGGAAATTATGAGTCTTTCCGGCAAGTATCAGAGGAGGTCATTCGGGAAGAACGTGAATAGCGCCACTACCTTTTGGCCAATGACCTGGAAAAGATCCTTTATGGCCGCACCAGCATTGCCAGCAAGCCTTTGCTCTTTTTGGTCAAGCAGATTCCCAGCGATAAGGAGCGAGGGTTACCGTTGCTTACTATCAAAGAACCGGTTCGGTGCATCGAAGATATTGTCATCAAGATGCTGAAACGGCGGGTGAGAGCTGAAGAGAAAAAATTGAAAAACAATCAGGAAAGCTGCCTGATCCTGAAAAATCATGAACAAGCACACATTGAAACCCGGCTGGAAGCTGGTGAAGTTCGGCGATATTGCCCAGAACGTAGCGGTTCGAGTTGATCCGGCTAAGGCAAATACCGATATCTATGGCGGTCTTGAGCATCTTGATCCGGGCACATTGCACCTTCGGAAGCTTCAGTATAATTTGGTTACAGGGAGGTGCTGGAATGCCTGTGCCTGAGTGGTTGTCACATATCCCTCGCCTTGAACTGGCCGAACCCTGGTGGTTGTTGCTGTTGCCGCTGTTGGCTTTGGCGGCCTGGTTGAAGAAGCGGCTTCAGAATAATAGTCCGGCGATACTTTTTCCGGGCCTTGAGCGACTCAGGGCTTCGGGATTTGAAGCCCGCCGATGGTTGACTGTTTTGCCTCAGTGGCTGCGGTGGAGTGCACTTGTGCTGTGTGTTCTGGCGCTTGCGGGGCCTCGTCTTCTTTTTCGTCAGAGTGAAGCTGAGGCGCGGGGTATAGATGTGATGCTGGCGCTTGATATTTCCCAATCCATGTTGCAGAAGGATTTTGCTGGTCAAAGTCGTCTTGATGCTGCACGGGTGGTTGCCCGCAATTTTGTGCTGCGTCGCTCGAATGACCGGATGGGTCTGGTGGTTTTTCGGGGAAAGGGGTACACGCAGTGCCCGCTGACGCTCGATCATGAGGTGCTTGCCATGTTGCTTGACCATCTCTCCCCAAAGGTGATACAGGATGATGGCACCGCTATCGGCACGGCGATTCTTATTGCGGTGAACAGGCTCAAGGCTTCGGAGTCGTCGCACAAGGTTATTATTCTGGTGACGGATGGTGAAAATAATACCGGAGAGGTTGGCCCGGCAACGGCTGCAGTGCTTGCTGCGCGCAACGGAATAAGGATTTATACCATCAACGCCGGGTTTAAAACTGCTGAAGATCGGCTTGATTTTTCGGGAGAGAGTGGCAGCCACAGTGTGCGGGATGAGGAGTCGCTCCAGGGTATTGCCCGGGCAACGGGCGGCGGGTATTTCAGGGTGGATGATCAGGAAGGATTTGATAAAACCATCAGTACTATTGACCGGCAGGAAAAGAGTCGTCATGCCGGGCCGGTGATGGAGCATCGTTCCGAATTGTTTTTCTTTTTGTTACCGGTGGCGGTTATACTGCTCTTGCTTGAAGTTATGTTGTCAAACACTCGATTGTTGAGGGTGCCGTAGCATAAAATATATCGAAATGTTAAGCGGACGGGAGTGAGCCCATGTGTTTTACCTGGCCTGAAAATACAGTTTATCTGCTTTTGCTGATACCTCTTGCCGTGTTTCTTGGTTATGGGGTGATGCGAGCGTTTCAGGTTCGCGAAGCCCTTGTGGAGCCCGCCATGGCTGATGCGATCATGCCCCCTCTGCGCCTGGGAAAGGTGTTGCTGAAAAAAGGGTTGCTTTTTTCAGCGATTGCCTTGATGCTTTTTGCCTTGACAGGCCCCCGATTTTGCGGTGGGGGAAGGCCCGTGCCGCGTAAAGGTGCCGATCTGGTGTTTATGCTCGATATTTCTCGCAGCATGATGGCACGCGATGTGCTCCCCGACCGTCTTGGGCAGGCGAAACAGGAGATAAGCAGCATCAGTCATGCCGTGCATGGAGGTCGGCGGGCTATTCTTCTTTTTGCCGGCGCACCGCTTGTACAGTGCCCTCTGACGACCGACAAGGAGGCGTTCGATGCGTTGCTCGGCATGGCTTCACCTGATCTTGTTGAGGAACAGGGCACCTCTTTTCGTACGGCTCTTCAGCTTGCCCTGAATCTTTTTGAGCCGTTATCGGAAAATCACCTGGCACCAGGACTTAAAGGGGAGAAGATTTTGGTGCTGCTGAGTGACGGGGAGGATCATGCCGGTGACATCCAGGCTGCAGCTCAGCAATTAAAAAAGGCGGGGGTGCATCTTTTGGTGATAGGAGTTGGTATGCGTCAGCCGGTTGCTATTCCACTGGGAGCAGGCGGGCTCAAACGGGATGAGCATGGCCAGGTGGTGATGAGTAGTTTCAAGCCAGAAACGTTGCAGGCTCTTGCCCATCATGCGGGTGGTTTTTACTATCGCAGCCGGGCGGAACATAGTGTTTTTATGGAGGTTTCCGAAAGGATTAACCGCATGGAGGCCTCTTCTCGATGGATGATGGAGCCTGCTGAGCATGACGAATCGCTCTCCCGATCTGTTCTTGCCGTTGCTCTTTTTCTCCTGCTTTCTGAAATCATGCTTGGAAAAGGCGCGGGACGGCGATAAAGGAGCGTGCAGGGTATCAAGCATGGCCCTTTCTTGTTGCAAAAAATTGTTACATTGCTTATTACATATCAAGTAATAGCATTCCACTTTCAGACGAAACACAGAACCGTTATGGAGCAGCAGAACACAGGTCAAAGAGCTCTTGACTCTATCGAAAGGGCGAAACTGGGAATCAAGGTTTTTAACATGCCTTTCGATCAGGCTGAAGAGGTGATTGATGATTATGTCAGTCAGGGAAATTATGATCCGGCATCCGTGGAGCTTTTCAAGGATCAGCTTGATACCCAGCGTCACATCCAGGAAAAAAGTGTTGAGCTGTTTTCTACCGGGGCACAGATTCTTCGGCTGGTGATCAATGCGCTTGTAAAAAACATGCCGTCATCTACGGGAGGCACTTCAAATTCATGAACCATGCAATTTGATCCGAACAAATTTACACTGAAAGCCCAGGAGGCTTTACAGACTGCCGCAACGCTTGCTGGAAGTCGCCAGCATCAGCAGGTTGAGCCCGAACATCTGCTTTTTGCCATGTTTGACGATAGCAGTAGTATTGCCATGCAGATAGCGCAGAAGCTTGAGGCATCAGCCGACATGTTGCAGGCGGCGCTTAACCGGGAACTTGAGAGAATTCCCAAGGTAACCGGAGCCTCGGCTACGGGGCAGTATCTGTCGAAGAATCTTGGCAGGGTGTTCGATGTGGCCCTGAAAGAGGCCGAAAGTCTGAAGGATGACTATATCAGTTCGGAGCACCTTCTGATTGCTCTGAGCGAAGCCGGAGTTACGGTGTCGCGCATGTTGCAGGATGCAGGATTCAATCGCAATGCTATTCTCAAGGCACTTGCCACCATCAGGGGGACGCAGCGGGTGACCAGCCAGAGCGCTGAGGAGAGCTATAATTCGCTGAAAAAATATTCGCGCAACCTCAATGATCAGGCGCGCAAGGGCAAGCTCGATCCGGTGATCGGGCGTGACGAGGAGATCCGACGGGTGTTGCAGATCCTCAGTCGTCGCACCAAGAACAATCCCGTCCTTATCGGTGAACCGGGAGTTGGCAAGACGGCACTGGTGGAGGGTATTGCGCAACGCATTGTGGCCGGTGACGTGCCTGAAAACCTCAAGAGCAAACAGATTGCAGCACTTGATATTGCGCAGCTCGTTGCGGGTGCGAAGTTCCGGGGCGAGTTTGAAGAGCGTCTGAAGGCGGTCGTGCGTGAAGTTCAGTCTTCCGATGGCGAAATTATCCTTTTTATTGATGAACTTCATCTGCTGGTGGGTGCCGGGTCAGCCGAAGGGTCAATGGATGCCGCCAATATTCTCAAGCCTGCCCTTGCCCGCGGTGAATTGCGCTGTATTGGTGCCACAACGCTTGACGAGTATCGCAAGCATATCGAAAAGGATGCTGCACTTGAGCGCCGGTTCCAGACTGTACTGGTCGATCAGCCAAGTGTGGAGGATACGGTTTCCATTCTGCGCGGTCTCAAGGAAAAATATGAGATTCATCATGGCGTGCGTATCAAGGATGCGGCCATTGTTGCTGCGGCAGAGCTGTCCAACCGCTATATTGCAGATCGTTTTCTTCCCGACAAGGCCATCGACCTGATTGACGAAGCCTCTTCGCGTCTCAGACTGGAAATAGACAGCAGTCCCGAAGAGCTTGACCGGATAAACCGCGAAATCCGCCGTCTTGAAATTGAACGCGAGGCATTGAAGCGCGAAATTGAAATAGGAGGGTAGCAGATTGCGAATGAGCAAAAAAGATTTTTATATGCGGTTAAGGGAGAGGGGTAACGCATGATCACACCGTTTTTTAAGCATAATCCTGCTTTTCTTGGCGAGGAGCAGCTTATCGAGAATTTTGTGGTGCGTCAGATCGATCTTGAGCGTATAATAAAAATCTTCAGCGACAATGCGTCTGGTTCCCGCCAGCATCTGCTTGTTACAGGGGCGCGAGGCAGCGGCAAAACAATTTTGGTGCATCGTGTTGCCGCAGAGATCAGGCAGCATGGCGAATTGCGCAATCGTTTCTATCCTCTGATCTTTTCAGAAGAGAGTTATCAGGTCAGTTCAGCCTCTGAATTCTGGCTTGAATCGCTCTTTTGTCTTGGCAGGCAAACAGGTGATAAACGATGGAAACAAGCATATCAGGAACTCCACACCGAAATTGACGATCAACTGCTTGGCCAGCGGGCATTACAGTATCTTCTTGAGTTTGCCGAGAGCGAAGGAAAAGAGATTCTGTTCATTGTCGAGAATCTCAATATGCTTTTTGGTGATCTGGCAAATGCAGAGGAGGGGGCGAATCTTCGTCAAACCCTGATGCGTGAACCACGGTTACGGCTTCTTGCCACAGCAACAAGCTTGTTCGAAGGCATTGATCATCCCACCACGGCAATGTTTGAAATGTTCATGATTCATGAGCTCAAACCTCTTGATGATGAGGAGTGCAATGCCCTGTGGGAACTCATAGCAGGAGAAAAACTACCCGGTGAGCAGATAAGGCCGGTAAGAATACTGACTGCCGGCAATCCTCGCATGTTGGCTCTTTTCGCAAGATGTGGTGCCAAACGGCCATTCAGGCAGCTCCTTGATGACCTTGTCGAGGCTGTCGATGAGCATACGGAATATTTTAAAAGTCATCTCGACACGATGGCACCGATCGAGAGAAAGGTTTATCTGGCGCTTGCCGAGCTATGGAGCATTTCATCGGTTCGGGAGATTGCACTGGTGGCAAGGCTTGATGTCAACAAAACCAGCGCCTACCTGAACAGGCTGCTGAACCGTGGCATTGTCGTCATAGAGAAACAGGCAAAAAGAAACAAGTTATATGGTTTGATGGAAGGTAGTTACAGTATCTATTACCTCCTGCGAAGATATGGCAGACAGGCAGACCGTGTCAGGTCACTTGTGAACTTTATGATCAATCTTTATGATCCTCTTTCGGCTCAACAGTTGCCAGGTGAAGAGGGGGGTGCGCATTTATCGGAGCAATCCCGAAATTTTTTTACTGCTTTTGAAGAGGCGGTTATGAGTGTTCCTGATCGCAAACATTTTCAGCAATGCCGCGATCATTTTGCTGCCGCAGAGGTTGTGGCCAAGAGTTGCCCCGCTCGACCTGAAGCGGTGAAAAATATTCGGGTTGATGAGAGAATGTTTGTTTTTCATGAGGGTGCGGATCGTCAAAATGACCAGGAAAATAAGGTTTTGGAGGAGGGTTTTAACCATGCCTTCGGGTTGCTTGAAGCCGGAAATTACTCCGCAGCATTTCATGTGTTTGAAGCCATCATCATGGTTCACAAAAGTAGTCCTGAAGATCAGATTGCCGTACAGGTTGCTGGAGCTATTTTGGGCAAAGGGATGGCGCTTGGCAACATGAACCGTGCAGAAGAGGCTGTTAAAACTTATGAAGAATTAATTACGACGTACAAAGGTCGTTTTGAGGCGATGCTCGTTATGCCAGTCGTCATGGCCATGTTCAGCAAAGGCTGTGAACTTGCTGGCTTGAATCGCCCTGAAGAGGCAATAGAGGCATACGAAGAGGTAATTGCGACCTTCAAAGATCGTTCTGAGGAGCAGATTGTCAAGTGGGTCGTCAAGGCTCTCTTCAGTAAGGCTGTTTTGCTGGGAGAGCTGAACCGCTGGCATGAGTCTCTTCAGCTCTATGAAGAACTCCTTGACACCTTCAAGAAGCGTCCTGACTCGGAGATTGCTGAACAGGTAGCCAAGTGCATGATTCACAAAGGGGTTACACTTGGAGAACTGAACTGCGGGGATCAAGAGTTGCTGATGTATGAAGAACTTGTCGCTCTCTATAAGGAGAGGCATGAACTGCACATTCTGGAACAGGTCGTCAGTGCGCTCTTCAACAAAGGGATTGTCCTCGATTGTATGAACCGTCGGGACGAAGCAATTCAGACGTATGAAGAGCTTGTTGCGACGTATAAAGAGCGACCTGAAGAGCAGATTGTTGTTAAAGTGTCGAACGCCATATTCAATAAAGGTGTTGTCTATGGAAAACTTGACCGATATCAGGAGGCTGAACGTGCTTTTATGAAGGCTATGGAATTGTGCCCTCAAGGGTCGCGAGCACAATTTGTGTTGCTTAAATTGCTGATGAAGATGCAGGGGCGGCAAAACGAAGCGCTGGAGCTTGCAAAAGAGTATGTCGGCAACCCTGAGCTTGTTGAGAGTACCATAGACGGTGCCATAGTGCAGTTTGTAACGCTTGCGGCATTGGGGTATGCACCCGAAGCGCTCTGCACTCTTGTTGGTTCGCCTGCTGAACGGCATCTTGAACCTCTTGTTGCAGCGTTGCGGCTGTATACTGGTGAAGAGATAAGGAGTGCTGTGGAGATACTTGACGTGGCAAAAGATGTGGTAAAAAAAATTGAAGAGCGGCAACATCTTATGAATTGATTGTATCAAATAACGAAAACAGGTATTGAACGATGAAGATGATGAAGGTAGTGGCTCTTGCATTTATGCTTGCAGGAGTGTTTTCCGTTACGGCAAGGGCTGGATGGGATCCTGCAGAGGAGGATCATGCAAAGGTGGCGGTCGACTATTTCAGAACACATGGTCCGGCGCTTGACCGCTTTTTTGAACATGCCTATGGCTATGCTGTTTTTCCTGATGTCTTTAAAGGTGGCTTTATGCTGTTTGGAGGTGGCCATGGCAAGGGATATGTCTATGAGCAGAACAAGATTGTCGGGCGCTCCACAATTACTCAGGTTAATGTGGGTCCACAGCTTGGCGGGCAGTCGTTCTCGGAAATTATTTTTTTTAAAGGCCGCGAAGAGCTCGACAATTTCAAAAAAGGCAACTATGAGCTGAATGCCCAGGTAGCTGCAATTATAGTTACCCAGGGAATGGCAACCAATATCGATTATTCTAACGGGGTCGCTGTTTTTGTGCTTCCCAAGGCCGGGGTTATGGCTGAGGCTACCGTGGGTGGGCAGAAATTCTCTTATAATCCTTACTGACCGGGATTTTGCTGTTTTTCAACAACGTCAATTTTAGCAATGAAGTATGAATTAGTGGTAGGTCTTGAGGTTCATTGTCAACTGAATACCGTGACCAAGGCTTTTTGTGGCTGTTCTGCACAGTTTGGAAAATCGGCCAATGCCAATGTCTGTCCGGTCTGTCTTGCTCTTCCAGGAGCATTGCCGGTTCTCAATCGCCAGGTGGTGGAGGATGCCGTCAAGATTGGTCTGGCAATGGGTTGCACAATAGCTCCCTATTCGGTGCTTGCCCGGAAAAATTATTTTTATCCGGATCTGCCGAAAGGGTATCAGATTTCGCAGTTTGAAGAGCCGATATGCGGAGAGGGATCTCTGACGATAGATGCCGGAGAGGGGCCCAAAGAGATTCGCCTGATCAGGATTCATATTGAGGAGGATGCTGGCAAGTCGATTCACGATATTGGTGAGGAAACCTATATTGATCTCAATCGGTGCGGAGTCCCCCTGCTTGAGATTGTGAGCTATCCCGATATGCGTACCCCGAAAGAGGCCTCCGCATACTTGCAAAAGGTGCGCCAGATTGTCAAGTATATCGGTATTTCGGATGGCAACATGGAGGAGGGAAGTCTCCGTTGCGATGCCAACGTCTCGTTGCGGCTCGCAGGAGCGACCGAGTATGGCACCCGCACCGAAATCAAGAACATGAATTCGTTCAAGAATGTAGAAAAGGCCATCGAATTTGAGGCTGAGCGCCATAGAGAGATTCTGGATAATGGCGGAGTCATCATTCAGGAGACACGGCTTTGGGATGCCGACAAGGGGGAGACCCGTTCTATGCGGGGCAAGGAGTTTGCTCACGACTATCGTTATTTCCCCGATCCCGATCTGGTGCCGCTGCTTGTTGACCAGGAGATGATTGACCGTATCAGGCTTGAGCTTCCCGAGTTTCCTGAAGCGCGGGCACTTCGTTTTGCCGAGGAGTATGCCATTCCCGTCTATGATGCCGAAGTCCTTACGGTTGAGCGAGAGGTTGCCGACTATTTTGAGGTGACAGTGAGGGTTTCGGGCGATGCCAAGGCCTCCTCGAACTGGGTGATGGGCGAGGTGATGCGCACCCTGAAAGAGAAGTATCTTGATATTGCGGAGTTTTCCATTGTTCCTGAAAGGCTTGGTGAATTGATCCGTCTTATTGTTGAGGGGAGAATCAGTAATACCATTGCCAAGCAGGTGTTTGAAATTATGCTGTCAGACAAAGCCCCGGCGGCGGAGATTGTTGAGCGTGAAGGGCTGGCACAGGTCTCCGATACCGGCGCGATTGAGGCGGTTGTTCAGGAAATTCTGGATGCCAACCCTGGTCAGCTTGCCGCATATCGTGGTGGAAAAACCAAACTGCTGGGCTTTTTTGTGGGTCAGTGTATGAGCCGGATGAAGGGCAAGGCCAACCCGCAGATGGTTAATGATGTGCTGCTGAAAAAACTTGAAGGGTGAAGTGTTTTCATGATTCGCTGTCGAACAGATCTTTGGTGCGAGGTGTTTCGGGTAATGTTTTTGCAAGTTCAGGATTGATAACCTCGATTTTTTTTCTTGCTTCCTGAAGTCGTTTTTTGCAGGTTTCAGCAATGCTCAGTCCCTCTTCGTAGAGGCCGATAGAGTTCTCGAGGCCGGTGTCGGGATTTTCGATGTTGCTGGTTATCTCCTCAAGTCTTGAGATAAGCTCCTCAATTGAGGGTTTGTCGGTGGATTTTGCGGAGTGCGATGCTGCCATTATCGTGTCAGAGTTTAAATGATTGTTACTGAAGGTAGGTAAAGAGAAAGATTATTCAAAAGGCAGGTGTGTGAGTGAAGTTTGTTGATAGCGCCTCTATTTTTGTTGAGGCAGGTGATGGAGGTAAAGGTTGTGTGAGTTTTCGCAGGGAGAAGTTTGTGCCCAAAGGTGGGCCTGATGGTGGTGATGGCGGACGTGGCGGCCATGTATGGTTGAGAACCAACCCCCAGTTGACCACTCTTCTTGATTTTAAATATAAAAAGAGATATATCGCCGTTCGCGGTGTTCATGGTCAGGGAGCCCGGAAAACAGGCAGGGATGGTGCCGATATTGTTATTGATGTTCCCTGTGGCACCATCGTCAGAAATGCTGAAACTCATGAGATTCTTGCCGATTTGACTGGAGAAGGTCAGGAACTGTTAATTGCCAGGGGTGGAAAAGGTGGACGCGGCAACCAGCATTTTGCCACACCAACTCGCCAGGCACCCCGCTATGCCGAGCCAGGACAGAAAGGGGAGGCATTCATGCTCGAAATGGAGCTGAAGCTCATGGCTGATGTCGGTCTTGTTGGCTTTCCCAATGCGGGCAAGTCTACCCTGATTTCGGTGATCAGCGCCGCTAAACCAAAGATTGCCGATTATCCCTTTACAACGTTGGCACCGAATCTCGGTATTGTGCGCTACGAAGAGTACAAATCGTTTGTGATGGCCGATATTCCTGGAATAATTGAGGGTGCGGCTGAGGGAAAAGGACTTGGCTTGCAGTTTTTGCGCCATATAGAGCGTACGAAAATTCTGGCCGTGCTTATTGCGGCAGATTCGCCTGATATTGCCGAAGAGTACCGGACACTTCTCGGTGAGCTTGAGAAATTTAACAAGGGGCTGCTCGACAAGCCGCGTCTGGTGGTGGTAACTAAAATGGATATTGCTGCTGAGGATCTTGAGATTCCTGATCTTGAAGAGGGAGTCAGGGTATTGCCGATTTCAGCCGTTTCCGGGCAGGGGCTGAAGGAGCTCAAGGATGAACTCTGGCGCGAGGTATCGGGACGTATCAGGGCGGCTGAACCTTTGGATGAGGGACTCGGGTAGCCATGCAGCAGGGAAAACTTTTTGTCAGGTATGCGCGTCTTGCTGATGCTGGTGCTATTTCTGCCATTACCGCAGAGTATGCCCGACAGGGAATCATGCTGGAACGCTCCAGTGATAATATTGTTGAAAATATTCGTAATTTCTTTGTTGCAGAATACAATGGTGAGGTTATCGGGTGCTGTGCTATTGCATTTTATACCCAGAAGCTTGCCGAGATTCGTTCACTGGCAGTCTTTAACCGTTACAAAATGAAGGGGATAGGACGGTTTCTGGTTGAAAAGGCCGAATCGGTTTTACGTGAGGAAGGGGTCAGGGAGGTTTTTGTTCTGACGCTCAATCGCGATTTTTTCAGCCGCGTTGGGTACAGTGAAATCAGAAAAGAGTATTTTCCACAAAAAATATGGAGGGATTGTACTCACTGTCCGAAACTTATGGCGTGCGATGAGATCGCGATGGTGAAAACACTCTAAACTAATCATACAAACAGGGGGCCTCAACGTTGTGATTGTTCAGGAAGTAATTGTTAAAAACAAGGCGGGGCTGCATACCAGACCAGCAGCAGCAGTCGTCAAGCTGGCATCTCGTTTCAAGTCAGATTTTTTTATTGAGATGCAGGGCATGGAAATCAATGCCAAGTCAATTATTGGCGTTATGAGTCTTGCCGCTCCGAAAGGAACCCGGTTGACGCTCAAGCTGGAAGGTGAGGATGCCGCTGAGGCTGCCCGCCAGTTGGTGGAGTTTTTTGAGCAGGGTTTTGGGGAACAATAGCCTTGCGAATTGCATTTATATCTCCTTTTTTCCCTTTGAAGGGAGGTATAGCGCGATTCAGTGGACTATTGCTTGCCGCTCTACGCAAGGGGGGAGATGATGTTGTTCCTCTGGCGTTCAGGGCACTCTTCCCGGCTTTTATAGCGAAAGGCACCTCAGCTCCTTTACCTGAAGAGTTTCGGCTTGTGCTCTTCAATCCATTTTCCTGGCCAGAAGCAATCCGGCGTATCAGTTTGCTGAAACCCGATATTGTGCTGGTGGCCTATTGGACAGGCTTTTTGGCCCCTCTCTGTTTTGTGGTGCGTCGTTTCACCGGTATCAGAATGGTGGTGTTGCTGCATAACCTCTCTTCCCATGAGTCCTTTTTTTTTGAACCGTTTTTGCAGAGGCTGCTTGCTGCTTCCGCCGACGGGGTTTTGACGCTTTCTGGTGCTGTGTCGGAACAGGTTCATGCGGCTTTTCCTTCTCTTCCCTTATGCACACTTTTTCATCCGGTTTATGATCCAGAGGGGTCGCAGCCTTTGGTGGTTGATGCCCGTCACGAGCTTCATCTTGATTCCTCTTCACCCGTGCTGCTTTTTTTCGGCTACGTTCGTTCCTACAAGGGGTTGGAGACGATGCTTCGCGCCATGCCTGCGATTCTTCTCCGTGAACCTTCGCTCAGGCTGGTCGTTGCGGGTCATTTTTATGAGGATGTTTCTCTTTATCGACAGCTTGTTGATCAACTTGGTATCAGCGGAAGTGTCGATCTCTATCCTGGCTATGTTTCTGCAGAACGCAGCGCGCTCTATTTTGCGGCGGCTGATGCCGTTGTACTTCCCTATCGAAACGCGACGCAGTCGGGGGTGGTGCAGCTTGCTTATGGGTATGGTCTGCCGGTCATTGTCACTCCGGTGGGGGCCCTTCCCGAGATGGTGTGTCCTGGCAAGACCGGCTGGGTTGCGCGTGACAGTTCGCCTGAGGGGTTTGCCAAAGCGGTCGGGGAGTTTCTGGATGCAAGGGAGAGGCTTCCTTTGATGCGCCCTGCAATCGAAGCTTTTCGTCGTGAGTATTCCTGGGAGGCTTTTGCTGCGTCGGCAGGGAGTTTTCTCGACACGATAGCGGCAGGGAGGTGATGATGGAGGCGCTGACCTGCATTGTTGTGCTGAACTGGAACGGCGCTGAGGAGACGATTGCCTGTTTGGAGTCGCTGGCTTGTTTGGAGTCACGGGTCTGTTTGGAGTCGATCGCTCCCGTTGTGGTCAAGGGATACAAGCTGCTGGTTGTTGATAATGGTTCGACCGATGGTTCACCTGAAAAGATACGGAGAGCTTTTCCTTCTGTAGAGCTGCTTTGCCTGCCCGTCAACCTCGGCTATGCAGGCGGCAACAATGCCGGATTCAGGCGCGTTAAGGAGATGCAGGCGGAGTTCGTCATTTTTTTGAACAACGATACCATTGTCGATGCCGGTTTTTATGCACCACTTGTTGAAACGCTGTGTCTTCAGCCGTTGGCGGGCATAGCGGCACCGAAAATTTTTTATTGGGATCGACCTGATTTGCTCTGGTATGCGGGTGGAGTTGTCAAGTTGTCAACCGGACTGATCTGCCATGTGGGGCTCAGGCAGAAGGATGCGCCTGAATTTGATCGTCCCGGCCCAACCGGCTATGCAACAGGCTGCTGTTTTGCCATGCGATGCCGCGATTTTGAGGAGGTTGGAGGGTTTGATGAGTCATTCGCGATGTATGCGGAGGATGTTGATCTCTCCTTGCGTGTTCGTGCGCTGGGCAAAAGTATTGAGTATGTTCCCTCATCAAGGGTGTGGCACAAGGTGTCGGCCTCGCTCACTGGTCGCCCTTTGCTGAAGCTGGTTAAAAAGAGCCGTGGGGCGCTTCGTCTCTTCAGTAAGCAGAGGGCCTGGAGCGGCATGGCGCTGTATCTGCTTTTGCTTCCCCTGCGACTATTTGGTAGTTTTCTGAAGCAATGGTTTGCGGGGAAGAGCTATGCCGAATAGTTTCAAAAGCAATGGTTTGCGGGGAGGAGCTATGGCGAATAGTTGCAGAACGGTTATCGATGGAGCATATCTCAACGATCCGGCTCATCGGATTCGGTGGCGGAGAACGCTCGAATTTGTAGGTCGTTCGAGCTCTGCTCAACTCTTGACCGCAGCCGCTTTGTCAGGGCTCGATCTGGGTGACCGGACTCCTCTGACTGCTTCGCTGGAGCAACTTTTCGGATGCTCTTTCGAGAGCACGACAATAGATCTTGATGTTGAGCGACTTTCCGGTTCATTTTCCGTTGTAACCGCTTTTGAGGTGCTGGAACATCTTTACAATCCGCTCCATCTGCTGCTCGAAGTTCGACGGATACTTGAGGGAGCGGATGCCAGGTTTTTTGTTTCGATGCCGAATGCAAAGCCAGCATTTTTGAAAAGCCCCGACCATTTTCACGAAATGAGCCGTGACGAGGCACTCTCGCTCTTCAGCCGTGCCGGGTTTGCCGTGCTTCGAAGCGCGAATTTTCGTATACGCCACCCGTTGTTTTATCTTACCGGAGTGAAGCCGCTGTTGCGGGCATGGTATGAAAAAGTGCAGATCTATGAACTTGCCGTCCGATAGGGGAGCCTCCCGCAGCCAGCTCAGCCCGATTAGCCCGTTCAGGCTTGTCTGGTTTTCCGAGATACAGTGGGATTTCCTCTCCACCCGGAAGCAGCGTCTGCTTGCCCGTTTTCCCGAGAACTGGAACATTCTTTTCATTGAGCCTTTTGCGCTTGGACGGAGCCATCACTGGATTCCTGTCAAGCGGGGGCGGGTCTGGGTGGTCAGTGTTCCCTTTCTGAAGAGTGTTCCTTTCAGGATTGGGCGACTGCTCGATATTCCCTTGCTTCGCGGGCTTCTCTCCCTTCCCGGTATTCTGCAGATGCTCTTCTGGGTGACGGTACTCGGATTCGGCTCCTCCGACCGGATAATCGGTCTGAGCAATGTTTACTGGGGCAGGATAGCCGCCCTTCTCCCTTGCCGCCTCCGCTTTTACGATGCCAATGATGACCATCTTGCGTTTCCGGGGAGTCCCTCGTGGCTGAAGGACTCTCGCGACCGCTATCTCGCAAAGGTGGACCTTGTGTTCAGTGTGAGCCGCGAACTGACCAGTCAGCTTAAACTGCCAGCCAGTGTGCGGACGGTTGAGCTGGGCAACGGTGTGGAGTTCAACCATTTTGCACTTCCCCGTGCGGACAAGCCTGCCGCTCTCTTCGGTCTCAAGGGGAAGATTCTTGGCTATGCGGGAGCGATGGACTGGATTGATACTTCCCTGATTGCGGCGATTGCCCGTGGCTGGCCGGATTATCAGATTGTGCTTCTTGGCCCCGCCTACGAACGGGAGTGGTGGAACAAACAGGTAGCGATCAATGCGCTTGCTAACGTGCACTATTTTGGGAAAATTGACTATGCCGAGCTGCCAGCCTGGGTGCAGCGGTTTGATCTGGCGCTAATGCCGCTCCTTTCCAACAGGCTGAAAGGGGTCTCTCATCCCAACAAGCTTTATGAATATACCGCTGCGGGTGTGCCGGTGCTCTCAATGAACTACTGCAGCGCGGTGGAGCGGGCGCGGGAGGAGGTGCATGTTGCTTCGTCGCATGAGGAGTTTGTCTGCATGGTGCCCGAAGCTCTTGCCGACCGGCGGGTTGAGGCACGGCAGGCATTCGCCCGGCAGCACAGTTGGGATGCACTTGCCGCCACGATGGAGCAGGAGTTGAGGATCGCATCTCTGGAGAGGCACCCGTGAACCGCAATGCCGTCATAGCAGGTCAGGCCGGATTCTCCTTTGCCGGATTTCTTTTCGGCCAGGTGGCGCGGTTTGGCTATAACCTTGTTGTTGCCCGGCTGCTCGGTGTTGATGCTCTCGGTGTCTATGCGCTTGCCATTGCGGTTATCCAGATTTCAGAGGTGCTTGCCATTGCCGGGCTTGATTCGGGTATTCTGCGCTTTGTCAGTGTGCAGAGTCATGATCCTTTTCGCCAGAGGGGCGCGATTGGTTCCGCCATTAAAACAGCGCTTGCCCTGTCGCTCTTTGTGGCACTCCTGCTGCTCTCTTTTTCGAGCCAGATCACTTCGCTGCTCAACGGCAGCCGCCTTTTGCAGCTTACGCTCTGCTGTTATGCGGCGGCGATTCCCTTCAACGTGGCAACCGTCTTATTTGGCCATGCGATGCAGGGCTTTCAGCAGCTCAAGCCTAAAATTATTGCCACGCAGATACTCAGTCCGCTGCTTTTGCTCTTGCTGACGCTGCTTCTCCGCTACACCGCAGGTCATGATGCAGCCCTCTTTTTTCCCTTTGTGCTGGCAGGTGTCGGGGCATTCTTCTGGATTCGCCCCCGCCTCGAAGCCATCACCGGCGTACTGCCGTCGGATATCCTGCACGCCCGCACGGACAAGACGATGATGGCTTATGCCCTCCCCTTCATGGCGGTCTCGCTCCTGAGCATGATGAGCCACTGGCTCGATGTGATGATGCTCGGGATGCTCACCGATACCGCAACGGTCGGCCTCTACCATCCTGCCGCACGAACGGCGGGACTTCTACGCTCGGTGCTTCTTGCCTTTACCGGCATTGCCGCACCGATGATTGCCGATTTGCACGCCAAAAGCCAGAATGCGGAGATAGGTCGCATCTACAAGATGGTGACGCGCTGGATTGTCATGGTTGTCATTCCGCCAGCGATCATCTTCATGGCGCTTCCCGAGCCGGTGCTCTCGGTCTTCGGCGACCGGTTTGCGGCAGGAGGAGCTACGGCACTGTTTCTATTGACCATCGCCTCTTTCCTGCAAGCGACCTTTGGCCTCTCCGCCACGGTGCTTGCCATGACCGGATATGCGCGACTCAGCCTCCTCAACGCTCTTGGCGCTCTCGGTTTTCAGGTTGTGCTGAACCTGCTCCTGATTCCACGCATGGGGCTGAACGGTGCCGCTCTTGCAACACTGCTGCTCTTTTTGCTGCTCTCCGCTCTCCGGCTTGGCGAAATACAACGCCTGCTGAAGATTAACCCGTTTGGCAAAGCGCTCTGGAAACCTCTTGCTGCCGGGTTATCTTGTGGTGCGCTTCTTTTGGTTTTGCGTCCGTGGCTGCTCACTCTTCCGTCGATGGCAGCACTTGGGGTGGGAGCGCTTCTTGCTCTCTCCAGTTATACAGTGTTGATGCTGCTGCTGAAGTTGGAAGCGGAGGAGCGGGAGATTATTTTAAGGTATATCCCCTTTTTAAACAAGGAACCAAAGCGATAACGCTGTGAAGAAAAAGATTGTCTCGTTACTCACTGTTTATGGAGTCTATACCCTTCTGGCGTTGCTGCTCTTCTGGCCGCTCGTTTTCCAGCCGAACACGCTCCTTGCTCCCGACTCTTTGATTCCCCACGCCTCAACCCTGGCGCTCGACAAACTTCAGGCTGAAACCGGCACTTACCCGCTCTGGCAGCCCTGGCTCTTTTCGGGGATGCCGACGGTGGAGGCATTCAGCTATCTCAGCGGTCTCTATTATCCGAATGTTGTTTTCAACCTCTTCCATACTGACGGCATGGTGCTGCAACTGCTTCATCTCGCCTTTGCCGGTCTGGGAGTTTTTCTCTTTCTTCGCCAGTATGGCCTCGCCACCCTTGCCGCCCCGTTAGGCGGAGCCATTTTCATGCTCAACCCCTACATGAGCGCCATGCTGGTGCACGGTCACGGCAGCCAGCTTATGACGGTGGCCTACATGCCCTGGATGCTCTTGGCCACCTTGCGCCTCATGCAGCGCGGCGGGCTTGCCGATGCCGGGGTTCTGGCGCTTGTTGTTGGTCTTCAGTTACAGCGCTCACATGTGCAGATTGCCTGGTACTCGTTGATGTTTGTGTTGCTGCTGGCTGTTGTTCTGTTGTTCTTCAGGCGCGGGTTGGCGGCAAAAGGAGCGGGTGTTTCTGGGATGTCTCTGGTTGTGCCTCGCGGTGTTGGAGGCGGAGATGCAGTCGATAGGGGTGGACGCGCAGGTGGTGATGGGGGGATGGCGGGTGTTCATAAGGATGGGCACACAGGCGGGTATGGGTTTAGGGATGAGGGTGGGTACGCGGGTGGGCGTGTGCGTGGGGACGAGCACGCAGGGGAATTTTTGGGGGGGGGAGAGGGTATTCCCCCCAGCACTTTACGTATAGCGTTGTTGCTGATGGTTGCACTTGGTTGCGGGGTTGCCATGTCGGCCTCAATCTACCTGCCAGCCTCAGAGTATGCGGCATATTCGGTGAGAGGGGTGGCCGCAGAGGGTGGCGGCTCAGCGTGGGAGTATGCCACTCTCTGGTCAATGCACCCTCTGGAGCTGTTCACCTTTCTGGTGCCGGGATTTTTCGGGTTTGGCGGCGTGACCTACTGGGGCTTTATGCCCTTCACCGACTTCCCTAATTATGCGGGCATTGTGGTACTGCTCCTCGCCGTTGCGGGCGCTGTGTCGCGGCGGAAAGAGCCGATGACCTGGTTTTTTGTTGCCGCCTCACTGTTGGCATTGCTGCTCTCTTTCGGCAGGTTTTTCAGCCCGATCTTTGATCTTTTCTACCATTTCGCCCCTCTTTTCAGCCGGTTCAGGGTGCCCTCCATGGCGCTCATCATGCTCTACCTGATCATCTCCTTTCTTGCTGCAATTGGAGTGAACGACCTGCTTCAGCGCCAGCCCAAACGATTGCTGAAACCAATCCGGCTTGGAGCACTTCTTCTCGCGGCAATTCTTCTGCTTTTTCTTGCCTTTGAACAGCCTGTCGAGAACTTTTTCCGCACACTGTATCCCGAGCCACAGGTTGGCAGTTTCGATCTTGCCTTTATGGTCAACAAGGTGCGCTGGGAGAATCTGACCGGAAGTCTCTTGATAGTTCTGATGCTTGCCTCGCTCTTTGCAGGAGTGCTCTGGCTCAGCATCAAGGGGAAGCTCTCCCACAAACTGACCAGCCTGCTGTTCTTTCTCCTTGCGCTTGGCGATCTGCTCTGGATGGACATCCAGATTATCTACCCCTCCGCCAACTCTCTGCGCCCACCGCTTTATGCCGACAGCCGCATGGTAGAGGCTGCATTCAAGCCCGACGACATTACCCGCTACCTCGCCGCACAGCAAAGGCCCTTCAGAATCTACCCCGCCGGTTCGCTCTTTGCTGAGAACAAGTTTGCCCTGTTCGGCATCGAATCTGTCGGTGGTTATCATCCCGCCAAACTCAAGCTCTACGAGGAGTTTCTTGCAAAAACAGAGAATCTCTCCAGCATCAACGTGCTCCGAATGCTCAACGTGGGCTACATTGTCAGCCCTGCGCCACTTGGTCATCCAGCGCTCGAACTGGTCAAAACCGGCACACTGCAACTCGCCAGCGGCCCCGTCACCGCTTATGTTTATCGGCTTCAGCAGACAGCGCCAAGAGCATGGTTCGCCAACCGGGTCATCGCTGTGAGCAACAACGAAGAGCTGTTTGCCCGTATTCTTGATGATGAGGCCCCTGCCGGTTTGGCGTATGTCGATCGCTCACTTTGGAGAGGAGCCAACACGTTTGCTCCGGCCAAGGTGACATCGCTTGAAGCAAAAGCAGAGTCGATGGTTGTCAAGGTTGCCGCGCCCGCTGAGGCATTTCTTGTGGTGAGCGAGCTTTATTATCCGCTGCGGTGGAAGGTGAAGATTGATGGTCGTTCAGCCGCTATGATCAAGGTGAACGGGCTGTTGCGCGGGGTTGTGGTTCCCG
>JBMOIS010000052.1:0-19335 GCA_049317185.1 Chlorobium sp. | reverse complement strand
CTTCCGGGCAAGCGTAAAGCGAACCCATACTTTCAAGCTGAATATCGCCTGCGAAAGATTTGAAATCGCTATTGAACGCAATTATGTGATTAGAACCTCTCATACCATATTTGCGGTATTTTTATACTCTGCGCTTGGAATCATGGAAAATATTGCGCTCTATTAACAATCGTTAACCAATTATCACAACAATGAGTACTGTATCAGATAACCATACAACCAGTTGCTGCTGTCAACCGGGCATCTGTTCTGACAAGGGAATTTCCGGCTTATGCAGGTAAAACCATAGCTTTTTTTGCCATGGCCGGTTCCTGACACTACAGTGAACCGGTTTTTTTTTGCTGTTTTTTGCATTATTACACCACAACATGTTACAGGGAGATAATACCATGAATTTTGAATGGACGAAAAAAATCACGCTTTTTGCATCGCTTGTTCTTGCTTCCGGCCTTCCGGGCAGCATCGCGGAGGCGGCTGGCGCTTCAACGCTGCTCAATGTCTCTTATGACCCCACGCGGGAGCTTTATCAGAGCGAAAATGCCGCTTTTATTCCGTACTGGCAGAAGAAAACCCGTCAGACCGTCAAAATTGACCAGTCACACGGCGGCTCGGGAAAACAGGCCCGTGCGGTCATTGATGGCCTGGAGGCTGATGTTGTCACGCTGGCTTTAGCATACGACATCGATGCCATTTCCGACAGCAAACTCCTGCCTGCCAACTGGCAAACGAGGCTGCCCAACAACAGCACACCCTACACCTCAACAATCGTCTTTGTGGTGAGAAAAGGCAATCCCAGGCAGATCAAGGGCTGGGATGATCTTGCCAAAACGGGTGTTTCCGTCATCACGCCAAATCCGAAAACCTCCGGAGGTGCCCGCTGGAACTATCTGGCAGCATGGGGATATAAACAGAAGCAGACTGGCTCAGCAGAAAAGGCCAAAGCTTTTGTCAAGGCAATCTACAAGAATGTCCCGGTGCTTGATACTGGTGCCCGTGGCTCAACTCTGACCTTTGCACAGCGAGGCCTTGGTGATGTGCTGCTTGCGTGGGAAAATGAGGCTCATCTGATTCTCAAGGAGTTCGGGTCAGACAAGTTTGAAATCATCTCGCCTGCGGTAAGCATTCTTGCAGAACCTCCAGTCGCCATCGTTGACAGCAATGTGAATAAACACGGCACCCGAAAACTTGCTGAAGCCTATCTGAACTTCCTCTACACGCCACAGGCCCAGGAGATCATTGCCCGGAACTCCTATCGCCCGCGCAATCCTGCGGCGTTGAAGAAATATGCCGCCAACTTCCCGAAAATCAAGCTTTTTACCATCAACGAGGTATTTGGAAACTGGCGTACAGCCCAGAAAACCCACTTTAACGATGGTGGCGTTTTTGACCAGATCTACATTCCCTGATCGCAAAAGATCCCTCTGAATGAGCAGAGAAGAGAAATTCTCTCTGCTCATTCACATCAAGAAAAAAAGAGCCGATGAAATTATTTCCGATAAAAAGACGCAACATTCTGCCAGGTTTTGGATTGTCGATGGGATACACCCTCTTCTACCTCTCGGCAATTGTGATTGTGCCGCTGAGCATGATATTCTTCAACACCATTCCCATGGGATGGGAGCCATTTGTTCATGCAGTGACTGCGCCCCGCGTTCTTGCCTCTTACCGATTAAGCTTTTCAACAGCGTTCTTTGCCGCAGTTTTCGATGCGGTGGCAGGGCTTTTGACCGCCTGGGTTCTGGTGCGTTACCGTTTTCCCGGCAAGCAGTTTCTTGATGCTCTTGTCGATCTCCCGTTTGCACTGCCTACTGCCGTTGCCGGTATCTGTTTCGCGACACTTTACTCTCCTGTTGGATGGCTCGGCGCTACGTTAACCAGGTGGAACATTACTATCATCAACTCGGCGACAGGCATTGTTGTCGCCCTTGTTTTCATCGGCTTTCCATTTGTTGTCCGTACCATTCAGCCTGTTCTGGAAGAGGTTGAGCAGGAGATCGAAGAGGCGGCGCACTGCCTTGGCGCAACGCGTTGGCAGACCTTCAGAAGAATCCTGCTGCCACATCTTTTCCCTGCCCTGCTCACCGGTTCAACCCTGGCCTTTGCTCGTGGTATCGGAGAGTATGGTTCGGTAATCTTCATCGCTGGCAATCTTCCGATGAAAACCGAGATTGCGCCGCTCATGATCATGTCGAAACTTGATCAGTTCGACTATGCCGGCGCCTCGGCTGTCGCATTGGTGCTTTTGCTTATCTCCTTTTCCATGCTCCTGATGCTGAACGCCATTCAGGAGTGGCAACAAAAAGAATATCGTTAATTGATTATGCTGAAAGAACCTGCACAAGAAACTGCGCCAATTGTCAGAAAAAGAGTTTCGGATCCTCTGCCGGTACAGATAGTGCTGATTGGAGTGATGCTGCTCTTTTTTATTGGGTTCATCTTTCTTCCGCTCGGGCTGGTCTTTGCACAGGCCTTCCAAAAAGGGTGGGTATTCTATGTTGAATCCATCACAGAGTCTTATGCACTTGAGGCCGTAAAGCTGACGTTGACAACAGTAGCTATTGTTGTGCCACTGAATGCTTTTTTTGGTGTGACTGCGGCATGGGCTATTACCAAATTCAATTTTGCCGGAAAAGCCGCATTGAAGACGCTGCTTGATCTTCCATTTGCTGTCTCTCCGGTAATTGCCGGTCTTATTTTTGTGCTGCTTGTCGGTAGTCGCACCCCTTTCGGGAGCTGGCTCGGCGAACATGGCATCAAGATAATTTTTTCAACTCCGGGGATTGTCATCGCCACACTCTTTGTCACCTTTCCCTTTGTTGTCCGCGAACTGATTCCACTGATGGAGGCACAAGGGAGAGATGAGGAGGAGGCAGCTCTCACCCTGGGCGCAAGAGGATGGCAGATATTTGCTAAAATCACCCTCCCAAATATCAGTTGGGGGCTGCTCTACGGGATGATTCTCTGCGGCGCTCGCTCTATCGGTGAATTCGGTGCCGTCTCGGTTGTCTCCGGCCATATCCGTGGTCAGACAAACACCGTACCCCTTCATGTGGAAATTCTCTACAGCGAATACAATTTTGCGGCCTCCTTTGCCGTGGCATCAATCCTTGTCTTCCTGGCCTTGCTCACCGTAGCACTTAAAGTGGCCATGGAAAAACAATTTCAGAAAAACAGCTTTCACCATTAGGATCCGATCATGGGTATAGAACTTCAGAACATTACCAAAAAATTCGGCGGCTACACGGCAATCGATGATATCAGTCTCAACGTCGCTTCAGGCGAGCTGGTTGCCCTTCTTGGACCGTCAGGATGCGGAAAAACCACCCTGTTGCGCATCATTGCCGGCCTTGAGCTACCGGACGGCGGAAAAATCATTCTGGAAAACAAAGACACCACAAACCTCCCTCCCAGGGAAAAAAATGTCGGCTTTGTCTTTCAGCACTATGCGCTCTTTCGTCGCCTGACCGTGTTTGAAAACGTCGCTTTTGGCCTGAAAGTACTTCCCCGAAAAGAACGTCCCTCCCGAAGCGCCATACATGACAGAGTAGAACATCTCCTGAAGCTGGTGCAGATGGACTGGGCTCTCCAGCGTTACCCATCCCAGCTCTCTGGTGGGCAGCGTCAGCGTGTTGCCCTTGCGCGTGCGCTGGCCGTCAATCCCAAGGTACTCCTGCTGGATGAACCCTTTTCAGCCCTTGACGCAAAAGTAAGGCAGGAGCTGCGCCGCTGGCTGAGAAAGCTTCATGATGAAATTCACGTCACCAGTATTTTTGTCACGCACGACCAGGAGGAAGCCCTTGAACTGGCAGACCGGATTGTGGTCATCAACAAAGGGCGGATTGAACAACAGGGAACTCCCCAGGAGGTCTATGATCATCCGAAAAATGCGTTTGTCTACAACTTTCTCGGCAATGTAAATGTGTTTCACGGGCGAATCAAAAATGGCAAGGTCAGCCTTGGCACGCACCATGTCGATGCACCTGATGAGTTGAAACATGCAGAAGAAAAACCAAGTCAGGCATTTGTTCGTCCACATGAAATCGGGATCAGTAAAATACGCAGCAATGAAACCGACCTTACAGGGATGATCAAGGAGGTGCGGCTGATGGGCGGACAGATTGGCCTGAACCTTGCCTGTGAAGGATTTGAGCACCCGATTGATGCCGAAATACCCAGAGAGCTGTACATCAATCTCGAGCTTGCCAAAGGTGATACTGTGTTTGTTTCCCTGAACCGGGTCAGGGTGTTTACAGGGGATTATGCGATTTGAGGGAGTGGCATCTTTACACATCTTGCAGATAAAGCCACTTTATACCTATATTCTCTGCATGATGCATGAATGAGCGTTTTCAATTTTTGAGACAATACTACTCCATACTATCCTGATTACACTGGCTCTCAACTATGAGGTATTGCCGGACCGGCTTGTGACCATCAAGCTTCCCGAGAGAGTACCCGCAGGTCTTCATGATCTGGTGGTTGTGCTTGATGAAAAAGAATCAGGAAAAAATCCGGTAAAGAGTAATGCAGAAGAACTGATGCAGTTTGCTGGAACAGTTACTGCTTTTAAAGAAATAGACGGGCTCACATATCAGCGGGCGATTCGTTCGGAGTGGTTTGCTTTGCTCAATTCCTTTCTCAATTCCGATCCCCTCCTCCTTGCCCTCCATACGACCAAGCCCATAGTTTGACTCTACCATACTGGCCTCATACCGCAGGTTGTCCTGATAACGGGCATAAGCCAACTGCTCTTCTTCAGGCAGACTCAGGAGGGAAAAAGACTCTTTTGCTTTCTGAATCCCTTTTGCCTTGAACTCATCCTTGATCTCTTCGTTTTTGAAAAAGTATATCCACTCGTCAAGCGATGTTGTTGCAAGACGGTTAAAGTTATTGATCCTGATCAGGTAGTATTCTGGGAAAATATTGTTTATCTGAATCTTGCCGTACAGCTTCTGTTGCCGGATATCAAGTTCCAGTTTGTCATGGTCATGGATTCCCATGAAGGTTGTGGTGCCATGATAGATGTAGTCTGTGCCTTGGCCAAGCTCAAAGTAAAGGATGTTGACCGAGATAACCTTCACCAGAGTTGCATACGCCTCGCTCTCTTTCTGATGCCCGGTGATGACTCGTGATGTGCCATAGAGCATCCGTGTCAGGTAATCAAGTTGCCGTTCAAACTGCACTTCAATGATGATAAGCTCGCCTTTGCCGTTTTTCACCTTGAGATCAACACGGTTGGATTTGTCGCGTTTACTCTCTTTGTTGCTTTCACTCTCCAAAATTTCAAGGATGAGGATATCTTCACCCAACAGCTCGCTTAAAAAACCTTCAAGTATCTCAAAGTTGACTTTACTGCACAGCAAACGCTTCATTGCCCAGTCAAAGGTTATCAGTTTTCGGGGTGATCGAGCGCTCATAGCTTCATGCTCAAGGTTACAGAAGAGAGAGGGGTGAACATCATAAACCCTCTCTTGCTACCTGAAAATACGTTTTTTTGTTCCATATACCAAGTGTTTGCAGAGGTAAGCTGTCAACAAGAAGTCATACCGTAATCTCAAGTTGGGTCGTATGACTGTTGAATGCCGTGCCTTGTTTTACTACGGAATCAATTTCTGATGAGCGCTTATGAAAGCTTTGACGTATAAGCAATTGACAGTAAAAAAATAAATCAGGCCAACAAAACCTGTGCCACTGAGAGCAAAGGAATCCTATTCTGCCCCTTCGTGCAGCAAAGAATTGAATATATTCCAGCTCTCTTGATCAGCATCCCCTCCACAATTACCATAATCATCATGCGAGCCTAACCAGAACTTAGAACTTTGATGAATCCCCGAAATATTGTGCGGTATCTGCGGGGATACTTCTGTTGCCTTTCGGCAATGGCCAACCACATATCACGCCACCCAACTGCCATCAACATCCCCCTTGACGATCCCGATCAGATGCAAATCCAGGTCATTATCCAGCGTAACCGGTATCGGATTATCCGGCCAGATCACATGAGTTCGCGACATAGTCTCACTACCCACACTCTCGGGCATAAACAGCCACTCCATTTCTGGCGCAGAGCTGAGTTTGACTGCCATCTTCAGGATATTGAGGGCATCGGCTGCCTTGACCACCCCATCCTTGTTAATATCAGCCGCAAGGTATTGGTATGGAGATATCTCACTTCCATCAGTGTTGGGGTTCATGGCTACGGCCATCTTGAGGGCTGCAAGTGCGTCATTGGCATGGATTGCATTCGCCTCTGAAGCGCCGGATACTTTGGCGCTTGTCAGGGTGTAGATACCATCAGCCATGTCGGTATGCTGGTAGAGGCCATCACTGCCAGTGGTCATGCTGTCTGAAGCGATTCCAAAAGCTGGAACGATATCCTTACCCAGCAAGCCCGAGCTTAACGACAACTCAAAATGTTGTGGATTTGTCGGGGCCGTGAGTGTCAGGGTGCCAAGCTTTACCAAACCTGTTGACAAAGCTGTCAGGCCGATGCCGCCAAGAATGAACAGCCCCGGTTTCTCAGTATTAGCCATGGATGTCCATCCTGAGGGTAAACCTGCAGCATCCTGCCAAGTGGCAACTGAACCGCTCGATAAAGCAAGTTTCAGTTCAAGACTGTTGATATCACTCTTTGCTGAGGTTTCCCATATCTCAATGGTTCGGCTGCCATTAGCGAGCAACTCTATATTCCTGAATTCGACAAGTTGCGTGCCAGTAGCAGCAGGCCGAGAGGCCAGGGTACTTGTAACACCTGAAATAAGAGCATCAGTTTTCCAGAAGGTCGCCGATCCTGTCACTTGGTTGAGATTCGCCACCATGAGGTCGAACGAGTCACTCACTGATGCTAAACTGCTGTCGGTAGCAGTCACTTTAACACTGAGGGTATTGGGAACTCCATGCCATGGTATGCCGCTGAAGCTCCGCGTCGTGTTATCAAAGCTTAACCAGGCGGGCAACGCGTCGCCGTTGACGAGTGTTGCTGTATAGCCAAGAGTATCGCCTGCGTCCACATCCGCAAAGGTATTGCCGGGAACCTGGAAGGAGAAATTCTGGCCTTCGGTGACTGACTGATCGGCCAAGGCACTTTGCAGTACAGGTGTATTATCAATCAGAATACCACTCGTGCTGCCTGCAATGAGACCGAGACCAACCAATGGATTACCAGCAACATCGCGCAAGGTAGCACCGTTCGTCTGAAGAGCGCTCCCAAGCGACATACCATCGGCATCGTACTCGCCTGCGGCAACGAGGTGGCTGAAAATCAGGGTGTCAGTGCCGCTGCCGGACTGGTAGACGGCCTCAACCTCACTGCTACCAACAGTGAAGTTAATCACCGGAGGCTGGCCAGCGACATCGACGAACATTGTTTCGGTGAACTTGGCAGCGAAGTCAAGCGATTGGCCTGCGGCGTAAAGACCGTCAGTTGGCAAGAGTATTGCCTTGATTTCGGGCGACACCGTATCACTCAGCGCAGCAGCCTCGGTTACATGGATCGTCAAATCTACCTGATCTGGTGCAGCTTCCTTGTTGCCTGCGTTATCAGTAGCAACAGTATAGAACGCGTAGGTGTGGCCCGGTTGACCGGCATACGTGGCTTCGGTCAGTGTGGTGTTCTCCAGCCATGGGGTGTATGTTCCACCGTCGTCAGCGACATAAACGGTATAACCGGCAATGGCTGAACCGACATCGCTGCCCGACCAGCGGACGAGAAATTGGGCTGACTCGACGGTAGCACTGGCCATGGCTTCGACTTTGCTTTCGGGTGCCTGGGTATCGAGTGTATTGGAGATTGCCGGGGTGTCGATAGGCTCCTGTGTGGTGAAGACGATGGTCGCCTTTGCGTCAATCACCGTGCCGGTTGGTGCATCAGCATTGGCACGAACCGTATAATTGACGAAACCCTCACCCGTGCCTTTTGTCACGTTAGCTGGCAGGAAGCCAATCGTTGGATCAACAGGAATTTCGCCCGTCGTGGGGTCGATGGTCGTGAAGCTCCAGTAGGCCTCGTGTTTTGCAACATCTATACCAGCCATCACATCGACCATATAGCCTTTGGAGGCAGTCAAATCGATACGATCAATGTGAAATGACGTACCGTCAGGAACATCAATATAGATATCACTCCAGCCGAAGTCACCGAGGCGGAAACTGCTGGCATTCAGGTCGCTGTCAAGGGTCTGCGTAATCGTGACCTCCTGCGCCGGCGCGGTGGCCGTCGCCTGGTTTTCATAGTGAATGGTGTAAGGCAGAGCATTCTGGCTGGTTGTCCAATGATCGTCGCCAAAACCTTGGGGGCCGACGATGTCGTTGGGATCACGCGGAGCAATTACAGGGATAGGCGGCACAGTTGGTGGCGTTGAAGAATCAGTAGGTGGATCATAGGGATCACCACCGTCAGATTTTGGCTCGTAAGTATTTGAATAGTAAACAATATAACTAGATTTTTTCGAGTCAAAACCAGTCCAGTTAAATGACTGGTCATAAAGATAAAGCGGATCACCTATTGGTAGACCACCTTCTGGAAATGATCCTTTTAAGAGTGGCCCACCAAAAGGGCTCCAATCAAATCCCCAGTCTCCTACCAATTTTCCATCAATTGTGAGATCCAAAGCTTTCGCATCAAGTGAAGCGCTCAGCGCTAGCCCTGTCTGGTTTCTTAATATACCATCGATGGTATAAGTAGCATTTATCGTGAGATACCCAGAATCTTCCGAGGGTGTTGTAAACGAGAATGTATCGCCAAGATGACCGGAATAATGCTCACCATTATAACTTGATGTAAGATCGATTCGAATATCAGTTGGGGTAAAAGTAAACTTTTGTACAACGTTAGCATTCAGGTTGGCATCGACATCCAGCAAATTGAAATCCAATTTGAAATCCCCTCGGCTAAAACTGTAATCAAGGGCTGGCACTGCCGCAGGGAAAAGTGCATGCGCTAAAGCATCTAAATCTACGTTAAGATTGCCAAGTGGAGTTGAAGATATTCCATATGAAACCAGCGGTATCAATGAATTATACGAAGATTTTATACCACTACTGGTTTGAACTGGACCCGGTATTCCAAAACTCAACGAACCATACGATCCCGATAATTCATAAGTAGGATTACCAGTACCAATGGTCACAATATTTTTGTCCAATTTAATGGGTTCCACAACGAGTGGATCGAAATTAATTGGCTCCAATAGCGGAGGATCATATTGAAGATCATGTAATCCACCGCTCACATTAAACAAGAAATCAAGAGTAAATTTTGATGAGGCAATATCCGGCCCCATTGATTCTAATAAACCATTTTTCAAACTCCATGAAGAAGTATCAAAAATAAATGAGTTCCCAGACTTGACAATATCTGGTTTGTTGGCATCTACTGCGATCTGGTAATTAAGATCAACATCCCCTGTTGACGCAACAAGTTTTGCTACCAAACCTACGTTGGCGTTAAGCTCTGCTATTCCAGAAAAGCCATACTCAGAAAAGGATTTGGTAAGATTTTTGGACAACAAAAGATCATCCCACGTTACATCAAGATTGACTGCGGAACCAGTACCCCACATGTTTCGGTCAATCGCAGAAAAATCAAGAACCGTAGTAGTCGTTGAAGATGCTGGCATAACAGTGTCAAAGGAACCTAATGCTGACATTTGCATTATGGGATGTTCCGATCCTGACGAGACAACCGTTGGCTGTACAACTGGCTCGACCAAATCCGTTGCTTTCGCCACATCAGCCTCGGTGAGTGCCACTAAATGCCGCATAAATGACACTCCCGCCGCGTCTACGTTTATTGGATTGTTGTCATAAAGTAACAAACTGCTGAGTTGACCATCCCCATAAAAGCCGAATCTTGCAGTAGTTCCAAGCGCTTCTTGCACCTCGAAACTCAACGGCTTGCCACTTGCATCTATACTGAACAGGTGAATCGTTCCATCATCATTTACAACACCGGACAATTTGTTATCGATGCCATAATGCAATTGAGTGATGTGCCCTGATGAGTCCTCAACTTGGGCGATCTTCCCCTGTTCGTCAAGAAAAAGATTGGTGGTAATGCCACTGGTGTCAGAGACATCAACTTTATTAATGCCAACATACCTAAAGAGTATAGCTTCGGAACCATCATTGAGACTTTCTTTGGTAAGGCGACCATGATCGTCGTATTCAAAATGCACTACCGTTCCATTAAGCATTGTGACAGAACTTAATTGGTGCTCGGCAGCTCCCTGTTCGGTGACGTAGTCATAGTATATTGTGCCATCCTTCGTGCTGAGACTGGTTAAGTATTCTGACTTATCGTCATAAGAAAAAAAGGTGCTAATGCTATCCGAATGGGTTACTTGCGTCAAGCGTCCTTGATCGTTATATATAAAGCTTTGAGTATCACCATTACTTCCTATGATTTGGCTTAAGTGATGTTCTGAATAATTGGCTTTCCAAATCTGGCCATTGTTGTTTTGAAGCGTATCAAAACGACCATCCAAATTAAACACGATCTTTTTGCCATCTTGCTGTTGCCAAGTAAAAACGCCACCGTTTTCAATCAAGGTGGCATCACCTATACCTTGATAACTTCCATTGGGTTGATGCGTGAAACGTTCCTCTATATCGCCGATATTCACTATGACATCGCCATTATTTTGGAGTTTCGCGGTAATATCCCATTGAAAAATCCGACCTACCCCCAATGAGCCAGTTGCAAAGGAATGCAATAATACGCCACCATTAGTAGCTTGATTGAATTCCATATTGAACAAGCGGGAAATATTGTTGGTACGATCTTCCAGTTGTGCAAGGGCGGTTGCATTTTGCGCCAAAGCTGCATGATAATCTGTCGAAGCACCCATTTGCCTGACCAAATTATTAGCAATTTGTTCCCAAGCCGTAAGATTAATGATATCTGGCTTGGCACTTTCCAACAAGGCAGTCCAATCCATAGGAGCAGAGGAAATAGTAAGATTTACGTTACCCGCCCCCTGAAAATCAGGCTTGATAACTAATTGGAAACTACCTTCAGCACCTGGCGATAGAATACCTGCCTCCCCTTCCTGATTGATACCCAGCAAGCTCATTGAGTTACCGCCAAAGTCGACATCACCAGGTAGCTTTAATAAGGCATTACCAGAGACGGTGAGCAGTGGAACCCTAACATCAGTCTCGCCAGTATTCTGATAGTACACACGTACGGAACCTGTCTGGCCCGGTCGCAAGGCAGGCGGGGTTTCAATGCCATAGTCGATGTGCCCCAACTCGCCAGTATTGACAGTAAAGCCGTCATTCAACAATGCCACCCGGCTGCCATCTTCCAACTTCACATCGTAATCACCCGTGTTGAGGTCGCGAAGGTCGAAGGTCGCCCATATTTCTGTGCCATCTTTCCAAAGCACTTGACTGGCAGCATATTCCATACCGTTCTGGCTTACCAACTTGGCTACTGTATGACTGGTGAACTCCGCGCCGTTGATAAGGATCGTCACTTGACCCTTGTTGCTTCCAGCATTAACACCAAGATCGGTAATCGAGAAATGCAAGCTTTCGGCAGTGATAGAATACGTGTCGGTTGCCCCCGATGCGTTGTATGCCATGACGTAATAGGTACCGCCTCTGGTGTTGGCAATCACGATGCTTTGATCGGGCGAATCGGCTTGATTGTACCGATAATCGAAGTCGGAACGACTCGGCATGGCATCGTAACTGATAAAGAGTTCGGTACGTCCCTCAGTGGCTGCCCGATCAAAATTGAACCGCAACGTCTCTCCCGCAGCAACATCTACACGGTAATAGACCGCTCCACCCTGAGCGAAGGAGTCTGCATCCAGTGTGCCCAGAGTCAACGCTTCGACATCCATCCGGGTAGTATCGATTGATGCATTGAGGTTGTTGGCCTCGTTGGTTTCATTAATCTGGTTGAAAATGTCGCTGCGCACAATCACGTAATAATCGCCACCGATAAGGCCCGGCATTGTTCCGACTGCTGTCTGAGTGTAACTTTCGTTTCCATCAAGCCCTCCGCTGATGCCCACTTTGGTAAACAATGCGTCGCCCACGTCCCAGACTGCATCGCGGGAGAGGTAGATGCTGTCGCTCCACTGCCCGGTAACGGCCTGTTCGCTCTGGTTTGTAACGGTATAATCAATGCTTGCCAGTGCACCAGGAATAGCGTTGACCGGTACGGTGATAACTCCGGCTACCAGATCAACAGGGGTTACAGGAGTTATCTGAATCGGTGTGGCATTCAGAGTACTATTGTTGCCTTCACCGCCACGCTCGAAAATCGCATTGTTACTATCAACGACAGCAAAGAGATAATATTTTCCGCTGATCCCGTAAGGTATCTTGAACGACTGACTGTGCGTAGCATCCCCCTCGGCCGCTAATGGCATCTGGCTGTCAGCATACCCGAGGTAGATATCGGAGCCTCTGTCAAGAACTCCATCACGGGAGAGATAAAATACCTGTCGCCAACCGCCACTCGTCTCTGCACCGTTGTTATGAACCGTCCAGTCCACCTGCAATGACTGCCCGCTGATACCCTGATCGCGAGCCTGTAACGTGCTGATAAGCAGATCCGGAGTCGGACTGAGGTTGATAGTGGTAGTACCTGCGGCAATACTCTGATTGTTGTTTTCTCCTTCCTGCTCGTTTACTTGTGCCCCTGCATCCGTGCGCACCAGGACATGGTAATCGCCCTGCAGATCAATGGGCAACTTGAACGAACCCGACCCTTGGTAGCTCTCATTTGGAGCAAGCCGATTACTGTGATACACACTTCCGAGATTCACATCATCAGCATTACCAAGAGTCTCATCCTTGCTCAGAATCACTTCATCCCGCCAGGAATCAACATTGGTACGACCAACTCCTGTATTGGCAACGGTATAGTCAACCGTAAACCAGTCACCGGAAGCGGCACTTGCTGGTGCGGTCAGCGAAGTGACACGCAAATCGGCAGGAATCTGCACTTGTATCTGAATAACAGGTGCTGGTTGACCCTCCACACTGACACCCATCAAACGGGTGTTATTGTTTTCGTGATCGAATTCGTAGACCTGATTAAAGGCATCTGTCTCCATAAAAAGCTGATAAGGCCCTGAGAACTCCTTCGGCAAGACAACCAACTCGTTACTCGAATAGGATTGGCCATTATTCAGCAACCCCGTATGGGTGAAATTGCCCAGCGTCAAATCATCGCTATTGCCAAATACTGCATCTCTGGAAAGCACGACACGATCCGTCCACTGTGTAATACCGCTATCACCAATGCCTTGATTTTTCACCGTCCAGGAGAGGCGCAGGCTATTTCCTGCTTGCACCGCTGTTGGGGCGGTCACTTCCGTCACAACCAGATCGGCAGGTCGGGAATCTATGGTAATTGCTTCAGCGATTGCAGCAATATTGTTTGCGTTGTCGAGTTCAAAAACATCATTATTGGTATCGGTCGAAGCAAACAGATACCAACTGCCCTGCAATCCATTAGCCAGTCGAACCGTGACAGAATTTGTATAGTAACCTGATGCCAAACCTGAATTTGAGCGGAGAATTGCTTCACTCAATGGCAATTCATCTGTAGTGCTTGCAGGCTCCAGACTGCCTGAATGCCAGAGATTCGCCAATTTTATATCAGCAGAATCAAGGGCGGTGTCGCTGGAGAGATAGAGAGAGTCGTACCAGCCAGAATTTGGTGTTGTGGTTGACCCGCTGTTCGTAACACGGTATGTTATCGTTAAATCATGACCTGCAACGGCTGGCGATGACGCTGAAATATCTGATACCTTCAGGTCGGGAGGTGGAGTCAAACGCACAAGAGTCGGAGTGGGATCAAAAGCTACGTCATTGAACGTGAATGCGTTGGAAACAGGCCCAACGGGATTCACCGTCACAAAGAAGTAGAAATTCCCCTCAACGCCCACTGGCAAAATGACTTTTTCCGTAGCTGTAAAATGACTTTGACCATCAGGAAGCGGCAAGGCATCTGCGACAAAATCACGCCATTGAGTATCCAGCAACCGATCACCACCATCCAGAATATTGTCGGATGACATGTAAATACGCTCTACCCAAACCGGAGAATTCTTCGCAATATCAGCTTGACCAGCATTGTCAATTGTATAAGTCAATACCATGCTTTGGCCAGATAAAGCCTGCGAAGGCGCAGCAACTGATACCACGGCAGGGTCAGAGAGTTCGCTCAGCGGGATTGGCTGAATATCCAGCACCGTGCTTGCTGTCACATTATCGCCCTCACCCGCACCTTCCTGAATGTGCTGGTAAGCATCGGTCTTGACCAAAATATGGTAATTCCCTTCAAGTCCTGACGGCAGTGTAACCTTGCCCTTGTTGGTATAACCCTGACCGATATCAAGATAACTGGCGTTTTGTACTACACCCAGCGCAATATCCTGACTGTCAAGTGTCGTATCAGATGAAAGGTAGAGCTGGTCATACCACCAGGGTATCGGTGTTGAAGCATTCCCCAGATTTTTGACCACCCACTGCACCTCAATCTCCCGTCCGGCAAAGCCCGATGCTGGAACAGTGACACTTTCAACCTGCAGGTTCGTGTTGAGAACATTGAAAAGTACCGAACCATAAGTCGTATTATTGGTTTCTCCCGTAGTGCCTTCATTCACCGAATTACCAGCATCAGCCAGCACCACTACACGGAAAGTTCCCTGCATATCAAGAGGAACCTGAACTGTCTGGATGCGGTCAAGTCCATCAGACAGGGGCAGATGAGCACTGACCTGATAATCCCCAATCCATCGGTCAAGCCAGGGTGTATCAGGATTATCAAGATATATACGATCATACCATGTCGCGTTGGAGGCTTCAGAACCTTGCGTGGCAAGTGTCCAGAAAACCTCGATTGAGCTTCCGGCATCGACATCAACAACACCCTGAGGAGTATCTATTTCGCTTATGAACAGATCGGGACCAACATCCGTGAGGCTGATCGGTATCTCCTTTTCGAAACTCAAGCCTCCCTGATCAGTCGAGCTGACACGAATGGTGTGGGAGGTAGCGGTTTCGAAATCAAGAACCGTAACAGCCGCAAGATAAATCTGATTACCAACAAGCATAAACCGCCCTCCTGCATCGTCAAGGAGTTGGTAGTCATGACTCCACCAGCCTTCGTCATCGGCACTGTAGAGTGTCCCGATAATCGTACCTGCCAGACTGTTCTCGGCAATTCTTGCATTGTCGAGATAAATATCGTTTGGTGCCCTGTTAACCGTCACGACTTTACTACCCATGACGAATATACCATCTTCATCGCTGGCGTTCACCGTGATCGTCCTTACCGTTTCAGCAGCACTGTTCGCAGTAAACGTGTGTGTGAACGTTTTTGCAATCACCTCCCAATCAGCAGGCGTGAACGCAAGTGTTGTGCCATCGCCCCAATCAACACTATAGCCCGTTTGGGTATCCGGGCCAGGATCAACGACTGGTCCGACACTCAGCGTGTAACTTAAACCTGTATTCAATCTGTCAGCACCTGTCACCACGACCGTTGGAGCCACATTGTTTACTGTAGCAAGGAAGCTGTCAGTTTCGACGCTGTTTGCCTGACTCTGCTGGTCATCAGCAGTAACCGTTATGGTGTAGTAACCGTTATCCGAAAAAGTATGACTGAGATTCAGTATATGCTGGGTGGTATCAATAATCTGAAGAGCGGTGCCATCACCCCAGTTCACCGTTACATGGTACGTATCCGGGTCGGGATCGCCCAACGTAATGGTATAATTCCATGAGGTGCATTCCCATGCTGTATCATTGCTCCACGCGTCAATCGCTGGTGGATCGTTAACCGGTACAACATCAATCGTGACCGATACAGGAACAATGGATTTTCCGCCACTGTTATCTTCCGCAACAACGGCAAAGGCATTTAAGGTACCATTGGCATTTGCTGCTGGGGTCCAGTAGGCCTGATGCGTCGAATCAATGGTATTGTTCGTCAAAGCATCCCAAGCAGTAGCGCTCGCTGCATCGGCACCAATCCGGAGTGTGCCGCTTATCGACTTGACCACAAAAGCTTCAACCGTACCATCAACATCAGCTTCGTTCCCTTGCTCCTGAAGCGAGGCATAGGTGACTTCAACCAGTTCTCCTGAATCTTCACTGGTTGTGCCAAAACCACCAGTGAGCTCTGTAAGGGTCGGTACGGCATGAACCGTGACTGAAGTCTGAACAGGTGTCGCAGATTCGGCTCCGTGATTATCCCGCGCAACTACCGTAAAGGCGTTAATCGTACCCGAAGAACCCACCGAGGGGCTCCAGTAGGCCTGGTGCGTCGCATCAATGATATAATTGTTGAGCGCACTGTAGGGTGTCGCCATGGCTGCATTAAAGCCGATCCTGAGAGAGCCTGTGGTGATTGCCTTTACCACAAAGGAGTCAACCGTGCCATCAGCGTCAGCTTCATCTCCATGAGCTTTGAGATCCTCAAGAGTTATTGCCAATGCAGTGCGGTCGTTCGTCTCGCTCAGCACACTGTCGAACGTACTAAGTGTCGGAACAGCGTTGATACCTTCATAAATATCTGAAACAGAGAGATAGAGGTTGTATGATCCGGAATCTCCTGCACTGTAAGTTGTTGCCCGTATGACATCTCCTGCCATGTAAGACCAGACCAGAAATGCATCAAAGCTGCGCTCACCATCTCCACCATCATCATTCCTTGCAATAATTGAACCATTCCGTTCGATCATAAGATAATCGTCCACCCACGAGTCACCCATGTAGAGCGCAACCGTAGTCCCATTTTCGACACCGGTCAGCTCATAACGATCCCAGTAGCACCCTGCACGGTCAGGATTAAGCGGATCGCCCACACCAAGAAAGCCGCTTTTCACGGTCGGGAAGTTATATCCTCCAAAGCTGAAGTTGAACAGTGCTGTGGTGAAATCGTAGGAGGTCGTTCCTGCATAGCTGTTACCCGCAAGGTCGGTCACACTGCCGTTGTCGAGCGTAACAAAGTAATGGGTGCCGATTACAAGAGCATCCGTCGGGTTGAGTATTAGCGTACTGCCAGTTACGCTGCTTGCGATTGTTCCCTCTGCAACGCTTGCCACAAGCGGGCCTGTTTCCGATCCGCTATGAATTTCAATTGCGCCACTGCCAAGCTGAATATCCTCGCTGAAAGTCAAAACAATGTCACTGGCGACAGACACTCCAACAGCTCCATCCGCCGGAGTGAAGACATTAACGGCAGGCGCTATGGTATTAGGCGTTGAGAAGTCATAGGTTGTGGTACCTTCATAGCTGTTACCCGTAAGATCCTTGAAGCTGCCATTATCGAAAGTGACAAAATAGTGTGTATCAATCGCAAGATCATCCGTCGGATTGATGGTCAGCGTCTTGTCGGTGATTGAGATGTTCCCGCTCGTTGCGGCTTCAAAACTTTCGACAACGGGACCATCAGCACTGCCGATATGGATGAATATAAAACCGTCACCTCTCTTTATCGCTTCAATGAAGGTCACAACAATGTCGCTGCCGACGACAACGCCAATGGTGGAATCTGCCGGACTGAAGTTGGTGACTGTCGGCACCGTGATATCTTCTTTTATTCCATCAGCAAACCAGAAGTTCTCGACTGAAGTAACAACGTCCGTTCCATCGCGTCCCGCCACATGATCTGTAATGGTATACCTCGATAACGCTTCATCGCGAGCGATAGAATACTCGACAAAATTTCCACTGAACAAGACCGTATCATTACCATCGCCACCATCAATCGTGTCATTGTCCGATCCTCCACTGATGGTATCGTCGCCACCATTGCCGTAAATAGTATCATTGCCCAATCCGGCATTGATCAAGTCATTGCCACCATTACTGCTGATGTAGTCGTTATGGCTGAAAACTCCTTCTTTATCATAAGAAAAGGAAATCGACCCTGTGGGAATCGTCGTCTGTGTTGCTGTGCCAATCCAGTGTACGGTATAAGCTCCACCAGTCTGGTTAGTAATATCTGAGGCGTTAACGGTAAAGCTGGTTTCGACTTTCTCTGTACCATGCCAGAGTTCAAGCCCAAGATTGGTTAGGTTTGCGAGTTTCTGTGTGGTGAATGTTACCGTACCAATCATTGAAAATTCATTTACTCCAAGGGTGTAAACCGATTGGGATCCAAAATACACAGAGGTCGATGAACTGCCCTTGTAGGGATTTGCTACAGCGAGTGCATCGGCATCAATAGCGTCATCAAGTCCTGAACCGTTTATACTGTTGCTTGACCACGGATAAGAGGAGGAGGAGGTAGGGTAAAATCGGATGGTCAAATCCAGAAAATTATCATTAAAGGAGATATGTTCAATTCCGGTAAGGGTGTCGGTACCATCCGGCTCCCCGGTACGAGTATCGGCAACTGTCCATACGCCATTGTTATTGGTTATCGTGTAATCAGCCCTGTTGCCATTATAGCTCGCAGTGTCATTCCCTGCTCCACCACTGATGGTGTCGTTACCGCCATTGCCGTAGATGTAGTCATTGTAACTGTAACCGTCTTTGTCGTAGGTGAATTGAATCGACCCTGTGGGAATGGTCGTCTGTGTTGCTGTTCCAACCCAGTGCACAGTATAAGCGCCACCAGTCTGGTTAGTAATATCTGAGGCGTTAACGGTAAAGTTGGTTTCGACTTTCTCTGTACCATGCCAGAGTTCAAGCCCAAGATTGGTCAGATTGGTGAGTTCCTGGTCATTAAATCTTACCGTACCAATCATTGAAAACTCATTTACTCCAAGGGTGTAAACCGATTGGGATCCAAAATACACAGAGGTCGATGAACTTCCCTTGTAGGGATTTGCTACAGCAAGTGCATCAGCATCAATCTGGTCATCAAATCCTGTCCCGTTTATGCTGTTGCTTGACCCTGAATAAGAGGAGGAGGTAGGGTAAAATCGGATGGTCAAATCCAGAAAATTATCAATAAAGGAGATAAGTTCAATTCCGGTAAGGGTGTCGGTACCATTGGGCGAACCAGCACGGGTATCGGCAACTGTCCATATACCATTGTTATTGGTTATTGTGTAATCAGCCTTGTTGCCATTATAGCTCGCAGTGTCATTTCCTGCCCCCCCATTGATAGTGTCGTTACCTCCATTGCCAGAGATGTAATCATTGTAACTGTAACCGTATTTATCGTAGGTGAAGTAAATCGAACCTGTGGGAATCGTCGTCTGTGTTGCTGTGCCAATCCAGTGCAGGGTATAGGCGCCACCGGTCTGGTTCATGATATCATCAGCGTTGACGGTAAAAGTGGTTGTGACTTTATCGGGACCATGCCAGAGTTCAAGCCCCAGATTGGTCAGGCTTGCAAGTTCCTGGTCGGTA
>JBMOIS010000051.1:0-20177 GCA_049317185.1 Chlorobium sp. | reverse complement strand
GTCATCGTTTTTTTCAAACTGGGCCATAGAGGTTATCCAGTTTGCCCAGTCGCGGTTTTTGATAATGAGTGCGACAGGCGACCCAATGGTTTTGCCAAACCGGATGCCGGATAACACTTCCGCCTGATCGGTCTCGATTTTCATCCGTCCGCCCCGTCCATATCCCTGCTGACGGCGGGTTAACTGATGGTTTATCTCTTCCAGGGTGATTGAGACACCTGCGGGCACTCCTTCCACGATTGCCGAAAGAGCCGGACCATGTGACTCGCCAGCGGTAAAGTATCGTATCATTGGCGTTATTAAATTATAAAGCCCGGCTGCGTGAGGGTGCCGCCGGGCTTTTTTTCAATGCTTAACGAAGAATCCTTGCGGCCTCTTTTGCATAGTAGGTAAAGATAAGGTCGCCACCGGCACGTTTCATGCAGAGCAGCGATTCCATCATGACCCTTTTTTCGTCTATCCATCCACGTTGGGCAGCAGCCTTGACCATGGAGTATTCTCCGGAAACGTGGTAGATTGCTACCGGAACATCAAAGCGCTCTTTGGTGCGATACACAATATCAAGATAGGCAAGTCCTGGCTTGACCATGACGATATCAGCGCCCTCCATGATGTCGAGTTCGATCTCTTTCATTGCTTCGTCAGTATTTGCCGGATTCATCTGGTACGTCGTTTTGTCGCCAAACTGTGGTGCCGAATGAAGCGCGTCGCGGAAGGGACCGTAGAAGCTCGATGCGTATTTTGCAGCATAGGAAAGAATACCGACATCGGAGAACTCGGTGTCGTCAAGCGCTTCTCTGATAGCGCCGATACGGCCATCCATCATGTCGCTTGGTGAGACGAAATCAGCTCCGGCGTTGGCATGCGAAATGGCCATCTTACAGAGCACTTCAACGGTTTCGTCATTGAGAATAATACCATCTCTGACCAGTCCGTCGTGACCAAAAGGGGTGAACGGATCAAGCGCTACATCTGTCATGATGCAGAGATCAGGAACCTTTGCCTTGATGGCACGGAGAGCGTTCTGGATAATGCCGTTCTCGTTGTACGCTTCGCTGCCATCTTCAGTTTTGACTTCAGGAATACCAAAGAGGTCGATGGACTGAATTCCAATATCCCAGAGTTCCTGGCACTCTTTTACGGCTTTGTCGATAGAGTAACGGAAGCTGCCGGGCATTGAGGCCACCTCTTCGACAACATTGGTTCCAGGGCAGACAAAAAGTGGATAGACAAGATCATTGACTGTCAGGGTATTTTCCTGAACAAGGTTTCTGATGGCGGCGCTTTTGCGAAGTCTTCTGGGGCGTTGAACAATATTGAGTAAATCAAGCTGACTCATGGCTGAAGAGCTGGTTAGAAGTTTAAAAAGCCAAAAAAAGCCAAAAAAACATAAATGCACATAAAAATACAAAAATCCGGCAATATCGCGAAGGATTTTCCTGTGCTGACATGTAGCTTTGGTGGTATCAAAAAGAAAAGGTTACAGCAAAAAGCTCATCATGATGCCTGCCGCGACGGCTGAACCGATTATACCGGCAACATTCGGTGCCATGGCGTGCATGAGCAGATGATTGTCGGGGTCAGCTTTTAGTCCCTCAAGTTGCACAACGCGGGCGCTTTCAGGCACCGCAGCAACCCCTGCGGCTCCGATCAGCGGGTTGATTTTATGCTCTTCGGAAAGAAAAAGGTTCATGAATTTTGCAAAGAGAATTCCTCCGGCCGTTGAGAACATAAATGCGGTTGCCCCAAGGACAAAAATAAGGACAGAACTATGCGTCAGAAAGGTTGTCGCTTGTGTTGAGGCCCCGATGGTAACGCCAAGAATGATGGTGACGATGTCGATCATGGCATTTTTGGCCGTATCGGCAAGCCGTTTGGTGACCATTGATTCCTTGAGCAGGTTGCCCAGAAAAAGCATACCGAGAAGCGGCAGGGAGCCGGGAGCGATAAATCCGGTCAGGAGCAGACCGAAAACGGGAAACATCACTTTTTCGATTTTTGAAACTGAACGGGGCGGTTTCATCTTGATTCTGCGCTCTTTTTGTGTCGTCAAAAGGCGCATGATCGGCGGCTGAATAAGCGGAACAAGCGCCATGTAGGTGTAGGCTGCAATGGCGATGGAGCCGACCAGATGCGGAGCGAGCCGGGAGGAGAGGAAGATTGCCGTCGGGCCATCAGCGCCACCGATGATGCCGATTGAAGCGGATTCGGGGTTGGTAAAGCCAAGGGAGATCGCTCCGAGATAGGTCATGAAAATGCCGAGCTGCGCCGCTCCGCCAAGCAGGATAAGTTTCGGATTTGAAATCAGTGGCGAGAAATCGGTCATGGCTCCGATACCGAGAAAAATCAGGGGTGGAAAGATTCCCTTCAGCACTCCCTGGTAGAGGTAGTTCAGCACACTGCCATCCTGATAGATACCGAGCGCCATTCCGCCATGTTCGATAAACGGGGTGTTGCCGATCAGGATGCCGAAACCGATTGGAACCAGAAGAATCGGCTGATATTCGTAGCGGATGGCCAGATAGATGAACACCATGCCGACAAGAATCATCAACAGGTGTCCCGGTGTGGCATTGGCAAAACCGGAATACGCAAAAAACTGTACAAGTCCGTCCATAATGGTGTTATTCAATTTCTATGAGGATATCACCCTGCATGACTGTGTCGCCTACTCCAACCTTTACCGTTTTGACAGTTCCGGATTTTTCTGCAAAAATATTGTTTTCCATTTTCATGGCTTCCAGAACCAGAATGGGCTCTTCGCGTCTTACCTTTGAACCAGGCTGTACCATGAGGGCAATAATAGTGCCCGGCAGAGGTGCCTTGACGATGCTCAGCCCAGGGGTGTTGAGTTGCTGTGGCGGTTTCAACGGAGTCGGCGGGGTGTAGCGGACCAGCTTCGGGGTCTGCGGTCTTTTGATCTCCTGTCCAAGCTCAATCTGATATGAGGTGCCGTTCACTTCAATCTCAGCGCTGTTTTCTTCAAAAGATTTTATCTCTACATTATAGCGGTTTCCGCCGATCCTGAATTTATATTTTCTCATCCTTGAAACCCTTTGAAATTAATGACATTGTAGATTTTTGAATTCCAGGGTGAGTAGCTTTTGCCGACCTTCCTGATGGTCAGAATTGCCGTGTCCTGATCGTGAAGCTCATCGAGATAGAGGGAAATCGCCATCGCGATGGCCGCACTGGCCTCTCCGGGAATCGTGTTTCCTGCCAGGGCTTTTTTGCTCTCATCACCTTCATTGTCAAATGTTCTTCTGACATTCCAGAAGAGGATCTTCGGTATCACGCTGAAGAGCAGCGCAAGCAGGAAGAATGAGAGAAAGACGACACTGTACCCTGTGACAGCCAATGCCAGATGCTGACTTTGGATCGCAGAGAGATTGACCGGAAAATATTGAATGATCGATGGCATGGATTTTTTCCGTTTACAATGGTATGGTCGAGTGCTTTTTTGGAGGATTGTTATCTTTTTTGGTCAGGAGCGTCTGAAGTGCACGGATGATCCTGAAACGGGTATTGCGGGGTTCGATGATATCGTCGATATAGCCGAATTTTGCCGCCTCATAAGGGTTGGAGAATTTTTCTCGATACTCCGCCGCATTTTCAGCAACAAACCTGGCACGCTCTTCCAGATCTTCGATGGCATTCAGATCCCTGTTGAAGAGTACCTCAATAGCACCTATCGGGCCCATGACAGCAATTTCAGCCGTCGGCCATGCATAGTTAACATCACCGCGCAGTTGCTTGGAGCTCATGACGATGTATGCTCCACCATAAGCTTTACGGAGGATGATGGTAATTTTTGGCACCGTGGCCTCGGCGTAGGCGAAAATCAGTTTGGCACCGTTGGTGATAATGCCGTCAAACTCCTGTGCACTGCCGGGGAGGAATCCGGGAACGTCGACAAGGGTGACAAGGGGAATATTGAAGGCATCGCAGAATCGGACAAACCTTGCAGCCTTGCACGATGCGTTGATATCAAGACACCCGGCAAGATAGTTGGGCTGGTTGGCGACGATACCGGTTGATATGCCGTTGAAAGTGACAAAGCCGACAACAATGTTTCTTGCATATTGCCGCTGTACTTCGAGGAACTCGCCGTTATCGGCAATCGAATAGATAACATCCTTGACATCATAAGGGATGGATGGCTTTTCGGGTATGATGGAGTTCAGCTTGTCGTCAAGGCGGTCGGCAGGATCGTCACAAACGGCAAGAGGTGGCTCCTCAAGATTGTTTTGTGGCAGGTAGCTGAGCAGTTTTTTGATCAGCATGATTCCTTCGGTTTCATCCGCGCCTACAAAATGGGTGACTCCTGATTTTGTTGCATGAACCGAAGCGCCTCCAAGATCCTCGTCGGTGATGGTCTCTCCGGTGACGGTTTTGACAACTTTAGGGCCGGTGACAAACATGTGACTGGTTTTTTCGACCATGACCACAAAATCAGTAAGCGCAGGGGAGTAGACCGCACCGCCCGCACAGGGGCCAAAAATTGCCGATATCTGGGGAATAACCCCCGATGCCATCACGTTTCTCTGAAAAATACTTGCATAGCCGGAAAGACTGCGAACGCCTTCCTGGATTCTTGCCCCGCCGCTGTCGTTGATGCCGATGAAGGGTGCGCCGACTTTCATTGCCTGGTCCATCACCTTGCAGATTTTCAGTGCGTTGGTTTCGGAAAGTGAACCACCAAGAACGGTAAAATCCTGGGAGAAAAGATAGACAAGACGACCATCAATGGTACCGTGACCGGTAATGACTCCATCGGAAAGAAAGTTTTGCTTGTCGAGGCCAAAATCAGTTGTCCGATGTGTGACAAACATGTCATACTCTTCAAAACTCCCTTCGTCCAGCAACAAGTTCAGCCGTTCACGGGCTGTAAATTTTCCTTTTTTGTGTTGTGAATCTATGCGCTTTTGTCCGCCCCCGAGGCGAGCTTTGTCGCGTTCCGCAATCAAGCGTTTCATTGTTTTTTTGCGATATTGATTAACTAACTTGCCGGACAACAGTGTCTTGCCCAGGCAGCTTTTTTTAGTGAGCCATTATGCTGTCCGGGTTATGCAGGAATGCGGTCTATGCGGCTCCTGTGCCTTATTTCAGAGGCTTTTTTCCCTGTTTTGCTTTTATTTCTGCTGAATATTGGAAAAAAAAAGGGAATAACCGCAGTTGTCGGCATTCTGTTATGAATAATATTATATTTAGTTCTTTTATAAAGTCAAAAGAAAGTAGAATTGTATATGAATCATGATCTTCAGCTTGCCGTTGAAATGGCCGAACAGGCTGGCCAGTTAACACTCAGCTATTTTTCCCGTAAATCCCTGCAAATCTTGACCAAACGAGATGCGTCACCGGTCACCGAAGCGGACAGAAAAGCCGAAGAGCTCATCCGCAGTGCCATTACGCTGAACAATCCGGCAGATGGCGTGCTTGGTGAAGAATTTGAAGAGCGTCCCTCCATGAATGGTCGCCGATGGATTATTGATCCCATTGATGGTACCAAGTCTTTTATTCATGGGGTTCCCCTTTATGGCGTTATGATTGCGCTTGAGGTTGATGGAATTGTGCGGCTTGGAGTTGTCAATTTTCCGGCGCTTGGTGATCTCTGTTATGCCGAATCGGGATGTGGAGCTTTTCTCAACGGTTCGCCGATAACAGTCTCTTCCGTTGCAAACATTGCTGATGCAACAGTGCTCTTTACTGAAAAGGAGTACCTGCTTGATGCAGCCTCCTTTCATCCTGTGGATATGCTATGCCAGCAAGCCGGGCTTGTGCGCGGATGGGGCGACTGTTATGGTCATATGCTGGTTGCGTCAGGCCGCGCCGAAGTTTCAGTCGATAAAATCATGAGTCCCTGGGACTGTGCCGCTCTCATACCTATAGTGACTGAGGCTGGAGGGTGTTGTTTTGATTACAAGGGAGTTACAACAATTTCAGGTCAAGGGCTGGTCAGTGCAAACAAGGCAATTGGCACTGCGCTGCTTGCCGCAATTGAAAAGAGATAAGTGTCAAGCGTTCATTGCTTCTGCTATGGCTTTTGCAAAACCTGGAGCATCGAATGATTCGGGGATGATGTCTACCCGAAGACCAAGTTTTTTCAGAGCGGCCGCAGTCGTTGTTCCGATGGCGGCAACTTTTACTCCTTCAGGAATTGCTGTTGTTCCCATCGCTTCAAAAAAATTGACAGCAGTCGAAGGACTGGTGAATGAGAGACAGGAAAGTCCACCCCCATCGAGTAGTGCTTTTATTTTTGTACTCTCTTCAAGCGAAGGCGGCAGATTTTCGTAAACGGTCAACTCCGTGCATGTTCCTCCTCGTTTGTTGATCACCTCTGGAATGGTTCCCAAAGAGAGGCTTCCCCTGAGAAAAAGAAAGGTACGCCCACTTATGGTGTCGGTGTCGATCTCCTCCATCAGTGTAACTGCGTCGGAAATTTTCGGTACTGGCCGGGTTGTTACGCCGTGTGCCGCGAGATCAGAAGAGGTTGTTTTGCCAACAGCCCATACCTTCACCTTTTGAAGGTTATTCAGCTCATCAGGGCTCTCTTTCAGCAGCCTCTCCATAAAAAAGCTGACGCTGTTGGGGCTTGTAAAAAAAACACCATCAAAAAGGGTGAGGTCGGGAACTGACCAGCCGGAAACCGGCCTGATCTCGATTGTCGGAAAGACAACCGAGATCAGGCCATACTCTTCCAGTTTTTGTACAAATGATGCTGCCTGATCTTTCGGGCGGGTAACAAGAACGGTTTTCATCAGCGGGTTTTGCGGATTTCCGACAGAATTTTTTCTGCACCCTGCTTCAGCAGCTCCTCAGCCAGCGCTATACCAGCCTCTTCAGCCTGTTCTGGTGAAGTAAGGCCTGTTTTCGTGATTTCGTTATGTAATCCGACCTTGCCATCAACCGATCCAACATAGGCAAGCAGTTTGAGGGTGCCATTTTTAAACGAACCGTAAGCGCCGATAGGAATCTGGCAACCACCCTGCAGGTGACGGAGAAGAGCACGTTCCGCACGGCAACAATATTCTGTTGTCGAGTGGTTGAGAATTCTGACAATCTCTCTTGTCTGCTCGTCATCAACACGGGTTTCAATGCCGAGTGCACCTTGCCCTACAGCAGGAAGCATCACCTCGTGCGGAAGGATTTCAGAGATGCGGTCACTGAAATTCAGACGGAACACGCCAGCATAAGCAAGCATCATGGCATCAAATTCACCGTTGTCAAACTTCTGGAAACGGGTATTGAGATTGCCTCTGATATCGCGGATATCAAGGTCAGGACGAAGACCAAGCAACTGCGACATGCGACGGAGGCTGCTTGTTGCAACTTTGGCATTCTGCGGCAGATCTTTCAGCTTGACACCATTTTTGGAAATGATGACATCCCTTGTATCTTCGCGCTCTGTAAAGGAGGTGATAATAAGCCCTTCGGGGGTAGCTGTAGGCACATCTTTCAGGCTGTGAACGGCCAAATCTATCTCTTTGGTAATCAGATATTTTTCAATGTCCTTGGTGAAAAGCCCCATATCCCCAATTTTGGAGAGGGGAGAGTCAAGAAGGACATCACCGGTCGTTTTAACCAGTTTCAGGGTGATATCCAGTTCAGGAAAATGCCTGGAGAGTTCTGCCTTGGTGAATTCTGCCTGCCACAATGCGAGCGGGCTGGATCTGGTACCGATGATAAGCTGTTTTTTCAAAGCGATTACAAATTTTATTTAGTGTGACTGATTTGGTTCTTCAAGATCGAAAACGTTGCGCACAAGATTGACTCTGCTTGGAATGGAGTCAGTCGTGTCGATAGGTGCTTTAAGCATTTTGATAGGATGGTGAAGGATTTTTTTCAGAATCCTGTCTGTCAGGTGCTCCATTCTCTGGAGTTCCTCCTCGCTGACTTTGTAACGGTATCGTTCAAGCTCCTTTTCCTTGATTTCAATGAACTTCGACTGGAGATCAACAATGGTAGGCCTGACTTTCAGGGTATTGATCCATTGTCCGAAACCGACAAGCTCCTCTTCAATGATGGCGTTGACCTTTGGCAGTTCGCGGCTTCGTTTTTCAAGGTTTTTATCGATGATATGCTTGAGCGCATCAATGTCTTTAAGGAACATGTTCTGCAGTTTTCCAATGTCAGGATCGACATTCCTCGGCAGTCCGAGATCAAGAATAATGACCGGCTTCAGCTTGCGTTTGAGCATACTCTGGTGCATTTCAGCTTCAGTGAGAATATACTCCTTGGTGCTGACGGCGGTCATAATAATATCGAACTCGTGGAGATGATTCTTGAACGATTCAAACGGCAGTACCTGGTGTGTCCCGAGTTCTTCTGCAAGAGCTTCAGCTTTGGAGAGAGTCCGGTTCGTTATCACAATATTGCGGGCGTTTTTTTGAAAGATATGTTTCGCCGCCAGTTCACCGGTTTCACCTGCTCCGATAAGCAGTACCTTCTTGAGCGAAAGGTTGGAGAATATCTTCTGGGCAAGCTCGACGGCAGCATAACTGACCGAAACAGCGCCCTCCATGATTTTTGTTTTTGTCTTGACCTTCTTGGCAACACTGAAGGCGGTATGGCAAAGGCGGGTGATCAGGATGCCTGCGGTCTGTGACTCGGCGGCAATGCGGTAGGCATTTTTGACCTGACCAAGAATCTGGCCTTCCCCAAGGACAAGCGAATCAATTGCGCTTGCAACCTCGAAAAGATGACGTGCTGTGCCGCAGTAAAAACGGCTGAAAAAATGTTCCGGGCGAACTTCCTTGCGAGCATCCTTGTAGGAAATGAGATACTCCTTGAGGAACTCTCCCGTGATTTCATGCATGGCAGGAACAACGTAGAGCTCTGTGCGGTTACAGGTGGAAATGACCATGGCTTCATGGGCAAGACCGCTGGAAATAAGGCCGGTAATGAACTCCTTGTTCTGAACTTCTGAAAGGGAGATTCTTTCGCGGATTTCAATAGGTGCAGTCTTGTGGTTTACACCAACTGAAATGATGTTCATAGCAAAGTTGTTTAAGTGATTTGATACCAGGTTCAATGTACAAGGAAATATCAAGTAGAGGAATATATCCTAAAAGCCGATATTTTCAAATACAACTCACTGTTTTAAAAGTTCGCACCATGGAATGTCGGTGAAAAAAACGTCATCAGGACAATCAATATGGTGATAAAGAGGAACAGAAAAATGAAAAGATATGCCATGTGTTTGATGTCCCATCCAATGATCGGCTTAATGATAATACCGGTACCGTAAAGCAGCCAGATAATGACCAGGGTGACAAGCTTTGGTTCAAAAAAGGTTATCGCTTCACCTGAAACCCTTTGCTCCAGAACACCGGCAAAAATGGTAATCGTGAGAAAAAGAAATCCAAGAGAGACAGCGTGCATGGTGAGTTTTTCAAGAATCTCAAGATTCGGCAGGCGCTGGAAGAAGAGCTCAAAACGGTTTTGCTGAATCTGGCGAAAGAGGAGCAGATAGAGGATGCTGTAGATGCCGGCAATTGCAATGGCACTGAAACCAAAGATAGCCGCAATAAGATGCACGCCGATGCCAACTCCACTGAAGGTGATGCCAGTGGTTTGTATTTGTGTTGTCAGAATTGAGGAGATAAGCTGTGCCCCGGCAGCAAACGAGATGATAAAAAAGCCGGTTTTGTCACTTTTGGTGGTAAATTCGGTAAAAAGATAGGTGGTGGTCAAGGTAAGTCCCACCATGGTCATAAGGTTTACCGTTGAGTAGCTGATTTTATACCCTTCAAGCGAGGTGAGAAGTCCAAGATAGACAATGTGGGTCAGAACAGTTACAACGAGAAAAGGTTGTTTATATTTTTGTGCAATCGACATATCCCTGAAAAAATGGGCGCCATACAAAAAAGTTGTCACCAGGTAGAGTATTGAAACAAGCTGGTTGAGTACCAGCAGAGGAAGATTATTAAGCAGTATATTATTCATTTTCTTAAATAAGGAGGTGAATTGGTATTAACAAGGTTGCTTTGGAACAGGGCAATAGAGCACTCAGCCCCACGTAACCAAGAGCCAAAGATTGTGGCAAGAGTTGCTAATAAATAATGTATATTCCGGCCATCACGAGAAACAAATATACTTATTTACAAGGAAAAAAGATGAGATCCACAAAGAATATCAGAAATATAGCCATTATTGCTCACGTTGACCATGGAAAAACAACACTCGTTGATTCGATTTTTCAGAAGACCGGGGCTTTCAGGGATAACCAGCAGGTAAATGTCAGGGTGCTTGACTCCAACCCCCAGGAAAGAGAGCGGGGTATTACCATATTTTCAAAAAATGCAGCAGCAGTCTATAACGATCACAAGATAAATATTGTCGATACTCCCGGACATGCCGATTTTGGTGGTGAGGTAGAGCGGATTCTGCAGATGGTCGACGGGGTACTCCTTCTGGTCGATGCCTTTGAAGGTCCAATGCCGCAGACCAAGTTTGTGCTGCGCAAAGCCCTTGAATTGCACCTGAAGCCAATTGTGGTCATCAACAAGATTGATCGCCCGCAGTCTGATCCTGTCAAGGTTCACGATCAGGTGCTTGATCTTTTCATTGCCCTTGGTGCTGAAGAGCATCAGCTTGATTTTCCTTATATATTTACGTCAGCGAAACATGGTGTTGCCAAATACAGCATGGATGATGAGGATGGCGATATGAGTCTGCTTCTGGACATGATTATCAAGGAGATTCCGCCACCGATCGCGCATGATGACGGAGGCTTCCAGATGCTGGTGACCACGCTTGACTACAGCGATTATATCGGAAAGATAGCCATTGGCCGTATCCAGCGCGGCAAAGTCAGCCCCGGCAGTCAGCTCGCAGTAGTCGGCCCTGATGGTGTGATGGGCAAGGGGACGGTTACAAAAGTTTTCCTTTTTGACAAACTCCAGAAAATCGAGTCCAAAGAGGCGACATCAGGTGACATTATCGCTATTGCCGGTATCCCTGATGCCACTGTCGGAATGACCCTTGCCTCGGTTGACGATCCGGTATCACTTGCCTCTTTCGATATCAGCAAGCCGACACTCTCCATGCTCTTTTCGGTCAACGATTCCCCTTTTGCAGGGCTTGAGGGCAAAGAGGTTACCAGCCGCAAAATTCGCGAGCGCCTGATGAAAGAGAAGATGACCAATGTTGCGCTCAACGTCGAAGAGACCGACAGCGCCGATACCTTCCGCGTTTCAGGAAGGGGAGAGCTGCACCTTTCTGTGCTTATTGAGACCATGAGGCGTGAAGGTTATGAACTTGCCATCTCAAGGCCGGAGGTTATCATGCACGACGATGAGGATGGAAACCTTCTTGAACCGATTGAGCATGTCACCATTGATATTCCCGAAGAGTACACGGGTGTTATTATCGAAAAGATGGGACGCAGAAAGGCTGAAATGACACACATGGGCACGCTCCGGGGCGGAATGGTAAGGGTTGAATTTGAAATTCCTACCAGGGGTCTTATTGGTTACAACCTTGAGTTTACCACCGATACGAAAGGCGAGGGCATGTTGTCACACGTTTTCTATAACTACCAGCCTTTCAAGGGCAAACTGCCATCGCGTGAAACTGGTGCACTTGTCGTCTCTGAAGCAGGGCTTTGTGTCGCTTATGCTCTGAGCGCCCTTGAAGATCGTGGCACCTTCTTTGTGTCGCCGAATACAAAGGTGTATGGCGGAATGATTGTGGGTGAATCAACACGAGGTCTTGATATTACCCTGAATGTCTGCAAAACGAAAAAGCTGAGCAATATGCGCTCTTCCGGCACGGATGAGTCGCTTCGTCTCACTCCGCCAAAAATTCTTTCGCTTGAGCAGGCTCTTGAATTTATCAATGATGATGAGTTGCTGGAGGTAACGCCCCAGAGCATCAGGCTCAGAAAGAAGATTCTTGATGTTAATCTCAGGGCAAAAGCTACCAAAAAGGCCAACGCCTAACTCTCAAAGAAAAGCCTTTTCAGTTGTTTCCGGGCGCTCGCAAGCAGTTCCCGGACGGCTGATTCCTCCCTGTGGGTCAATTCTGCAATCTCGCTCACAGCTCTCTTTTCCTGTTCAGCCATCCGGTAGACCTCTTTTTCTTCAGCTCCAAGCTTTTCAATGCACTGCTGCATCTTCAGGTTATCACTGTCAAGGGCGCTATTTTTTTTTTGATTGGAAAGAGTCTCTTTTCGTCCAAAAAGCTCGTCAGCCGTTGCTGCCAGCGGGGCATCATTACTGACTTCACCAAAAAGCCGGACAAAGCCCATAAAATCAAGACCGACAGCTTCACAGGGGGTGATACGGTTTTCAACAATGTCGCGGGCAAGTGTCTGGAATTTTTCACGCAGTTCAGGCAGTCTGACAGCAAAGTCGAAACTGTCATCCATATTGCGAGCTTCAGCACTGTAAGGCACCTTCATGAGCACGGTAATACCTGCCGCTTCAGCGTATGTTTCAGCAATGCCGCTGCCGTCATCGCGATTGATGATCAGGCCAAGCAGGCGCGATTGTCCCCCGATGGTTCTGAAATAGTTGTTCGCCTTGCAGATATTGTTGGCCGTAAAGATAGACTGGCGGTCATTGTTGGTGACAAGAATAACCTCCTCACTGAGCGAGCGGGCGAGTGGCGTGGCGAAACCTCCGCAGACAACGTCACCAAGAAAATCCATGAGGATGATGTCAAGTTCCCACTTGAAAATGCCGAGCTTTTCAAGCACGTCAAACCCCGAAATGATGCCCCTGCCGCCGCAACCCCGACCAACCTGCGGGCCGCCAAGCTCAATGCCATATATCGGTTGTGGGAAATCAGCGATATCACGACGGAAGACAATATGGCTGATGGCGACCTGCTGATTCAGTGCGTTTTTTTCTGCAAATACATCGGTCACCGTCGGCAGAGAAATGCCTCCAAAAAGCGAGGTTGTTGAGTCGTGCTTCGGGTCACAGCCAAGTTGCAGCACCCGTTTGTTCATCATGGCAAAAGTTGCACTGAGGTTGGTGGTTGTAAAGCTTTTGCCTATGCCCCCCTTGCCGTATATAGCGATGGTTCTTGCTGTCATCTTGCGCTGCTTATGGTTGTGCTGTGACAGGGTTCCGTTCCCTCTTGCTCAGTGCCGGTTTTCCAAAGCAGTACCATTTTCAGGCAGTCGGGATCGGTGAACGCCTGCACGTATGCTTCCGTAATATCCTCTTCAACGGTATGCTGATGGGTGAAAATCCTCTCGGCATTAAGTTTATGCTGTGCGATAAGTTCCCTGACCCGCTCAAGATCACCCTTGGCCCACTGTTTGGCCGCAATGAAGGAGAGCTCTTTCTGGAAAGCCTGTGAGTAATCGATGTTGATTCTCTGATAATAGCCTCCAAAAATCACTGTTCCATGAAATTTCAAAAACCGGAGGCCGGTATCGATGGCGCTCATGATGCCGGTACTGTCGATAAGAATGTCAAACTCATGCCCGGCCAGTGCCGCCGAAACGTCTTCTGTTTCAGGGTCAACCTTCAGGTCGGCTGTTGAGAGGTTCAACCTGTTCCTGTTGGGTTCGGTTACGGCAACCAGTTTAGCCCCCATAAGCTGTGCCAGTTCTGCGGCGAGAATGCCGACCGCACCCTGGCCGAGCACCAGTACTTTCTTGTTTTCAACCTGTGCAAGATCAACAATATGGAGGGCTGTAGCTCCAAGCGGGAGGGCTATGCCGGACTCTGGATGGTCGATGTTGTCAAGAACAGTAATGCTCTCGACAGGGCAGACGATATACTCCGAGGCCCCTCCAAAAGCGGCATTGACTCCTTCATACCCGAATGATCCGGCGACGTAGACAAATTTGCCAATCAGGCTCTCGTTGACATGCTCACCCACCTCAATGATTTTTCCTACCGTTTCGTAACCTGGAATAAAGGGAAAGATAAAGGGCCACGAGGGGATAAGGCCGTTGTAGGCCATTTTTTCTGTGCCGGTACTGATTGATGACCACCAGGTTTCAACCAGGACATCCGTTGACGAAACGGGCTTCAGGGTCACCTCACAAAGGTCAATCTCGCGAACACCCTTAAAGACAATGGCTTTTGCTTTCATAATGTTGTGCTTTATGTCAAAGGTGATCAGGCGGCCTGACGCTGCTTGAGTTTCTTTTCATTATGCTTTTCAAGAAGCAGACGGATGACGAATTGTGCTGCATTGACAAGATAGCTCAAATAGGCGAGCAGCGCTGTCCAGATAAGTGTAGTTTCATCAAGACCGATAAAAAAGAGAACAAAGTAGGAGAGATGGACAACCATGGCTATGGCGCTGCCGAAATCCTCCCAGAAAAATTCATGAGCAAAGGCAAACTGTCCGAAAACCTCAAGTTCAAAAAAGCCCCCTGTCACAAAAATCAGAACAAGCATGAGGGTTTTCAGGGTGACAAAAAAGGTGATCCAGGCGAAATTGTCGATTCCGTTGTGGGACTGGTAGAGCCAGGTGACCGTCAGGCCGGCAAGAAACATCACGAACTGGATCGGTGCCAGGATTCCCTGCACTTTTGTCCAGACTGATGCGTTTCTGCGTTCAAGCTGGTCGGGTGTGTAACGGGGCATATTACAATAAGTTCACTGGTGGTTAAAAAAGTGGTTGAATATAGTAAAAATCGGTGCAGGTGGCAAACGGTGCTCTATTTTACTTTATCGTCCACTCATAAACGTTATAAAGCGTGGAAATCAGGTTGACATCTACATTCTGGATGCGGCGGCTGAATCCCTCAAGCTCGTCGTAATAATAAAGGAAAGTTCTTGGTTGTTCGTCGTGCAGGATCGTCTGGTAGCGTTTCCAGAGTGCCACTGAGCGTTCTGCCGGAAGCGGTCTGCTGAGTTCATCGATAATGGTGTCGAGTTCGCTGCTCCTGAATGCTGAAGAGTTGAACGGACGTTTGGCAAAATCGGATCCCCAGATAATAAGCTGGAAGGGGAGGGTTTCAGCAGCCATCCCTGAAAGAGCGGCATCATAGCGGAACTCATTCTGGTTTTTATTAAAAATCAGTCCCTCATCAAACTTCAGATGGCAGTCAATACCGATTTCACGAAGGTTTTGCTGGATAATTGTTGCGGCATAGTTACGCCTTGGATTGCCTACCGGAGCCGCCAGCTCGAAGGAGAATTTCTTCCCGTTCTTTTGCAGAATGCCATTCGGGCCCGGCGCCCACCCGGCCTCGCGCAGTAAGGCTGACGCTTTCTGGGGGTTATAGTTGTATGGATCAAGCGAAACGTCTGCAAGCTCCCTGTAGGCGGGCGAAAGAGAGGTATTGACGATGGTGGCGTGCTCCGGCCCCATGAATCCGTCAATAATGGATTGCCGGTCAATGGCGATGGTAAGTGCCTGACGTACCAGTTTATCCCCAAACAGGGCATTCGGTTTTATCTGATGGTTACTGCGGTATGCCTCTCCGTCGATGTTCAGCCAAACAATACTGTCGAAATAACGGTTCTGTACTGGTCTGATGATAATCGACGGGGAGCTTCTGGTTAGTTCCTTAACATCCCTGGGATTAATTCCTCCAGCCGAAAGCATGGCATCAATCTGGCCGGATTTCAGCATGGCAAGCCGGGTTGTGTATTCCGGAACCACCATGAAAACCATGTTCTTGATAATGGCTGGATGGGGAAGCCTTGACAAAGGGTTCGTAACGAGTTCAAGTTTTTCCTGGCGTGTCCACTTTTTCACCTTGAAGGGGCCTGCGCTTACTATGGGTATTTCGGTAGCTCTGGAACGGATCTCATCAGGAGGAAAAGCCTTGAACACATGCTCGGCGACCGGCATCAGATCATTGAAATGATCGAGTACAATCTCCTGCGCCATTGATTTACTGAAATGCAGCACCAGGGTTGAATCGTCCGGGGTTTCGACAGCATGTGCAATATCAGCGGTTCCATCAGGCTGCCGAACAAGATCATTGAGATAGTGCTGTCGGGAACTGGCAATGCCGGGGTTCTTGTATAAGTAATAGGAGTACTTGAAATCATGCGATGTCACTTTTTCCCCATCCTCCCAGAGAGCATCACTTCGTAAATGGAAGGTGACTTTTTTTCCGTTTTCAGAGAACTCCCAGCTTTTGGCAGTGTTTGGAAGAAAGGTAATACCTCCTTTTATTTCGTCATAAGCAGGTTTCACCAGAGAAGGATAGAGCAACTTGCACACCTCGCGCGACATCGAAAACTGGATAAGCAGGGGATTGAGATAATCGAAATCAGCCGAGATTGCCGTAACAATCCGGTCACGCCGCAACTCATTATTGTTTTGTCGGCAGGCTGAGATTCCAGTAAGTGCCAACAATATTGCTATTGTGTGAACCAATTTCTGCTGGGTTGTTCGTTTCATTCCCCTGTGATTATGGTTGTTGAAATCATCACAACAAGGTAGGGAAAACAAAGGACAATTTTCTCTCAACTCAGAGAGGAGGAGCGATGATGCCCATTGCATCTGGAAATAGTTGTTCTTCAGCTCAGCATGAACGGCATGTTGGCAGACGCGAAAAAGCCGTCCTGTATTCAAGACGGCTTCTTGCTGTTCGATGTTGTCGAGAAAGCTGTTTCGTTCAGCAATCAATAATAGTTGACAAACCCTGTTTCGCTGATGATGTCTTTGCCTTTAGGAGTTTTTGGGAGATCGATGAACTGCTTGACAGCTCCGGTTGGCTGACCGTTGGTGTACATGAAGAGCGGACGGTGTATAGGGTAGGTGCCGTTCTTGACCGTCCTGACATCAGCCTCAACACCGTCAACCAGAACAGCCTTGACAGAACTGTCAACAAAACCGAGACCGATATAGCTGATTGCAGAAGGCGTCGAAGCTATGCGGCTCTTGATTGCGCCATTGCTTGACTGAGTTTCAGCTCTCTTGGAAATAGGGTTTTCTTTGCCCATAACCAGCTCTTTAAAGGAATCCGCAGTGCCGCTGTTCGATTCTCGCTGAATGACCACGATAGCCGAGTTCGCTCCGCCAAGCTGGTTCCAGTTGGTATACTTGCCCATGTAAATCCCGCGAATCTGTGCCTTTGAGAGTGCATTGATACGGTTGCTCGGATGAACCACAATAGAAAGGCCATCAAGTGCAACGATGTGTTCAACAGGATTGACACCTTTACTTCTCGCTGCGGCCACTTCCTTTTCCTTCATAGGGCGTGACATCGTGGCAATGTCGCAGGTTTTGTTGATAAGGCTTTTTGCGCCATTACCCGAGCCGGACTCACTCACCGTGACCTGTACGCCAGTGGCCTTGGTATAGTAGTCGGCAAAAGCTTTGGCAGCAGGTCCGACCGTTGTCGAACCGTCAATAACGATTTTACCGGCAGCTCCAGCCGTTCCGGAAGCCATAACTCCGAACACAGTGGCACTTAAAAGTATTTTTTTGAAGAGCTTCATGTTGATTGTCATAATTGAATTAAGAAATGATAAAGATGTAAAGGAGTTTACTGATTATAAACCGGTTCTGCAAGACTGCCCTTCAGCAGCAGCAACAGTCTTGCAAACCAGCCACACACAACCAGAAGAAAGAACAACACACAAATTTTATTAGAACTTCACAAGAGCATCGAGCTGCAACAGATTAAGTGACGGGTCAGTTGCATCCTGGGATTTATCAATATTTTTGTAATGATAGTACCTGGCTCCAATATTCAGGTTTTGTACAAGATGGTAAGTTGCTCCAACCTCAAACCCCTTGATATTCGTAGTGCTTTTAACTTTTCTGTCAGAATCGGTAAAGGGGGCGAAGAGCGCATCTCTCTCAATCCGGTTGTAGTTTGCATCAAGTGCCCATTTCCCTACCTCTTTTGCATCTCCTATGGTTAAACCAACCTGATAAGATGCTCTTCTGTTGTTATCAATATTGGAATAATCAGCATGATCTGCATTGTTGAATGCGTACTCGCCATAAAATTTCCATGGTAGCGTTTCGGTAATATGGCCACCAAGTTTTCCGAAAAACTCAACAATATTGAAAGCGGATTTTGAGAGATCAAGGGGTAGAGCGTACTCCTTGTTCAGTATTGGTTTGGTATCTGGCTTTAAATTGCCCAGATGACGGTAACTGTTATAGCCTGCACCCACCAGATAAGTGATTTCATTGATCTCCCCGTTATAGGCACCCTGTACAAGCTGAAGGAGTGCATCAGGAGCCTTGCTGGTAGATCTGTTGTTTTCATCAAGCAGATAGTAACCTGCAATAAGGTTGATACCCTCTTTTTCTTTTCCATTGGAATCTTTGCCAAACTGCAGGGTAGCACCTTCAAAGGTGAGATCGCTATCCCAAACCAGATCGTCGATGCGTATCACCGTATTGGCAACTTCTCTTTTTCCTAAAATAAGGTTCACTGCTCCATTCAATCCATAAGCGGTTGGATGGTAATCAATGAAGGCCTCGTTCAGCACGATACTTTTAGGAGTAAACAGATTTTCATAAGTCTGGTTGCGGGATGCTGACTCTTTTATAAGGTCAGCCGTTCCTGTTGATAATTGGATACCTCCGGAAAGTTCTTCATTAATCCAGGGATACACGCCCAGACGAACCCTGGTTCGATTTCTATCACGACTGAAATCACTTTGGTTGGCAACATCTTTTACGCTTGACTCATAACGGTATCGTATATCACCTTTCCAGTTCCAGTCAGCCGCGTCTGCGTTGTTTAACCCGAGGGCAGCAGCCAGACCGACTATCATTGCAACTTTTTTCATAACAAATATTGGGTTGGTTTTTTTTGCTTGATCATTAAAATTTCTGCAATCGTTTCGCATGTTTTCAGGTGCCACAGATAGTACTATTTATTCTGTTGAGGAATTGTTACGGGCATGCAACAAGCTCGTGAACTAAAAGGGAGAATGCCGCAGAGCTGCCAAAAGCTTAAATCTGTCGCATTCGATCCCTCCACCGCCACCAGGTCTCAAGCTAAAAAAGCAGCCATACAACCATGCCAAGTGCCCCAATTCCTGCCAGTACTGTTTCAGTGCTGGTCCCGCCGTTGCTTTCAGCGTAGGGATTTGCACCTGTTGTAAAGTTGTAGGAGGTCGTGTCTGTATAGTTGTTCTCTGCGAGATCCTTGATTGATCCATCGGCGAGCGTAACATAGTAATGCGTGCTATACGACAGATCGTTTGATGGATTAATTGTCAGCTTACTTCCCGAAACCATAAGGTTTGAACTTGTCACGGTATCGAAGCTCTCCACAATTTCTCCATTTTCGGAACCACTGCGTATTGCTATAGTACCATTGCCTCTCTGTATCTGCTCACTGAAATCAAGCACAATATTTTGATTAACGGCGACATCTGTTGCCGCATCAACCGGGCTGAAGGTTTTTACTGTCGGGCAAATAATATCCTCTTTGGTGGACGTGAACTGGAAATGTTCTACTCCTGTAACAACATCTGTGCCATCACGACCTTCAATGGTATCCTTAATGGTGTAGCTGTCACTTGTTTCATTGTAACTGATCGTGTAGTCATCAATGTTTCCAGTGAAGAGTGCTGTATCATCTCCCGTACCACCATAAAGCATATCATCACCAAGTCCACCGCTGAGTGTGTCGTTGCCTGCATCACCAAACAAGGTGTCGTTACCGGCAAGTGATCCGATATAGTCATCATCATCACCGCCATGAAGTTCGTCGTTATCAACACCAAGCACAATATTCTGGCTGCCACTACCAGCAAAGACAATGTTGGCTCCTTCTCCACCACGAATGGTAATATTATCTCCAATAATGATGGCAAATTCAACATTATGCAAATCGATTTCCGAGCCTGGTAACAAATTGCGCGTATCTATGACCAGTGCTTCATGACCGGAAGAACTTACACTGAACGTTGAATCTGTAGTAGTATTTGCAGCAAAGCTGATAGAACGAACCGTCAAATCAGTTGCAGTGCCAAGAGCTTTTTCATAAGCAGCAATTCCATCTATAACATCCTGTCTGCTGCTGAATTCTGAAGATACGGTCAACTTTGCAAGTTCAGTATCAAGCTCAGTAGCATTCTCGACATGGCTGATACCGTTCAATGTTGCGCCATAAGGAGTTGCTCCACTACTCACGCTCTCGGAAGTTCCATGAGTATCAGTGTAACTCGCTTTCACAGAGATTGCTTGACCCTCTTGTGCATTACTGACAAGAAATGTATTTCCTGTGGCTCCACTGATTGCGTTATCTCCAGAATACCACTGATAGGTTATTG
>JBMOIS010000050.1:0-20301 GCA_049317185.1 Chlorobium sp. | reverse complement strand
TCTGATGTCTCAACTCCACCGTCGTTCCCACAACTATCACCATTGACATAAATCCACCCCATGCCACTTAACCTCTACACCAGCAACCGGATGGAAGTCCTGGTTGACACCCTCGCCACGACGCTCCGTCAGCCGCTCGCCTCGGCGTTCACCAAGGAGGTGATTGTGGTGCAGAGCCGGGGGATGCAGCGCTGGCTCTCGATGGAGCTGGCTGCGCGTTTTGGTGTCTGGGCTAACGGGCACTATCCTTTCCCGAATGCGATGGTGCAGGAGCTGTTCCGCAAGATCTTGCGCGATATGCCCGATACCTCTGCGTTTGCGCCGGAGGTGATGAGCTGGAAGATCATGCGACTACTGCCGGAGCTGATCGTTACGGAGCCCTTCGGTACGTTGCGGCACTATCTGGCTGATGACCCTGATGGTCTCAAGCTCTTCCAGTTGTCGGAAAAAATTGCTGATACCTTCGACCAGTACACGCTCTTCCGTTCTGAGATGCTGGCTGGCTGGGAGGAGGGGGAGACGGAGCCATCGGGTGAGGAGTGGCAGTCTATCCTCTGGCGAAAACTTGCTGAGGGAGAGGGTGTGCATCGGGGCAGGCTGAAAGATTTCTTCTGCAGGCAGTTGAACGCTGCGTCACCGGGGGCAAAGGAGATTCCTGAGAGAATCACCCTTTTCGGTATCTCCTACCTGCCGAAGTTCCATCTCGATATGCTCTCGGCGGTAGCGAAAGTGACGGAGGTGAACCTCTTTCTTTTGAGTCCGACCCGCGAATATTGGGGCGATATTCTCTCCAAAAAGGCAAGCGCCCGGCTGTCGGAGGAGGAGCGTGCCCTGCGCAGTGAGGGGAACCCGCTGCTTGCGTCGCTTGGGCGCATCGGGCGCGATTTTTCCGAGATGATTATCGACCTGAGCGACAGCGCGTTGCACCAGGAGGAGCGCTATGACGATCCGGGGGAGGAGTGCCTGCTCCATGCCCTGCAGTCCGATATTTTGAACCTCTCGGGCACGGGCGAAGAGGGGGAGTTGCGCCCGCTTGACCCTGATGACCGGTCGCTCCGGATTCACTCCTGCCACAGCCCGCTTCGTGAAATTGAGGTGCTTTACGACAACATTCTCGCCATGTTTGAGGAGTTCCCCGACCTGAGCCCGCGTGATATTGTGGTGATGACACCGGATATTGAGAGCTATTCACCTTACATATTGAGTGTCTTTGGTGCCGGTGGAGATGGCACCGTGGCGCTTCACTACTCCATTGCCGACCGACGTATGATGAATGAGGGGGAGATTGCCTCGGCGTTGCTGAAGTTGCTGGCTTTGCCGGGCAGCCGTCTTGCCGCATCCGAAATTTTTGACCTGCTTGCCTCGCCGCCGGTGAGCCGCCGTTTTTCGCTTGACCTTGGTGAGCTTGAGCTGATCCGTGGCTGGATTGAAAAGAGCGGCATTCGCTGGGGAATGGATGAGGGCGACCGCGCCTCGCGGAACCTTCCCGCCTATCGCGACAACTCCTGGAGGGCGGGGCTCGACCGGCTGCTGCTCGGCTACGCCATGCCGGACGAGAATCAGCTCTTTAACGGCATTCTCCCTTATGATGATATGTCAGGATCGGTTGCGGAGAGCCTGGGCAAGTTTGTCGAGTTTGTTGACCGGGTTGACCACTTTGTCAAGAGCTTTGAGCGTTCCCGCACGCTTGCAGAGTGGCGCGGGCAGTTTCAGGCGCTGCTGGCCGATTTCATTGCCCCCTCCGACAGCTCCGAGCGGGAGTTTGCGGCCATTGCCGAGCTTGCCGAAGAGCTTGGTAACATTGTCGCAACGGCGGAGTTTACCGGCGACGTTTCGCCTGCGGTGATGCTCTCCTGGCTTCGCGCACGTCTTGAGCATCAGGAGCAAGGGTTGGGCTTTATGACCGGCGGCATCACCTTTTGCGCCATGCTGCCCATGCGGAGCATTCCCTTCCGGGTTGTGGTGCTTATCGGCATGAACGACAACGCCTTTCCCCGCCAGAGCCGCGCACCGGGCTTTGACCTTATTGCCCGTGAACCGCAGAAGGGCGACCGCTCACTCCGCAATGAAGATCGCTACCTTTTTCTGGAGTCGCTCCTCTCGGCCCGCGATCTGCTTTACATCAGCTATGTTGGCCAGAGCATCCGCGATAACAGTGAACTTCCACCATCAGTGCTGGTCAGCGAACTGCTTGACGCTGTGCGGCGCGGCTTTTCGCTTACTGATGGCGGTTCGGTGGAGGAGTATCTCGTGGTGCGCCACCGCCTGCAAGCCTTTAACCGGGAGTATTTTACTCAAGGCTCTCCGCTCTTCAGCTACTCTGCCGAGAACTACCGGGCGCTTGTGGAGAAGGAGAGCGCTGGAACCCGCTCGCACCCTTTTATGAGTGCCCCCCTTGCGGAACCGCCGGAGGAGTGGAAAACCCTCTCGCTGGAGCGGCTTTTGCGCTTTTACGATAACCCGTCAGGATTTTTTCTTGAACAGCGCCTCGGCATCCGGCTTGAGGGCACCGCACTGCCGCTTGAGGATCGGGAGCCCTTCGCGGTTGAGGGGCTTGAACTCTACAGCCTCAAACAGGAGCTGCTTGAGGTGGTGCTTGGGGGAGGAGAGACAAGCGAACTGCTCCCGCTTTTCCGGAGCCGGGGGATGCTTCCGCCAGCGCGTCACGGCGAACAGCTTTTCACCAGAATTCTTGGTGAGGTGGAGGAGTTTGCTGCCACGGTGCAGGAGAGCATTGGCGGCAGAGACATGCTTGAGCCGCTGGAGGTTGATCTTCAGCTTGGCGCTTTTCGCCTCACCGGACGGCTTGATCGCCTCTGGCCGCACTCTTTGCTGCATTACCGATACGCCAGATTGAAAATGAAGGATATCATGAGAAGCTGGATTGAGCATCTCGTGCTCAACTCGCTTAACCAATCTGGCTACCCGAAGCAGACACTCCTGGTGATGGAGAATGAGGCAAGAACCTTTGCACCTCTTGATGATGCCAACGCTCATCTGGAGAATCTGCTCAACCACTACTGGCAGGGCCTCTCAATGCCCCTGCGCTTTTTCCCGCGTTCCTCCTATGCTTTTGCCACCAAGAGAACGCTTGAAGCCGCCCGCAAGGAGTGGCGCGACGACACTTTCAACAACCGTCCGGGCGAGGGCTCCGACCCGGCTATTCAGCGCTGCTTTTGTGCTACGGAGCCTTTTGATGAAGAGTTCTGCTCATTGGCGGTTGAGCTGCTTGCGCCAATGATGGCGGCGGCGGGGGAGAAGGCGCAACCTAATTGATGAAATGCAATTGCGCCGTTTTGAGTGGGATGTTCCAAAATGGAACTAACCACCTATACCATAAAATCAACTATCCCGCAGCAGAGCTTCGAGGAATATATCCTATAGCGATTTAAATCCATGCGCATCTTCTCAATCATAGAACCATAGGGGACTCACTTGTACTTTCGATATATTGTTTACTCGTCACTCCAGGAAAAACTTCTTTTTCATCATCCTCATCTGATAGTAATAATATCGGGACATACTCTAAAGATAGATGGATTGAAACACTATTCCGTTTGTGGCCATCAACTATATAATAGTTATCATTTTTCTTTATTACCCTTATTGGACAACTCTCATCATATCCATTCATTATTATGTCAAGCTCCAATACCTCATAATCATCGTTGCCTGGCATGGTTTTCTTTTGCGTAGGCATTAATCTTTTCGGTGAAATCCAATAACCTGCTTTATATTTATTCTTTTTCCAACTTAAATATTTGTCAAGAATAAAGGCTGCCAAACTCTCCGGCGTAGACATTGTTGTATCCAAAATCAAGTCAAAATTTCTTTTATCCGTGTAGTCAACGGAATACAATTCTACAAATCTTTTTCTTTCACTCTCTTTTCTTTGCATTAAATCATTAACAGCCGCATCAACATCAACATAAGACTCTGAAGTTCTATCAGCCTGACCAATGATACGCAAAGCAGCGCTCTTTGAGTCAACAATCAACATAACTTTAAATGAATTGGGGATAAAATGCCATGCCATCCTTGAATCCATTACAAAACATGCTTCGGATTTACCAAGACCTATGGTAAAACCATCTATTTCATCATCTATTGATTTATTTTTTTCAGCGTATTTATTCATTTCCAGGATACTTTTATTCATATTTGATGCGATTTTTCTTAAAATCTCACCGGTAGAATAATAATCAATAGATTCCAGATTAGCGATAATCTTGCCTACAGTGCTTTTGCCACTTCCCAGCTCGCCAGTGATCGTAATCTTATTTTTAAATTCGTTATTCATATATTTATAACGTTATTTCTGTTTATAGTATACATTAATTCATTACCCATTAATCCTGAAAATATAATAATCACAAATCACAGTAATATGATTGATAGAAATTTCCAGAAACACATTAGTCTACATATTTCTTGATACAGGTGTTCATCTATCTTGATCTTGTATAAATTGTAACGGGTTTACTTTTTCAATCATTTTTTCCCCGATATCGTATATTTGCCAATCACAGAGATGGTTAGCCATCATTCTTTCGAGTACGCCAGTAGCCAGGTTTTCGGGCATCTGGAGCCACTGTGATGATGACGATCTCCGCAGCAAGAATACGGTACACAATAGAAAAAGGAAACTTCTTTGGAAAAACGCGATGGGTTTTGTATTTGAACGGTGCGCCCATCGCAGGAAATTCCCACCCATGCAATCTCAGCGGCCGCTTCCACTTCATTGGTAAATCTTTCACCAAGCCCCTTGGACTTTGACTCGTATTTACTAAAGTGGACCCCAACCGGTGGTCAAAAAGTAGCTGAGTTTAAGTTGGTAACTTGGCCTGTTCATGCAGCGGAATGGCGCTGCCCCTCTTTTACCTTTAACTCTTCTGTCAGTTTGTTTAACGTTTTATACTTGTCAACTATTCCTGCACCCCCTCCGGAGGCTGTCCGGTAAACTTTATCAGATGTACTATAGCCCAACGACTGATACGCGGCCTGTCGACATTAAACAATATGAAATATTCCTTTAATCCGCAATGTAATTCTGCTGGTTTGGCGTAACCTTTTAAGTAAATATCCTCATATTTGACACTTCGCCAGAGCCGTTCGACAAAAATGTTGTCCAGTGCTCTGCCACGTCCATCCATACTGATACTGATGGATGGGTGTGTCGTGAGCGCTCCTATAAAGGCGGCACTCGTAAACTGGGCACCCTGATCGGTGTTAAAATTAACAGACCCTTTTGGGGCAAGTTAACAACTTAAACCACGGTCAAAAAATCGGGGTACACTATAGACCGCATTGATCGCGATTTTCACCCTGCTTCCAATGCCGCTCTCGAGTGAAACCGGATCTGAAATCCAGAAACCGCTTGCAACCGTCGTTGTTGGCGGGCTGATAACCTCAACACTGCTGATGTTGCTGATTATTCCGTCACTCTATGGATGGTTTGAAAAGAGAAACGTTGAAAAAGCGATGTAACTTGTTTTTCTACAGCGCCTTGACAGGATCCGGGTGTGTCCTGAGCCCGATAACTTTACCGTACCATCATCCGCATCTGTTGAGATTTAACAGAAACGTAACACTCTGTTGATGAGATATTGTTTCAATATTCCAATAAATATTGTAACGTTGAATATGAAAAAATTAACAGCAACAACTATTTTTGAATCGCTCTCATCCCCTGTGAGGCTGGATGTGTATCGATTACTCGTCAAGAAAGGCACCGAAGGCATGGTCGCTGGCGAGATTGGTTCGGCGCTTGATGTACCGCCAACAAATCTTTCGTTTCATCTGAAAACACTGGCTCATACAGGCCTCCTTACCGTTGAGCAGGAAGGCCGCTATCAGCGTTATCGGGCCAATCTTCCGTTAATGATGGAGTTGATTACCTATCTCACGGCTGAATGCTGTGGCGGTAATCCGGGGCAGTGCGGCGATTTCAGTGCACAATCAATTTGTCCGCAGTCCATTGACACGCAATCAGAAATAAATAAATCCCTAATCCATTCCAAGATTACCATGAAGAAATCAGTGCTTATTCTCTGTACCGGAAACTCATGCCGAAGCCAGATGGCTGAAGGCTTTCTCCGTTCCTTTGACAGCTCGCTTGAAGTGTTTTCTGCTGGCACGAAACCGGCGCAGTCCGTTCATCCGCTTGCCGTGAAGGTGATGCATGAAGAGTGGATCGACCTCAGTTTGCACAAACCGAAAAGCGTTGATGAATTTCTCCAGAGACCGTTTGACTATGTCATAACGGTTTGCGATGCGGCAAAAGAGTCCTGTCCGTTTTTTAACGGCAAGGTGGAGCACAGGCTGCATATCGGGTTTGATGATCCGGCTGAAGCCCAAGGGACACAGGAGGAGGTGCTTGCCGTGTTCCGGCGGGTTCGCAACGAGATCAACCAGCGCTTCCGTCAGTTTTATAACGAGAATTTAACCGGTAAGTAACGCTATGAGTCTGGCAACAAAACAATTGTCTTTTCTTGACCGCTACCTGACGCTCTGGATTTTTCTTGCCATGGCGGCAGGGGTACTGTCGGGCTGGTTATTCCCTGGCATCTCCGGGTTCTGGAATCTTTTTCAGTCAGGCACCACCAACATCCTTATTGCTGCAGGGCTCATCGTCATGATGTATCCACCGCTGGCAAAGGTAAAGTATGAGGAGCTTGGTGATGTGTTTCGCAATACAAAAATTCTGGCCCTGTCGCTGGTGCAGAACTGGGTGATCGGACCGCTTCTGATGTTTGTGCTTGCCGTGCTTCTTCTGTCCGATATGCCGCACTACATGGCAGGCCTCATCATGATTGGCCTTGCCCGCTGCATTGCCATGGTCATTGTCTGGAACGAACTTGCCAAAGGTGATACGGAGTATGCCGCAGGGCTTGTCGCCTTCAACTCGGTTTTTCAGGTACTCTTTTTCCCTCTCTATGCGTGGATTTTTCTGACGGTACTGCCAAAGTGGCTTGGTCTTGCCTCATTCGCTGTTGATATCTCCATAGCCGACATTGCCACCTCAGTCTTTATCTATCTGGGAGTTCCCTTTATTGCAGGGTTCCTGACCCGTTTTTTCATGCTTCGTCTGAAAGGCAAGGAGTGGTATGAGAGAGAGTTCATCCCGCGCATCAGCCCGCTCACGCTCGTAGCGCTGCTTTTCACCATTGTCGTCATGTTTTCTCTGAAGGGTAGCTATATTGTGAAAATACCTCTTGATGTGGTACGTATCGCAATACCGCTGCTGCTTTACTTTGTGATCATGTTTTTTCTTTCGTTCTACATGGGGCGCAAGGTTGGCGCAGACTACTCCAAAACGGCAACGCTCTCCTTCACCGCAGCGAGCAACAACTTTGAACTTGCCATTGCCGTTGCCATTGCTGTTTTCGGCATCAACTCTGGAGAAGCTTTTGCCGCAGTGATCGGGCCGCTGGTTGAGGTTCCCGCTCTGATAGCGCTGGTCAATGTCTCACTCTGGTTCAAGGGCAACTATTTTGGGGAAAAAATCGAAGCCCGAGTCTAATCTTTTTAACACTTCATCAACGTTGAACATGAAAAAAATAGAGGTATTTGATCCGGCCCTTTGTTGCAGTACAGGGGTATGTGGTGTCGATGCAGATCAGGCATTGATCAGCTTCGCTGCAGATGTAGAGTGGGCAAGACAACAGGGAGTTATGATTGAACGATTCAATCTGGCACAGCAGCCAATGGCCTTTGCAGAAAATCAGATTGTTAAAGCATACCTTGAGCTCGCAGGCCAGGATGGACTTCCGCTCCTTCTCCTTGATGGCGACATCGTGTTGGCAGGACAATACCCAAGACGTGCTGAGCTGGCACACTGGCTCGACATAACGCTGCCTGACGCTACCGCTAAACCCGCAAAGAGTTGTTGCTCAGGCAGTAAATGCTGCTGACCACAAGCATACCATAACCCAATACTATGTTATTTCTTGAACAACCTCCTCGCTTCCTTTTCTTCACCGGAAAAGGGGGCGTCGGGAAAACCTCCATAGCATGCGCAACGGCCATTCAACTGGCGGATGAGGGAGAGCGGGTGTTACTCGTCAGCACCGATCCGGCATCCAACGTTGGTCAGGTTTTTGGTGTCACTATCGGCAATCAGATTACTGCTCTTACGGCAGTGGAACGCCTTTTTGCCCTGGAAATTGATCCCCAGGCAGCCGCTCAGGTTTACCGCGAACGCATCGTGGGGCCGGTAAGGGGCTTACTCCCTGAAACCGTGGTCAACAGCATTGAGGAACAACTTTCCGGAGCCTGTACAACGGAAATCGCCGCTTTTGACGAGTTCACCTCGCTCCTGATGGACACCGCGTTGTATGCCGACTACGACCATATCATTTTCGATACTGCACCAACCGGTCATACCATCAGGCTGCTGCAGCTTCCCGGTGCCTGGAGCAGCTTCATTGAAAAGGGAAAAGGAGATGCATCGTGCCTTGGACCGTTGGCCGGACTTGTAAAACAACGAGCACAGTATAAGGCTGCTGTTGATGCCCTGGCTGATCCTTTGCTTACTCGCCTTATTTTGGTCTCCCGAGCACAAAATGCAACGCTACAGGAGGTCGTACGCACGTATCAAGAGCTCGCGGCCATTGGGATCTCACAACACTTTCTTGTCATCAACGGGCTGTTCCCCCAAAGCGAAACACAAGAGGACGCTCTTGCCAAGGCTATCTTTTCCCGTGAGCAAGCTGCTCTCAAGGCAATGCCCGCCCTTCTTAAAACATTGCCCTGCGATCATCTACAGCTCAAGCCTTTCAATCTTGTCGGCCTTGATGCCTTGCGCCAATTGCTCACGGCAAACGTTCAGCAGCTCGTCGTCGAACGGGATACGCCTGTCACGATCAACGCTCCAAAACTCTCGGCACTGGTTGACGAAATTGCTGCCGATGGTCACGGGCTCATCATGTTTATGGGTAAAGGCGGGGTTGGTAAAACCACCCTGGCGGCGGCAGTTGCTGTTGAACTGGCACATCGAGGCCTCCCGACACACCTGACAACGACCGACCCTGCAGCCCATCTCACCAAAACGCTGACTGGTACGATTGAAAACCTTATGGTGAGCCGGATTGACCCTGAAGTTGAAACCGAATGCTACAGGGAGCAGGTGCTGGAGACCAAAGGTGCTCAGCTTGATGCAGAAGGTTTAGCCCTGCTTGAAGAAGACCTCCGTTCGCCATGCACAGAAGAGATCGCTGTTTTTCAGGCATTCTCACGCATCATCCGTGAGGCCGATAAAAAATTTGTTGTTATCGATACTGCGCCAACCGGACATACACTGTTGCTGCTCGATGCCACCGGGGCATATCACCGCGAAGTCAGCCGTCAAGCTGGACGCACCGGGTTGCACGATGTCACCCCCATGATGCAGTTACAAGACCAGAAACAGACAAAGGTGTTGATTGTCACTTTGGCCGAAACAACACCTGTCCTTGAAGCCGTCAATTTGCAGGAAGATTTGCGACGCGCCAGCATCGAACCCTGGGGCTGGATTATCAACAACAGTGTGGCTGCTGCAGTGTCGCAATCTTCACTGTTGATGGAACGCGCAAAGAACGAGTTAAATGAGATTGACGATGTGGCTCATCAATATGCTCAACGATACGCAGTCGTCCCATTATTGAACAATGAACCGGTTGGTGAAACACTCTTACGCTTGCTCATTTATCCATTTTTGCCTGCTTGATACCTGTAGATGGCGGCTACGGGTGCAAACTGTTTGATGACCTGAAACAATGACACAAGTCCGCGTCAGGAACAAGCGCCAGATCACGATAACTGCACGAATCGCTGAATCGGCCAACCATCAAGGATATGATTTCCGCATTCTTTGCAGAAGAATGGTTCCGTTTTTTATATCAGTAGCGGTATTCGATTTAACCAGTTTGTAACTTGCGTCGGCTACCAGATCGATATACAGTTTTATTCGCTGGGCAGAAATGTAATCAAGATCTTTTTTTTCGATGCTCACAATTTCGGTTAGTATTCGTTTGGCTAGTGCCAGTGCGTTTTCTGATGGCTTGCTGGTTTCGGTGTCGTGAAAAGGGTCTTTTTTTGAATCAACAGGCAATCCTGCTTGTTTGAGTGCCCTTATGCAGAAATAAAGTGCCTCATTTGCGATTTCACGCGAATATCCAGAGATAATTCCACTGATGTTCATCTCTTCCTCCTATCCAATTTCAATTGCATTAAAATAATCTCTGTGTAATCGTTCAATAATATACTCTTCCGAAAGAATGTATGCCCGATCTTTGATTGGTACCTTTTGTGTCAGGTTTTTTACGGGTTCTGCTGGAATGACATATAATAACGGGCGAAAATCCTGAAGTTCCGCTGCAGAGACTATATCCAGTATTTCTTGGTGAGAGTCCGCATTTATCATACCGTTTTTCAGGTTTATATCGGCACCTCGCAGGATTCCTGTTTTGTTTTGAAGAATTTTAGCTGAGTGTTTATCGCAAGCGTCCACTTCATGCTTGAGGTTCCAGAAGATCTCTTTAGGATTTGACGTTGGCGGCACCGAATTGTCTGGATTCAGTCTGGATTTAGGATCGAAATAGGGTGAACACCAAGTGTAGTGATATCGGTCATAGTATATCTGGTTAATCTGATAAGATAACCATGTACAGCATGAATATAGTACGTTTTTGGAGTTCATTGTACTGACAAGTTTTGTCCAGTCTGAATGGTTATCAAGGTTAAAAGTATATGTTTCCTGACTTCATACATGAATCACTGTAAGTCTATATATAATAATAGGGGTACTAAAAATTTAGGCACTACAGCGCAGTAAATAAACAGCAGAAAAGATGACACAAATAACAAACCTACACTCTATAATTATACGAAATACCGTCGTAATATATATGTTTTTTTGTTTCGTTACTGGCATTTAAGCCACATTCGGAGAATTTATAACTGAAAAAACAATCTGCCAAAGTAAAAATAAATAAAAACATGGTGATGTGATATTTGCGTAACATGTACTACAAACGCAAAATCAAAAATACCCCTTGATTTTATTGGCTTTCCGCGCTCACTCACGCACTTCATGTATGAAGTCAGGATATAGTACGTTTTTGGAGTTCATTGTACTGACAAGTTTTGTCCAGTCTGAATGGTTATCAAGGTTAAAAGTATATGTTTCTTCCTCACTGGTATCAAAGTTGAGGCAGTGCCATTCACCCTGATGTGTCATAAGGCTAATTTCAAGGCTTGCGTTATACGGGGGGAGAGGCCATTCCGCTTGAATCGCTATAGGATTATATTCCTCGAAGCACTAATGTCTGGGGTCTGAAAAAATAAATCCTCATAAACATCTATTATATAATAATTTATATGATTTTTCTGCCGTAATCGATTTAAAAAAAATATGTTCAACTTGTTTGAAATGTATGTCGCTTGAAAAGAACAAAGGGATGGTTGATGAGCGCACGATCCAGATTGACTCTCTGTTGTTCACTACCGGAAAGTGAGCGGGCATTTCGCTCCAGCGTATTTTTCAACATAAACGCCGCCTTTAACAATACTTCTTCCCCCCTTTCCTATATCAGGTTTAGCGAGATCAGGGCGCTTATGCCACTCACGGATATTTTTGCTTTTCTGTTCCACAAAAAATCGAGCGAGGGCTGGTATTTTTGTGTTTAACGTGTCTATGGAAAAAAATTTTGTTTTCACAGAACTGATACTATATTGATATCAATTAAAAGATGCAACGATGAAAGTACTGACCAAGAATACTGATTACGCCATACGGGCATTGCTCGTTCTTGCTGCAAAGAAGGGGAGCTACTTGTCGGCGAAAAGTATTGCGACTGAGCACGATATCCCGTACCAGTTTTTGCGTGGACTATTGCAGGAGATGATTCGCCATGACCTGATTGTTTCAAAAGAGGGTGTTCAGGGGGGCTTTATGATGAAAAAGGATCCGGATACTATCAGCGTAACGCAACTGATTGAGATTTTTCAGGGCAAGGTAAAGGTGTCGGAGTGCATGTTCCGCAAGCAGATTTGCAGCAATCGTGCACGCTGTGTGCTGCGCCACGAGATCATGCGTATTGAGCAGGTTGTTCAGAGCGAGTTTGAAAAGGTGACCATCGGCAAGCTGCTTCGTGACCTTGAGGAGGCAAATCAGGTGAAACCCCAATCTGCAAACATTGAGCAGGCAGTGTTGAAACCACAAAAGGAGTAAGAGATGAAACGACAGATTATCACGATAGATGAAAAAAGTTGTACCGGATGCGGCGACTGCATTCCGGGTTGTCCTGAAGGAGCGTTGCAGGTGATTGATGGCAAAGCCCGCCTTATCAGCGACCTGTTTTGTGATGGACTTGGTGCCTGTATCGGCCATTGTCCGACCGGAGCGATGACAATAGTAACCCGTGAAGCCGAGCCCTATGACGAAAAGCGCGTCATGCATGAAAGCATTGCAAAAGGCGGAGCGAATGTTATTACTGCTCATCTGCGTCATCTTATGGATCATGGCCAGAGCGACTTTTTTCAGCAGGCACTTGAATACCTCGAAGAAGAGGGAATTGACAATCCCCTTGAACTTGAAGCCCTTGGTCAACCGGCAACTCAGCATGCCCATGCATCGCACCACCATGCTCCCCACGCGGGCGGATGCCCTGGCAGCAGAACAATAGATTTCAATGCTTATGGCAAAACGGAAGCCGCAGTTACTACAATGCCCGGCGCACAGGTTCAAAGCGCACTCCGCCAGTGGCCGATCCAGCTTCACCTTGTTTCTCCACAGGCCCCCTATTTTCAGGGTTCCGACTTATTGCTTGCTGCCGACTGTGCGGCGTTTGCTGTCGGCAACTTTCACGGAAAGTTCATGCAGGGCAAAAGCCTGGCAATAGCCTGCCCGAAGCTGGATTCGGGGATGAATATCTACGTTGAAAAACTTGCCGCCATGATTGACTTGTCGCATATCAACACCATTACCGTCGCCATCATGGAAGTTCCCTGCTGTGGTGGACTCATGTCGATTGTTGCCGAGGCACAGCGGAAGGCCTCGCGCAAGGTGCCGGTGAAAAAGGTGGTGATTTCACTACAGGGCGAAACCCTGTCGGAAGATTGGGTGCAGGATCTATCTGCGTGAGAGGGCACTTATAATAATGCGATAAGGTTTATAATTTAAAGTGTAAAAGACTAATGCTGAAAGATGCAATGGGCGGGTATAGGGGAACAGTGACGGAGATCAGCAGAATAATCGCCGAACATCCCGGAAAAGCCGAGGCATACTATGATCGAGGGAATGCGTGCAGCAGTTGCAATGATTATGATGGTGCCATAGCTGATTTTACAATGGCACTAAAGATAGGACTCCGTTTCCGTGAAGCTGTTACGGCTTATGGCAACCGCGGAATGGCAAGGATAAAAAGTGGGGATATGGATGGCGCTCTACAGGACTTCAGCGAAATCATAGAGCGAAAGCCAAACAATAAAAGGCTTTTGTATACAGCGTATAAGAACAGGGCGTTAGTAAAAGAAAAAAAAGGTGATAGCGAAGGTGCAGCAGGAGACAGAAAAATGGCCCTTTTGTTATCATCGGATATAAACAAACAATAACCAATAATGGAGTATAGAAAAATGGGAATGTATTGTAACCAGTGTCAGGAAAGCGTCCATGGCAGCGGATGCACCGTAAGAGGTGTATGCGGAAAGGATGACATGACGGCGAAGCTGCAGGATGTGCTTGTTTATGCAACCGAAGGTCTTGCGCTCGCAGCAGAAAAACAGCCGGGCAGTGTGTCGAGAAAAGTGGGGCAGCTTATCAGCGAGTCTCTCTTTGTAACCGTCACCAATACCAATTTTGATGAGGATGCCATCGCTCTGCAGATTCGCAAAACCCTCGCCCTGCGTGATGAACTGAAGGCGACTTCTGGTGTTCAGCCTGACCATGATGCTGCTCGCTGGACCGGCAGTTCAAAGGATGAGTTTCTTGCAAAAGCTGAGACGGCCAGCCTTGAATGCCTCAGTGAAAACGAAGACCTTCAATCACTCAAAAGTCTTGTGCTTTTTGGAATCAAAGGTCTTGCCGCCTACACCGACCATGCCGCAGTGCTTGGCTACCATGATGACGATATCTATGCGTTTTATGTCAAAGGGCTTGCTGCGTTGACCAAAGATCTTTCAGCAGATGAACTGACCGCTCTGGTGCTCGAAACCGGAGGCGTTGCTGTCAAGGCGATGGCACTGCTCGACAAGGCAAATACCGAAACATACGGTCAGCCGGAAATCACCACAGTGAAGACCGGTGTCGGCAAAAATCCCGGCATCCTCATTTCAGGCCACGATCTTCGGGATCTGGAAGATCTTCTGAAACAGACCGAAGAAAGCGGAGTTGATGTCTATACCCACTGCGAAATGCTTCCTGCCCACTACTATCCGGCATTCAAGAAGTATGCGCACTTTGTTGGTAACTACGGTGGTTCATGGTGGTCACAGGATCGGGAGTTCGACACCTTCAATGGCCCGATTCTCATGACGACAAACTGTATTGTGCCGGTTCGCGAGTCATACCGTAACCGGATGTTTACAACCGGTATGGCGGGTTATCCCGGACTGAAACATATTCCTGCACGTCCTGAAGGCGGTCAGAAAGATTTCTCCGCACTTGTCGCGCTGGCAAAAACCTGTCAGGCACCAAAAGAGCTGGAAAACGGTACCATCACCGGCGGATTTGCCCACAATCAGGTGATTGCATTGGCTGACAAGGTGGTTGCTGCGGTGAAGAGTGGAGCTATCGAGCGGTTCGTGGTGATGGCCGGTTGTGATGGCCGTCATAAATCCCGCCAGTACTATACCGACGTAGCCGGTGCCCTTCCCGACAATACCGTCATCCTGACAGCAGGTTGCGCAAAGTATCGCTACAACAAGCTTGAGCTTGGCGATATCGGCGGCATTCCTCGCGTGCTTGATGCCGGTCAGTGCAACGACTCTTACTCACTTGCAGTCATTGCCCTGAAACTCAAGGAGGTATTTGAGCTTGAGGATATCAACGATCTGCCGATCTCCTTTGACATTGCATGGTATGAGCAGAAAGCCGTAACGGTGCTGCTTGCACTGCTCTATCTTGGAGTAAAAGGCATTCGTCTTGGACCAACACTTCCCGAGTTCCTGACACCTAATGTCGCTTCCGTACTGGTCGAGAAGTTCGGTATCAAGCCGATAGGAACGGTTGCCGCCGATATCGAAGCTATGATGGCTGGAGTATAAGCCTTCATCATGCTGCAGGGAGTAACCGTTGAAGGTACTCTTGCGGATAAAGAAGAGAGCCAAGAGGCTGCCCGGAATGCAGTCTCTTGGCTTCTTTGATATACAGTCGAAAAAATGGTGTGTTAATGAAAAGCTACCTGTTAAGAATGAAAGCCACCGGAACCTGTCCACCACGAAAGCCGGTGAACAAAGTCCTTTGGTCGTTGGCCGGAGCCGTTTTTTGCTCTGTTCAATCACTGATTCGATGTGTTTACCCTCAAGGATTCGACACGGCCAGTCTTCCTTGTTTTGGCGCAACAGAGTCTGGTTTTGCTCATTGGCGGTTGAGCTGCTCGGGCTGATGATGGATGCTACAGGAGAGCAGGCGCAAACTGTTTGATGACCTGTGATTGTTTGTTATACTGCAACCATAGGTGATTCTCGAAAAGCGTCTCTGGTACAATCAGTCTATAACAGCATTGAGGGGAAACTACGATGGAAATACAAAAAAACGAATTGTTCCAGAATGGCGCGACCTGGTTGCGTGCGGATTGTCATTTGCATACAAAAGCTGACAAGGAGTTTTTTTTCTCTGGAGAAGATAATTCCTTTTGCAGTAATTATGTCGATGCGCTAGAGAATGCGGGAATCAGGATCGGTATTATCACCAACCACAACAAGTTTGACTCAGGCGAATTCAAAGTGCTGCGAAAAACAGCCCGGAAAAAAGATATTTTTTTACTTCCTGGTGTGGAGCTTTCAGTCAATGATGGAGCAAATGGCATTCATGTTCTCGTTGTTTTCAGTGATCAATGGCTTGAAAATGGCGATGAGTATATCAATCCGTTTTTGACTTCCATGTTTTCTGGAAAAACGCAGCAACAATATCAGAATGAAAATGGGCGAAGCGATAAAAACATTCTTCAGGTCGTTGATGAATTGAACAAAATCGGTCGTGACTATTTCTTGTTATTTGCTCATGTTGAAGAGAGCAAGGGACTGTGGAGTGAAATGGGCGGAGGCAAGCTGTCTGATTGGGCAGAAAATCATTATGAAGCGGTCAGGCTGAGAACTCTTGGTTTTCAGAAGGCAAGGAGCCATGATGTAGCAGGCAGACCTTGTCGTGTAAAGGTTAAGGAGTGGCTTAAGGATTGGTATCCGGCAGAGGTGGAAGGATCTGACCCTAAAAGTATAGCTGATATTGGGCGTGGGTTGTCATGTTTCATAAAGATCGGTGCATTTTCTTATGCTGCCGTCAAGTTTGCTTTAACTGACCATATAAACCGGGTTGCCGGAACAGCCATAGCCTATCAGCATTCATATATCAAAAGCATCCATTTTGAAGGAGGAACACTGTCTGGAAAAACAGTTTTTCTCTCTCCTGAGCTCAATACGTTCATCGGAATTCGCGGTAGTGGCAAGTCTTCTATCCTCGAAGTATTGCGTTATGTCCTGGATATTCCTTTCGGTGACAAGGCTGGTGACCAAAAATACAAGCAAGAGTTGGTGGGTTTTACGATGGGCAGCGGCGGGAAAGTTGTTCTTGATGCCGTTGATCGTTATGGCCAGTCATATCAAATTCGCCGTGTATGGAAGGAAAATTATTCCAATGTCTATGTTGATAATAAATTACAGCCAGGAGTTTCGATTCGGGAAACAGTTTTGTATAAACCGGTCTATTTCGGTCAAAAAGATCTCTCCAGTACGGGAGAAGGTTTTGAAAAAGATCTTGTAGAGAAACTGTTGGGGTCAAGACTTGATGAAATCCGCAGGAAGATTGCAAAACAGAAGGCTGCCATTGGAGAAATCGTTGATCGATTGGTGAAAACGGCCAATGTAGCGGAGCAGAAAGAAGAGCTGACCAGAATAAAACAGGATACCGAACATCGGCTTAACTTGTACACGCAGCATGGAGTGGAGGAGAAGCTCCAGAAACGTCTTGATTTTGATGCTGACATTCGTACCATGCTAAAAGGGGTAAATCTCATTCAGGAATTTATCCTTGGGCTTAAAGATGTCTTGGCACAGCATGAAGATGATATTCGTAATTTTATCGGATATCAATCAACGCACAATGCTGAAATATTTGACCGATTCTATACAGCCTACGCGCAATTCATTCAAAGCCTCGACAGTATCAAGCTGGCATTAGGGAAGACTGAAGCTGCAGAAACAGAGCTCTCTCTGACATACTCCGATCTTGTTGTAATCAGAAAAGGGTTAGTTGATGAGTTTGCTGAAATTGAAAGAATGCTGGCCGAAGAATTAAAAACCGGTACAACCCAGAATATCAGCTCTGATGAGTTCCTTAAGCTTAACAATAAATTGGCACAAACAAATCAGTTACTGACAACATTTTCTAAACAAGGTGAGCAAAAGGAGATTATTTCCTCAACTCTCACCAAGGAATTACATGATCTCAACGAACTCTGGCATGAAGAGTTCAACATGATCAAAACAGAACTTGACAAGGTGGGTGGCGATAACTCTTCTCTTGTTATTGCTTCAGGTTATAAGGAAGACCGATTGGCTTTTCTTGAGTTTATGAGAAGTGTTTTTAAAGGAAGCGGAATCCGTGAAGCAACGTTTCAGGGAATAGTTGACAAGTACCGGGACTTCACATCAATCTATGCCGATTTTGATAATGCCAAAAAGACTTTTGGAACGAATCCTCAACTCCTTGCTGATTTGTTCACACATAACCTGAAGACACTCCTGACCTATCAAACACCCAACAAATTTACAATCACCTACCGAGGCAAGGAGTTGCAGCATCACTCTTTGGGCCAGCGGGCATCTGCCTTGATTTTGTTTGTATTAAGCCAGCGAGAAAGTGATCTCATTATCATCGACCAACCTGAAGATGACTTGGATAACCAAACCATTTATGAGGATGTGATCAAACTGGTTCGCAAGATGAAACCAAAGGTGCAGTTTATCTTTGCGACCCATAATCCAAATATTCCAGTACTTGGTGACGCTGACCAGATACATTCCTGCTCTTTCATGGACGACAAAATTTTAGTTCAAAGCGGAGGAATTGACGATCCTGTTCAACAAAAAACCATTGTTGATATTATGGAAGGCGGTCGGGAAGCATTTAATCGTCGCAAAGAAATTTATCAGATATGGAAACCATAGAACTTATGAATGTTCTTGCCCAAGGCGAGGACAGTGAACACCAATTCAAAGAGAATTTTAACAACGCTGAATCGTTGGCCGCAGAAATGGTGGCATTCAGTAATGGAAATGGCGGGAAAATAGTTGTTGGTGTTGCCGATAACGGTCTGATTGTTGGCCTGACCAAGGCGGATATTCATCGCTTGAATCAATTGATCTCTAATGTTGCAAGCCAGAATGTGCGCCCGGCGATCAATCCGACAACGCAGAATATGCTCACAGAAAGCGGTCTGATATTGATTATCGATGTGCCGATGGGCATCAATAAGCCGTATCAGGATAATGCGGGTGTTTTCTGGGTAAAAAATGGCGCTGACAAGCGGAAGGCTACCTCTCGTGAAGAAATTCAGAGGTTATTTCAAGCGTCAGGCCTCTTGCATGCTGATGAATCGCCAGCAAATGGACTGACCATTGCCGACCTGGATATGGATTATTTTAGAGAGTTTTTTCAGCGTCGTTACGGCGACTCTCTTGATGCACAGCAATTGCCTTTGGAGCAGACCATTCAGAATTTGAATTTGGGGAGGAATGGTGTTTTGAATGTGACGGGCGCCTTGTTGTTTGGAAATAATCCATCGTTTCGATTACCAGCATTTATTGTAAAGGCGGGCTGTTTTCCCGGTAACACTATAGCTGGTGAGACCTATCGAGACAGTCGTGACATCAAAGGGAAGTTGGCTGATGTATTTCAGCAGTCGTTGAATTTTATTCTGGCAAATCTTCGACAAATTCAGGGAGATCAAACAATCAACACAACAGGCATACCTGAAATACCAAGGATTGCGCTTGAAGAGATTATTGCAAATGCGCTTGTGCATCGCGACTATTTTATTTCAGCACCAATAAGGATTTTCGTTTTTGATGACCGTGTCGAAATCATCAGTCCGGGACATCTCCCGAATAATTTGACGATAGAGAATATCAAGGCAGGGAATTCCAATACCCGTAATCCGGTATTGGCCTCATTCGCAAATCAAATATTGCCCTATCGCGGCTATGGTTCCGGCATTATTCGTGCTCTGCAAGCCTATCCGTTTATTGATTTCATTGATGACAAGGAGGGGAATATGTTCAAGGTTATTGTGCGGCGGGCTCAGTAAATGAGAAAAGCTATTGGCGAAAAAGCGCAATGTTTGAAATTCTTGTCGAAGGAGAGACAGTGCTGACTGCGCTTTCCATTGTAATGCCTCAAATTCTTGGCGTTTATGGTGAACCTCATACGTGGCGCATCCACAAGCTCGCATACCCGGAAACTTGTCAACAGGTGTCAGCTCTCATTATTTTATCAGGACACTTTTTGGCTTTAATTGGGAATAATTGTTATTACTTGTATAATAAATGTAATAAAATAATGTTTTTTGTGTCTTTGATTTGATTTAGCATTTTTTTTTACATGAAATTAACAGTAAACTCGTTATGAAAAAAGGCGCTTCATTTTGGTTAGCAATCCAAAAATCATCGGTTAAAGGAGGTAATCTTATAGTTGTTGGGAGGCTTTGGCTATGAGCGACTACAAGGTCTTTATTTCTCATGGGCGCCATGATATGTGGCTTGCTGGTCAGATTGCAAAGGAGGTCACCAGATTGGGTGGCTTGCCGTTTCTTGATGAAACCAATATTCCAAAAGGGAGTCCAGCTTTCAGGCAAATCATTCGGACAGAGATAGCAAAAAGCCGTGAAATGGTTGCCTTGTTTACTCCATGGTCGTCTATACGGTCATGGGTCTGGATCGAAATGGGCGCTGCATAGGATCGTGAAATACCAATTCTTGCCGTTTTTTATGGGATGACAGCGCATGACCTGGACAAGAGCGGTCAGGGCAAGGCTATACTTGAAGATATTAACATTATTAATACTACTCCGATAGCTTTCTAAATCCACAATTCTTGCGATAAAATTT
>JBMOIS010000049.1:0-20459 GCA_049317185.1 Chlorobium sp. | reverse complement strand
CTTCCAGTGCAGGAGCGCATTCGTCTCGTTGAGCTTATCCGGGATAGCGTTGCAGCACTGCCTGAAACCGTGGAGATTTTGCCTGCGCTCAAGGCTGAGCTTGAAGCACGCCTTGCGGAGTTCGAAACAAACCCTGAAGCTGGCTACGGCTGGGATCAAGTGAAATCATATCTTCAAAGCAGCAACTTACCACAGAGAGCACAATACAAGCCTGCAGGTAGCGCCAAAAATTTGACAATGCGTACTAAAAGACGTACGTTTCATGAAAAAGAGGAAACACTATGACTACCACGACTATAAGTGTAACGGGTGCCCGAGCAAAACTTTACCGGCATGTTGACGAAACGGTGAGTTCACACAAACCTGTTGTCATCAAAGGGAAGAGAGGGAATGCCGTTCTTTTGTCGGAAAGTGACTGGAATGCGATGGCAGAAACGCTGCATATTGTTTCCATTCCGGGCATGCGCGAATCAATTCAGGAAGGGCTCAATGAGAAGATTACTGAATGTTCAAAAGATCTTGACTGGTGACTTGGCAGCTTGTTTATACGAAACAGGCTCAAAAGGATGCAAAAAAACTTGCATCTGCCGGATTGAAGCCCAAAGCACTGGAACTTCTTGAAATTCTGCAAAAAAATCCATTTCAGACTCCTCCTCCTTTTGAGAAACTTGTCGGTGATCTTTTCGGAGCCTATTCAAGAAGAGTGAATATCCAGCATCGTCTTGTCTATCAGATCTATGAAACCGAGCGCATCGTCAAAATCATTCGTCCCTGGACTCATTATGAATAGGCAATGCGCCATCCCCAAACACGAGGTAATAATGATGAAAAACCGCTTTTTTCACACAAAGAGGTTCTCTCTTTTTCTGCTTGTATCGTACCTCTTTACCGCTTGTGCGGCCCAGAACCCGACATTGTATCAAGCAGACCTGGAAAAGGCATACCATAGCGCGGTTGTGGATGCAGAACAAGCAGAGCCATCCGAGATATCCAAAAATCTTGTCGCTATTGTCTCCTCAAATTATTCGCTGATATGGAAAAACAAGGAGGATGCACAGAATGCAAGAATATTGGTTGTCACCTGGACAAATTATGATGGTTATGACAATAAAATCGGCCAGTCTCTCCGGCTCTCAAGAGAGATTTGGGTAACAACCGCACCCGAAGTCAAGAACTTTTGTAAAAATCTGAAAGAAAACAGATCACTGCGGCTTGAACAGCTTTTGGGACTTCCCCCAAATGCCGGAAAAACAAAGTTTGTGGAAATGTGGGTCAAACCTGGCGATCTCTTCAGGCCAAGTGCGGATCCGGAAATCAGTGACAGCGAGGCAGAAACAGATTTTCGGGCAGCCAATACCTTTATTATGGTAAGCGCTGACTATATCAAGTGGTATAATGAGTTGAAGATGAAATCGTATGGGCCGAATGGATATCCGTGGACCAGACTGGGGTATACCTATGACTGGGGAGACAACCGTCGTCACATCGGGTTAAGTGAGTTTGTTATTATGCCTGGCGCCACAGTCGAAATCCATACCATTTCATCAACGACAGAATATTAAACGATGCACAACCGCATACTTTCAATGGACATTGCAAAACGCATTATCACGGTTATTCTGTTCGTATTTCTGAACAACACCGCACAAGCTGAAGAGTACCGGAACGTAGAGGTGACAAAATTGATGACCTCATCAACATCAAGTAATGGTCAACCGTTGAACTATATTCGTACGGATCATCCTGAAGTGACAGCCTCTCTTGTTCGTATTTCTCCCGGGAATGCAACTGGTTGGCACCAGCATCCTGTTCCGGTCTATGCATATATGCTTGAAGGCTCGCTGACGGTTGAATTGAAAAATGGCAAAAAGTATTTTTTTAAAAAGGGTGACGCCATTTTTGAGGTGATGAATACTCTGCACAATGGCTATAATTCCGGCAGTGAACCAGCAACCCTTGTGGTGTTTTACACTGGAGCTGAAGGTATGCCAAATGTTATCAAAGAGGTACGCGCAGCAACTTCAGAATGATACACTGAACGGTTTTTCGAGTTTGCTCGAATCGATATCACGCTGGCACTTGTTCATGCGGCGATCATCTACGACTATGCCTGCTCCGGTAATGTTGCAACAGCCTGTGACAAAAATTGTCTGGGAACCCTAAAATAACTTCACTCCTGGACCTGCACCGCCATCCCATCCTTCAGCTCATTGGAGGGATGAACCACAACCCGCTGCCCCTCACTGATGCCGCCAAGCACCTCGGCCTGCCAGGTGCCGCGCATCCCGAGAGTTACGGCCTTGTCAACCGCCTTGCCATTATCAATGACAAAGAGATGCCATCCATTTTTTCCCCTGAAGAGGCTGCTGACCGGCACCTGAAGCACATTCATGGCTTCACGGAGCACAATACTTGCCTGAACACGGAAGTTATCGCCGAGCAACGGTTCATTCGTACCAAGAACCGCGACAATGTTGACCCTTTTTTCCTCAATACCCAGCGCTGAAACCTTGTTGAAGGCGGCAGGGCCAACGGTTTTCACCACCCCCAGCAACTCCTTTTCACCACCCCAGTTGGTGATGAGCACCCGATTTCCCTGCTTCACCGTAATAGCATCAGAAGAGAGCACATCAATCACAATTTCTATCGCCGAAGGGTCTCCGATATCAACCAGTGGCGCACCGGCAGGAATGAGCCGTTCGCTTTTTTCATGAATCCTGAGCACCCTTCCGTTAACCGGAGAGAAGAGACGAACAGGCTTTCCCGCTGTCTGGTGATCAACAACTGCCTGAAGCGCCGCAAGATTGAAATGGGCAGCTTTAACAGCGGATAGGGCCTGATCGGACTCTTTTTTTGTTATGTTCGTCTCATTTTCTGCAAGTTCATAGCTCTCTTTTGAAACCGCCCCTTCGCGATAGAGGTTCTGTTGGCGGACAAAACGGCGTTCTGCCTGCTCAAGTGAGAGCCTGACCTGTCGCTCTCGTGCAATGGCCTCGTCAAGAACAGCGCGGGCTGAACCAACGCGTGAGGAAGCTTCGCTGTAGGTACGGAGATCAAGCTCCGGGGGTAACAACTCCGCCACCAGACTCCCCTTCTGAACAACATCACCCTCTTCCAGCCGCACGCGCACCAGCTTTCCTGTCACCGGAGCGGCAAGAACAAAGCGATCATTGACACGGGTAACTCCCTCGCCATCAAGCGTCACCTGCAAAGCACCCCGCTTCACTATACCGGACTCCACCGGAAGCGGAGAGGGCCTGAAGACAAAAAAGAGGATCACGGCTGTAATCGCCACTGAGATCCCGATAAGTCGCTGTGTTTTTGAGAAGAGCATATTCTATTCCCTTGTTTTCAAAACTTCAACCAGATCAAGCGTTACCAAGCGCCGCCTGACCAGAAGGCCGGAAAGCGCTGAAACAATAATGATAACCGTAAAAGCAAAAAGAAAGTTGTAAGTGCTGAAGACAAGCGGCAGCCTGTAGAGTTCAGAGCTGAGCCCTTTGGCCAGCAACCAGGAGAGCCCTATCCCGATCATAAAGCCAAGCGGAATAGCCAGAATGGTGAGCAGCGCCTGCTCCCCCAGCAGGATAACCGAGACCTCTGCTTCCGTCATGCCAAGAACCCTGAGGCTTGAGAGTTCACGCGCCCGTTCCGAGAGCGAGATACGCGCCCCGTTGTACACCACGGCGAAGGCCAGCACACAGGCAAAAGTGGTGAGAATAATCGTCGAAGTGGTCATACTTTGGGCAATCAACTCATCGAAACTCTCCTTCATTGCCTTCAGCATCATGATACCGGCAACACCCGGCATCTTTTTGAAGGTCGTGTAGAGATTACCGGCTTTTGCCTGATCAATGCGCAGATATGCCGCATTCAGCGCACCGCCATCACCCGCAAGCCGGTTGAGCGCTCCAAGATTCATGTAGGCCGACAGACCAAGAATCTCATCAATGGTACTACTAACCACCACTTCTTGATGAAGCTGTTTTCCCTGGAGAAAATCCACCTGCAACCTGTCGCCCACCCTGACACCCAGAATATCCGCCAGCGTATTGGTAAGCACAATGCCATCCGGCGGAAGAGTTAACCTCCGATTATTTTTGTCAACCAGCCGCTGCAACCCCTCTGACGACTGCATTCCCCTGATTGACTGACGACGGAGACGATGGCCAAAACCCATCTTTACGGGTTCTTCCCGATAATATTCATGCTCCAGCACCCCGTCAAGTGAAGCAATCGCATAAGCTACCAACGGGGGCATGGGAGTGTTGAACAGCACCGTCACATCCTCACGATGCTTCTCACTAAACTCAACCTGCACCATTCGCTCGGTCGAATCGTAGGTAAATCGCCCGGCAACAAGAATAGCCACCGCCAGCGAAATCATCAACACCGACATGGCCGCCTTCCACCGACGACGCTCCAGGTTGCGCACAATAATCCTCAGGGAGACCGGTATTTTATTCCTCAACGACTCACGATCAAAAAAGCCGGGTTTATAAATTGCCGGTGATTCAGGGCGCATCGCCTCCGCCGGAGGGAGCTGCACCGCCTTGCTGACAGCACCAAGCGCACCGAAAACCGCTGCTCCGAAACTCAACAGCACCGACAAGGCAACATCCTCAAAACGGAAATAGTAGACCAGCTCTGCAAAATTGTAAAAATCGCCGTAGATATTCATCAGCCCCCTGCCGAGCCAGGCGCCAAGCAGCGTCCCTGCAACCGCCCCCACAGCGGTGGGAATCAGGGCAAAACCGAGGTAGTGCAGCCCGACATCTTCGTTCGAGTAGCCCATCGCCTTAAGCACCGCAATCTGGTCTCGTTGGGTAGCCACAATGCGGCGAAGCACCACATTGAGCAGAAAGACCGCAACCGCAAGAAAGACAACAGGAAGAAAGGTGATCTGGATGCCAACCTGCTTGATTTCATCAACAATAAAGCGGTCAGAGAGCTGCTCACTCCGCCCGTACGCCCCAAGCGAGCCATAGCGCCTGAAGAGGTTGTCGAGCTGCATGATCACATCCTTTTCCGATGCACCGTGCGCCAGCGTCAGCGACATATCATTGAAGGTGCCACTCATGTTCATGGCCGACTCAAGAGCCCGGCGACTCATCCAGAAAACCCCGAACCGCCGCTTGTCGGGGAAAAAAGAGCCCGGCTGCACCTCATAGATGTACTCTGGAGAGAGGCCCATCCCGACAATCAGCAGCTCCTTCTTTCGTCCGTTGATTACCGCACTGATATGGTCGCCCGGAACCAGGTGGTTGGCCTCAAGAAAAGGTTTGCTGACAATCACCTCCTCCGGCTTGCCCGGTTCGATGTAGCGCCCCTTCTTCAGAAAAATATCGTTCAACACCGGTGTCCGGTACTCTGGAATCGACACCAGCCTTGCCGTAGCAGGCTCATCAAGACCCGGCACATCAAGCGTCACATCGGCAATAATACGGGTACTGACCGAGGCCACCCCCGGAATACGGCTCACTATCTCACGATAAAACTCCGGCGCACGCTTGACCTCAACAAAGACATCCGCAAACCGGAACCGACTGTAATAACGCTCACGCGACGCCTCCAGCGAATACTTGACACTACTCATGGAGACAAAGACTGAAATACCACAGGCGACCACCGCCGCCACAGCAAGCATCTGCCCCTTCATGTGAAGCAGTTCACGCCATAACTTTCTCTGCAGGGATTTCATCGCACTCCCTTACCAGACAAGTTCAGAAGGAGAGAGACGCTCAAGATTCTTCCGATCTTCAACAATTTCCCCGCTTCGGAGGCGCACAACCCTGTCAGCCATACCGGCAATCGAAGCATTATGAGTGATCACCAGCGTTGTTGTACCCAGTTCACGATTCACCTTCTCAATCACATCAAGCACCAGCTTGCCCGTCTGAAAATCAAGCGCCCCAGTCGGCTCATCACAGAGCAGCAACTCAGGCCGCTTGGCAATAGCCCGGGCAATGGCCACCCGCTGCTGCTCACCACCCGAAAGCTGTGCCGGAAAATGGTTCAGACGATGCCCAAGCCCCACAAGCAGAAGCGCCTCCTTCGCCGACACAGGATTTTCAGCAATCTCGGTCACAAGCTGCACATTTTCAAGCGCCGTCAAGCTCGATATCAGATTGTAAAACTGAAACACAAACCCGATCGACCGCCGCCGGTAGGCCGTCAACTCAGCCTCAGTGGCCGCTGTAATCTCACGCCCATGAAAAAAAAGCTTGCCAGATGAGGGGACATCGAGCCCCCCGATAATATTGATCAGCGTTGACTTTCCACTCCCTGAAGCCCCAAGCAGCACCACAAGCTCACCCGCATAAAACTTCACCGACACACCCTTCAGCGCATCAACCTGCACCTCACCCATGACGTAGGATTTTGACAGCTCGCTGATGTTGAGGACTGGATTGTCGGCAGCGATTGATGGATGTTGTTGACTATCGGAACTTGATATTGATGCGGAGAACATTTCAGGATGACGTTTTCCAGTTGCAGAAGACTCCCTCGTTCATATTTGTCCGGTACTTCGCTGTATGGGCAAGTAAGCTTTCTGTTCATCAAAACAATCGGAACAGGTGCCTGGAAAAGCATTGATTAGCCTTTTACACATATCGGAATCATCATGAAACACCGTCATCCAAACACTCCAGAAGCCATGCCCTATTGCTTCACTGACAATCCTGTTGCGGAGCACAGAAGTGTCATGCCGAAACAAATCTGCTTTTGCATCACAGGCAATATTCCATTCCTCTCTTCGATTTTCCCAACGCCGATCAGATTTTTTTAAGTCATGCAAGGGATTTCTGTCCAACCCAGTCAACGTTATGGTATTGTGAGCTTTCCGTTTCAGCTCATCTGAAAGCTGAGTCGAAGGAGTGATCACACCACCTTCCGTATACGTCAACGCAACAAAGGTATTATCGTTGTGCGGCCAAAGATACTCATTAAGCACAACATCATTTTTCCCCTTGATGGAATTGCAATTGGTACAGGCGAGTAAAAAATTATCCCATGATTCCTTCCTCTCCTGAATATCCGATGAAACACCTTCCGGGCATATTGGCTGAATATGCTCCACAGCAAGTGAGGCTCCCATTTTCATTTCACAATATGAACAATACTGGCCAAGACGTTTAATAAGCTCACCACGCGCTTTGCGATAATCCGAGAATACAAAAGCCCGACCAAGGCTATCTTTCGGAAAACTTCCTTTTACAATTGGACGCATCAGTTCTCCTGCCTTTTTGCAGAAGCGCCAAGACCCGCCGCTTCACGTTTCATTTCGAGGAACGCATGGTAGGCAACATACTCACTGAATGGAGCAGATAGTTCATCAAGCTTCTGTTTAATTGTCTCTTTTTTATCGGCATCAGCCACTCCTCCCTCCTCAAGAAGGGCATAATACTCCTTTGCCGTATCATACATTTCCTGATATCGACGACTTCTCTGTGGCAGCTCAATTCCCATAACATCCTCGACAATGTCTTCGATGGGATGATGGCTATATGAAAAAACAGGTGCAGGTAATGCAACAACACAACCATCAGATGGAATATTCGTAGTTGTCGGTTGATTCAAATCAATGATCTCACCAGAATCCATTGACTGAATAATAAATGGTGAATGTGTTGTAGCAATAAATTGAATACAGGGAAACACTTTTTTCAGGTCGCCCACTACCCGACGCTGCCATTTTGGATGTAAATGAAGATCAATTTCATCAATAAGAACAACCCCTTTTGCTTTTCGTGCAGCATCAGCACCAAAATGAGGATTAAGCCGAGCAGCTCGATGGGCTATATCTGCTACCATGGCAACCATATTGCGATATCCATCACTCAGGTTATTAAAAGGACAATATTCAGCATCATTAAATTCAATCATCGGCTGATCATGCTCCACATCGAAATAGAAATGTTTCGCATCGGGAATACACCCCATCACAGCATTCCTGACAACATCCAGCGCCAGTATGGATTTATTTTTTTGAAGGGCTGCCTGCTGAAGGGTTTTAAACCACTTCTCAAACAGTGCGTGATCCGACTTCGAATCAAGACAGTTCCTGTAGCCATCAAGTCTTGAACCAGCCGTTCCTGTCTTTACATTGCTATGGATATCCCACAATCGCCCGGAACCATAATAAAGTAAAACCGGCAAATCAACATCCTCACCTCTGCTTACCCGCATAAAATCTTCGCTGCTCATCTCAATCAATTCCCTGGCATCTCCCCCTCTGTCTTTGATACGACGTTTCCAGAAAAACGATCTGCCCTCACGAAACCCTTCTGCCTGAAGAAATACTTCCTTTTGAGGCTCAAAATTAAGCAGTCCATTTTTTTCAGTAATCAAGAGCCTTGCCTCATCCTTTTTTACTGACCATCTCCCGGCAGAAACATCGGCTCGAAGCAAATAAGTACTTAACAGCGTTGCCAGTGCATTCAGGATAGATGTTTTCCCTGTAGCATTATCACCGATAAGCGCCGTAAAATCTGGATGAAACTGAAATTCGGCCTCATCAAATTTTTTGTAGTTACGCAGTTTTACTCTATTTATTTTCATTCCTCTTGATTTCACATTTAACGATAAGAACCAAGCAAAACTTCCCCATTGAAATGAATGAGATGCGACGGGGAGTCAACAACCCATCCCACAGTTTCCCAAGCAATTTCCGACAAATACCTCGCCATAACAGTGCGGCTCTGAAAAGCGTTCACATATATCAATCCAGCCTTTGCTGTTGCAAAAAATCTTGACAATTCAGCGCGTCGTTTTGCATCAATTGGCCCATGACCAGTAACCACCTCTATCAGAAACAACCTATTCCGCTCAACGTCATAAAGGATAACATCCGGCATCTGGCCATAAGAATCGACATCAAGCGCAGACAACAGTTGCGCATCAAAGTAACCACTTTTTTCACCGGTATCTCCAGCATAAACCAGAACACTTCCCGGAGCAAAATTTGATGCAAAATCATCAATGATAGCCCTGATCATTTATGTACTGATAACTGGTTTCGGACATAACATTCCTCTCTTGCTTCATACTGCTGTTGAAATAACGGGCTCCCGAATTCAGCAGGTACAGTCAAACAGTAACTCTCTCCTGTCATTACTGATCTTCAGCAAGATCAGCAAAACAGCATTTATCAACAAAATACTTTAATAAAAACAGAGCATAAAACAATTCAAATACTCTGCCTCACCAGTTGCACAAGTTCAGCAAGTGAAACAGCCTCGATATCCTCTGCAAGCCGATAACGTTCAGTTCCCGGGTAAACGACATATTTTCGTACAGGGTTGAGATCGATACAGGCAGTGTGGAAGCCTCGTTGGAGTTTTGGCGTCATGCTTCGCTTGATTTCAACCGCCCAAAGTGTTCCATCCGGCCAGGAGAGTAACAGATCAATCTCGCCGCCACCTCCTGTTCGGTAAAAGTATCCCTGAACCTCATCCGGAGCGGAGTTCAGAATATTTTCAATCACAAAACACTCCCAGCTCTGCCCGACAACGGGATGAGAGAGCAAGCTCTCCTTGTCTGGTATGGTGAGTAATGCGTGAAGCAATCCACTGTCGCGCACATAAATTTTGGGCGATTTGACCAGGCGTTTACCAATGTTACTGTGCCATGGAAGCAATCGACGAACAAGAAGCAGATCCACCAGCAAATCAAGGTAACCACTCACCGTTTTGACATCAATGCCAAGATTACGGGCAAACTGCGCGGTGTTCAAGAGCCCGCCCTGATTATGGGCCAGCATCATCCAGAATCTGCGAAGAGTTTCAGCCGCAATGCGAGGGCCAAACTGGGGAATATCCCGTTCGAGGTATGTGCGAATGAAGTTCCGCCTCCATTGCAGACTTTCCGAAGGGCCTGCAGCAAGCAGACTATCAGGAAAACCTCCACATACCCATAAGTCATCGACAGGTATTGAGCCTGTTTCCAGAAGAGTGAATGGTGAAAGTTCCAGATAAGCAATACGACCTGCAAGAGTTTCGCCTGATTGCTTCAAGAGATCAAAGGATGCTGAGCCAAGAAGCAGGTAGCGCCCACTTGTCAGCCCGGCACGGCGGCCACTGTCAATCAAACCTCGAAGAACAGGAAAAAGGGCTGGAACACGGTGTACCTCATCAAGAATGAGCAGTTTATCCTGATGATCATGAAGGTAGAGTTGAGGCTGTGCCATTTTAGACAGATCCTCTTCAGATTCCAGATCAAGATAAAGCGCACCGAAATTCTTGCTGATCTCAAATGCCAATGTAGTTTTACCAACCTGACGTGGCCCAAGAAGAGCCACGGCTGGGAAATGCTGAAGAGCATTGATCAGTTTCTCTTGAAGGAACCTTGCTATCATCCTGACAATTATGGATACCTATTACCTGATTTGCACGGTTAATTACAACAATAGGCATTAAAAACATAACAAGCAAATCCTTTAACTGAGAGAACTCACTACCTCACAAAACTGGTATAAACTTTACCGACCGCTTCCGGGCCCGGAAGTGAAGCCTTCGTCTGCTCCCTCATCTTGAGCAGCCAAGCCATATTTCGTCCGAGAACCTCCATAATCTGCACCCCTTCGGCATCCTGCAACGCTTCGCCAGGCGCTCTTCCGTGCGTTATATTCCAGTAATTGGAGGTTGCAAGAATCATCTCTGAATAGGTCAGGTAGTGGTTCAGGCTGTCGAATGTGGAAGAACCTCCAGTTCGGCGAACCGCCACAACTGCTGCTGCAACTTTCTGACGAAACAAATTACCATTGCATCCTGACACATAAAACGCCCTGTCAAGAAAAGATTTCAAGGTGCCCGCAATACCCGCAAAATAGACAGGTGATGCAATAATGAGACCGTCAGCCTGCTTCATCAACTGAATCGACTCATTCACCGAGTCGGTGGTGATGCTGCATTTTTCATCCCGGTTTTTGGCACACGCTCCGCATGCCATACAACCCCTGATCGCCTGGTTACCTATCTGTAAAATCTGAAAGTCGATACCGTTCTCCTCTAATTGCTTGCCAACTCCCATCAGCGCATGCCAGGTATTCCCCTCTTTCCGTGGACTTCCATTAATTGCTATAACTTTCATTTTTAAAATGATTTGTGATTAACAATAAGGCTAATAATCAAAACATCTGAATAGTAATAAATGAGTCTGAAAGCATTTACAACGTGCCGTTAAAGATATGAACTTTCCCTGAACTCCTTACACAGTCATGCCATGTTTGGAGAGAGTTGTTGCTGCATTTTGTCGAGCATTTCGGCAAGCCTTGCGGGTTCTTGAACGGGCAGTTGGCAGGTATTGTTGATGCAGAGCATTGCTTGCGGGTGCACGACCTCTGGCCCCGGAATCGCTGGTGTATGCTGCAATAACGTCAACGCTGTTGAGGCATGGATCGAAATTGTGTCAGGCAGATACCGCGCATCCACCAGAGCACGCAGTGCGGCCATGGAAGGCGTATGCAACTCCCCTGCAAACGTGATTCTGCATCGGCGTTTGCTCGCGACGTTCAGCGCCACAAGGAGTTGCGGCAATGCTTGAGGACTTTCAACAAGGATTGCCGCAAAACAGGCCATGCTCTCTTCTGCCTGGCGGGCAAACTCTTCGTTGCCGGTTATCTCTGCCAGGCGCAAGAGATTGAGCACACTGACAGAGTTTGCCGAGGGCTCTGCACCATCATAACTCTCCTTGAGCCGCATCGGCACAGTGTTATCATCAAAAGCTGTACTGAAATAGCCGCCTTGCATGTTATCGTAAAAGAGCCTGTTCTGAAGCTCCATAAGTTGGATTGCCTTTTGGAGATAAGCAACGTCGAACGAGGCTTCATAAAGATCAAGCAGCGCTTGCACGAAAAAGGCATAATCCTCAGCCTTGCCAACGATAGCTGCATTACCATCACGATAGCGGCGCAAAAGGCGACCTTGCTCAGGATCATTGAGCTTTTCAAGAATAAATAATGCCGCTTTTTTTGCCGCCGACAGATAGGACGCATGATGCAAAACACGATAACCCCTGGCAAAAGCGGAAATCATCAAGCCATTCCACGCCGTGAGTATTTTATCATCCAGAAATGGACTTGCTCTCCTGCTGCGCACGTCGTAAAGGCGAGTGCGAGCTTCATCAAGCGCTGCGGTAATTTCTGCTACGGTGACGCCAAAATGCACTGCTGCTTCCTCCACACTTGCCTGCTGCATGAGTATATTTTTGCCGATAAACTCACCGTGCGGGTCGTGCTGAACATTACCCTCTTCTGTTACGCCATGGATAAAGGAGAAGATCGCTGCCAGCCGAGCATCGCCAAGAGCGTAACGCATCTCTTCAGCGCTCCAGAGGTAGAATGCACCCTCCTTTTTCTCATCGGATGCCGCATCGAGGCTATCGGCATCTTCCGCTGAATAAAATCCACCTTCAGGCGAGGTCATATCGCTGAGCACGTAGTTGAAAATATCTTCCGCTACTCTCTTGTACAAAGCGTCGCTGCTGCATTGAAATGCTTCGAGATTGGAGATGGCAAGCTGAGCGTTATCGTAAAGCATTTTTTCAAAATGAGGTACATGCCAGCGCTCGTCTGTTGCATAGCGAGCAAAACCCCCGCCACCTTTGCCCACGACACCAAGATGGTCGTGAATACCACCATTCGCCATCTGGCGAAGTGTGTGGAGCGCCATGGCACGCCCCTGTGTGTTTCCGGTGTAATAGGCGTGGTTGAAAAGAAAGTTCAGCAGCACTGGACGCGGGAATTTTGGTGCACCACCAAAGCCTCCGTAGTGGGAATCGTACGTGGCAGTCAGCCACTCGAAACAGCGCTGCTGAGCCTCATCATCGGCAGGCATTGCAGTTGGGCGTAATTGCGACAGCTCATCAACAACATGGATAAAACCTCGATATGCGTTGATGATTTTTTCGCGATCGTTGTGCCAGAGGTGTGCAATGGAGTTGAGAATGGTTGTAAATCCAGTGATGCCGTAGCGATCGTGAGAAGGAAAATAGGTGCCGCCATAAAACGGCTTGCGATCAGGCGTAAGCCAAACCGACATTGGCCATCCCCCACTGCCGGTGGTTGACTGAACGTAGTTCATGTAGAGACGATCAAGATCGGGCAACTCTTCGCGATCAACCTTGATTGCGATAAAATGGCGGTTCAGCAGTGCAGCAATCTCCTCATTTTCAAACGATTCCCGCTCCATAACATGGCACCAGTGGCAGGTGGCATAGCCTACGGAGAGAAATATGGGAAGATCTGCTGCCGCTGCTTGAGCAAAAGCCTCTTCACCCCACGCAAACCACTCGACAGGATTGCTGGAATGTTGTAGCAAATAGGGGCTTTTTTCATTGGCGAGTCGGTTCATAGGAGGAGAATGATTGAGGTGAGAGAAGCCGATTAAATAACAACGTTCTTACATGGCGGAATCACTGTGATTCCAGTGTTTTTAGTAGCAAAGGAGGCTTTCCTGCACTCCACCGTTCAACAATCTGCCCAACGACTGGCTGATTGGTTGTACACTCTGCTGGTAACATTGGGGTGATGGTTTATGATTGTAACGTGTTCGGTTAATGCATATCAATATGATCCCTAATCATATTGATCTCCCCTGCTCCTTCATAAACACCATCACCCTACAACGTCACTTGATTAGTAAACCCAAGTTTTTGAACAATTTTTTTTCGATGCGACATATACGCTCTGGAATTTCTTTCCCGTATCCAATTAATCCTTGAAAGAAGTACATTTAGCGTGCTTCGTCTCAATGGTAATATAACCGTCAAGAGTACTCCAAGCTGCGATATCGTAATAAACGGTGCTTTTTTTTCCCAACCTGATCTTCAGATGCCAAAGAAAAAAGTGAGCCAACATGGTCGTGAGCATGTGGTGATGCCATCCGGGAAATTTTCGTACTTCGTAATGATCCATTCCCAAATCACTTTTGGTTTCCTCGAAGCATTGTTCAATAGCCCATCGAAGTCCGCTTAGCCACACAAACGTTTTAAGCCTTATGTCTGCTGGTGCATTACTGATGAAAAAGTCGTATTGTTGCTTGTTGTCAAGCTTGCGACGGATAACCAACCAGACAGTCTTTATTGGTATTCCTTCTGCTGCAAGCGTTATCCTGCGTCGAGTAAATTCATAAACAATTGGGCCTTTGCTGCCTTCTGAGACCGTTCTTCTATACCAAAAGTATTCGTTTATTGTTCTTGCTAACTTCTCTACTGTGATGGGCTTGCTGTCAGGATCAACCAAGGTAGTTTTTGTTCTGGTTTTGCCTCCCCACTGATAGGTTTTCGTAATGGAAAGAGGCTCTTTCGACCAACACAAGGTCGTTTTTGGAACCGACACAAAATACGTTTTTTCAGGTAGCGCCTCTACTGCTCTAATAAAATCTGGACTGACACCATAGACGGAGTCGGCTAAGACATACTTATAAGGTATTGTATTTTCTTGAGTAAAAGCATGAAGCATCTCGACAGCTAACTGTGGCTTTGTCTTGTAAACCGTTTCGGGTGGAAGTAAGCACTTTGTGCGTCGTTCCAGAAAAACTTCAGCAAACCAGTTTTCTGGAATAAACAGTCGCTTGTCAACTAACGAGTACCCTTGCTCGGAAACGTAAGCAGCAAAAACACCAACTTGGCAATTATCAACCTTTCCGGCTGCTCCACTGTACTGCCTGCCAACACCAATAGAGTCGTGGCCCTTTTTGATAAATCCACTTTCATCAAAAATCAAGGCACCATCAGGATGACCGAGATCATCATTGACGAGACTATGATATTTGGCAATCATTTTTTCAGTTTCCCAAGTGGTATCGCTGACAAAGCGCTGCATAGCTCTAACATTACCGTCTTTAATAGCTAACGCAATTGGCTCAATAGATTTACGTTCCAACGAACAGAACTGGCCAGCCATGTACTTGAGAAAATGCTCTCTTGATTCACTACGCTGAAAACAACAAGCAAAATACTCGTAAAAACCAGTGAGTTCAGTCATAAAGTCTTTGACATCTTTGTGACCAAGATTAAATTTTGGAACAGGATAAAGATACTCATCATGTCGGATAGTTGGTAGCATGGCATGCCTCCTTTTTACAAGATTTTCTTGTAAAAATAGCAAACAAACTATAATACTATGAACATCAAAAATAATTATTTGTAAGTGACGTTGTGAGGTTAAATACTTTCAAGTTTTGAAACCCAATCATTAAAATGAGTACATGCGGTTCTTAGATAAAGTAAGCCAATTGCTTCTGCTGTTGCTACACCTGCACTTGTTTTTTGCTTTTCGTATCGCGGGATATACTTTATAATCCTTTTTGATGGTGCGCCTTGAGGAGTTTCATTTATTTCTTCGGGATGCATGCCATTAATTTCCGTCTTTAATGCTTCAATTTCTTTTGCTTTATCTGTGTAAAATAATGATAAAGCATCAGGCTTTGAAAGCAACAAGGCTTCGTACTCATGTAACTGAACATAAGGAATGAAATTCCTATAACCCATTCTTTCTTCCATCTTCTTTTCCAACAGTATAACCTTGTCTTTTCCACTTTTTAGCCTTTCAACATCAGCATCATATATCGAATTGCCCTGTTTTGGGAAAGCGTATAGATCAATCATTACAGAAATAAAGATATTATTGTCATGTTTGTATCTTGCCATCAGTCTTCGTAAATGATTTTCTATCAAATCAAAATTATTGCCACCACCGCCAATGCCCAATTATCTATTTGTTAACCATTGTTGTGCTTCAATGTGAATGCCTTGTGTAATAAAATCATTGTAGAGAACTTTTCGTAAAAATCGTTCTTCTGTTTCTCCTTCAACTATAATAAACAATTTCTTCATGGGTTACCTCCTATAATGTTTTGGTGCCACAAATCGGATAAACTGTAAATCCCAATCCATTCTGTTAAATCATCGTTTACCAATCGCTTGAAAACGGATTTTCTACCTTCTCTGGTAACAATGACAACCTCTTCTGGTTCAAATTCATTCAACATATCAGCATCTTGTGTTGCAATAAAAATTTGGCAATGCTCCGATGCTCCCTGGATTAATTCGCAAATAGTCTTTACTGCTGAAGGATGCAGGCCAAGTTCCGGTTCATCTAAAAAAATTACAGCAGGCAAACGTTCTGGTGGTAAACAAAGTAAGGTAATTAGTGCCATTGCTCGCAACATTCCATCACTTGCCTGAGTAGCTACAAAAGTAACTGGTGAGCCTTTTTCTTTCCATCTTAAATATGTTTTGCCGTATTGATCAATCAATACAAAATCATCAACAAATGGAATTATTTGTTGAATTATTGTTATAATTTTTTGATAAATAGAAGGTTGATTATGGCTTAATTCATGCAATACGGATGATAAATTCCGTCCATCTTCTTCTATAAACCAATTATTTTCTAAATCTGACTTGTTGTTTCTAATTGGGGAACTGAATGTTGTGTTGTGAAATTGGTAAATAATTAATTGTTGCAACATTCGCTTTACTGTGCCTTGAGTCGTTCCTGTAGATTCTGCGTTTATCAATGCGGATTCTTTCTGACCTGACCCCAGGTCGTACCAAATCTTTTGGTCTGTAAAACCGTTTGGCGTATATCTAAACTGTTCTTCTGTGTAAACAAATGTATCAGCAGATGCGTGTGATAATCTAAATTTATATTCATTTAGCCCACTTATTGTTTTAAGACTCACGGATCCCGTTATTTGTGGAGTCGTTTCAGGACCATCAAATAAAAATGAAGATGCACCACCATACATTCCGGTATAATCAGCAAGGTTTCCTGTGCCACTCAACATATTGGAAAGGAACTTGAAGAAACCTATGAAGTTAGATTTACCAGCTCCATTTTGCCCAATAAAAACATTAATTGAACGAGGAGCAAAAGTGGGCATTGATTGTATGCTTTTGAATCCTTTAATAGATATATTTTGTATTTCTAATTTTCTCATATTCAATGCTTTATTGATTATTAGTTTTGTAACTTTTCTTTCAATTTATTGAGGATGGAAAATTAAACTAGCTTGTAACTGATATGCCAATTTTCAGCGAAATTTCGTATTGAATTAGGGTATACCAGAAAGTTACATTGAATTGCTTTTTCTTTTTTATCCTCTGTCGCTTGAGTATTCCGGGCGAAAGTGTACCAACGATTCCGGAGCAACGTGTACCACCATTTTCATGCCAGATTTGGTGTTAGAACTTACAAAATTATTTCCAAATTCCTTCTTCTCAATGAGTCACCTTTCAACTCAATTCGGTGGGAATTACCCTCCTCTTCTATGCTGGAAATTCCGATACAAAGCCTCCTCCGTTAAGGATAACGCATGGCATGCTTGTGCTGACCATCGGATTTGTTGACAAAGGCCAGTGAGTATTGCAGGAGAAATGAGAGGCGATCGGGGCTGAAGAGAGAGGTAAAGAGACGGTTGGTCGGCGTTTTCTTGATGATATGGCCCCACTGCTGAAAACAGGGCTGTCGTGGGACTCCAACGCTGCTGCACAATATGTGTTACAGGCATTGGCACCATTAATACCGGGAGATACGTGGCAAAAAAGTGAAGAGCAGATGATGATATTGCTCAGGCAGAAAGGTGGTTGAACTTATCGACGCAATACCGCCTGATCGCTACGATGTTGTAGCATCCTCAAAGTCAAAGGAGAATTGCCGCTTTAGGCCGGAAACGTGAAACGCCAGCGGCACATCGGCGACTTCACCCACTAACAGACAACGATGCCGAGCTGGAGCTCCGCGTTCCCAGGGGGGATGCGGGATTTGAATACCTCAGTGCAAGAAAATGTTTCAGTTCCGAAAAACACTGTTTTCTGTTGCATTTCATGACTGAACGGACTGACGTTAAGCGTTCAACTACAAGTTTTTCCGTAATAACCGGTCGGGTTGGTTTGATTTCTTGTCACTCCACCTTGTCATTACATCGGAATCAATTCTTGTTGAGCATTTACCATTGAAAAGCTGTACCAGCCTTTTATCACTATTCCCTATATTTTATTTGCAGATTTATAGCATATAAGGTATAAACGTTTAGGAATTATGTGATAGATTATTACAATAATTTCGTCAAGAAAGAGATCGACGGGTGGCCGAAAGGTATAAACGCTTGTTTCTTACGGATTACCAAACAAATGGAGCAGTCCGGCCATAATCTGGGCCTTCCCTATACTCTACCTTTTGGAGATGGTTTGTTTGAAATCAGGGCAAAAGGAGATTCATCCATGAATATTGATAACACCTATTACGCCAGAAAGAACCTGAAAGTTGGGAGTGTTCTTAATCTTGGATGGCTTTTGGAACGATTACCGAATGACTTTTTGCTGAAAACTTATTTCCACAATAACTTTAATCCATGTGGAACAAATTTTGCGAATTCGGAGTCTTTGCTGATCACCGTGTATTTTCTGGATATAGCTTGCCATATAAGCATCCTGTCAAATGGATCAAAATGGCTGCCCTCTTCCAGTTTTCCGTATGTTATTGCTTCTTCGGGAGAAAGACCAATCAGTCGAATCCCCATCTCTTCGGCCAGCCCAATCAAATCATCAAGCAAAACACCTCCAAGATCAATTTTCTTGATTCGTGTCTTGATTGATATTTCCCAAAGATTAACCGAACTAATAAACACTCCGTTCTTCGGATTCTTTATTTCCGATCGCGCTCGCTCTGAAAGCCTCGCGGAGTCAGCTATAGACCAAATGAATGTATGTGTATCAAGTAAATAGTTCATTTCAGTCCGAGAAACTCTTCCTCAGTCATTTTGAAATTATCCGCAAATGTGACTTTAACTTTTCCGTCAAGAATCCCGATTTTTCGTTCTTTTTTCTTTTCAGAATCGAGATAAGGAACAATCATGGCAATTGGTCTCTTATTCTTGCCGTCAAGGATACCAACAGACTCACCCTGCTTTACTTTCTCAAGGATCTCAGAGAGTTGGGCTTTTACTTCACCCACGGGTAGTGTTTTCATATCTGTGGTGTAGATTTACAAAATACTTGTCAACATTTCAGAAAAAGTCAGATTTCGGGGAGATCGTCTGTGGTTCGCATCCTCGACCGACAGGGTCAATCTAATAACAATCAGATTAATCTGCTGATTTTTGAATTACAACCCACAGAAGAGAGCATCAGCTCATGGCCCTAAATATGACTAATCCAAAATTTGGTATACAGTTGACACATTTCATCAATTGTATTTCTGCGTCCTGTACAGATCGTCATAATAACGCTCTTTACCGCTTCTCTTACAGTGTACGCAAGAGCAGAATATACGCAGGAAATTTGAGTATCCCTTGATTCATGCTGATTGAAAGATTTCTGGATGGAAACGAAATATGGATTTCGATTGCTTTATCAAGTATTTTTTTTGTGTCGGATTTGTTTCAGCCGGTCTCATCGAATGATCTCATGCAGGCTTTCCAAGAGAAAGATAAACCTGCTTGAGATAAAACTTGTGCAGTCACATCAAACGAATGTGCCACTTTTTTGGGTACTGGGATGCGGGATTTACATAGAAGTTTCGATCTTTTCAAAGTTTGCATCCATCTTCAGGCTTACAAAGCCTCCCTGTCAAGCCGTTCCTTGAGAAATATTTTCAACAGCGATTGATATGGTACGTCACGTTCATTCGCCAGCACTTTCAGCCGGTACAGCATCGGGTCCGGCAGGCGGAGTGAAATGGTTTTCAGTGTAGGCTTCAGGTTCGGAAAAAGCACTTTTTCTGCTTTTTGCCAATCAACATAGTCTGTTGAATCTTGAGCTGACCAGAACGCCTGCTCTTCGGCTTCATTCCTGAATTCTGGAATCGGCATCCTCTTGTTTTTCATAAATGTTCCACTCCTTTTTGCTCATATCTCTTGCGGAGATAACCCTGATTGTCTCTTGTCGAATAGTAAATACAACAAAAAGTCGTCGCCCATCAGTTGTTTTACCCAACGCAAAGTATCGTTTTTCTATGCCTGAATGCTGTTCGTCTGCAACTATAAGCGGGTGATTGAAAAAAATCTCTTCACATTCAGAGTTTGAGACTCGGTGTTTCTCCATGTTCTTAAGGATATTGCCCTTGTCCCACTGAAATCCCTGAATATCTTAAATAATGATCATGGCTCTACTGTATATTTCTGAAATATACATATTGATAAACACGCTAACAACTACGATTCAACCGGAGATTTCTAATATAGAAGATAGCGCAGAATTATAACTCCTCCCCCTCATTCTGCTTCTGTTCGTCATGCTCTTCCATAACATCATCTGACACTTTTTGCGACCCAAGGAAAAAACTGACTCAAGTCTGTACGACAGGAGAAAGGATCCGCTCAGTACCCTTTACTCGAATGGTGCCGAGCTGGGGGCTCGGCGTTCCCGGCAAAAAAATCCGACCGTCTCGCGGTTGGGAACTACATCAAGAATATAGCGCAGTATGGCAACTACGCCATTTCATGACGACGCTG
>JBMOIS010000048.1:0-20528 GCA_049317185.1 Chlorobium sp. | reverse complement strand
GGTTGCTCGCAAGCTCATGGCAAGTGGGTTTAGTGCGGAACAGGCCGCAAGTATTTCAGATGTGCCACTTGCGTTGCTGCAATCGTCTTGAACTTTGGACTTTGAACCTTGAGGCGACGTTGACGGCAGTTGGGCCGCTTGATGAAGATTGTTGGAGTCGCTGCAGGATATGCTCTGCTTCGTGAAGGAATTCCTGAACATGATCGCGACGGGGGAGTGCCCGAAAAATCATCATCTCAACAGAAGCTACATCAGCCCCTTGAGATACAGCAACCGCCTCTCTTCAGGAAGCCGTTCTATGGCATAGCGAAGCATCACCCTCGGCATACGGGGGTAATGGCGCTGCAGGAATGACTCAAGGGTTGGCAGATCGCGCTTGCCGACCTCGCGGAGCATCCAGCCAGTCGCCTTGTGGAGCAGCTCGTGCGGGTCTTCAAGCAGAAGCTCTGCCAGAGCAAGAGTATCCTCAAACTCCCCTTTCCGGATAAAATGAAAGGTTGCGGTAATGGCAATCCTTCGCTCCCACAAACTCTGCGATGCCGCAAGCTGGTACAGCAGCGTTCGGTCAAGAGAACGCAAAAAAGCGCCGACAAGATATGGGGATGAAATATCCACCAGATCCCAGTTGTTAATAAAGCGGGTATGCTCCAGATAGATCTCATGGATCTGCTGACGGAGCACCTCATTACCCTTCGCAAAACGACGCATGAGCAACAGAAGAGCCAGCAGGCGATCCTCATGATAAGCAGATTCGAGCAGGCGGATAATCTCCGGCAATGGCGTGCCATCAAGTGACGGAACCATTTTTCTCAGCACCGGCACCCGAATGCCGCGAAAAAGGTCACCTTCAGCATATTCGCCAGGGCCGGTTTTGAAAAACCTCTGTGCAAAGAGCGCCGCCTCGGGATCTGAGAGCGCTTCAAGATTTTTGATGATCATGGATGCTGTAACACTCATGATATCCTTTCAGTTATAACACAAAAAGATATTATTTTTCGGTGCACTTTAAAATTCTAATAATAGTGTCCCACATATAAACTCCGGAACCCTCGTCAACTAATTTCCTATGCTCTCATCCACCAGATAAAAACGACTACCTTTCCCGGCGAGATAATGCAATTGGTTGGACGAATCAAATACAATCTTGGCCCCTTTCACAATACCATCATAATCAAAACCTTCAACTCCATCTACCAAGACAATCCATTTATTGCCTTTGTTAGCAGCATACGCAACCCGCTTGCTATCAGGGCTAAATATCGGACCTCCTGCTCCTATACCATTGTAAGTCGATCCTTCAACTCCATCTACCAAGACAATCCATTTATTGCCTTTGTTAGCAGCATACGCAACCCGCTTGCTGTCAGGGCTGAATGTCAGCCTACCTTCTCCAACACTATTGTAAGCCTGCCCTTCAATACCATCGACCACAACAATCTGCTGGATACCTTTCTGGGCTACATAGGCAAATCGCTTGCTGTCAGGGCTGAATATCAGGCTACCTGCACCAATACCATCATACACAGAGCTTTCAACACCATCTACCACAACAACAACCCTCTTGTCGCTTTTTTGTGCAGCATACGCAACCCGCTTGCTGTCAGGGCTGAATGTCAGGGTACCTTCTCCAATACCATTATAAATTGTTCCTTCAACTCCATCAACCACAACAACCTGCCGGGAGCCTTTCTGTGCCTTGTATGCAACCCGCTTGCTGTCAGGGCTAACGGTTACAGACTTGAAAAAAATGTCATCAACTACTACTTCAGCAATCTTCTTTTCTTGTGCATAAGCATTTAACAACAAGGCACTACATGTCATTACAATAAAGAAAACAAACACTAATTTCTTCATGGCTGATATCGGTTAGAGTTTCCTGTAATTGAATCAAAAAACATCAAACTTACTGCCAATAATATACCTCTTTTCTCGTGTTAACTCATGAACGAAGTCAGAAAAACACAGCCAATGATTGGCATACCAGACGTTTCAATCATGATGTTTTATCAACAATTACACCTGCTCAGCAAGTGCACTCCATCGGGCCATCTCCTTTTCGAGCTGCTGCTGCAATGTTTGCAACTCCGTGCCAAGCTTCTGCTGCAACCCAAAATCAGCTCCAACTGAGACAAGTTGCGTGGCAATCTCCGACTGACGACTCTCAGCCACTTGAATGGAGCGTTCAAGCTGCTCAAGCTCACGCTTCTCCTTGCTGGAAAGCTTGCTCTGCTTCGGCAAAACAGGCACCACTGGTTTCGGCGCTTCGACCACTTTTTTCACCGGCTTCGACTCCCCCTTCCCCTCTGAGGCCTTCAGCTCCAGGTAGAGCGTGTAGTTACCAGGATAGCGACGAATAGTGCCATTTGCCTCAAAAGCAAAAATATACTCAACCGTGCGGTCAAGGAAATAGCGGTCGTGGCTCACCACCATCAGGCAACCCTGATAGCTGTCGAGATAATCCTCAAGCACCCTCAGTGTAGGAATATCGAGATCGTTGGTCGGCTCATCAAGCAGAAGCACATTGGGCGAACCGATGAGCTGCCGCAGCAGGTAGAGACGCCGCCGCTCTCCACCGGAAAGAGTGCGAACATAACTGTACTGAGTGGAGGGGGCAAAAAGAAATCGCTCAAGCATTTTCGAGGCCGAAAGCACCGAGCCATCCTTGGTGGTAATCTGTTCAGCCTCCGCCTGGATGCACTCAATCACCCGCTTGTCATCATCAAGACCGCGACTCTGCTGATCGTAGTAGCCGATTTTCACCGTCTTGCCCATGTCAATGTGTCCACTGTCAGGCTTGACGCGCTCGGTAATCATCTCAAACAGGGTGGTTTTCCCAGAACCATTCGGGCCGATAATACCGATGCGATCGCCCTTCTGCAGGTGATATTCAAAGTCGCGAAGCAGCACCTTGTCGCCGTAAGACTTTGATACCTTGTGAAACTCGATGATTTTATCGCCGAGACGTCCCGCGCCCATCCCGATGTCCATCTCCTTCGTCTTCTCTTTTTTCGGCGCATAGACCAGACTCTCGGCCCTGAGCATACGCGCCTTCTGTTTGGTGGTTCGTGCCTTGCAGCCACCCCTCATCCAGTCAAGCTCCTGACGGACAAGAGCCTGACGCTTGCGGTCATCCCGTATAGCCTGCTCCTCCTGTTCAGCCTTTTGCTGCAAGTAGCTTGAATATCCTCCGGTATAGGTAACCGCTGTACGGCCATCCATCTCAATCATCCGTGTCGCCACACGGTCAAGAAAATATCGGTCATGGGTAATGAGGAGCACCGCGCCCTGATAGCGCCGGATATACTGCTCCAGCCACTCAACACTGTCGGCATCAAGATGGTTGGTCGGCTCATCAAGAATCAGACCGTCACTCGGCACCACCAGCGCATGAGCGAGCGCCACCCGCTTGCGCTGACCGCCGGAGAGCGTACCCATAATTGCCGTCAAATCATAGAGACCAAGCTTGCCAAGCACTGTTTTGGCATTCGACTCCAGCTCCCAGGCACCAGTAACATCAAGCTCGTGCGCAAGCCTGCTCATGCGATCGAGTAACGAAGGATCATCGCTGTGCCTGGTTTCAAGCTCCTTGCAGACCACCTCATACTCATAGATGAGATCCATCACCTTGTCGCTCGACTTCAGAATAGCCTGAAGAACAGTATCCTCAGGATTATAGGGTGAATCCTGCGGCAAATAGGCTATCCGTTTCTGATTGGCCACCATCACCTTCCCCTTGTCGGGCGTCTCAACTCCTGCAAGAATTTTCAGCAGCGTACTCTTGCCACTCCCGTTCGCCCCGATAATACCTATCTTGTCACGATCATCTATACCAAAAGAAACATCCTCGAACAGATGCTTCAGACCATATTTTTTTTGCAACCCTTCAACCGTTAATAGCACCATACCTCTTCACCAATCCTTCCATTATATGTTCATGACCTTGTAAAAAAGGGGAATATAGCTATTGGTTTGCGTTTTGCAGTCATACCTTTCATGCCTTACTTGTTTTCTATTCTCCTTTTTTTTGATAAACTGTAGAGAAAACAAGCAGGGCATGCGGCAACAGCAGCCTGCACCATATCCATAACGATGCAAGAGAGCAATGAGTGAATTAGAAACATTGACAGCATGGAGCCCTGTGGCGGTGCCAGAGGCGGTTCATCAGATGACCCCTTACCAGCAGCAGGAGATATTCACCTGGGCAAAAAACATTGTCAGCAAAGAGACAGACGGGTTTGACGATCTCTACAATGCCATAGCCATGATTATCAAATTCATTCCAAATTTTATGGTCATTCCGCTCATGGTTGAGCACATCCGCCCCAGGATTGCCGCCGGAGTCTGCATTAAAATGGGAGTCGACCAGGCCACCGGATACGCCAACGACCTGCCACTTGAATATTTCAGCGAAGTGTCCCTCCATCTTGATGTCGTGATGATGGCCAGGATTCTCGAAAAAATGAAAAAGTACCAGGCCGAAAAGTTTATCCAGTATGAGCTCAAACACCACCAGGCCCGTATGCTCGACATCGCCCCGCACCTTGAAAAAATAAGGATTCCGGAGCCCGACAAGAGCGCATCATGAATAATCTTTTGAAAAAATCAGGGAGAGTATGCGTTCTATGAAACAGGAAAAAATTCCGTCCGCTCTTTCGGAGAGCAACCTTCCCCTGCAATCCACCCAAGGCTGCGGATGTGATGATGACGAGTGCTGCTCAGTTGCTCCTGAAACGGATCCCCTGAGCGCAGACAGACTTGCAACAAGCGTCTACTCAATGCTGGAAGGCATCGGCGAAGACCCTCTCCGTGAAGGTCTCCTGAAAACACCCGAACGGGTTGCCCGCTCCTTGCGCTTTCTGACAGGAGGGTACAACGAAAATCCCGAAGAGCTGCTCAATAACGCGGTCTTTACCGAAGCTTATGACGAAATGGTGGTTGTGCGGGATATCGACCTCTTTTCGATGTGCGAACACCATTTACTCCCCTTTTTTGGCAAAGCACACGTTGCCTACATTCCCGATGGAAAGATCGTCGGTCTGTCGAAACTTGCCCGGGTGGTGGAGGTCTTTGCCCGCCGTCTTCAGGTGCAGGAGCGTCTCACCCAGCAGATTCGCGATGCCATCCAGAATGTGCTGAAGCCGAAAGGTGTCGGAGTCGTCATAGAGGCCCGGCACCTCTGCATGGTGATGCGGGGGGTTGAAAAGCTCAATTCAGTCACCACAACATCGGCCATGTCGGGGCAATTCATCACCTCACAGCCCACCAGAAACGAGTTCCTGCGTCTTATCAGGCCTTAGCTGCCGGGGGAGAGGAGAGCCACCCCTCCACAATCGCCTGCGCCGAACGTACCGCTTCGGGAAGCAGCAGCGAAAGCTCGGGACTGAGGCCAACATTGAGTTCAAGCTCTTTGGGAGGGACACCAATAAGCACAATCTCCTTCGGCATTTTACCACGCAGTCTGGCGATACCGAGCATTTCGCTGAGTCCCATCTGGTGTGAAGACATCTTGCGGTGAATAAAGGCCGGAAGCTCCTCGTTCCGATAGACATACACACGCCGGTCATAGTCGAGAGGAATCAGCGCATCAAAAACAAGCACAGCATCGCAGGATTCAAGATAATCAAGCAGGTATATCCCTTGCGTTCCACCGTCTATAAATCGCACAGTTTCAGGGAAATCTGACGAATCCCTGAAACTGTTGAGAGCGGCAACACCAAACCCCTCGTCACCATAGAGCAGATTACCAAGCCCTATAACATTGATCACCATAGGGTTCATACAGGCTCTTCCTCGACCTTATGCTTGTAGCCGGTAATAATCGAAGAGGTAACACTGGTACGATCAACAACATCATGACGAAAAACCGCATACAGGTGCATGATCACGTAGATCGGAAAAATCCATGCCATAAGATGGTGTGCAAAATGAAGAGTATAGCTGCCACCAAAAAGCGGAATCAGCCATCCAAACCATGCATCATTGAACCCGCCGGGATTATTTTCACCATACATGGCAAGCCCCGTAAAAATCATGAAGCTTGATCCACAGAAAATGAACACGAAGTGGGCCAGAGCTGCAACCGGGTTGTGACCAACATAGTTAGGTTCTTCCGAACGAATAAACAGATAGGACTCCACCTGTTCCAGAAAAGGTTTTCCCCACCACGACGGTGACCAGGGCCTGAAACCGCCGAATCGCGCATACCGGTCGCCTCCGAAAATCGCCCAATAGAGGCGGAAGAGAAAGTTGGCAACAAAAAGAAAGGCGGAGGCAAAGTGCAGATAGCGCCACCAGGCCAGCCCCTTGTACCAGACCGCCTCACCAAGCGGAGGGTTCAGCACGGGAGCGGCAATATAGAGACCGGTTACAAAAAGAACAACCGTGCACAGGGCATTGATCCAGTGATAAAACCTGACAGGCAACCTCCAGACATAGATCTCTTCAATTAATCTCCCCATGACAAGCTCCGTTTAAACGATTGTGACCGAGGTGATCTCCTTGCCGTTCATATCGAACAGATGAGAGGCACAGGCAAGACACGGATCAAAGGAGTGCACCGTTCTGAGAATTTCAAGCGGCTGTTCAGGATTGATCATGGGTGTCCCCTTCAGCGCCGACTCATACGCTCCTGAATTGCCATTGGCATCCCTTGGAGAGGCATTCCAGGTAGAAGGCACCACAATCTGGTACTCTTTGATCTTTTTGTCGCTGATATGAATCCAGTGACCAAGCGAACCGCGCGGAGCCTCAGTGTATCCAAATCCCTTGCACTCTTCAGGCCAGGTTGAAGGATCCCATCGATCGCTGTTGAAGGTGCGATAATCACCGGTCTTGATATTGGCAATCAGTTGATCATAGTAATGGCGCATAAAGCCTGCCGTCTGCTTGCACTCGATGCCGCGAGCCGCAGTACGACCAAGCGTCGAGAACAACGCCTCAGGACCAACCTCAAGCTTCGAGAGCACAAGACCGACCGTCTCCTTGATCATGGGATCACCCTTGGCGTAGGCAACCAGCACACGGGCAAGGGGGCCCACCTCCATCGGATGGTTCTTCCAGCGGGGCGTCTTCAGCCAACTGTACTTCTTGTCGGTATCAAGATGCTCGAACGGCGGCTTGGGGCCGGTATACTTCGGAGTTGTCTCACCCTTCCATGGATGAAGTCCTTTGGCATCCCCACCAGAAGAGGTGTACCAACTATGGCTCACCTCTTCAGTCACCTGAGAGGCATCCCTTGGATCAACATCGATAACGGTCGTGAGATCCTTGTTGAGAATCGCCCCTCTCGGCCAGAGCAGTGTCTTGAAATCGGCGAGAGTGGTTTCAGGGAAATCACCATAACTGAGATAGTTACCAAGACCTCCGCCATGCAGCCACCCCTTGTAATATCCAGCAATAGCGATAAGATCTGGAATGTAGACCTGGTCGATAAACGTAGTCGTATCATCAATGATTTTCTTGATCATCGAGAGACGCTCGATATTGATCGCCGTATCGCTGTTGGGATCGATGGCACAGGCCATGCCACCCACCAGATAGTTGGGATGAGGGTTCTTGCCACCAAAAATAGTATGGATCTTGACAATCTCCTTCTGGAAATCAAGCGCCTCAAGATAGTGCGCCACCGCAATCAGATTCACTTCAGGAGGAAGCTTGTAGGCCGGATGACCCCAGTAACCGTTGGAGAAAATGCCAAGCTGACCACTTTCGACAAAGCCGACAAGCCGCTGCTGCAGATCCTTGAAGTAGCCCACCGACGATTTCGGCCAGGAAGAGATGCTCTGTGCAATAACCGATGTCTGTTTCGGATCGGCCTTCAGGGCGCTGACCACATCAACCCAGTCGAGCGCATGAAGATGGTAAAAATGCACAAGGTGATCCTGCGTCACCTGCGTCGCATTCATCAGGTTTCTGATAATTCGGGCATTGGCGGGAATATCAATTCCAAGGGCATCCTCGACACAGCGCACCGAAGCAAGAGCATGCACCGTGGTACACACACCGCAGATACGCTCAGTAAATGCCCACGCATCCCTCGGATCGCGCCCCTTGAGAATCACCTCAATACCGCGCCACATCGTACCGCTGGAGTAGGCCTCCTCAATCACATTGCTGTCGTTCAGCGTCGCCTCTATTCTCAAGTGCCCCTCAATACGGGGAATCGGATCAACAACTATTTTTTTGGCCATGAGCTTACTCCCTGGTTATGCTTTATCATTATCAAGCTTGTCTGATTTCGCCTTCTTCACCGCTGTCACCGCCGCATGAGCCGCAGCACCAGCCGCAGCAGCGCCAACAGCTACGATGCCGATCTTGTCAGCATTGCTGTCACTGCCAAGGAACGGAACTTCGGCAAGCCTGCTGTAGAAGGGCCCCCTGTCCCAGAAATGAGGCTCAGAGCAGCCGATGCAGGGGTGTCCGGAGCCAATCGGGAAGCTTGTTCCTCCGTTCCACTGGATCTTTGAGCATGCATTATAGGTCGTCGGGCCCTTGCATCCCATTTTGTAGAGACACCACCCTTTTCTGGTGGCTTCATCATCAAAGCTTCTCACAAACATACCCGCATCAAAGAAGGCACGCCGATAACATTTGTCGTGAACCCGCGTCTTGTAAAATGCTTTGGGACGACCAAGACGGTCAAGCTCAGGAAGAGTTCCAAAGGTGTGGAAATGGGTAATAACACCCGTCATCACCTCTGAAATCGGTGGACAGCCCGGCACCTTGATAATGGGCTTATCCTTGATAATATCAGAGACAGGTGCCGCTCCTGTGGGATTTGGATCGGCATTCTGCACACAGCCAAACGAAGCACAGGTGCCCCAGGCAATAATGGCGGCAGCATCCGCAGCAGTCTCTTTCAGGGTATTGAGGAATGAATCGCCACCAACCATGCAGTAAACACCATCATCTTTAGTGGAGGCATTTCCTTCAACGGCAAGAATGTACTTCCCCTTGTACTCTTTCATGATCTTGCGACGCACATCCTCCAACTGATGGCCCGCTGCGGCGCTCAGCACATCATCATAATCAAGAGAGATCATGTTGAACAGCAGATCCTCAATAGTGGGATGTGAAGAGCGGATAAAAGACTCGGAGCAGCAGGTGCACTCCAGACCATGAATCCATATTACTGGAGTTCGAGGCTTGTTCTCCATCGCCTGGACAATTGCGGGAACCATCGATGGTGAAAGACCAAGATAAACCGAAGTAAGCGAACAAAACTTGAGAAAGTCCCGGCGGCTTACCCCCCTGGCCCTGAAGAGATCAGCAAAGGTCTGGTTGCTTTGCATTACTACCTCCGTTTTGAAATTTAAACCATGAATGTTTGTTTTTCAGCCACCTGAAGGTTATGAAAACATTCCCGCAGGGCCTGCAACAGGAAACGCTGGATGCGTGCTTCAAAAGAGCAAGCTTGACTCTCCAATATAACGATTGTTAACGATATCCAGTCAAGAAAAACATTTTCAGACGTAAAAAACAACATCCCCCTCTCAAACGGGAACTCTGGCATTGCATGGCGCAATAAGACTAAACACCAACTTCACAAAACAGTCGCCTTTTTTGTTACTCTTTACTCACATCAACATGGTAACCATTGGCTTTGAGGAGAGCGTGCTGCCGGGCAAGGTCAAGATCGTGGGTTACCATTTCGGCAATCATTTCATCGAGAGTTATTTCAGGGATCCAGCCCAGATCGGATTTTGCTTTTGCAGGGTCACCAAGCAGGGTTTCTACTTCTGCGGGACGGAAGTACCTCGGATCAATCCGAACAATAATTTGCCCCTTGCTCAACGATGGGTAAGAGGAGGAAGAGTTGAGAGCGGCAATAATGCCAACTTCCTGAAGAGCAGCACCTTCCCAGCGAATGGTTATACCGAGCTGTTGAGCCGCTTTTTCAATGAACTGACGCACCGTGTATTGTACACCGGTGGCGATAACGTAGTCTTTGGGTTCATCCTGCTGAAGCATCATCCACTGCATGCGGACATAATCTTTGGCATGGCCCCAGTCGCGAAGCGCATTTATGTTGCCGATGTAGAGACACTCTTCAAGCCCTTGCGAGATGTTGGAGAGACTTCGAGTGATTTTGCGAGTCACAAACGTTTCACCCCGTCGTGCAGATTCGTGATTAAACAATATGCCGTTGCAGGCATACATCCCGTAAGCTTCCCGATAATTGACGGTGATCCAGTAAGCATACAGCTTGGCTACAGCATAAGGACTACGCGGATAGAAGGGTGTTGTCTCCCGCTGAGGAATCTCTTGCACCAAACCGTACAATTCCGAGGTCGATGCCTGATAAAATCTTGCCTTCTTTTCAAGACCAAGAAAACGAAGAGCTTCGAGCAAACGCAGCGTACCCATGCCATCAACATCAGCAGTATATTCAGGAGCCTCAAAACTGACCGCCACATGGCTTTGCGCACCAAGATTGTAGACTTCATCAGGTCGAACTTCGGCAATAATGCGGGTCAAGTTGCTGCTGTCGGTCAAGTCGCCATAATGAAGCACAAAATGACGATGATTAATATGCGGATCCTGATAGAGATGATCTATCCGCTGCGTATTCAGACTACTGGCCCGGCGTTTTATACCATGTACTTCATAACCTTTTTCAAGCAGAAATTCGGCCAGATACGATCCATCCTGACCCGTAATTCCGGTAATAAGAGCAACTTTCATTGGAAATTAATATGGTTTTGCAAAAAATCGTTATACGCCAGCATCAGCCCTTCTTCAAGAGAGGTAGTGGCCTGCCAACCGAGGTTGTTGAGGCGGGTGCTGTCCATCAGTTTTCTTGGAGTCCCATCAGGTTTTGTGGGGTCAAATTCTATGATACCCTCGTAGCCGATTACCTTTGCGATGGTCAACGCCAAATCTTTAATGGTGATATCTTCGCCTGAGCCAATGTTAATGTGGCTCTGCATTGGTGAGGTATGGGCAGAATATGTGGCTTTGTCGAGATTCATGACGTGGACGCAAGCCGCTGCCATATCGTCAACATACAAAAACTCCCGACGAGGAGCGCCTGTCCCCCAGATGGTAACGACAAGAGCGCTTTTCATTTTAGCTTCATGAACACGACGTATCAGGGCTGGAATGACGTGGCTGTTTTGGGGATGATAGTTGTCTCCAATGCCGTAGAGATTGGTCGGCATGACGCTGCGGTAATCAGTCCCATATTGGCGATTGTAGCTTTCACAAAGTTTTATGCCCGCTATTTTTGCTATGGCATAAGGCTCGTTGGTTGATTCAAGCGGCCCGGTCAAAAGAGCAGCTTCGCTCATGGGCTGTGGAACAAGCCTGGGATAGATACAGCTTGAACCGAGGAACAAGAGCTTTTTGACACCAGTCTGCCAAGCCTCATGGATAACGTTAGCCTCTATCATCAGGTTCTGGTAGATGAACTCTGCCGGATAGGTGTTGTTGGCATGAATGCCTCCCACTTTAGCCGCCGCCAGATAGACTTGATCAGGCTTTTCCCGCTGAAAAAACGAACGGACTGCTGCCTGACTGGTCAAGTCGAGCTCCCTGTGTGTGGCAACAACAACATCCCGCATGTCAAGGCCGGTGGCCTGGAGATTCCGCAAAACAGCCGATCCTGCCATCCCCCGGTGACCTGCTATATATATTTTATTCAAAACTGATAAGCCTGTTTTTATAATCTGGTTGCTGTTTTCTCTTTATAAAACGAAGCATCACAGCTTCTCCCACTCAAACTTGCTGACGGTCCTCGTCTTCGGTTCAAAAACAATGCCAATCAGATAGCGTTCGCCACTATATTTCTCGTAATATTTCATCCTCTTGATCTGCTCAAGCGGATCCCCGTCGGTCACCTTGAATTCAACGAGAATGGTTCTCCCTCCGACCTGCAGCGTAAGGTTAATTCTACCCCTGTTGAACACATCCTCTGAGATAATGGTGAGCCCGATACTGGCAAAACAGGCAAAGAGCACGCTGGCGTATAAGCCCTCAAAACGTTCAATATCATTGTTGGTGAAATTATTCCAGGTGATGCTTGCAAAAAGGCGTTTGACAACCTCCTCCAATCTTTCAACATTTCCAGTGTTCATGATAGCAAGCATCTCAAGGCAGATCGGCTCTCTGTCCAGAGGGTTGATCATCAATTGCAGGATCCCATTGTTGAAGCTGGTCTGCACCTCCATATTGGGAAATCCCAAATCGTAGACAGTCTCCATCTCATCCCTTATCAGCCGCTTGACGGTCAAATAGCCAGAATGAAACAACATGGTTTCCAGACTAAGAGGCTTAATATCAAAGTTATTGATCGAAGAGCTGTTAACACATAAATCATCTAACCATGGAATAAAATAGTGGTTCTCCAGGAGGAGCTTAATGAGAAATTCAGACCTTCCTGCTTCGAACCAATAGTTGTTAAACTGGCAATTATTTTTGATAAAAAGCAGAATATCACAAGGGTTATACACCTTTTCGCCAAAAAAGTTGTACCCGTTGTACCAGCGATTGACCTGCTCCATATCCACCCCTTCGAGATAAGGGGCAAAAGAGGTTTCCAGATCAAGCTGTGTATAACCACAGAGTGCGGCAAAATCAGGGGTCTGGCTGATATCCTCAAGATTATTCAAACCACCAAAGCACGTCGGTTTAGCATAATTACTCGCCCCGGCAAGGAGAACAAAATAAAGATACTCATCATTATCCTTGATTGTTGACTGAAAGGCATGCATCCGGGACTGGATAATGAGAGCCTCGGGAATATTTTCAATATTGTCCGAAATTGGCTTGTCACAGTCATCAATCAGAACGACAACCCTCCGCTTATATTTTTGGCATGCTTTTTCTATCAACTCCGCAAAACAGTGGTCTGGATCCTTTTCTTCCTCACACGTAACACCAAGCCGTTCCTGATTGTCCTTCAGAATACTGAAAAGATTATTGTCAAAAGTTTCCGAACTGTTGATCCCGCCACCGAAACTGATTTTCATGACCGGATAGCTCACCTCCCAGTTCCACTGATCCTCAATCAGAAGCCCACGGAAAAGCTCCCGATTTCCCTCAAAAATATTTTTCAACGTATCAAGAAACAGGCTTTTCCCGAATTGCCGTGGTCGCAAAAGAAAGACATATTTGTAGTTTTCTATCAGACTATAGGCCAACCCTGTTTTGTCGATATACAGGTAATCCTCGTTTATGATTTCACTGAACGTCTGTATCCCTATTGGCAGCTTTTTCATCGTCATCCTCCATTTAAACCATGAGCGCATCAGAGGCATCGACACTCCAACACATCATCAATCAAGATTGATACTTTTTTACTTCACACTCGAATATAAAACTTTTTGGCAGAAAAACAGAGAGGCACATCTGTGTTAACGAACAGTTCTTTCCCTGCGAATTTATGAATCGCGAAAAACATACTCTTTCAAGCCAGGAATGTTGGCCTCAAGCCGGAATGCGCCCACACCAAGGCTGGGACATGTACTCAGCCCATATCGAAGTGCCACTACCATATCCCCAAGCGCTTATAAAACAAAGTCTTACACCTTCTCCCACTCAAACTTGCTGACGTTCCTCGTCTTCGGGTCAAAAACAATGCCAATCAGATAGCGTTCGCCACTATATTTCTCGTAGTACTTCATCCTCTTGATCTGCTCAAGCGGATCCCCGTCGGTCACCTTGAGTTCAAAGAGATAGGTTCTGCCATCAACCTTTATGGTCAGGTCAACTCTGCCCATGTTACTTGCATCCTCGGCGATGATCTCCACCGCGATGCTGAAAAAATAGGCATAGAGCACGCTGGCGTAAAAGCCCTCGAAACGCTCAATGTCGTTGTTGGTGTAATTATTATAGGCAATACTGGCAAAAAGACGTTTGATAACGGGTTCCAGGCTTGCAACATCACCACTCCTCAAGAGAGCATGCAGCTCACGGCGGATCGGCTCATTTTCCGAAATACGGGTCATCGATTGCAGGATATAATCGTTAAAACTGATCCGCACCTCCATGTTGGGAAATCCCAACTCATAGCCAAATCCCATATCCAACGGAAGCTGGCGCTTGATGGTCAAGTAGCCGCTCTGAAACAGAATGGTTTCCAGATTAAGATTTTCAATGTCAAAACTGTTGAGCAGAGACTTATTAACTTGTAATCCATTCAACCCTGGAATAAAATAGTTGTTCTTTTTTATGAGCCCAATCAAAAATTTTGGCGTACTGGTTTCAAACCAATAATTGTCAAACACACACTTGTATTTGATAAACAGCAGGATATCGTACGGATTATAAACACTGTCACCCAAAAAGTTATACCCGTTGTACCACGCTTTGACCTGCTCCATATCTACCCCTTCGAGATAGGGGGCAAACGTGGTGTCGAGGTCAAGCTGGGTGTAACCACAGATATTGCCATAGTCAGGGTTGAGACTGATATCTTCAAGATTGTTCAGGCCACTGAAGATCGACACTTTGGCGAATTTGCTCACCCCAGTGAGAAAGGCAAAACGCAGATACTCGTCATTCTCCTTGATATTTGTGTAAAAGCCACGCATTACATCCCGGATGAGGAGAGCTTCAGGAATGTTCTCAATATTGTCCAAAATCGGTTTGTCGTACTCATCAATCAGGATGACAACCTTCTGATTATATTTTTCATAGGCTTTCTGGATTAATTCTGCGAAAAAGTACTGTGCTCGGGCTCTGTTTTCACACTCAAGCCCAAGTCGCTTCTCATTGGATTTGAGTATGAGCAACAAAGCCTCCTCCAGATCAGCTTTCAAGAAAATCCCGCCACCAAAACTTATTTTTATGACCGGATATTTCACCTCCCAGTTCCACTGATCCTCAATCAGCAGCCCACGAAACAGCTCCCGATTTCCCTCAAAAATATTTTTCAGCGTGTCGAGAAACAGGCTTTTGCCGAATCGCCGGGGCCGCGACAGAAAGACATACCGATATTTCTCAATCAGGCTGCGGGCAATCTCTGTTTTATCGATGTAGAGATAATCATCTTCAATTATTGTTCTGAACGTCTGTATACCTACTGGCAGCATTTTCATCATCTTCCTCCATCTAAAACATAAGCCGATCGCGGGCATAAACACTTCAACAGATCAGCCAGGCCGTTTAACACTTGTTTACTACACACCTAAATATAAAACTTTTGACCGCAAAAAACATACTTTTTTAAGCTGGGAGGTGGGAGCTGGGAACGCTGAGCTCCAGCTCGGCATTTCCCCCCCCACCCTTTTGCCGAGCTGGAGCTCGGCGCTCCCAGAAAATTCCCCAGAGAGAAACCACAGAAACCCCATTGATTATTGCATTATGAAGAAGACGGATCAGCGCGGGAATGACGTGGCTGTTTTGCGGATGGTAGTTATCGCCGATGCCGTAGAGGCTGGTCGGCATAGCGGTGCGGTAATCGGCACCGTATTGGCGGCGCTTGTAGCTTTCACGCCGTTTGATGCCCGCAATTTTAGAGGATCGCTGGCCCAGCCATACCTGAGTGAAATGTTTTTGGTCCGCCGACGACGCTATCATATCACGATGGTGCTGACAAGAGGAAGCCTTACTCCTTCTCCCACTCAAACTTGCTGACGTTCCTCGCTATCGGGTCGAAGACAATGCCAATCAGATACCGTTCCCCTTCATATTTCTCATAATACTTCATCCTCTTGATCTGCTCAAGTGGCTCCCCGTCGGTCATCTTGAGTTCAAAAAGAAAGGTTCTGCCATCGACCTTTATAGTCATGTCAACTCGGCCCATGTTGCTCGCGTCCTCGGCGATGGTCTCCACCACGATGCTGAAAAAACAGGCAAAGAGCACGCTGGCGTAAAAGCCCTCGTACCCTGCGATATCGTTGTTGGTGTAATTATTATAGGCAATACTGGCAAAAAGACGTTTGATAACGGGTTCCAGACTTGCAACATCTCCACTCCTCAGGAGAGCAAGCAGCTCACGGCGGATCGTCACGTGTTCCGAACCGGTCGTCATCGATTGCAAAATATATTTGCAAAAACTGGTCTGCACCTCCATGTTGGGAAATCCCAACTCGTACATCTCTTCCATCTCATCCTCTATCAAACGCTTGATGGTCAAGTAGCCGCTCTGAAACAGAATCGTCTCCAGATTGAGATTTTCAATGTCAAAGCTGTTGATGAGAGACTCTTCAGCAACCAATCCATTAAACCTGGGAATATAATAGCTGTTCTTTTTGATGAGATCAATCAAAAATTTTGGTGTTCCAGTGTCGAACCAATAGTTTTTAAACCGGTGTTTGTTTTTGATAAAGAGCAGGATATCAAAAGGGTTATAAACACTGTCACCCAAAAAGTTATAGCCGTTGTACCACCCTTTGACCTTCTCCATATCCACTCCTTCGAGATAGGGGGCAAACGTGGTGTCGAGGTCAAGCTGGGTGTAACCACAGATATTGCCATAGTCAGGGTTGAGGCTGATATCTTCAAGATTGTTCAGTCCGCTGAAGATCGACACTTTGGCGAATTTACTTACCCCGGTGAGGAAGGCGAAGCGCACATACCTGTCATTATCCTTGATTTTTGTATAAAAGTCACGCAGTCCATCCCGGATAAGGAGAGCTTCGGGAATGTTCTCAATATTGTCGAGAATCGGCTTGTCGTACTCATCAATCAGGATGACCACCTTCTGGTTGTACTTTTGAAATGCTTTTTTTATCAAATCCGCAAAGTAGTATGCTGCTTTTGACTTTGATTTGTTCGCACACTTCAGCTCAAGTCTCTCCTCATTAGAATCGAGTATTTGTATCAAATCCTCCTCCAGATCAGCTTTCGAGTGGATCCCGCCACTGAAACTGATCTGGAGTACCGGATATTTCACCTCCCAGTTCCACTGCTCATCAATCAGCAGCCCACGGAACAGCTCACGATTTCCCTCAAAAATATCTTTCAGCGTGTCGAGAAACAGGCTTTTGCCGAATCGACGGGGACGCGACAGAAAGACATATTTAAATCTATCTATCAGACTATAGGCTATCCCCGTTTTGTCGATATACAGGTAATCCTCGTTTATGATCTCGCTGAACGTCTGTATTCCTATCGGTAGTTTTTTCATCATCAACCTCCATATCACTTGTTAGCCCATCACGGGCATCGACACTCCAACACAGCCAAACACTTCTTTACTACTCACTCGAATATATACCTTTTTGACAGAAAAACAGAGAGACACATCGAGTAATTCGAACGGCTCTCTCACTGTGCACAAAGGAGCACGCCTGCCATTGAACCTGATTCGTAGATGGGCTCATGACAAGTTAACATTGGAATCACAACACTCACACAACTCACATCACTCTGGCATGGGGGGAGGTCAGAGCCTGCCGTCCACCTGGTCTGATGGCAGTACGTTTTTAATATCATAGATACACGAAGCGATAGTTCTGAGGGGAATGGTGGTAAAGAGGGTGTGGGCGACGGCGAGGATGGCTGCGTCGTAGTGGTGGGTGGCAGGGAGTTGGGCGAGGCAGTGGAGGTTATATTCGTGGAGCACCTCTTCGGGGTTGGCCCAGGGGTCGTAGATGTAGACCTCGGTGCCGTATTGCTGGAGTTCGTGGACGATGTCGACCACTCGGGTGTTGCGGATGTCGGGGCAGTTCTCTTTGAAAGTGATGCCGAGGATGAGCACTTTTGCCCCTTTGATTTTGTGGTCGCGGGCAATCATGAGCTTCACCACTTCGGAGGCGACGTATTTGCCCATATTGTCGTTGAGGCGGCGACCTGAGAGGATGATTTCAGGGCGGTAGCCATACTCCTGGGCTTTCTGGCCGAGGTAGCAGGGGTCAACACCGATGCAGTGGCCTCCGACTAGGCCGGGTTTGAGCACCTTGCCGATGGTTTCACTTGCCTTGATGAGGGGGGTTAACACTGGGCGTTTGTTTTTATCAGTCGGGGCTGGCACCGTAACAATGTAGTAGCTCGCTGCCTCAAGGTCGCTGCTGATGGAGGTGATGAAAAGCCCCGTTGCATTGCTGCTCTCCTTGTGAAGCACGCCCTGAAGCAGCTCCCCGGTTATCTCAAGCGTGGTATCGTAACATCAGCTCTTTTTACATGAACCGGTGGAAATTTTCCACCGCTCTACTCTTCTTTGGCTTTGAGAGTTCAATGAGGATTTAACAGAAAACCATTTTAGCGGCATGGTCACTTCGATACGGGCTGGTGCCCTACTCAGTGACCGGGGTGTACGGGCTCGCCTTCAGCTTATCCACAAACCACTGACAACTGATTACTGACAACTTTCTTCAGAGCTTATCAACCTCAAACCTGCTGACGTTCCTCGCTTTCGGGTCGAAGACAATGCCAATCAAATACCGTTCGCCAGCATACTTCTCGTAGTACTTCATCCTCTTGATCTGCTCAAGTGGCTCCCCGTCGGTCACCTTGAGTTCAAAAAGAAAGGTTTGCCCGCAGACCTTTATAGTCAGGTCAACTCTGCCCATGTTGCTCACGTCCTCGGCGATGATGTCCACCCCGAAGCCAAGAAAAAAGGCAAAGAGAACGCTGGCGTAAAAGCCCTCGAAACGATCAAGATTATTATTGGTGTAATTATTATAGGCGATACTTGCAAAAAGGTGCCGGATAACAGGCTCCAATATTTCAACATCTCCAGTGTTGATGAATACAAGCAGCTCATCATGAAGCTGCTCTTTTTCCAAAACGCTGAGCATCGATTGCAGGATAGAGTCGTTAAAACTGGTCTGCACCTCCTTGTTGGGAAACCCCAACTCATATCGAACTCCCACATCCGACGGCATCACGCGCTTGATGGTCAAGTAACCGCTCTGAAACAGAATGGTCTCCAGATTAAGATTTTCAATGTCAAAACTGTTGACCAGAGACTCATTAACACGCAGTCTATTCAATCTGGGAATAAAATAGTTGCTCTTTTTGATGAGATCAATCAAAAATGTTGGCGTTCCTGTCTCGAACCAATAGTTTTTGAACACACACTTGTTCTTGATAAACAGCAGGATATCAAAAGGATTATAAACACTGTCACCCAAAAAGTTATACCCGTTGTACCAGCGTTTGATCTTCTCCATATCCACCCCTTCGAAATAGGGGGCAAACGTGGTGTCGAGGTCAAGCTGGGTATACCCGCAGATATTGCCATATTCAGGGTTGAGGCTGATATCTTCAAGGTTGTTCAAGCCGCTGAAGATCGACACTTTGGCGAATTTGCTCACGCCGGTGAGGAAGGCAAAGCGCAGATACCGGTCGTTATCCTTGATTTTTGTATAAAAGTCACGCATTCCATTCCGAATGATAAGAGCTTCGGGAATGTTCTCAATATTGTCCAAAATCGGTTTATCATACTCATCAATCAGGATGACCACCTTCTGGTGATACTTTTGAGAGGCTTTTTTTATCAACTCCGCGAAGTAGTACTTTGCTTTGGATTTTGATTTGTTCGTACACTCCAGCCCAAGTCGCTCCTCATTGGCGTCAAGTATTTGTATTAAATCCTCCTCCAGATCAGCTTTCGAGTTAATCCCGCCACTGAAACTTATCAGGATGACCGGATATTTCACCTCCCAGTTCCACTGCTCCTCAATCAACAACCCCCGGAACAGCTCCCGATTTCCCTCAAAAATATCTTTTAGCGTATCAAGAAGCAGGCTTTTGCCGAATCGCCGGGGCCGCGACAGAAAAACGTATTGATATTTCTCAATCAGGTTGCGGGCAATCTCCGTTTTGTCAATGTAGAGGTAATCACCTTCGATTATTTTACTGAACGTCTGTATCCCTACTGGCAGCATTTTCATCGTCATCCTCCATTTAAAACATAAGCCGATCGCGGGCATAAACACTTCAACAGATCAGCGAGGCCGCTTAACACTTGTTTACTACACATCGAAATATAAAACTTTTTGACCGCGAAACATACTTTTTTTAGCTCCCAAGTACTCGGCGCTCCCAGAAAACATGCACGGAGCGCAGGTTCCCCAGATAGAAACCACAGAAGTGCCATTGATATATTGCGTTATGAAGAGGAGGGATCAGCGCGGGAATGACGTGGCTGTTTTGCGGATGGTAGTTATCGCCGATGCCGTAGAGGCTGATCGGCATGACGCTGCGGTAATCGGCACCGTATTTGCGGTGGTTGTAGCTTTAACACCCTTTGATGCCCGGAATTTTAGAGGCTCGCTGACCCTGTAATACCCCGATGGCCTGCTCTGCGTCTCTTATGCATCTCCATTATTCTGGAGCAATTAAATGCGTAAAAACACACATCGAAAGATAGACCGTCATGGCCACGCCAACAATCATGGAGAAGGTTTTGTGCTTGCGGACGAACTTGAACAGGGTTTCAAGCAGATCACCCACAGGGTTTTCAAAGAGTTTGATACTGGTCTTTTTTCAAGTGCTGAGTGAAATGTTTTTGCTCCGCCGACGACGCTATCATATCCCGATGGCGCTGACAAAAGGAAGCGTTACACCTTCTCCCACTCAAACTTGCTGACGTTCCTCGCCTTAGGGTCGAAGACAATGCCAATCAAATACCGTTCGCC
>JBMOIS010000047.1:0-20615 GCA_049317185.1 Chlorobium sp. | reverse complement strand
CTTGATGGCCGCCCGGTGCAGTATATCATTGGAGAGCAGTACTTTTACGGGTTGCGGTTCACAGTTGATGAACGGGTTCTTATCCCGCGTCCGGAAACTGAACTGCTTGTGGAATATGCTCTTGCATCTATCGGCATTCCGGATCGTGGCGGCCCCGCAGAGGCGAATGTGCTTGATATTGGTACAGGAAGCGGCTGTATTGCCGTAACCATGGCAAAGCTCTGCCCTGCTTTCAAGGTTACCGCTGTTGATTGCTCTCCCGATGCCCTTGCCGTTGCTCGTGAGAATGCAGCAATGCATGGTGTGGAATCGCAGATAACCTTCATTCACGCTGATATGTTTGATGAACACTTTGCTGCCAGACTGCCAGAGAGCCGTTATGACCTGATTGTCTCTAATCCGCCCTATATTCCCCGTGCAGAATGGGATGGGCTTCAGCGAGAGGTACGGCAATACGAACCGGAAACCGCTCTGACCACCCCCGAGGGTATCGAATGTTACAAGGCGATTGCTGCACTGGCACCATCACTTCTTGTTCCAGGAGGAAGGCTCTGTTTGGAACTGCATGCTGATGGAGCTGCCGCAGTCTCAGAACTCATGGCTTTTCATGGTTTTACCGGGATAACGGTTTCGCAGGATTATTCCGGATTTGACCGTATTATTTCAGGAAATCATGGCTGAGGAGCGCTCACTGTTTTTTTTATTATATCACCGTTGCTGCGCTCTTATAATAATGCTTTATTATCTGTAGCATTCGAGAGGGTGCAGAAACGATTAGTTTTTTTAAATTCAACTGATTATTGACCACTTAATTACGATGATGGACGTTGATGGATTCTCGTGAACTCAATGTAAGGGAACGGCAGGTGCTGGGTATCATTATACAGGCTTATGTAGTTACCGCAGCTCCGGTGGGTTCGAAATATATTGCCCAAAATTACAATCTTGGTTTTTCTGATGCCACAGTACGCAATGTCATGGCCGAGCTTGAAGATGAAGGTTATATCAGTCAGCCGCATACCTCGGCGGGAAGAATCCCGACCGACAAGGGATATCGCTACTACGTTGATCTTATTATGACCTTTCAGTGTCTTGATGAGAGTGAGAAAAAGAGGATGGAGGCAAATATCGGCCAAATCAGCATCGATCGCAAGGGAACCTCTTCCGATGTGCTCCTGTCGGCGGTCAAAGTGCTCGGCACGATTTCTCGGCAACTGAGTGTTGTTTTGTCGCCAACACTCTCAAATGCGATTTTTGAAAAACTTGATCTGGTGTTGCTGAGTTCAACACGAATGATGGTTATCCTCTCCATTCAGTCTCTGTTTGTCAAAACCATTGTCATGGAACTCGATTTTGAACTCTCCCGGCAAACCGTCAATGAGGTTGTCGATGTGCTTAACCAGCGGCTTTCGGGGCTGACACTCGCTGAAATTCGTCGATCAATTACCCGGCGTCTGTCAGACTGCAGTTGCGACAGTGCACTGAAAAATCTTATTGTACGCTCTGCGGGAACTCTTTTTGATGAATCACCTGTTTTTGAAAGACTTTACATATCCGGCACCGAATACATTGTCGATCAGCCCGAATTCAAGCAGCCTGAAAAGGTTCGTGAGCTGATCACCATGATTGAGGACAAGTTCAGTATGGCAAAGCTTGTTGAATATAACGGGCCTTCACGCATGGATATTACCATCACCATTGGAAAGGAAAACGGTGAACGACAGGCTGAAAATCTGACCATTGTTTCAGCTCCTTATTATGTTGGAAATATGGTTGGTAAACTTGGAATTCTTGGACCGAAAAGAATGGATTATGAGCACGCTGTACGTGTTCTCAACTATATGGCTGACAGCCTTTCAACAACTCTGTCCGGCGCTAACTAACAAAAGTAATATATTTTATGACAACAAATGTAACAAACGAATCTGATAGCTATAAAGACTATTCGGCGGAATATCTGTACATGGCCAGTGCAGGCGATGGCTCACTCGATCAGCCTTCAGCGGAAACGGATCCTGCTCAGGCGAGAATTGCTGAACTTGAAATTGAACTGAACAAGCAAATAGAGCAGGCAAACAAGTATCGTGACGAGCTGTTGCGCAAAGCCGCAGATTTTGAAAATTTCCGTAAGCAGAAAGAGCGCGAGACCATGATGGCTTCATCAAGGGCTCTTGAGAATATCATCAGGGAACTGCTTCCGGTTGTTGATGATGTCAAACGGCTTCTTCAGTTTGCTCCGGAGAGTTCTGAAATATCAAACGAAGCACGGCCCTATATCGAGGGTGTGGATCTGGTGAAAAAAAATCTTGAGAAGTGGCTTGCTGAAAAGGGAGTTAACCCCATTGAGTCGAAAGGAATGAAGCTTGATGTAAACTTTCATGAAGCCATTTCACAGATTGATCACCCCGAAGCAGAATCAGACACCATCGTTGATGAGTACCAGACCGGATATTTGCTTGGTGAGAAGGTCATCAGACATGCGAAGGTGATTGTCGCCAGGTAGCAGGGAGTTTTTTTACACTGAATCGAAATGCAATTATGAAGAGAGAGTATTATGAAGTTCTTGGGGTCAGCAAAGCCGCTACCAAGGACGAAATAAAAAAGGCATACCGGAAGCTGGCCTTGCAGTTTCATCCCGATAAAAATCCTGATAACAAGGATGCGGAGGAGCACTTCAAGGAGGTGAATGAAGCTTATGAAGTGCTCAGCAATGATGACAAGCGACGTCGTTACGATCAGTTTGGCCATGCGGGTGTCGGCTCTTCGGCGGCATCAGGTGGCGGCGGACAGTACACCGGTGGCGCGGATATCAATGATATTTTCAGCGCCTTCAACGACATGTTCACGGGCGGAAGAGGCAGAGGTGGTGGTGGTGGTTCTCCTTTTGGCTTTGAAGAGGCTTTCGGCGGAGGTAATGCCAGAAAAGGACGCGCACAAAGCGGCATTCACGGAACTGACCTTAAAATCCGTCTCAAACTGACCCTTGAAGAGATTGCCAAAGGCGTTGACAAGACACTGAAAATTAAAAAACAGGTCACCTGCAAAGAGTGCAACGGCAGCGGCTCAAAATCCGGAGCGACAGAGGTCTGCCAGACCTGCCACGGCAGCGGCGAGGTTCGACAGGTATCCAAAACAATGTTTGGCCAGTTTGTCAACATTGCTGCTTGCCCAACATGCGGAGGTGAAGGCCGGGTTATCAAGGAGCGCTGCCCATCCTGTTACGGCGAAGGGATCAAGCTCGGAGAGGTGACCGTCAAGGTGACCGTTCCTTCAGGTGTGGAAAACGGGAACTACCTGACCATGCGCGGTCAGGGCAATGCTGGCCCGAGAGGCGGCACTGCAGGGGATCTTATTGTGGTCCTTGAGGAGATTCCGCACGAACTCTTTTCCCGTCAGGGCAACGATGTTATCTACACCCTTGCCGTCAGTTTCCCGGATCTTGTGCTTGGCACGAAAGTTGATGTTCCGACCCTCGATGGAGCGGTCAAGCTTACCATTCCTCCCTCAACGCAACCAGAGACCATGCTCCGTATACCGGGTCATGGCATTGGGCATCTGAAAGGATCCGGACGTGGCGACCAGTATGTCAAAGTCAATGTGTATGTTCCAAAAGATATTTCGCACCAGGACAAGGATCTTTTGAAGGAGATGCAGAAATCTTCAGGAATTTCACCGTCGGCTCATAATGACAAGGATGCCAAAAGTTTTTTTGAAAAAGCCCGCGATATTTTCAGTTAACGCAGGCTGGTAAAAGTGAATACACCAGAAAAGGCCTGTTTATTGCAGGCCTTTATTATAAGCCTCGTTCAACTCATCAACATATTTTGCGATAACTGCAAGATCTGAAATTTGATCCGGAGCGAAGATTTTTTCAGCAATAATAGCACTGCCAATCAGGTTGAGTTTCAACTGTGGAAGATAGAGGAGATTTGCCATCAGCTCAGGACTTCCGCAGGTAAGGAAGAGCGCAATTTTTTTACCTTGAAGGCAGTTTTTCAGGTTGCTTTGCATCAGTGCTCCAAGAAGTTCAGACGATACAACCAGATAGTAAATCGGGGCTCCCATGATGACAACGTCAAAATCCTTGACAAAACTGTAGTCTCCTGAACTCTTGCATTTAGCCTTTTCCACATAAGCCCCCGTTTCGGCAAGTTTCTGACCAATAGAATCAATAAGTCTGTCTGTAGATCCACCTGAAGTTTTACTGTCGAAGAGGATTATGGCGCGCATGGGTTTATTGGCAGTGTGTGTCATAGAAAAAAAGGATAGTTGCGTTGAAACACTGAACTGGAATAGTTGAAACGTAAGGTATAAAAAAAAGGCACCCTCTCAGAGTGCCTTTTTTTAAATTACCGTTCGGAGGAGCGGTTTTTATACAAACTTCGAGTAGATGTCAAGAAGATCGGTTACTCGGGTTGAGTAGCCAAGCTCGTTGTCATACCAGCCGACAACCTTTACCATGTTGCCTGAGCTCATGGTCAGGAGTGAATCGAAAACACAGGAGTTCGGGTTACCGACGATATCCTGTGAAACAATTGGGTCTTCACAATATTCAAGAAATCCCTTCATTGCGCCTTCTGAAGCTGCTTTCATTGCAGCATTGATCTCTGCCTTGGTCGCAGGTTTGGTGAGAATGCAGGTAACATCAGTGACTGAACCATCTGACACAGGAACTCTCATGGCAAAACCGTCAAGCTTGCCGACAAGTTCAGGAATAACCTCGCCGATAGCTTTTGCAGCACCGGTGCTGGTCGGGATGATTGACATTGCGGCTGAACGGGCACGACGAAGATCGGAGTGCGGTAGATCAAGAATGTTCTGGTCGTTGGTGTAGGCATGAACAGTGGTCATGAACCCTTTTTCGATGCCAAAATTATCCTGCAGCACCTTCATCATGGGAGCAAGACAGTTGGTAGTACAGCTTGCGTTTGAGACGATCTCCTCTTTGCCGGTGATGCTGTCGCCATTGACACCGAGAACAATCGTGGCATCAATTTTATCTTTTGCCGGGGCTGAAATGATAACTTTCTTTGCGCCCGCAGCGAGATGCTTTGAAGCACCTTCACGGGAGGTGAAGATACCGGTTGACTCAACAACCAGATCACATCCAAGCTCTTTCCAGGGAAGAGAAGCTGGATCACGCAGTGCTGTAATAGTGATAACATTGCCGTTGACAACAAGATTGCTGCCATCAACACTGACATCACCTTTGAATTTTTTGTGGGTAGAATCGTACTTGAGAAGGTGAGCGAGGGTCTTTGGGTCACATAAATCGTTGATTGCAACAATTTCGTAGTTCGGGTTGTTCAGTGCCTGGCGAAAAACCAGACGTCCGATGCGGCCAAATCCATTAATGCCGACTTTCACTTTTGCCATAATGTCGTTCCGGTGTTGTAATGAGTTAGTGTTGATGTCAAAAAATAAACTTTCGCGAGGTGCTTGGTTCATCCCTTAAAGTACCACTTATAATGATAATTTGAAACCTGAATTCTTTTGCACAGCTCTAATTATCTGTTCAGAGATGCGATCTTTTTTTATTGCATAATAATCTCGTTCAATCAGATGCCCCGGTGCGTATAGAAAAATGTGAAGAGTGGTCGTGCGCATTCACCCCAAACTCTCCATCAGCAAATTTTTCAACCCGCCAAAACTTCCGTTACTGAGAAGAACAACTACATCTCCAGCTACCAGTTGCGGTTGCAGAAATTCAACAATATCGGCAGGATAATGTGCAGAGTCCTGACCGGCAAGAAAGACGATTTTCCCCTGCTGTTCAAGCTCCTCTTTCAGTTGACTGGTATTGAGCGATTTTTCTGGAGCATATCGCTCTGGCCGATGAACCTTGCCCATAACTACAACAGAGGCTGGCCCAAAACATTCTGAAAGCTCGTGCTGAAAAATGTTTCGTGTCGTGGTATTTGAACGAGGCTCAAAACAGGTGATAATGCGCCGTCCGGCATAAAGCTGCCCGAGAGCTTCAAGCGTTACCCTGATTGCCGTCGGATGATGGGCAAAATCTTCGATAAGGGTGATGTTCCGGGGATAGGTTCCGACAATTTCCATGCGGCGTTTTGGACGCTTGAAACGGGGCATGGCTCGTGTTATGGCTTCAAGGGGGAGACCGACGCGAGTTGCTGCCGCAAGAGCCGCAAGGGTATTCAGAATATTGTAATTGCCGAAAAGGGGAACACGGATGGAGCCAAGGCAGGTGCCCTGGCAGAAAAGGTCAAAAATTGAGAATTCGCTCTCGACCCTTATGTTGAGGGCGCTCCACTCCGACTCCGTATTCAATCCAAACCGCTCAACTTTGCAGAATGCCCCGGCGGCAATATCAACCGCAACCGGATCGTCACCGTTCACGAGAAGCAAGCCACTCCGGGGAATCAGATTGACAAAAAGCCTGAAACTGCGCTTGATATCCTCAAGAGAATCAAAAATATCGGCGTGGTCAAATTCAATATTATTGATAATGGCAATATCAGGGCGATAGAGCAGAAACTTGCTTCGTTTGTCGAAAAAGGCAGTATCGTACTCATCACCTTCTGTAACAAAAAAGCCCTCTGCGCTGCGTCCCGAAGCCCGGCAGCCAATGTCGAAATTTTCAGGAATGCCGCCAACAAGAAATCCCGGTTTAAGCCCACCATCTTCAAGCAGCCAGGCAACCAGAGAGGTTGTTGTTGTTTTGCCATGCGTGCCGGCAACCACAATTGAGGTGTTCTGCCCGATCAGGTGATGCCTTACCAGATCCGGCATGGAAAGAAGTTCAATATGGTGGTCAAGTGCATATTCAAGTTCAGGATTTCCCCGGCTGATCGCATTGCCGACAATGACCGCATCAGGTGAGGTTCTCTGGAGGTTCTTCCCGGAAAAACCGGTGAAATAACGGATATTGTGATCGTCAAGATAGCTGCTCATGGGAGGATAGAGCTGTGTATCAGAACCGGTAACGGCATGACCTGCATGGGAAAAAGCAACAGCAACCGAGGCCATAGCCGTTCCGCCGATACCGAGAAAGTAGAAGGAACTCATTGTTTCGTTGATCAAATTATCTTGAGATTACTATGGCTGATTTTTCCTATAGTTACATAAAAATGAGGAAGAGAGCAAAATTTCAACCTCGCAGAATAACAGAATTGCGCCATAGAACTATCTCGAAAGAATCTGTATTTTGAAGAACAGTATTAATAGATTTCAACTGAAAAAGACATTATGCAATTTATCGACCTGCTTTCTCAAAAAGAGCGTATACGCACATCACTGCTCAAGCGCATTGAAGGTATTCTCGACAGTGGCCAGTTTATCATGGGATCGGACGTGACTGAACTGGAATCACGACTTGCCTCTTATGTCGGGTCACGTCACTGCGTCTCCTGCTCCTCAGGAACTGATGCCCTGCTCATGCCTCTGCTTGCAAAAGGCATCGGACCGGGTGATGCCGTCATTACAACACCATTTACCTTTGTCGCTACGGCTGAAGTGATCAGTCTCGCAGGAGCCACTCCATTCTTTGTTGATGTCTGTCCCGATACCTTCAACATCGATCCGGAACTTGTTGGCTATGCTGTCGATGATGCCGTGCAGCGAGGATTAAAACCAAAAGCGGTCATTCCGGTCGATCTGTTCGGCCTGCCAGCGGATTATGAGCGGCTCTCGGTTGTCGCCGACGATTACAGACTTTGGATTCTTGAGGATGCCGCACAGAGCTTCGGCGGCAGTTTTCGTGGTCACAAGGCGGGAAGTTTTGGACTTGCTGGTGCCACGTCGTTTTTTCCGGCAAAGCCACTTGGCTGTTATGGGGATGGCGGAGCTATTTTCACTGATGATGATGAGCTTGATACCCTGATGAGGTCAATACGGGTTCATGGCAGCGGTGCCGACAAATACAGTAACGTCCGTATTGGCATCAATGGACGACTTGATTCCATCCAGGCGGCGGTTCTTCTTGAAAAGCTCACCATTTTTGATGATGAACTTGAAGCTCGCCAACGCATCGCCGACTCCTACAGCGCAGCATTACAGGAGAGGTTTGTGGTTCCCCGCATTCCGAAAAACTACCGATCTGCCTGGGCACAATACTCGCTCCTTGCCGAGTCAGGTGAAGAGCGTGAACGGCTCATACAGGCCATGCAGCAAGCAGGCATTCCGGCGATGATCTACTATAAAATCCCTCTTCATCTGCAGAAAGCCTATACCTTCCTCGGTTACAGTGCTGGAGATTTCCCCGTATCTGAAGATTTGAGCAGCAGAATTTTTTCACTCCCGATGCACCCGTACCTGAAAAGCGAGGAGATTGAGCAAATTTGCTCCGTTCTGCTCACCTAATCCACACCCATAGAGTGGAACGCCTGAAGTAATGAAAAAGCGGTCACTGATTATCGCAATCAATGACCGCCTCTCACGCTTCAACCCAATGTGAAGCAGATGTCAGACACAACAAAGCTTATGCATAAACCTTTTTGTAGTTACCAATAGCATGCACAATGCTCTGTCGGGCAATTTCAGCACTCTGAAACTCTTCGACAAGAACAGTTTTCTGCTCAAGGGACTTGTACTCTTCAAAGAAGTGCTTCAGCTCTGAGGCAAAGTAGGGAGGCAACTGGTCAATATTTTGAATATTATTCATACTGACATCATCTTCAGCGACAGCAATAATCTTGTCATCACCCTCTCCATGGTCAATCATGCGCATAACACCGATGACTCTTGCCCTCACCATGCACATCGGCACAATGTCGCACTGCGAAATCACAAGAATATCGAGCGGGTCATGGTCATCTCCAAGAGTTTTAGGAATAAAACCGTAATTCGCAGGATAAAAAACTGCTGAAAAAAGCACCCGGTCGAGCTTCAGCATACCGGTTTTTTTGTCAAGCTCGTATTTCGTTCTACTGCCCTTTGAAATCTCGATAATGGCGGTAACGATATTCGGCTGATCTTCTCCTATCTCAACATCATGCCAGGGATTAAAATTCATAGTGTAACCGGGCTATATTATTATTAAAAAGACTGCCCAATAATAGCGATTTTTTTAACATCAGGCAATCAAATAAAAGCACTCCTGCATGAGTATGAGCCTGATTCTGTAATACTTGAAAATATTGTTGTAGAGTTCAAACTTTATTGATTTCTTGTCAAAAGGATTTTTTTTACAATGAATTTCAGTTGTACGGCCATGTTAGCCAAACGAATCATCCCCTGCCTCGATGTGCGTGACGGCAGAGTAGTAAAAGGAATAAACTTTGAGGGATTGAGAGATGCAGGCTCCATCCTTGAGCAGGCGCGCTTCTACAATAATGAGCTGGCAGACGAGCTTGTTTTTCTTGATATTTCAGCCTCACTTGAATCCCGCAAGACGACACTTGAAGAGGTGCTGAAAGTTTCCGGCGAGATCTTTATTCCTCTCACTGTCGGGGGCGGAATCAGTTCCGTTGAACGCGCCAAAGAGGTTTTTCTGCACGGTGCCGACAAAGTGTCAGTCAATACTGCCGCTGTCAACGACCCATACCTTATCACCCGCATCGCAGAAAAATATGGATCGCAAGCTGTTGTTGTTGCCATCGACATCAAAAAAATCGGAAACGACTACATTGTTCATACCCATTCAGGGAAAAATCCAACCCGATTCGAAGCGCTTGAATGGGCACACAAGGTACAGGAACTCGGCGCAGGAGAACTTCTTTTGACCAGCATGGATCGTGATGGCACCAAAGAGGGATACGACAACGATATTCTCTGCCGGATCTCAACCTCAGTGCATATTCCAGTCATCGCATCGGGAGGCGCAGGAAACCTTGAGCATCTCTATGAGGGATTTACCAAAGGCCACGCCGATGCTGCGCTTGCAGCTTCAATTTTTCATTTCAGGCAACACTCTATCCTTGAAGCAAAAGAGTACCTGCGGGAAAGAGAGATCCCGGTCAGAATTTAACAAAGGAGTGCCGATCAACGAAGTTTTCAACCGCCCTCTTCCATCAAATGCTTACGGATATCGGCCAACTCGTTCACCCGTTGCTGGCTTGTTTCAGGATATGACAATCCGAGACCTTGCAGGGTGTGAACAATAATTTGTGAAACCATCAACCGGGCATTCTGTTTGTCATCAGCCGGAACAATATACCAGGGTGCGTGTTTACTGCTGGTCGCACTGAAACAGGCCTCATAAGCCAGCATATACTCTTTCCAGTACTTTCTCTCCTCTATATCGGACGCACTGAATTTCCAGTTTTTTGCCGGCGCATCAATTCGATCAAGAAACCGTTTGCGTTGCTCCTCTTTTGAGAGGTGAAGAAAAAATTTAACAATCCTTGTGCCGTTGCGATGAAGATGGTTTTCCATATCAATAATCGACTGATATCGATGTTCCCATACATTCTCCCTATTGATCAGCTCATGAGGAACACCCTGCATTTCAAGTATCTCCGGATGCACCCGCACAATAAGCACTTCCTCATAATAGGAACGGTTAAATATACCGATGCAGCCCCGCTCCGGCAGGCAACGGTTGCTCCTCCAGAGAAAATCGTGGTCAAGCTCTTCGGCGGAAGGGTGCTTGAAACTGTACACCTGGCAACCCTGCGGATTCACTCCTGACATCACGTGCCTTATAACGCCGTCCTTGCCAGCAGCATCCATTGCCTGAAAAACCAGCATCACTGAATAGCGGTTATCGGCATAATGAATCTGTTGCAGTTTGCTCAACTGCTCAACATGAGCAGCAAGCATCTCCTTGTACTCCTCTTTGGAACTGTAAACAGGATCAACAAGTGTAGGGCGCTTTTTGAGATTTACCTTTTCGCCCTCTCGAATCCGCAGAGTATCATGGTCAAAATGCATTGATCACTGTGTTAAATGATTTATGTTGATCGCTCATAATACTACTCAGATACTTTTTGTCGTCAAATTATCTATAACCCATCGAAAATCATATTGATAAAAGAAAAATGACAAACCATAGCCGATATAGTGTATCTTATTTCAATTCAATGACTTACTCTTTATGTGTCTGAGTAGTAATAATTTTAAGCACATATTAAGCTTTCTTTTGGACTCCTTTAAGAATCCCTATAGTAAATTCGTCACAATTCAATATACAGTTTTAAAAGCACTAAATTTAAGGAGATCAACTACACTATGAGCACAACAATCAAATCCTGGACGACTCCTCTTGCCGTAGGAGCATTTATCATTTCTGCCGTCACCGGTCTCCTGATTTTTTTTGATATTGAAATCGGACTCGTCGAACCAGTACACAAGTGGCTGAGCTGGCTTCTTGTTGGCGGTGTTACTCTCCATGTTATTGCAAACTGGAAACAATTGACCGGATACTTCTCAAAAAAACCTGCGCTTGCAATCATTGGCACTGCACTCATCGTCACCGTTGCTTCGGTGCTGCCGATATTCGGTGAACCTGAAGAAAATCCAGGAAAAATAGCAGCTTATGCTCTTGCATCATCTTCGCTTGAGACTGTTGCTCAAGTAGTAAAAACAACACCGGCTGTTCTTGTTGAGCAACTTGGAAAAAAAGGCATAGTTGTTCATGATCCCTCAGCAACTGTTGAGCAGATCGCAAGCAGCAACAAGAAAAACCCAAAAGAGGTTCTTGGTGAGATTTTAGCTCTCTCAAAAGGAACAGAAGATGGCGATAACGATTAACTTTTAACAACCAACGCATGAGGCTTCTTATTATTGAAGATGAGCCAGGCATAGCCGGATTCCTCAAGGATGGCCTTGAAGAGGAGTATTTTGCCGTCGATATCGCTTACGACGGCAAAAGCGGACTTGATATGGCCTTGATCAATGAGTATGACCTGCTCATCATTGACTGGATGATACCTGCTCTGAGCGGCATCGAGGTCTGCAGGCAGGTGCGCAAAGCAGACAACCCTGTGCCGATACTCTTTTTGACCGCCAAAGATACCCTCGAAGATGTCGTCTTTGGCCTGGATGCCGGGGCAAATGATTACATCAAAAAACCCTTTGAATTTGAAGAGTTGCTGGCGCGTATCAGAGTACAGCTCAGAAATAAAACCCGGAATGACGATTCGTTAAGCGCAGGAATCCTCAACATCAACCCCGTCACCCACCAGGTGTTCAGCGGTTCAAACGAAATTCTCCTCACCCCGAAAGAATTTTCCCTGCTTGAATACCTGATACGCAATAAAGACCGGGTATGCACCAGAAGCCGCATTATCGAGCATGTCTGGGATATCCATTTTGACTCCGATACCTCAGTGATTGATGTCTATATCACGTTTTTGCGCAGAAAACTCGAAGCCGCAGGAGCTGAAAACATCATTCAAACCATCCGTGGAGTAGGTTATATCATTCGTGAACCCGGCACGTCATGACAATGAAAGCACAAAACACTCTCCTGAAAGGCCAGGCGCTTACGAAAGGCTGGTCGGTCGTGAGCTTGCGTAACAGGGTTGCTTTTTACTATACCATAGCAACAGCATTTTTAATAGCCATAGTCTTTACGACAATCTACTTTATGGTTGAAAATGTCGTCTACAAGCAATTTGATGATGAAATTAAAAATGAGGTTTCAGAAGTCATTACAGACTCAAATATATCAACTCATAATTTTCAGGGATTTGCAAACATTAAAGACATTAATGAGAGCGACAACGACAATGACAATGAGTCCAGGAAGAACAATAAATTTCCTATTGATACTGACTTTATTCAACTGGTGAACAGTGCCGGAGAGGTCATGAATAAATCCGCAAGTCTCTCCTGGTGCGTTCTTGCATTTAATCCAAACCAGTCCGGGACAGCCTACTTCAACAGCAATTTTGGTGGCACAATGGTTCGCCAGGTACAGGTGCCTCTTGTCAATCAAAAAGGGATAACCGAGGGGTATCTTATTGTTGCAGTGCCTCTTAAAAATGCACTGATCGTCTTGCACGACCTGCGAGAAATTTTTTTCTTTTCTTTTCCCGTTATCATTCTCACTCTTTTTGTTCTCACTCGCTCAATTGCGGGTAAAAGCATACACCCGATTGAAAAAGTTATTGCCACCGCAGAAAAAATGTCGCAGGAAAATCTCGATCAGCGCATTCCTCTGCCCTATCACCATGACGAATTATACCGTTTGTCGGCAACAATGAATGCCCTCCTCGACAGGCTGGAGGATGCCTTCCTGCGTGAAAAAAACTTTACTGCGGATGCTTCTCACGAACTGAAAACACCAATTGCGGTGCTCAAAGGAACCCTTGAAGTCCTGATTCGCAAACCGAGAGAACGAGAACATTACGAAACCAGGATTCAGTTCTGCCTGACAGAGTTAAACCGAATGAGCCGAATGATCGACCAGTTACTCCTGCTTGCGCGTTATGAGAGCAGCAAGATAAAGCCGCATATCGAAACCATAGTGCTTTGCCGACACCTTGATAACATCATTGAAAGAGCGCGTGCATCTGCATTCTCCAAGAGCATTTTGATTACGGTGGATCATGCGGAAAATGCAATGGTTGCCGCCGATCCGGGAATGCTTGACATGATGTTAGAGAATATTCTCTCGAATGCCATCAAGTACTCTCCAACCGGCTCCTTGATCACAATAGTCACAGAACGCAGAGCCAGTGTGATTGTCTGCCGCATCAGCGATCAGGGTATCGGAATCCCTGAAGAAAAACTGAACGCTGTTTTTGATCGATTTTACCGGGTCGATGAATCGAGAAACTCAAGCACAGGAGGGTTGGGGCTCGGGCTCTCCATTGTTAAAAAACTTGCCGACCTGCAGCAGATCAAGGTAACGGTAACAAGCGAAACTAACAGGGGGACAACCTTTTCGCTCGCTTTTCCTAAAGGGGAGGTTCACTGCTGAGGCCACCCTGTTCCGGCATCGTCGGATCGCCTTGCGCCATCACCCAGTAAGGTTCACCTCCATGCTCGACCAGCTTAAAATTACCAAATAGCAAAAACACTCGCATGATGTCGTCAGCTTTATACTCCTCTCCGGGAAAACAATCTGCAATGGCCTTCTGCAACTCGCGCTGCTGCACCGGGTGACGGGAGATGATGGCTGTGACAGCCTCAAGCATGTCAGGAGCGCTGCGAAGATCCATATTGCCTTTAAGCGGATGAACGACCGTCGCTACCTCTGAAAGAAGAGCACTTGCCCGCTCAATGCGCTCGTCGGAGGGAAGAAGAATCTCCTGATCGGGAGCTGGCCGTGTCGGAAGCACAAGGTGCACCATGTCGGGGTTGATCTCTTTCAAAACAGCGGCAAGATCGCGAAGCGCTTCATCGGAATCATTGATACCGCCGAGCAGCATCACCTCAACCCAGAACCGCCCTTTGTACTCACGGCGGAAGGCCACAAGCCCCTCAATATGCTGACGAAAGGTCAGACCGGCAGCCGGTCGGTCGATCTGCAGATGCAGAGCTTCCGACCCTGCATTGAGCGAAGGGAGGACAGCATCGGCCTGAAGCAGCTCCTCGCGGACTTCAGGAAGGTAAAGAAGCGAACCGTTGGTAATAACAGCGACGGGAGTGGTGGTGAGCTTTTTCACCTCCGCAACAAGCCAGCCAATTCCCTTGTAAAGCATGGTTTCACCCGAACCAACAAAGGTAATCCAGTCAAGCCCCTTGTTGACCTTCAGAGCCTGACGAATCTCCTCAATAATCTCTTCACGGGGAAAAAACTCCTGCCTTTCGGTAACGAACTTTCTGGTCTTGCCCAACTGGCAGTAAAGGCAGTTCCAGGTACAGCTCTTTGGAGGAAGCAGGTCAACCCCAAGAGACTGCCCCAGCCGTTTTGATGAGACTGGTCCAAAAACATATTTCATAACATCATCCTTTTGAGGCAAGGGCAAGCTCCGCCATTTTTGCCTCACTTTCAGCCTCGAAAGCCTCTTTTGAAATATGGGGCAGCAAGAGGCTCGATGCGGTAAAAGCAAGGATCTCAATAACAAATATAACCGCATAGGCCAACATGTGGTTGCCGGAGAGGGTATAGATCACATCACGGATAACGCCCGCTCCGGAATGACCGATAAAGATGGCAAGGCTCTGGGCGGTGCCCCAGAGACCGATATAGATACCGCTGCGACCCGCTGTCATGTTCATCATCATCGAGATGTTGGAAACGCTTGCCGCACCAAGACCCATACCGGTCACGACAAGACCGATACGAAGCAGTGACTGGTCGTGCATGAAACCAGCGGCAATGATGACGGCGAAACCGACAGCACTGGCCGTATTACCGAAATACGCACCCCGCTTGAACCCGATCCGTGAAAGCAGAAAGCCGGTAACAAGCATGAAAATGAGCTGGGTGCCGCCCATCATCGGCTTGAACAGCTTGGTCGTTTCTGAAACCGGCATCCCGAAAACTTCCGCACCAAAAGGATCCATGACAACTTCGTTGGCGAAGAGCGCAAAAATGGAGATAAAAATGTAGAAGGCGAACTGCAACGTCCTCGGAGACGAGGAGAGAAGGCGCACCGACTGGGCAAAGCTGATACTATGCTTTCCCTTGCCCTGAGCTGCTTCCGCATTGCGGTTTTCCACACCGAGAACGGCCACAAGCCCGAAACAGAGGGTGATGAGACCGCCGATTTCAGCCACCTGCGTCAGCCGTTCAGGAGTAAAAACCTTCAGATAATTGCCGATGTTCCAGTTCGAAATGATAGCGGTCAGAACCATGAGAGTCCAGCTTGCCCCGGTTATTTTGCCGATATGCTTTTCTGGCACAACATCGGCAATCAGTGCATAATAGGCCGTGGTCGCGACCTGTAGCCCAAAACCGAACAGAAGGAAAATAAAGGCAAGCTTCCATAAACCGACATCACTCAGGAGAGCTGGCAGCATTTCAGAAAAGGCTGTACCGCCTATCTTCACTTCATAGGCAGCAGTAGGTGAAAGCACGAAGGCAGCGACGCAGCTCAACAGCCCGAGAAGGATGTAGGGTGTCCTGTGGTAACCGAAAATGCTGAACCGGTCCGACATGTTGCCGATCCATACCTTGACACCGAAAATGGCCAGAAGCTCCTTGAGACTGATAAGCCCGAGCGCGATGGTTGCAGGCAGCAGGAGTTCCTTGATCATGACCCGGTTCAGGATATCCTGAATAAAGCCGAGCATGAGGCCGAAACCCATCTGGAACATAGAGAGACGTACCAGATTCAATGTCTTCACGATCTTCATAAAACAGTGCTAATGATTTCGGAAATACCTGCCAGCTTGCACTCAGATGAAACGAATGGCGCACAATATAACAAAAAAACGGATGATTACTGACGCAGGTGATCGTCAGTTCCACCCGAAATCATGGCGGCAAGGCCCGTCATTCTCTGCGAAGAGCGTTTGTTGCTGACTGCGGTGGCAAGCGCTCTGGGGTCGCCAATGATCATCACCAGCTTTTTTGCCCTTGTGACTGCTGTGTAGATGAGGTTCCGTTCAAGCATCGTAAAATGCTGCATGGAGAGCGGTATCACCACCGCCGGGTACTCAGACCCCTGACTTTTGTGAATGGTAATGGCATAAGCAAGGGCAATCTCCTCCAGCTCCCCAAACTCATAGAGCACTTCCCTGTTGTCATAGAGCACACTGAGCGTACTCTCCTCATCATCAACAACTGCAATCCGCCCGATATCACCGTTGAAGACCTCCTTGTCGTAATTGTTGACCATCTGGATCACCTTGTCACCCTCGGCATAGGTAACTTCATACCGCACAATTTTCCGGCGGGGGTGCGGGTTCAGGCGCTCCTGCAGCAGTGCATTCAGTGCTCTGGTGCCGAGCGGCCCCTTGTTCATGGGAGTCAGTACCTGAATATCGTTCAGCCGATCCATCCCGAAACGCTCAGGAATACGGTCGGCCACAATCAGCAGAAGCCTGCGCTGAATATCCGCCGTGCTCTCTGATTGAACCACATAAAAATCGGAGAGTTCTGCGCCTGCGTTATGGGAAGGAATCGTGAACTCTCCCCGGTTGATGCTGTGAGCATTGACAATAATCATGGAACTTTCGGCCTGACGGAAAATTTCGGTCAGACGCACAACAGGAACCGCGCCGGAGTTGATCATGTCGGCCAGCACAAATCCCGGCCCGACAGGAGGAAGCTGGTCAACGTCACCGGCAAACATCAGGGCTGAACGGCTGGAGATGGCCGCCAGCAGGCGATTCATCAGCACCACATCAATCATGGAGGCCTCATCCACAATCACCAGATCAGCTTCAAGTGGATTCGATTTGCCACGCCTGAAGTCACGCAGAAAGGGATCAAACTCAAGCAGCCGGTGGATGGTTTTCGCCTCCATGCCGGTCGACTCCGACAGCCGTTTGGCCGCCCTGCCCGTTGGAGCACAAAGAAGAACATTGAGCGTCTCCGTCTCAAGAATGTTGAGAATCGTGTTGATAATGGTGGTCTTGCCGACACCAGGGCCCCCGGTAATAACGATAAACTTGCTCGACAACGCAAGCGCCACGGCACTGCGCTGCGACTCCGACAGCTCAATGGCTGACTGCTTTTCCGCCTTCGGAATCACCTTTTCCGGATCAAGGTTCTTCCATGGAAGCGCCCCCTGCTTGATACGGCGGATACTCTTGGCCACTCCTGTCTCGGCACGAAAAAGTGAGACCATGTAGTAACTTTTATTGCCCTCCTCCTCAACCGCAACGATGGTGCCAATGGAGAGTTCCTGCCGGAGCGCATCTTCCAGAACCGATTCAGGCATGGTCAACAGCCTCCTGAAGGCATCAAGCAGCATTGGCTCCGGCACCTTGCAGTGACCATCCAGCGAGAGTTCCTGAAGCGTATACCCAATGCCTGCACGCGCACGCAACGGTGAATCCATGGGTATTCCAATGTTCCGCGCAATCTGGTCAGCACTCTTGAAGCCGATTCCGGGAATATCATGGATCAATCGATAAGGGTTAGCACTCACAATCGCCACCGCATCATCACCATAGACCCGAAAAATCCTCGCGATTCGCGACGTGCTCACCCCGTGTGAATGAAGAAAGAGCATGATCTTTTTAATCGCCTTCTGCTCCGACCAGCCAGCAATAATCTGCAGCAACTTTTTCTTGCCAATACCGGGAAGGCCCAGCAGTTGCTCAGGATGATCCTCAATAACCGTGAAGACCTCCATTCCATGAGCCTTCACCAGCACCTTCGCCAGATGTTGGCCAATCCCCTTGACCATGCCGGAAGAGAGATATTTGGTGATTCCCTCAAGCGTATCAGGCGGAATAACCACAAGATGCGTTGCCTTGAACTGAATCCCCCACGTTTTATCATTCTGCCAGCAACCAACGGCTTCAATATGCTGACCTGAAGTGACAGCAGCGACGCACCCCACCACTGTTACCAGATCACAATCCTCCTTTATCTTGAGGCGCAGAACCGTGAACCCTGAAGACTCACTGAAAAAACTCACCTTGTCCACCACGCCTGTAATGCGCTCTTCGCCGGGAGAGAGGGTTGAGGGGGCGTTCATGAGAGGCGTTGGGTTACGTGATACTGTTTCAAGCTCTAAAGTCAAGGAGATTAATGGAGAACAATATAGCGTTTCCCGCTGGCATAAGAAATTTCGAGTGACCCACGAAGTATGCGCATAGTCTGCATCAAGAATGTCATCAACTGTGTTCTGATAATCCTTGTCACCATGATACGGCGCTGTATTTTCAGGGAGCCGATCAACGATCATAAAACAATCTTTGGTTTTCTCGTTATTTACCAGTATTTATTATAACGATAACCCAAAAGCGAACATCATGGCATACCAAGTGCGTCAGGTCAATAAAAAAACCGGAGTCACCTATGTTTACGAGGCAGTCTCCGTCTGGAACAAAGAGCTCAAGCAGTCGCGTAACAAGCAGGTGTGTATCGGCAAAATTGACCCTGCAACCGGCAAGATCATTCCCTCGAAACGCCTGAACCCACAGCATGCTGCGCTTCGGGATCCGTCGATTACTGCAACAGCTCAAATCGTCGGGCCTGCAGTAGCGCTCAATGAACTGTCCAAAAGTACCGGCTTGGCAAGCGTGCTGAAGTCCTGCTTTCCCGGCACTTACCGCCAAATACTGGCCATGGCCTCTTATCTCGCGACTCAGGGTGGAGCACTCAGCCTTTGCGAGTCATGGGCAAAAAGTCATGAGCCTGAACTTGCAGCATCCCTCAGCAGTCAGCGAATCAGCAAAATCCTCTCTTCTATCGGGCTTGATGAGGAGCAGACATTTTTGGTCAAATGGATGAAAAACGTTCTGGAAGATGATTACCTGTGCTATAACATAACCTCCATATCTTCGTACTCGGAGTTGCATGAATTCATCAAATACGGCAATAACAGTGATGACGAGAAGCTTCCCCAACTCAATCTCTCCGTGATCTTCGGACAGAAAACAGCGCTACCCCTCTTTTACCATCGCATTCCGGGTAGTATCAACGATGTCTCAACGCTTCACAATCTTGTGCAGACCTTCAAGGCGCTTGAGTCAAAACGGCTGCATTTTGTTATGAATAAAGGGTTCTACAACATAAAGAACATTGACGAACTGGTGCAGTGCCGTGATCGCTTCACCATTGGCATACCATTGAACAACGAGTGGTTACAGCAGGCCATTGACGATATCCGTGAAACTATCCATGGGCCTGAAGGGTATCGGAAGCTTGATGACGACATACTGTATGTCCATTCGCGACTCTATCCCTGGGGAAAGGAGAATCGTCGCTGTTATCTTCACCTGTACTATAATGCGAGCAGCCATGCCAGGGATACAGACTCCTTTAACGAAGAGTTGCTCCAATGCAAACAGGAACTTGAATCGGGCAAGCCAGTAGCAGAGCACCAGAAGGCCTATAATGATTTTTTTATCCAGAAAAGAACACCCAAGTGCGGCCTGACGGTCACGTACAACAATGAGGCCATAAGCCAACACATCAACCGGTATGCGGGATTTCAGGCGCTGCTTTCCAACGGAATCAAGGATCCTGTGGAAGCCATGAGGGTTTACCGTGACAAGGATTCTGTGGAGAAGTGCTTCGACGATTTGAACAACTCGCTGGACATGCAGCGTCTGGAGATGCACAGGTCAGCGACTGCTGATGGCAGACTTTTCATCCAGTTCATTACCCTGATCCTCATCAGCGAACTACGCCAGCGGATGAGAGCCTCCGGACTCATTGAAAAATACACTGTGCATGAGTTCCTTCTGGAAATGGAGACACTCACCAAAGTGAGATACTCTGGCAAACAGGAGCACACTCTCACCGGGCTTACCAATGCACAGAGGGAGATTCTCAAGGAGCTTGATATTGAGGCACCTGACATGGCCTCATCATAATTTGCCCGGGAAATCAGGGGGTGAATAAATCCACACCAGGATCAATCATTCCGGGAGGCTGGCATCATGAAAAATAGGACTTGTTTAGATAGGCAAAGAAATGCGTCAGAAACGCCGTAGTATGTTCGTATTGCTTCATGCTCAAATGTTTTGGTGAATAGTGGCTTCGGCAAGCTCAGCAACCGATAGAAGCGCATCACTATCCGGTAATATACATTCGTAATGCTCCTGCAAGAGAAAACTGTTTCAATGTTTGCGTCATGGCATAATTAACAAACCTGAATTGTCTTCCGTATACTTCCATTGCTATTTTACCTTCC
>JBMOIS010000046.1:0-20644 GCA_049317185.1 Chlorobium sp. | reverse complement strand
TGACAGAAGAGTTAGAGGTAAAAGAGGGGCAGCGCCTTTCCGCTGCATGAACAGGTCAGGTTACCAACTTAAACTCAGCCACTTTTTGTCCACCGGTTGGGGTCCACTTTAGGGAGAGGGCGGGGAACCCAGACCAAAGACTTGCTCAAAAAAATTGCCCGTCGTTACGATTTGAGCATTAACCTTACGGCGAGCGACCGTTCTGTAATGTTTGCTCTGGCCGCTGGTCGCAAGGCTATTAGCGCTGTGGAGAAAGAGAGGAAAAAATCGTGGTGGAAACGCTTGCTGCTTTCGGCACATTATGAGTTTGACTCTAACAGGCACATCATCGAGAACAACACGACAGCTCTTGATCTGCTGGGCATTGGTTCAGGAAAACCGACGGTTTGTTCGTACTATTCCGAGATGGCAGCCAAAAGCGCTGGCAGGATGCTGGTTGGTCGAGGTATCCGTGAATTTATCATCGTTCATCCTGGTGCGCAGTACGACTACAAGGTCTATCCAGAAAAACTCCGCAATGAGCTACTTGAAAAGCTTGATAGCCTTGGTGTTCCACTGGTTGTTACAGGTTCGAAAAGCGTGCTTGATCTTGAGATTAAACGGGGGCTTCCGAAGTTTGCCAATATTCACGATTTTATCGGTTTGACGAGCATGGAGGAGCTGATTGCGCTCTGTGAACGATCAATTGCCTATATTGGAGCAGATACGCTGACCATGCACCTTGCCGCTTCGCAGAACCGCCGCATTTTCGCTATTTATGGACCATCCATTCTCAGTATGTGGTCGCCGTGGTGCAATGAGTTGCGTACGAGTGCCCGCACGAACAGGCCAGTGCAGACTTATGGGAATGTCACTATCTTTCAGGCAAATATGTCCTGCGTTGCTTGCGGCAAGGCGGGTTGCGACGACCAACATGGTGTTAGCGAGTGCCTTTACCATATTGAGCCTGATATAATCTTTAATGAAATCAGAGAGTGGCTAACAACATATCGGTAACCATCCTTACCAATAATTCAGAAGTTTATCTTTTTGAGTGCCTAAGCGCTCTTCAAGCATTTTCTGAGGTGGTGATTGTCGATAACGGTTCGACTGACAACACGATAGCTATTGCATCTGGTTTCACGAATGTTACCCTGCACGAGCACCCGTTTATCGGGTTTGGCCCGATGAAGAACATTGCGGTTGATAACGCTTCGAACGACTGGATTTTGTCGGTTGACAGTGACGAAATTGTAACACCAGAGCTGGCGCGTGAAATTCTTGGCCTTAAGCTTGATAGCAATGTGGTGTACGTGGTGGAGCGAGACAACTATTATCACCGGCGGCTGATTCGGGGTTGCGGCTGGGATAATGATCGGGTTGAACGGCTTTTTAACCGAGAGAGCACTAAATATGATGACAAACTGGTTCATGAAGGGCTCATCATGAGTGCCAATCTGAACACTGAACTGCTGTCGGGCAAATTGAAGCATTATACCTACGACAATGCGTCGCAGCTTCTTCAGAAAATGCAGCATTATTCTACACTCTGGGCTAAAGAGTATCATGGTCGAAAAAAAGCATCACCTTTCAAAGCTTTTCTTTACGGCTTGTTAACCTTTTTCAAGTCTTATGTGCTTAAGAAGGGATGGGTTGACGGTTATGCAGGTCTGTTGATTTCGATTTCGAACGCGAACGGAGTTTTTTACAAATATATCAAGCTTTATGAAGCCGAAACACAAAATTGAATGTAGCCTTATTATTACAACCTACAACTCGCCTAATGTGCTTGATCTTGCCCTCAGGAGCGCTTTAGCGCAGTCCGAGCTCCCCTGCGAAATCATTGTTGCGGATGATGGCAGTACGGGTGATACAGCAAAGCTTGTTGAAACTTACAGGGTAGCACACCGCATTCCGATTGAGCATGTCTGGCAGGAAGATAAAGGGTACCGTTTGTCCGCATCAAGAAATAGGGCGATTGCGGCAGCTAAGGGCAACTACATTGTGCTTGTAGACGGAGACGTACTTATGCATCAGGATTTCATTAAGGACCATATAATGTCAGCACTTGAAGGTACCTTCATTCAGGGATCCAGGTTGTGGCTCACTAAGGAGAATACTTTGAGGCGGTTGATTTCAAGGGATATCATTGTTTCCGTGTTTGAAAAAGGGGTTGAAAACCGTAAAAATGCTTTGCATCTTTCGTTTCTATCAAGGCTCCTCGCTTTGAAGAATACCTCACTGGATGGTATAAGAGGTTGCAATATGTCGTTTTTCAGGAACGACTGTATTCGGGTTAACGGATTCAACGAAGATTTCATCGGGTGGGGTCGGGAGGATAGCGAGTTTGTTGCCCGGTTGATTAACATTGGAATTTTTCGCCGCAATGTCAGGTTTAGTGCTATTGTATCACATTTGTGGCACCCGGAAAACCAGAGGCATTCACTTGCCGAAAATGATCGGATATTCGACCAGTCCGTCGCCGGGAAGCTTACCACCTGCAGAAATGGTATCGATAAATATCTGGTAAAGAATTAATTATGAAAATCAGCGCTTTTACCTTTATCAGAAATGGAACGATATTTGGCTTCCCATATTGCGAATCAATTCGTTCAGTTCTGCCAATAGTCGATGAGTTTGTTGTGAACGTTGGCGATAGTGATGATGACACCCTTGAACAGATCAAGGCGATTGATGATCCTAAGATGCGGATTATCCAATCGAAGTGGAACGACAGGATGAAGGTTGGCGGCTATGTGTATGGTCAGCAGAAAATGATTGCGCAGTTTAATTGTACCGGTGACTGGGCGTTCTATCTTGAGGGTGATGAAATTGTGCATGAAGATGATCTTGAAAAAATTGTTGCTGCCTGTATGACCTATCACCATGATGAGCGGGTCGAGGCACTTACTTTTGACTATTATCATTTTTATGGTAACTCGAACAGTTATCTCGATTCACCCGGCTGGTATCGCCGCGCGGCCCGAATTATAAAAACCTCTGTAAGGTCTTATGCTCCTGATGGGCTGTATTGGCATGTGCTTACTAGTAAAAGCAAGGTTTCTCGATACCCGAATAGTGCCCATTCAGGGGCATCGATTTATCACTATGGCTGGGTGCGGAGTGAGGAAGAGATGAACCGGAAATCGGTCAATGTGCAGAAGTACTGGAACAAAAACCATCAGCGCATTGATTACCGGGAGATCGATCAGAAGATTATCCAAGGGTTTGGAGGTTCCCATCCTGAAATTATAAAGGCATGGCTTTCGAAAGAAGGTGGACTCTTTCAGGCTAACCCCGATCATAAGCTGAGCCGTAGGGAAAAGAAACACCGATTGATGTTGCATTTTGAACGCTTGTTTGGGCTGGAGTTAAGTAAAAAGCACTTTATCGAAATTACGTAGTAACCACTGGAAAAGCGGGTCAACTAAATCTCTATTGTTTATGAATTCTTCCATTGTGTTACTGCCGAACTGGATAGGAGACATGCTTCTTGCACTTTCAGTGGTTGAGAGACTGCCTGAAAGTCGTCGTTCAAAGACCACTCTGCTGGTTTCCGGGCAGATGAGCAATCTGGTCGGGATGCTGAGCGATCTGCCATGGATTGAGTATGCCAGAGGTGATGCTGGTAACAGAAGACGTACAGTCACTGCTGTGCGCAGTGGGGCGTTTCAAAGCATCTACCTTCTGCCTTTTTCGTTCTCTTCGGCATGGTTTGCAATGAAGACAGGTATCCCTGTCAGAAGGGGTTTGTCACGGGAAATGAGGCGTTTTTTGCTGACCGATGCATTGCCAAGCGATGTTGTTAATGTTAATAATGAGAAGTTGCACCACATCACTCATGAATATGCTGAAATTCTTGATACGCTTTTTTCTGCACCTGAAGAGTGGAACGGCATAACTGTTAATCCAGATAAAAATCATATCGGTTCGATTGTTTACTGTCCCGGTGCATCGTATGGTCCTGCCAAGAAATGGCCTCATTTTCCCGCACTGGCATTGCGGCAGGAGCGTTATAACATTGTTGTACTTGGATCAAGCGAAGATAGCGAATTGGCGCAGGAGATCGTGCGCATGGCTCCCGAAAGGATTACAGACCTTACTGGAAAGACTTCGTTGAATCAGGTTGCCGCTATCATGTCCAGCGCTCGTGCAGTCATATCGAATGACTCCGGTCTGATGCATCTTGCCGGATATATAGGAGTTCCGGTCATCGGCCTGTTTGGCTCTACAAGTCCTTTATGGACACATCCCCTAGGCAAGCGAAGCATTGCTATGAATGTGTTGGAGCCATGTTCCCCATGTTTTTGCAGAACCTGCAGATATAATCACTACCGCTGTCTTGACCGTATTACGCCGAACGCTGTGCTTGAGGCCATAGAAAAGTTATGTGGAAAGTTATAGTCAGTTTTATAATGCCCGGGTTTTATTTTTTGGAATATGTACAAAAAAGGGGGTTAGGAATGGATTTAGATGTAGACGCTGTTTTTGTGCTCAGTGTCCGTTCATTTAGCGAACGCATCAGGCATATTGAGAGGCATTTTGCTGAACAAGGTATCAATTTTGAATTCATTTTCGACTATGATCCACATGAATTGACAGCCGATTGTATCGAAGAGTATTTTGGTGACAGTGACATGGGAGCATCCCACAAGTCGTTGGTGATGAAGCATATTCAAGCATGGCGCCTTGGGCTTGAACGGGGTTATAGCAAAATTCTTATTTTTGAAGATGATGCGATTTTGGTAAACAATTTTGGCAAACAATTACATCGAATCAAGGCCGATTTGGCTAACTTGGATGCCGGATATCTGGTGTTTCTCGGTGGAAGCGATACGAAAGTGCCTGATGACTTTTTTTTGCAGAAGGGCCCATTGATTCGTCTTCCGATAGAGACTGCCGAAGGGTATCTTTGTGATGCTGAATCTATGAGGAGGCGCATCAATTGGCTAAAGGACCATAAGGCACGCATACCGGCTGATCATCTGATCAGGCAAATTGACGAGGCGTGCAATACGCAGCATTATTGGTTGGAGTCTTCGCTCGTGCAGCAGGGGAGCGTTTTTGGGATGTTTGATACCTACCTTGATGATCATCGCAAAAAACATAGCAGATATTACAATTTTCTCCGTTATCGCTTGAACCAGTTTGGGCGGCGGCAACTTAGGAAGTGGATCGTGAAATTGAAATATTTAAGACGAATGAAGTAATATGGCAATGCAGAGTCTTCGTGGGAGGGCTTGAAAGCTGTTTGATTTATTGCAGTTGTCTCGATGATAGGTTATATAGTTCAACTTATTGGGCTTATGCTGTCTTTGCTGGAGACAAACATTTTGGAGTTGTTCGGCTATTTGCTTTCATAAGGCTATTTTGTGGTCGATACCGGTGATAGAGGACTTTACCTCAGATGCTGTAGCTGAGGTTATTGAGAGGTGCAGTGAACTTTTATGCTGATATGTGATGGGAGATAATGTGACGGTCGACAGGGTCCCCGTGACCTTTTTCTTGATGACCTACAATCAAGAGCAGTATGTTCGCGAGGCCATAGAGGGGGCTTTCAGCCAGACATATTCACCATTGGAAATAGTGATCTCCGATGATTGCTCGACGGATGGCACCTTCGAGATTATCAGAGAGATGTGCGAACACTATGATGGATTGCATACCATCCTCATAAACAGAAATACTGAAAATTTGGGTCTGATTGGGCATATCAATACGATACCATCACTTTCTTCGGGTGAGTTGATCGTCTATGCTGCGGGAGATGATATTTCTCTTCCTCACCGGACAGCCGCAATAGTTGATAGGTATATCGCTTCGGGGCGCACGATCACATCCATTCATTCGCCTGTTTATTTGATTGATATTGCAGGTAATAGGGAGGGTATAAAGATACCTCCGGCCATATCCTATGGCATGAGCCTTGAGGATATGGCAATAAGCACTGCGCTAATTATCGGCGCGACTCATGCATTTTCAAGAAAACTGGGAGATCTCTTTGGCGGAATACGCTATGGTAAAAGTATCGAGGATCTCGTTATGGGTTTTCGGAGTGCTGTGGTCGGCGGTCTTGAATATATTCCAGAGCCATTAGTTCTGTATCGGTATGAATCCGGCATTACCGCTCTGCCCGACAGAAGTAATCAGACCTATCAGCGGAAAGTCAAACGTGAAGTCAGTGAACTCAATATGCATTTGGCGGTTTTCTCACAAAGGAAGGAAGATCTTATTCACACGGATGCTGCCAGGCTGATTCCTTTGGTGCAGGCTGCTCGGGACAAGGCTTTGTTGAGACGCAAAGTTTGGCTTCGTCATTACCGGTTTATCAAATTGATGCGGTATTCTATGAAGCGGGGAATGCTACCGCTTTTCATAAAAGCATGGTTTCGTGAACTAAAATGGCGAATATTCTTTCCGCTAAAGGGTCTTATTCGCAATATTGTGCCTCACGCTTGAGTAAACAGTTTTCCATTATGAAGCAGGGAGTATTGGTAACAACTTTCAAAGAACCAGCATGGTTGGAACGAACCATTCTGTGTCTTGGCAGAGAGTTCAGCTTTTTTGTGCATGTCGACAGTAAATCGAAGCCTGCTGTTTTGGAGGGTTTTCGGGACCTTGCCAGAAAGTATGGCAAGGTGACCGTCCTGAGCCAGTATACGGTGAACTGGGGTGGTTATAATCATTTGAAGGCAATCCTGTTACTGGTAGATGAAGCACTGAGGGGTGGGATGGAATACTGTCACTTGATCACTGGCCAGGATTACCCGGTGAAGAGCTGTACTTTGCTGATGGAAGAGGGATTTAAAAAGGTCAATTACCTCAACTACGTGCCGCTGCCAAGGGATGATTGGAAAGATGGTGGCTATGATCGACTGATTTATTACAATTTTTTCGATCTATTCAATGGCAGGACACGCTGGGGACGCAGGATGATTCATTATCTGGTTGCGATTCAGCGGTTCATATACTTGAAGCGAAAGATTCCCCGGGATATACAGTTTTATGGAGGGATGACCTATTGGTCACTGACCGGTGAGTGTCTTGAATATGCGTTGAACTATGCTGTCGAGCACCCCGAATTCATGAAGACTTTCGACTACTCGTTCTGCGCGGAAGAGATTTTTTTCCAGACGGTTCTTTTGAACTCGAAGTTCAAGGATGACATCATTAACGATGACCGTCGTTTCATTGTGTGGGAGTTTCGTGACGGGAAGAATCCGGCAACGCTGGATGAACGGGATTTCGAGAATGTCTGTGCGTCTACGGCATTTTTTATGCGCAAGATTGCGTATCCAGAATCTGCAGGATTGGTCTATCGTCTTGAACAAAAGAGTACCAATCAAATTTCATGACCAACCGATAATATTAATATATCTTAACGTAACGTATGGAATAATATCTTTGGATTATTTTTTCTGTATTGAGAAGCCATCAACCAGCGCCCACCACTCACCATTTGCTCTCTGATGAGGATCGACGGTATGCATGCCTGCGCTGTTCCACCATTCATCGCCTGGTTGCACGACTGGTTCTTCCGATGCCAACTCTTCGCAATAGGTATTTTCTGTCAGTTCAGTTATTCTGAATGTCCAGACGTTGGTGCCGTAGTGCGGGATCTCATCTTGTGCATATCGGTAGATGGCGCCATCGTAAAGAATTACTCTTCCTCCAGGGCGAGCGAATTGGGGACTGTTCGTGACGACAGGGCTTTTGGGGTGTTCTTTCCAGGGGCCGCGTAACGTTTCAGCTATGAAAAGATGGAGGTTTTTTGACTTGCGTGCATAACTGAACAGGTACCAGCGGTTTTGGTAACAAATAATTGATGGATCAACCGTTGCAGCAAAGCCACTTTTCCCTTTGACAAGGGTTGCGGCATGCTGCCACTCATCAGGAAAATGTGTTGCCCGATAGAGTTGAATGCCCCCGGATCCCATACATTCAGGAATCATATAATAGTCGCCATCTGCGCTGAAAACATAGGGATAAGAGAGATGAAAACGCTCTTTCAGAATGACCTTTTGATACTTCCACTGCAACCCGTTATGGCTGAAGGCCCAGGCAATTTCACCGATATCTCTTTTATCGTTTAATACTTCAAAGAAAAGATGGTAGCCATCCTCATTCTGTATCATAAATGGATCGGCGACAAAACGGGCCGAAATATCGGTGACCTCTTTTGCCGTTAGTACGGGGTTTATAATGCTTTTGGATGGCAGCAGTTCAAGAGGTGATACTCCTTCGTAGATGCCGATTGCCCATGTTTCCTTGCTTCGCCGCAATACCTTTTTTTTGCAATGCTTTCTGTAGCGTGCGATGACGAGCAGTGCAAGAGCAATGATGAGAAGACTGATCAGCGATAAAGGTATAGTCATGACTCTGGAGATGATTGAGACAATGTATTCGATGGTGACGTTTTTTGTGGTTCTGTCAGAAATTACCGGTCACGAAAGCTTGTTCAGCATTTCATGTAATGCCGCAGAAACTTCGGCAGGATCAATATCAATAATGTCAGGTGTTTGCGATATAATAACCTTTTGTATGGTGCTCAGTGGCCCGAACTGTTTACGATCAACGGGATACTCTCTATAGAGGGCTATCAGCGGAGTGTCGGAGCATGCTGCAATATGAACCAGTGAGGTGTCTGGCGTGACAAGGAGCTTGAGCTTTTTAACAATTTCGCCTACCTCATAAATATTTTTGGTTGAAGGTGATGGTGTGACGTTGGTATGTGGTTGTTCGAGTTGTCGTTTTTCTTCAAGATCTTGAGGAGTTGAAAAGATGATAAAAGGTGTGTCAGGGAAAGCTTGAATAAGTTCAGACCATTGTTGCAGTGTCCGATGGCCTCCACGGTGACCGGCACTGATATTGATGCCGACGAATTTGTTTTGCTGAAGTGTCTCTATGAACGATGCAGTTTCTGCCGAAACAGGCATGACTGGCACGTAGGGTCTGCATGGATGCTCAAATGTTTTATTGCCGAGGATGCTCAGAAGTGAAAGGTTTTTTAATGATTCATGGGTATCTGGCTCAAGGCTGATGAGGTAATCGAACAGCCCTTCGTGAGAAGGACTAACGTGACTTATTTTATGCCGGGCACGGATCAGCGTGGATTGTACAAGAAAATGGAAAGAGGGGTGATCTTTGGGATTGAAAAGCAGGTCAAATCGTTTTGGGAGAAGCTCTTTGTAATATCGCTGCATGTTCTTTTTGGCATGAAACACTGCGGTAATATTGGGGTCGGCACTGAAAAAATTGAAGATAATCTGACTGAAAGCGATGATGGAGATTGAAAGCTCCGGGTACTCCCTTTTGAGGGTACCGATAAGCGGGGTGAGTAAAATACAGTCGCCATAGCATTCGCGAGCAAGAATGACGATGCTTTCTGGTGCATTCTGAAGGAGCGGTTCTGTTCTTCTCCGTTTGGCGATGAGCTGGAGGATTTTTGCAAACCGCCTGCGAAATATCCAGTTATCCTTTTTCATAGTATGGTCTTGAGAGTTTCTTATTGTATGACTTCTGCAATCAGTAACTCGTACTTGGTCACTACTTTTTGAAGCCCAAATTTTTCTTCGACAATGTTACGGGCGGCTTTTCCGGCTTGCCTGTAATCTGATTGTAACAATTTTATGACACCATCAGCCAACGAACTGCTGCTATAAGGCTCGACGATATTGCCTGATGTGTTGTTCACAATCACGTCAACTAATCCAGAGCCTGATGTAGCGACTACTGGTATGCCTGATGCCATAGATTCCAGCGCGCTCATTGACATGCCTTCTTCTGGTGAAGGCATTATGGTAATATCCACGGCTGAGAGTATTTCAGGTATATCTTTTCTGAATCCGGTAAATTGCACTATGCCTGATATGTTCAGCTTTTTCGATAACTCTTTTAATTTCTGTTCAATACGGCCCGTTCCAACAATAATGAAATGAATTTTGGTGAATTTTTCGGCAATTTTCGGAATTGCCTCTATAAAACACTCCAGTCCTTTATTTTCGTCAAGTCGGCTTATTACTGCAACGACATATTCCTCCGGGTCACTCCTGTATTTTTCTGCTGTTGTATGGTTGAACCGCAGGAGGTCTATTCCATCATAAATGACGGTAATTTTATTTTCTGGCAGAGAAAAATCTTCAATAAGTTCGCGTTTGATTTTATCAGAAATCGCAATAATTCTGTTTACCAGGATATTGTAAAGAAAGTGGTTGATCAGCTTTTTCACTCCTTTTTTTCGGTAAGGAACATTTCTGGTTAAAATCACTTTTCTTGCAGTTATTTTGGCGGCTAATGATGAGATCCAATAAAATTTTGGGGAACAGATTTCTATAATGTCAATGTTGTTCTCTTTGATAAGCCGTATGATTTTTGGTATGACGAAGAGGTTTACATCAGATTTTGGATTAACGGTATATACCGTGATATGTTCTTCTGGAAGGCGTTGCGCGAGACCACTTTCAGGTAAACAACAGACGGTAACATAATGACCACGTTTTTTGAGTTCTGTACTGTATAAAAATATTCGGTTTGCTCCACCGGACCAGTTCGGTGATGCGTCAAAAATCATGATATTCATCCGTAACTTCTTTAATTATTTGTGTTATCTTGATGCTGAATCATGTTTGGCAAGAGTGGCTTATACGTTTCAGTAAGGCGTTGTTTCCAAAAAAGGAAATAGACCACAGAAGGAGTTTGTGCTTGCATGTTTTCCCCCTCGTTATTGGTGATGTAAGCCTGAATTTTCCTTTCAGAGAATCAGGAAGATGACAAAGTATCACATTCTTATGGATTCATTGTAACGCATAATTTTCAATGACGAATTTTTCTTTTCCAGACCATTTTGCTGCCAAGCGCCCCTCTTTTTTGGCAAATACGCTGTTTTTGACAGGTATTATGGTGCTTTACCCGCTTGCGGGTGCGGTGCTCTTTTCGCTCGTCGGGGGAGGCCACCAAGCGGGTTCGGCGCTGTTGCATCCTGTCAGGGGTATGCTTCCTTTACTTCGCATGGTTCAGTCTGTCGGGCAAATTCTTGTGCTGGCTTTGCCAGTTCTGTTGCTTGCTGCCTGGCATACTGGCAAGAAAAATCCTTTTTCCCCGGAGAGCCTCGCTTTTTTGGGAGTGCGCAGGAGTGTTGATTTCGGATCAGTCGTTTTTGCCGTCAGTGGAATTTTTCTTCTTCAGCCGCTGTTGTATACTGTCACAACACTTCAGGATCTCTATCTTTGGCCTTCTCTTGGCACAGCAGGAGGGGAGGTGGTTCGTCAGCGTGATGTGATGGACTCGTTTATAAAAGAGCTTGCGCTGGTACGTACTGTTCCGGAATTTTTGTCGGTTGCCCTTGTTTTTGCCGTTACTCCGGCGGTTTGTGAGGAGCTTTTTTTCAGAGGTTATATTCAGCAGAATTATACTCGTTCCATGTCGGCTGGGGGAGCTGTTTTATTGACAGGTTTTGTTTTCGCTTTTTTTCATCTGAGTGCAGCAAATCTTCTTCCTCTTGCTTTGCTTGGGTGGTATATTGGCTATATTTACAGCGCAACCGGTAATATTGTGGTCTCTTTTTTTGTTCATCTCATGAACAATCTTGCAGCACTGCTTCTCCTTCTTTTTGCTGGAGATGGGGATTTTGGAATGACTTCTCGCCCGGAATCGTTAGTCAATACACCGTTGTGGTGGCTGGTTGTTGCAGGAAGTTTATTTTTGTTCGTAATGGTTGTTCTGCGGTTTTCGGCTGTATTGTCGTCAAGGCAGGAGTCATTGTAAGCTGAAGCGCCAGATAATGAGGCTGTTGAGTTGTTTAAAATGTGAGGTATGGGCAAGCTCTTGAGTGTTAATTTATTTCAGAGGGTCATTGTGGCCCTTGCAGGTATACCGCTTCTGCTGTGGCTGATTATGTTGGGCGGTGTGTGGTTTTTTTGTTTTTTTTCATTGCTGGCACTTCTTGCTGTTTTTGAGTTCCATCGTCTTGCATGGCACAAGGCTCATCCGCCAGCACTCTGGATTGTGTTGCTGATAACGTTGCTTTTTCAGGTGAACTTCTACCTACACGTTGCTGAAGTTTGGGAGTTGTTACTTGCGGTTGTTCTTGCTCTCCTGATTATGGCGCTTTTTTTGAAAGAGGGCTCTCCTCTGCTTAATCTTGGCTCTATTTTGCCTGGTTTGCTCTATGTCAATCTCTCTTTCGGCTCTCTGTTGAAGCTTCGCCTCGAAGCCCCTGGCGGTAAAGGAGAGATCATGGTTTTTCTCATGTTTTTTTGTGTCTGGGGTGCCGATATTTTTGCCTATTTCGGAGGAAGCACATTGGGAGGGAAATTTATTCATCGAAAATTATTTGAGCGCTTGAGTCCTCACAAAACATGGGAAGGTTTTTTGTCTGGTTTAGCAGGAAGTATTGCTGCATCAATGATTTATGGCTTTTATATTCCCCAATTGCCGTTAACGACAGCGTTGCTGACAGGGTTGCTGATTGGCGTGGCAAGTCCGGCTGGTGACCTTATCGAATCCATGTTAAAGAGAGATGCTGGTGTCAAGGACTCTTCTGGCTTGATTCCTGGGCATGGAGGCGTGCTTGACCGGTTTGACACGATTATATTTGTTTCGCCATTTATTTATTTTATTACGTTTTATCTCTAAATTGACAGTAAGTCGGAACGGGTTTGCAGTAGCGATGCTAAATGTTTTTATATATTCCCGGTTCAATGCTATATCCAGAGCACAATTCATCACAGGCAGGAGATATTAATCGCCAGAGGTTGTCATAATGAAAATTGAAAGTCTTCTTTCCGAAAAATATATAATGTTGAATCTTGACCTCTCCCTTAAAAGCCAGGTCATCGAAAAAATGATTTCAATTGTGGACGATCATCCCGGCGTGACGGATATCAGCAAGCTTCGGGTGGATGTTCTTAAGCGCGAACTGGACATGTCAACGGGTATCGGCAAAACACTGGCCCTTCCCCATGCCAAAAGTGCCGGTGTGAGCCAGCCGGTTATGGCTTTTGCGACGCTCAAGAAAGAACTTGATTTCGATTCCATCGATAATGAACCGGTAAAAATTGCGTTTCTTCTTGTAACTCCTGAGGAGATGCTTGCAGAGCATTTGAAGCTTCTCGGTCGGATTACAAGGCTGGCAGGCAGGGAAGATGTTCGTCAGAGGCTTGTCCTTGCTCAATCACCTGAAGAAATTATTGAGCTTTTCAGGGAAGAGGAAAAAGACTTTCCGGAGATATAGTTATGTCACAGTACCAGGCAGTCAAGGGCACAAGGGATATTTTTCCTGAAGAGGCCACGCAGTGGAAATATGTTGAGGGTATTGTTCATGCCCTTGCATCTCTCTATGGATTCAGCGAAATACGGATCCCTCTTTTCGAATATACTGAGCTTTTCCAGCGCGGCATTGGTTCGACCACAGATATTGTTGGAAAAGAGATGTTTTCCTTTCAACCCGACCCGAAAGGCCGCTCGTTGACGTTGCGTCCCGAGATGACTGCCGGGGTTATGAGAGCCGCACTTCAGAAAAACCTGTTTGCTTCGGCTCCTGTTCACAAACTCTACTATATCGGTGAACTGTTTCGCAAAGAGAGGCCCCAGGCAGGACGGCAGCGTCAGTTCTCACAGTTTGGTGCCGAACTGCTTGGCTCCTCCTCGCCAGCCGCAGTGGCAGAAGTTATCACTCTGATGATGCATGTTTTCGAATCTCTGGGCTTGAAGGGTTTGAAACTCAGGATCAATACCCTTGGCGATGCCGCAGACCGGGCTCGGTACAGGGAGGCTTTACAGGCCTATTTTGCTCCTTTTCACGAAATCCTTGACGATGCTTCGAAAGAGCGGCTGGAAAAAAATCCGCTCAGAATTCTTGATTCAAAAAATCCGGCTGTGCAAGAGCTTGTTGACGGAGCTCCGAGGTTGTATGACTATCTTAACGACTCTTCTCTTCAGGATTTTGAAAAAGTGCTTTTCTACCTTTCAGAGCGGAATGTTGCTTATGATATCGATCATCGTCTTGTCCGGGGGCTTGATTACTATTGCCATACTGCGTTTGAAGTAACAAGTTCAGAGCTTGGCGCTCAGGATGCCATAGGTGGAGGCGGGCGTTACGATGGTCTTGCCCGTGAACTTGGCAGTTCTGCAGATGTGCCGGCATCCGGATTTGCTGTTGGAATGGAGAGGCTGTTGATAACGATGGAAAAGCAAGCTCTTTTTGCTGCACTAAACCCTTCTGTACCAATTGTTTATATTGTTGTGCAGCAGCAGGATCTGAGCGATCATGCACTGCAGATTGCCTGGCGATTACGCAAGGCGGGTATAAAAACAGAAATAGATTTAGCGACAAGAAGCATGAAAGCGCAAATGAGAGAGGCTAACCGGATAAAAGCCTCTTACGCATTGTTTGTTGGCACGGCAGAATATACAACCGGGAACTATACCCTGAAAAATCTGGCAACTTCGGAACAGACAACCCTCTCTTTGGAAGCTGTGCTTGAGATTCTGCATAAACCTGCTGCCGGGGAACCGCTTGACTTATGACGATAAAAAGGCATAAAGTAACGCTCTACGGAAAAAAAGAGTGCTGCCTGTGTGATGAGGCTGTCGAAGTTCTGCAAAAAGTTGCTCTGTCGGTGCTTTTCGATTTTGAAAAAATAGATATTTCCGATACTCAGGAACTCCTTGACGAGTTTGGCCTTAAAATTCCAGTCATTTTTGTTGATGGTGTTCAGGCATTCAAATACCGGGTGAATGAGGCGCGTTTCAGGGCGTTGCTGCATGCTGGATAAGCCAAAGCAACCAGGCTGAAAGGTGGGCTCAAGAATTTCACCCCTGAAATGATCAACGCTAACATCCTGTTGCGATGCTGAAGTTTATTCTTCTTGTTATTGTCTTTTCGCTGGTAATGCGTTTCGCGATGCGAATAGTGGCGCGTCTGTTGCGAGGAAAAATTTTTTCGTTCTATAAAAGTGGTTTTGATCGCGCGGGCAATTCACCTCCCTCATTTTCTTCAGGGGAGCAGCTCGAAGAGGCTGATTTTGAAGTTATCGAAAGTCATCTCAATGATAAAGAGAGGGATGTTACATAAGGTATTTTGCTGTTGACAGATTTATTTGTATAATGGCGTGCTTGGTTTGAACGGGGAGTGGGGTTATCTTATCTGAAGTGGGGGTTCCCCACTTTTTTGTTTTCTATAAAAAGTTCCATGGGGTTTTCATGCAAGAGCGCATCAGTAATTGTGTTCTCCAGGTTATAGCAGAGTCCGGGGGTACTCGGGGTGAAGGGGTCTATTTTATTGATCTTAAGGTAAAAGGAAAAGCAAGTGGCAGGAAAATAGAGATACTGATGGATGCCGATATTGGTATCCGCATTCATCAGTGCGCTTATCTCAGCAGACGGATCAGAGAAAAGCTTGAAGGTGATGATGAACTTTTGGAGTTGATTGGTGAAAATTTTGACCTGATGGTATCCTCTCCTGGTCTTGGTGAACCCATTATTATTTCCCGGCAGTACATAAGACATCTTGGCAAGCTCTTGCAGATCAGCTATATCGACTCTCTTGGAGAGCAGGTCGCGCTGCGTGGTCACCTTCAGGAGGTATCTCTTTCTGAGGAGAGTGAGGCGCGGATTGTCGTTATGCCGGAAAGAGACAAAAGAAAAGGGCAGCAGCCGAAAACGGAAGGGATCACACTTTATCTTAGTCAGGTAATCCGTGCGGTTCCTGAGGCGGAATTATAGCAGATTTATAGGGGGGAGTGAAAATTTTCTTTTACAAAATGAACAATCCAGGAAAGAGATGGTCAAAAAGAAGATAAAAGATGAGGGACAGGACAGGAGGTTGCAGATTGCCAGTGCATTTGGAGAAATTGAGCAGTCCAAAATCTTTCTGGATAAACGCACGGAAAGTGCGGCTGTTAAAATGGATATTGCCGATCTGCTCAAGGATATTATCCAGAAACAGCTCAGAAAGGATTATGATCCTGAAGTTGAATCCAACATTTTCATCAACCCCGAACGGGGCGATTTTGAAGTCTATATTCTGAAAAAGATTGTCGATGAAGTAGACATTGAAAGTATTGAGATTTCCCTGAAAGAGGTAAGAAAAATCGATGACTCCCTTGAAACAGGTGATTATTATGAAGAAGGTCCTATAAGGCTCGAAGACTATCTGACTCGCAAATCAATACAGATTATCAAACAGTCTGTACAGAAAAAAGTAAGGGATCTTGAACGGCTGGTTGTCTATGAAGAGTGTCTTGAAAAAGTAGGAGAGATCGTTGCCGGGGAAGTTTACCAGATTCGTGCGAATGAGGTTATTTTCACCTACAATACGTCAAAAGATCATCGAGTTGAGCTTGTGTTGCCGAAGTCGGAAATGATGAAAAAGGATAATCCCCGCAGAACTCCGAGAATGAAGCTCTATGTCAAACGTATTGAGCGTGAAAAAGCAAAGGTTAAGCTTGATGACGGCAGTACGGTTGAGCGTGACAAGGCTGATGGTGGAATGAAGGTTATTGTTTCAAGGGTAGATGACCGGTTTTTATACAAACTGTTTGAGCATGAGGTTCCGGAAATTCTGGATGGTCTTATTGTTATCAAGGCCATCGCACGCGTGCCTGGTGAACGGGCAAAGGTTGCCGTCGAATCCACCAGTGCAAGGATTGATCCTGTTGGAGCGACTGTCGGATACCGGGGCAAACGTATTCAGAGTATAGTCAAGGAGCTGAACAACGAAAATATTGATGTCATCTACTATGCCGATGAACCACAGATTTATATTTCACGGGCGATGCAGCCAGCGAAAATAGATCCTCTGACTGTTCATGCTGATATGAAAACCCGGAAAGCAAGGGTGATGCTCAAGCCTGACCAGATTAAATATGCAATCGGTAAAAATGGCAATAACATCCATTTGGCTGAAAAACTTACTGGCTATGAGATAGATGTCTATCGGGATGTCATCGATAAATCGACAGAAGACCCTACGGATATTGATATTATCGAGTTTCGTGAAGAGTTTGGTGATGATATGATTTACCAGCTTTTGGACGGGGGGCTTGATACGGCCAAAAAAGTACTGAAAGCAGGAGTGGATGAGATTGAACTCTCTCTTTTGGGATCGTCTAAAACAGAAGAGCAGACTGTTTTTGGTAAAAGTTTTAAAAGCAGCGTAAAACCGCGGGAACGAAAAGTGACCGACGATGAAAAGCGCTATTGGAAGAAGATTGCTGAAAATATCTATAAAACGGTAAAGGAACAGTTCACCGAGGCAGATTTGAAGGGCCTTTTTGATGAAGAGACTACAGACACGGAGTCGGATGAATTGACGGCTGATGAATCATGAGCATCGTGCATAGACCAGGCATTGCTAAAGTAGTAAAGAGTTTATAAATCCAGAGGAGGATGTGATGGACCTTGAGGAGATGGAAAAGAGATATCGGATAAGTGATATAGCAAGAGAACTGCAGGTAAGCCCGCAGGAACTATTGCTTTTTGTCAAGCAGGAAGGAGTCAAGGTGGCCTCTACATCCTCTATGGTGAGTGAAGAGATACACGGTTTGATTTTTGGCCATTTCAGTGTTGAAAAGAAAATGGTCGATGAGACTAAAAAAATAAGGGCGGAAAAAGAGAAGCGCTTGTCGAGGCTTGAAGAACAGTCACGGAAAACCTACGAAAAAGAGCAGCATCTCAGCGAAACTCTCAGTCCTCCACCAGTCCCGGTAACCCCGGCAGTAGTGGTAACCCCGACAGTAGTGGTAACCCCAGCAGTAGTGGTAACCCCGGCAGTCGCGGCAACCCCGGTAGTCGCGGTAGCCCCAGCAGTCGCGGCAACCCCGGCAGTTGCGGTAACCCCGGCAGTCGAGGTAATACCGGCAGCCGAGGTAATACCGGCAGCCGAGGTAATACCGGCAGCCGAGGTAATACCGGCAGTCGTGGTAACCCCGGCAGTTGCGGCAACCCCGCCACCTTTGCCAGCTCCAGTGCCGGTTACTGATGAAGATAATAAAGAGGTTGTTTCTGACATTGTGACAGAGGATCTTCCCGAATCGTCTTTGCTGCAGTACCTCCCTTCTGAGCAATCTCCAGAGTCACCTGAACCATCCAGGCTTCTTGCTGAAGCAGAAGAAGTGCCTGAGATTCTTGAAATTGTCCAGCCAGAGCCAGTAAAAGAGGAGCCTTCGGTCAATGAGCATCTGGTTTCGTTTGACTCTCCTCAGATGATGGGTGGTCTTACGGTTCTTGGTACCCTTGATATTCATGCTGGCAGGAATAAAAAAAACCGGAAAAAGAATTTTCAGCAGCAGGCCGATGCGTTGAAAGACGAATTTGAGCCAAAGGTTACCGAACAGCCACGGGAAGAAGAGAAAGTGGTTGTCGCAAAAAAGCCTCTGAAAGCTGTTGTTGAGGCAAAGCCAAAGCCTGTGGTTGCGGAGAGTTCTTCTGTCAAAAAGAAAAAAGGAAAGAAGAAAAAGAAGCCTGAAGTTGATGACAAGGTAATCTCTGCGAATATTCAAAAAACGATCAGTGGTATTGAGGATCGTAGCGGAACAGGTTCGCGCCAGAAATTCCGCAAACTGCGCCGAAATGAGCGTGAGCGTGAACATGAGGAAGATGAGGCGTTTCGTGAATCGCAGCGGATGATTGTCAGGGTTACCGAGTATGCCTCGCCACATGAGCTGGCGGAGCTTATGGGAATTACGGCAAAAGATATTATCCAGAAGTGTTTTGCCCTTGGCAAGTTTGTAACGATCAATCAGCGGCTTGACAAAGAGTCAATTGAGCTGATTGCTCTTGAATTCGGCTTTGAAGCAGAGTTTATTTCAGAAATTGAGGCGACGGCTGTTATTGTTGAGGAGGATGCGGAAGCCGATTTACAGACTCGTCCACCAGTGGTCACGATCATGGGACATGTTGATCATGGCAAGACCTCTTTGCTTGATCATATTCGAAGCAGCAAAGTTGTCGCCGGTGAATCGGGTGGTATTACCCAGCATATCGGTGCTTACGAAGTCACCGTAGATGGGGACAGAAAAATTACTTTTCTTGATACACCAGGTCATGAAGCCTTTACTGCCATGAGAGCCAGGGGCGCACAGGTGACCGATATCGTTATTTTGGTTGTGGCGGCTGATGACAGTGTTATGCCTCAGACGATTGAGGCTATCAATCATGCCAAGGCCGCCGGTGTGCCGATTGTTGTTGCCCTCAATAAAATTGACAAGGTCGAAGCAAATCCGGAAAAGATCAAAACCCAGTTGTCCGAAGCCGGAGTGCTTGTCGAAGAGTGGGGTGGTGTCTATCAGTGCCAGGAGATCTCCGCAAAAAAGGGGATTGGCATTGCTGAACTCATGGAAAAAGTGTTGACCGAAGCTGAAATGCGGGAGTTGAGGGGTAATTATTCAAGGGATATACCGGCAAGCGGCATTATTGTTGAATCAGAGCTTGACAAGGGCAAGGGTGTTATTTCAACAGTCCTTGTGCAACGTGGACTCCTGAAGGTAGGCGATCCCTTTGTTGCAGGCAATACCATGGGCAAGGTTCGTGCTCTTATGGATGAAAGAGGCAAGAGAATTCTCTTTGCAACGCCTTCACAGCCGGTCAGAGTGCTTGGATTTGAAGACCTTCCGCAATCAGGAGATGCACTGACCGTTATGGTGACAGACAGGGAGGCTCGCGACTTGGCGCAGAAACGGCAGGTTATTCGTCGGGAACATGATTTCCGCCGCAGCACCCGTGTAAAACTTGACAGTATTGCCCGCCAGATCAAGGAAGGGCTGATGAAAGAGCTGAGCGTTATTATCAAGGCGGATACTGATGGTTCTATTCAGGCCTTGGCAGATGGATTGATGAAAATTCAGAATGATGAGGTCAAGGTGCACATCATTCATCAAGGTGTTGGCCAGATTACTGAAACCGACGTGCTGCTTGCTGCTGCGTCCGATGCCATTATTATTGGCTTCAGGGTGCGTCCTAATGTCAATGCCAAAAAACTTGCCGAAAAGGAAGATCTTGACGTACGCTTTTACAGCGTCATTTACCATGTGCTTGAAGATGTCGAAAAGGCACTCGAAGGAATGCTCTCTCCTGAACTTCACGAAGAGAGTCTCGGTTCTCTGGAGATCCGCCAGATCTTTAAAGTGCCTAAAATTGGCAATGTAGGTGGATGTTATGTGCTGGAGGGCAAGCTTTTCCGGGACTCCAAAGTTCGTCTCCTTCGTGATGGAGTCCAGATCTATGAAGGGCAGCTTGCTGCGCTCCGGCGTTTCAAGGACGATGTCAAGGAGGTTGATGCTGGCTATGAGTGTGGTACGAGCCTGAAGAACTATGACGATATCAAGGTTGGCGACATTGTCGAGGCATATAAAATTGTCGAGAAAAAACGTAAACTTTGAACAGCTTATTGTTGACACATGTCGATACGTACTGAGAGGGTTGCATCATTGCTGCAGCAGGAACTTGGAGCAATTCTTCAGAAGGAGCTGCCCCGTAGCGGTCCGATTATTACCGTTGTTGATGTAAAGGTAACTGTAGATCTAAGCATTGCAAGGATTTATGTTTCTATTATCGGTACGCTTAAAGAACAGGCCGCGTCAATGGCCGCATTGCAGGATAAAACGAAGAGTATCAGAAAAATTCTTTCATCAAGAATTCGCCACCAGTTCAGGCGTATTCCTGAACT
>JBMOIS010000045.1:0-20945 GCA_049317185.1 Chlorobium sp. | reverse complement strand
GCTTGGCTTAATTGATAAAATTTTATTTCGCATTTTCAAATCTGGAATAGCTGCTGCTCAAGTATTATGCCCTTTGTGCGATTGAGGATTACACGAAGCTTGGATTCAGCGCTCCAGTCAAAGTTTTCTACTTGCCATTGCGCGATCTTCTCCGCGACAAGGAGGGACGTTGCGCAGAAAACCTGCCAGCAACTCTTGCCGGATGGTCAGAAAAACATCATCAAACCATTGATGCAAAAGTTTTCAATGACTGGCTGAACAATGACAGCTCACTGGTGTTGCTTGACGGTCTTGATGAAATCAGCACTGTCGATGAGCGAAAAGAGGTGTGCCGCTGGATTGACAACGCCTTCAGCGGCTTCAGCAAGGCCTTTTTTGTGGTGACATCACGGGCGACAGGGTATCGCAAAGATGAAGGTATTGAGCTTGCGTCAGAATACGAACGGGCCGATGTGCAGGACTTTACAGCGGAGCAGCAGGAGCGTTTTTTGCGAAACTGGTTTACAGCAGCATTTCTGAAAGAGCCTTGTGAGAAGGGCGTTAATGAGAAGATGTGGGAGGAGAAGCAAAAAAAGGAGGCTGAAAAACGCACCACCACTATTGTTGCGCACCTCAAGGTTGAGAAAAACAAGGGGCTGCGTCAACTGGCGGCTATTCCCATGATTCTGCAGATCATGGCGATTTTGTGGAAGGAGAGGGAGTACATGCCGGAAAGTCGTGTTGAACTCTACGATGCAGCGCTCAATTATCTGCTTGAATTCCGCGACAAACGCCGGGATATCAAACCCCTGCTCTCGGCAATTGATGCCCGTCAGGTGCTTGGGCCGGTTTCACTCTGGATGCAGGAGAGGCTTAAAAAAGATGAAGTTGCCAGAGCCGACATGCACACTGAAATGCAGGAGTGGCTCGATACGCTCAATACTCCTCCAACGGCAGAAGTTTTTTGCGACTACTTGGTCAAACGCGCAGGGTTGCTGGTTGAGACAGGCGGCAAAGAGTACCTTTTTCGGCATAAATCATTCCGTGAATATCTCGCAGGAGTTCAGCTCAAGGAAGATCGTTATGAGCACATCAATACACTTGTTGAGAATTTTGGCGATGACTGGTGGGAAGAACCTCTCCGCTTTTTCATTGCTTCAGTTGATGCCAAAGTCTTTGATGCGTTTATGCAAAAGCTGTTTGATTCACCTCAGAGTGAAGAATTGACGCAAAAGCAGCAACTGTTGCTGAAAACAATCATCGAAGAGGCTAAGGGGAAAAAAATTGATGCACTGTGCAACAAGCTGCTTGAACCTACGACAACAGCCGGTCGGCAGCGGGTGATTCTCGATTGCCTCAGAGCTATCAATAAACCGGCAGCTCTTGATGCGTTGCTGGAGTTCAGGGAGAAACAACTTGCCAGAGAGAACAGGGACATTATCAACCGTACTGAAGAGGTGGTTCTGGCGCATGGTGGTCAGCCACTGGCTTCAAAAGCTGAAATGAGTTTCAGCGTAAAACCGGTAGGGTTTCGTAATCTCAAGGAACAGAGCGCGGTGTACATCTGGATACCGGGCGGGCGCTATATCTACTCGGTGACAAAAAAGGAGGAGATCGTTGATGATCTCTATGTTGCCAAATATCAGGTAACGAACCGGCTTTACCGCTTGTTCATTGCATCATTGCAGCAAAAAGGCTTTTCGGCGAAGTCATTCCGTACTGAGCTGAACACTATCGCCAACAACAACAGTTGGGGAGAGGACTTTGGTAACTATCTCGAAAAGGGCTCCAACGATCTCGCCACTCTTTTTCGGTCTGAATATGATGAAGATCGAAAATTTGGCGCGGAAGATCAGGCGGTGGTTGGCATTACATGGTATGCTGCACAAGCCTACTGCCTTTGGTTATCACTTTTTGAACCCAATCAGCCACCTTATCGTCTTCCGTCCGAAATTGAGTGGGAGTGGGCTGCAGGGGGGAAGCGAGGAACCACAGCAGAGAAGGTTCGTCAATATCCCTGGAGTGACGAGAAGGGTGAACCAGACTCGTCACTGGCAAATTTCAATCAAACTATTGGAGCAACAACACCTGTTGGCAACTATCCCGACGGGGCTACACCTGAGGGCTTATACGATATGGCAGGCAATGTGTGGGAGTGGATGGATAATCATTACAAAACAAATACATCTGCCCATGCGCTGCGCGGCGGTTCCTGGGACGATTTACCCGGTTTCCTGTGTTGCTCTGCCCGGTACTATTTTCATCCGACGTACAAGAATGGGAGTTTTGGCTTTCGAGTAGTTCGTTCCACTCCTCTTTCTCTTACCGAAGTCCAGGCAATCTGATCTCTGAAACTCTGAAAAAAAGAGCTTTGGTAAATGGCAAGCTTACATGGGGTACAAGATTTTTCCGGGAAAGAGGATGTACGTGCCGCCATCGAAAAACTCCGTTCAGACAGTCTTGAACCATGATTAAAGGATTCGAGGATTGCTTGATTATCGGAAATATGACGGCATAAAAATCAAGTAATCATGCGAATCAAGCATAATCAAGGTTCAGACAATCATTGCCTCCGGTTATTATTGACATCCCTTGCAGTTGCCTATATTCTTCAAAATGCGCACAGGGCTGCAGGAGAGCTCAACACAACATCAAAAAGGAAAAACCGTCATGCCTGAACTGAGTTTCAAGGGCAAGGAGTTTGTTTTCAATCATCACCTCGCTGTGCCCCACAGGCCGCTGGTTCCGGATGCAGCGAAGTCGGTCGGGGAGCCTCGACTTGACGGGAATCTGATTATTCATGGTGACAACCTCCATGCGCTGAAATCCCTGCTGCCGATGTATGCTGGGAAGGTCGATTGTGTTTTTATCGATCCGCCCTACAACACGGGCAACGAGGGGTGGTGCTACAACGACAATGTGAATAGCCCGATGATGCAGCAGTGGCTGAACGAGAACCCTGTCGGTATTGAGGATGGCCTTCGTCACGACAAGTGGTGTGCTATGATGTGGCCGCGGTTGCGGTTGCTGCATGACCTGCTTGGTGATGCAGGAAGTATCTGGATCACTCTGGATGACAACGAGGTGCACCGGGCGAGGATGATGCTCGATGCGATTTACGGGGAAGATAATTTTGTTGCCACAGTCTGCTGGCAGAACAAGGTATCCCCTGCGAATGACTCGAAGTATTTTAGTGACGACTTTGACTACATCATTGTCTATGCCAAGAACAAAGTTGTGTGGCGACCGAACGGGCTTGAAAGAACGGAAAAGCAGGAAGCGTATTACTCCAACCCCGATGCCGATCCGCGAGGGCCCTGGAACTCTGCAACTTACACCTGCAACAAAAGCAAGTCCGAGCGTCCCAACCTCTATTACGAAATTAAGAACCCAATCACTGGAGAGACTGTGTGGCCCAGTGAATCAGCCGTGTGGCGTTATTCAAAGGAGACGCATGCAGAAGTTGAGGCGGAGGGGCTCTTGTATTGGGGGGCTAACGGAACGGCTAGAATGCCGCGCTTGAAGCGCTTTCTTTCTAATGCAGGTTGTGTTGTGCCAAGAACCGTATGGAGCTATCTGGATACCGGTCACACTCAAGGCGCAATGACCGAACTTAAAGCGTTGGTTGGGGAATCTCCATTCCAAACCCCTAAACCACATTCATTACTCAAGCGCATTCTCGAGATATCGACCAGCGAGCATTCCATTATTCTCGACTCCTTCGCCGGTTCCGGCACCACAGCCCATGCTGTGCTTGCAGCCAACCAGAAGGATGGAGGCAACCGCAAGTTTATCCTTGTCGAGTGCGAAGAGTACGCCGATAACCTCACCGCCGAACGTGTCCGACGGGTAATCGGAGGCTACGATTTTCAGGGCACACAGCGCGAAGAACTCCTGAAAAAATCCATCACCTTCACCGACCTGAAAAACTCCAGCAAAGTGCTGCAGCAGATTGCCGGCATCGAGAACATGGAGAGCCACCGCTTCGACAAAATCGAGAAGAAAGTAAAAGATGGCGAGCTGTTGGTGGAAGGTGTCAAAAGCATCACTGACAGAATTGAAGGGCTGGGCGGGAGCTTCACCTACTGCACACTCGGTGAGGCCATTGACATGGAGAAGATGCTGACTGGCGAGAATCTTCCCGGCTTTGAGCAGTTGGGAGCGTTACTTTTCCATACAGCCACCAACGAGGTGATCGATCCTGAAAAAATGGAAGTGAAGGATGGGCATGGCTATCTCGGCGAATCGTCGTCATTTCATGTCTGGCTTATCTACAAACCCGAACTTGACTTCCTGAAATCGCGTGATTCTGCCTTGACGCTCACCAAAGCAAAAGAGTTTGCCGCATCGAAACCCGGCAAGCGGCATCTGGTGTTTGCACCGGCAAAGTTTGTGTCGCAGAAGGTGCTCGACGAGGAGAGGGTGCCGGTTGAGTTTGCCCCGTTGCCCTGGGCTCTCTATCGCATTGACCGGAGCCGATAATGGCATTGCGTGAACTCGACTACCAGGGGCGCGTGCTGTCGCGACTCGACGATTATCTGGCTGAGCTTGCACATCAGAAGGCGAAAGCCGACAAGATTGCGGCGGCAAATGCTGGTGAAACCGACCCGGATCTGATCCGCCCTGTGCCCGATTTTCCCCTGAAAGCCTGGGAAGCCATGCGGGCGGCGGGCAAGCTGCCGGATACACGTCAACATATTCCTTACTCCTCACCTCTGGATGGTGTCAAACGTCCGGTGCCGGATATTGTCTTCAAGGTGCCCACCGGCGGAGGCAAGACTTTTCTGGCGGTGGCATCGCTCTCAAAGATTTTGGGGCGCTATCTTGGGCGCAACAAGGGTTTTGTGCTCTGGATTGTGCCCAACGAGGCAATCTATGCCCAGACTCGGCGGCAACTGATTGATCGCCAGCACCCCTATCGGCAGATGCTTGATGTGCTCTCCGGCAATGCGGTGCGGATTATGGAGAAAAACGATCAGTTGGATGCCCGCGATGTGGAGAGCCATCTCTGCATTATGCTTTTGATGCTGCAATCGTCAAACAGGGAGAACAAGGATACCCTGAAAATGTTTCGTGACCGTGGCGATGTGCATGGATTTTTTCCGCCCGAGGGTGATCAGGATGCTCACGTGGAGGCACTGAAACAGACTCCGAATCTCGATAGTTACGATATGATTGAATCGGCCTATCCGTGGCATCAGGTCAAGGATTCTCTCGGCAACGCTCTGCGCCTGATCCGTCCTGTGGTGGTGATGGACGAGGGGCACAAGGCCGTTTCGGAGCTGGCTTTTTCGACACTTTACGGCTTCAACCCCTGTTTTGTTCTGGAGCTGACGGCAACTCCCAAGGACGTGGCGCCGACAACCGGCAGGAATCCACGGTCGGCACGTTACGCGAATGTGCTTGTTGATGTGAAGGGTATTGATCTTGATCGGGAAGGGATGATCAAAATGCCCCTCAATCTTGACCCGAGAGCCGGGACGGATTGGCATAATACCCTGGCAGCGGCGCTCAATCGACTTCGTGTGCTCGATGAGGCGGCGCGGACGCTGCAAGCTGATACCGGCAGATATATTCGCCCTATCCTGCTTGTTCAGGTGGAGCGCACCGGCAGTGACCAGAGGGACGGTAACCATATCCATGCCATCGACGCAAAGGAGTGGCTGACCAATGTTGGTGGTCTTGATGAGGCCGAGATTGCCATCAAGACAGCAGATACCAACGACCTCGCTGCGCCCGAGAATCTTGATTTGCTCGGCGCCACGAACCGGGTTCGCGTTATCATCACCAAATCGGCATTGCAGGAGGGGTGGGATTGTCCCTTTGCCTATGTTTTGTGCGCCCTGGCAGCAAGCGCCAATCTGTCGGCCATGACGCAGTTGATTGGCCGGATTCTTCGCCAGCCGCATGCTGAGAAAACGGGTGTTGCGTTGCTTGACGAGAGCTACGTTATCACGCATCATGCCAATACCGCAGATGTGGTCAATGCCATCAAAAAAGGGCTGGAAGAGGATGGTATGGGCGATCTGGTCAAGGAGATTCGGACAAGTGACTCCTCCGGGATGCCATCGGGGCGTCGAACCGTTCAACGACGGAGCAGGTTTGCCAGAACAGCAATCTTTCTGCCACTGGTGCTCCGTGTAACCGGCAACGACATTCGTGAACTGCGCTACGAGGAAGATATTTTGTTTGCCCTCGACTGGCAGCGTCTTGACCTCTCTTCACTGGTGGCAAAAATTCCTGACAACATCAACAGTGCAGAGCGCCAAATGCAGCGTATCCGTCTTGCGGAGTCGGGCGATGAACGCATCATTTCAGAAGTTGCGGGCGTTACACAGGAACACCTGATGTTTGATACCGCCTACGCTGTTCGGATGGTTTCGGATATTGTTCCGAATGCGTGGTGGGCGCGTGACATTATCGGTCAGCTTCTTGCCGGTCTCGAATCCCGTGGCTTTGGTAAGGCTCAATTAAACCAGCTTGCAGGTCTGATTGTTGAGGAGTTGCGCAAATGGCTGGAGGAGCAGCGTAACGAGAAGGCAGAGGCATTGTTCCGTGCTGAAGTGGTGGCAGGTCGTATTCAGTTTCGGTTGCGTGCCGATGGCCGTAACTGGAAGTTGCCGCTCACGGCGGAGACCTTTGAGCCGGAAGGCGCAGAGCAGTTGATCGGAAGTGATGGCGGCTCTTTGGCTAAAAGTTTGTTTTCCCCGATCTACAAAGGTGACTTTTCCAGCCAGGATGAGCGCGACATTGCCGTCTATCTGGATGGCGACAAAGCCCTGACGTGGTGGCACCGGAATGTGGCCCGCTCGCATTATGCCGTTCAAGGCTGGCGCCGCGAAAAAATCTATCCCGACTTTATCTTTGCCGTGCAGCATGGTGAGTATGCCAGCAAACTGGTTGTGCTTGAGATGAAGGGCAAGCATCTTGCAGGCAACGATGATACGGAATACAAAAAAGCCGTTCTGAATCTCATGAGCAACTCTTTTGCCGCTGAACAGGTGCTGCATGTGGGAGAATTGGACCTTGTCGGAGATAATGGCATCGATGTCGAGTGCGATCTGGTGCTGTTCCCCGAATGGAAGAGCCGATTGCCGGGTTTCTTTCGATAGGTTAAAGGGAAGGGATCGGTGTTGAGCGGGTACGCGTTGGGGCATGGTTGGGGCACGGCATGCCGTGCCCGTACTGGCCTCTTTGTCTGAATTAAATATTGATAATCGCGAAATAAATGCGTAAATTTAGCAGTTTGAATGGGTGTATATTGATTTTTGCGTGTTTAGGGTATGGCTGAGGTCGCGTAGGTGGGCGCGGTTGGGGCGCGGTTGGGGCACGGCATGCCGTGCCCGTACTGCTCAATCCCGATCATTCAAATTGGCAGTTTCCCTAAAATGGAAGGTGGAGCAATCGGGGATAAAAAATGCAGGATCATCATCGGCGCAGTATTCGTTTGCAACAGTACGATTATTGCCAGTCTGGTTATTATTTTATTACCATCTGTACGCATAATCGTTATTGTCTGTTTGGAGCCATTGACAACGATACGATGAGGTACAGTAAACAGGGTAAGATTGCTGTGGACTGTTGGTCTGCAATACCGGCTCATTTTTCTCATATAGAATTGGATGAATTTATAGTCATGCCCAATCATGTCCATGGAATTTTGAGGATCGTGGATGGAGGCGATGCCGCGGGTTCGGGCGTGCGTTGGGGTACGCGTTGGGGCACGGCATGCCGTGCCCGTACTACGATGGTGGCGATTGAAAAATATGGGGTACCGGTTTCTGGATCAATTCCGACGGTTATCCGTTCATTCAAATCGGCTGTTACCAAAGGCATCCATGATATGTCTCAATTGTCCGCAAAAAATGTTGTCTGGCAACGGAATTATTGGGAACGAGTTATTCGTGATGAACCCGCATTGCACCAAATTCGGCAATACATTCGCAATAATCCGGTTCATTGGGCAAACAATAAATGGTATTCGTCATCGTAGGGGCATGGCAAACGGGCATGGCACAACAACGGGCAATGATAATGGCAAAACGGGCATGGCAACAACAATGGGCAATGATAATGGCAAAACGGGTACGGGCACGGCATGCCGTGCCCCTACATGAATATGGCAATCGCATTGATTCTTGCGCGCAATGCGCGATGCTGAAGCACATTTTCAGCCCGCAAGCTCTTCACCTCAAGAACAATACTCCGGCTACTGCCACAAGCAGCACGGTACACCTCACTGAATTCCCGGTTCGTCTTCGGGCATGCATAGTCGAGCCCGAAGGTCTCTGCGGCCGAGCGGATGCTGTAGCTCTGTGGCGTAGCGAAGTGGGTTTCAAAGACATCGCTGCATTCTGAAACGGGAAGGAAAGAGAAGATAGCGCCACCGTTGTTGTTCAGAACGATGATCTGTAGAGGAACGGGGAGTGTGCCGAGCAGCGAGAGGGCGTTGAGGTCGTGCAGGAAGGCGATGTCGCCAATCATCAGGGTGGCAGGCTTCTTGTGCCCATTGGCAAAACCGGCAGCGGTGGAGATGATGCCGTCAATGCCGCTGACTCCACGGTTGATGGCTGTCGGAATACCGTTGGCATGGCTGCTGCTGGCGTAGTTGTCCATATCCCTGACCGGCATGCTGTTTGAGACAAAAAGCACCTGTTGCTCTTTGATGATCTGCGAAACAAGCCGGGCAGCAGAGATATCGGTGACCGGTTTTTCGGGGAGCAGTTCGGTTTTAATCTCTTCAGATACGGCCCTGAAAAAGCTGACAGTCGTGTTGATGTCAAGCTTTGGCGTGGTGGCGCGGCTCCCTTTCAGCGCTCCGGCGGTCAGTGCGATAGATGCTTCAAGACGGCAGGTAACGTTATGATCAGGGGAAAAGCGGGCTGGTTGTGGCTTGACAACAATGTAGTGTTCCGGTTGCCACTCTTTCAGCGCGCTTGAGGGGTGTTTTGCAATGACGTTGCCGCCAAAGTGCAGGACAAGGTCAGCCTTGAAGGATTTCCTGAATTCCGGTGACTGGAGCAGGAGCTGCCAGGGTTGTACCGAGGCCACCATTCTCAGGCCGGATGAAAAATCTGCATACAGCGGAATGTTCAGGTCGTTGGCCAGTTCACTGACAGCCAGCGCATCGGTACGGCTCGTCATGCTGCCAGCAATGATCAAGGGTTGCTCTGCCCCTGCGAGCAGTTCGCGCAGCATGGTGATAGTCCCTGCATCGGGCACTTTTTCGGGAACGATAGAGTTGCTGCATGGCCTTGAATGTTCAAGCCAGGGCAGAAGGGGAGCGACCCAGGGATCTTTGAGATCCGGAGTGGCCGGTTCAAAAGGCTCACGGAATGGCTGGTTCAGGTGGACTGGCCCGGCGGATGAACCAAGAGACTTTGCAACGGCATAAGCAATCGTTGAGAGAAGCGCCTTCAGTGGAGTATCAGTCGAGGGCGCGGGCAATTGCATGTTCCATCTTGTATAGCCGCCAAAGATATTTTCCTGCCGAATGGTCTGGTTTGCGCCGCACTCCAGCAGCTCGAATGGGCGGTCGGCAGAGAGCACAATCATCGGCTGAAAGTCCGTCGAAGCTTCTACCACAGCGGGAAAGTAGTTTGCGACGGCAGTGCCTGAGGTGCAGACCAGCACAGCGGGCCTGCCGGTTGCCCGTCCATACCCGAGAGCAAAAAAACCGGCGGAGCGTTCATCGACAAACATTTTCCATTGCGCTTTCGGGTTTCGTGCGATGGCAATGGTGAGTGGTGTTGATCGTGAGCCGGGTGAGATGCAAAAAAATCCTGCGCCCTGGCGAATCAGCTCTTCAACCATGATGCTGCTCCAGAGCGACGTGATTTGCTGGTTGTTCATGCTTCCTGACGGGTTATAGCCAGAATATCCCCTATTTTCTGCTCAACCTCCTCCCATTCAGAGAGTGGATCAGACCCTTTTACAAGCCCGGCGCCGGAGTAGAGATAGGCAAATCGTCCATTGACGAGCGCAGAACGGATGGCAACACAAAATTCGGAGGCGTCACGGCTTACCCAGCCGACGGGGGCGGCATACCAGCCGCGGCTGAAGGGTTCCAGATCTATAATGTGCTCCATGGCTGAAGCTTTTGGTACTCCGCCAACTGCCGGAGTCGGGTGAAGAAGGTTCAACACGGCGCTGTCATGTTCAAATTCAGGCTTCAACCGGGCGGAACAACGGGTGTAGAGATGAGCAAGGCGGTGCAGTTGAAGAACCTGAAGATCGTCATCCATATCAATTTCACTGCATATCTTGAGCAACTCCTGGGAGATCATCTCCTTGACAAAATTGTGTTCACGGATATCTTTTTCTGAATTCAGGAGTGTTTCTGATGCGTGAAGGTCATCGCCGTTAATAGTCTCTTTGGAGCAGGTGCCAGCAAGGGCTTCGGTGAGCAGTATATTGCCTTCTCTTCGGTAGAGCCGCTCGGGAGAAAAACTGAAAAAGGCCTGGTTCTCAATTGGCTCGAAGTAGAACCTGTAGATAGCGTTCTCGGGATAGGGGTAGTTCAACAGAAAAACAAGTGGCGAAAAACTGTGGCTGAATTCAAGAACAGTCTGACGCGCAAGCATGATTTTGTCCATTCCATCAGTCTCAAAGGTCTCGATTGCTTTCCGGCACTGTTCGATCCAGCTTTTTTCATCAGGATTATAGGAGATGCTCTGTAGCGCTGGCAGTTTTATTGCCGAACGATCAGCGCTGACAACAACTCGGTCGAGAATATCGGTTATCTCAATGATCTTTGCATGGAGATTATCACCAGGTTCAAGCCAGAGATGGCATGAAAGCGTAAACGTCTTGTTTTCAAAGGTGAGTTGAACAAGTGGAAGCACAAAGGAAAATGAGGCAAACTTCTGCCAGACAGGATCCTGCTGTTCAATGTTGTTAAAATGGAATCCGCCGAAATAACGTGTGTAGGGCTTTTTTCCTGCAACGTCAAGCCCAAACTTTCTGAAACTTTCGCTGTTGTTTCCGGATCCCTCAAAGGTTATGGTGTCGGCAATTCCGATACCTGCCACCGAAAAATCCTGTTCCCTGTTCATCCAGAAAAGCCGGGGATAGAGCGTCTGGGAGCCAAGCCATTCAGGAATGTTGGTTGGTTGAACAGGTTGACTGAATGTTACAAGCCGGGTCTGATTACTCTGATCGGTTGATGGACGCTCCTCCCGATAGAGGTTTAACGCCGAAACAAGGCTCGAAACCGCCTCTTCTATGGCCAGGGGTTCAATTCCGTTACTCACCGTGCCTTATTGTTGAGATGTTTTTGCAGAGAGACGGCAAGATAATTGTTTTTATCGAGGAGCCATTTGTAAATTGCCTCGGCTTCGGTTTCGCGCCCGGTGTGGGTATAACAGACCGCAAGATTGTAGTGGGCATCAATAAATGATTCGCTGTTTTCAATTGCCTCATTGTAGAGTTTGGCTGCTTTGTCAAACTGTTTCAGTTGCATGTAGACATTACCAAGATCGTAAAGCCGCAGGGAGTCCTTTGGAGAACGTTCAAGGTGTTGCTGAAAAAATGTCAGAGCTTCGGTATAATTTTTCTGGTTGAAAGCGACGGCACCAAGTGCATGGCGGGCATCGTCGAGTTCGGGATTGATGGCAAGTGCGCTTTTAAACGCTTCTGATGCCTCGCGATATCGTTGGCTGCGGGCAAAAGCATTGCCAAGCATCATGCAGGCATTGGCATCTTGAGGATTTTTCCATACCTGCTGCTGGAGGCTGTTTATCTCATTCGGTTTGCTGTTGCATGAAGTGCAGAGTGTCAGCCCGGATAGCAGAATGAACGCAAAAAAACGCGATATTCCGGATCTTGAATGTTGTAGTGAATGATTCATAGTTCCGCAATATAAACACTCTCTGAATTATCTGCCAATCTTGATTGTACTCAGTGCTGATTTTGCTGAAATATTTCCGAATGGCTCTCATGGTGTGTAAATTCAGGTTCTAAGTGTCGATGAGTTTCTGCAGAGAGCTGAGTTACGCATTTGAACTACGAACCATATCAATCAAGAGCCATGAAAAATGAACTACAGGTAAGCGGCATGAGTTGTGGCGGTTGTGAACTGCTTGTCAAGGAAGCTCTTGAAGAGCAGGGCGGTGTAACGCAGGTTGAGGCATCTTTCCGTAATGGCGTTGTTGCCGTTGATTATGATCCGGAAATGATCAGTATGGTTACCATTAAAGCCGTTATTGAGCAACAGGGGTTCCGGGTACAAGAGTGAGCGGTGCCGGGTGTTTTTTTGAGCGTACATAAAACAATAGACTGGAAAGTGACATGGCTGTGGAAAAAACTGAGCGTCTTGCTGTTCTTATCGATGCCGATAACACACAGGCGACGATTATAGAAGGTCTTCTGGCGGAGGTCGCAAAGTATGGGACATCAAGTGTAAAAAGAATTTACGGCGACTGGACCTCGACGGCGCTGAGGAGCTGGAAGGAGGTGTTGCTGGAGCATTCTATTCAACCCATACAGCAGTTCGGGTACACGAAAGGGAAAAATGCTACCGATAGCGCCATGATTATAGATGCCATGGATCTTTTGTACACGGGCAAGTTTCATGGCTTCTGTATTGTTTCGAGCGACAGTGACTTTACGAAACTTGCCTCGCGCATAAGGGAGTCGGGGCTGTTTGTGTACGGTTTTGGAGAGAAAAAGACCCCGGCAGCATTTGTTTCAGCATGCGACAAATTCATTTATATCGAAGTTCTGCGCGCAAAAATCAATGAAAATGAGCCGATTGCCAAAAAAACAATGGCAGAACTCAAGCAGGATACCCGTTTGGTACGGCTATTGAGGAATGCCGTTGAAGCCTCTTCGGATGAAAGTGGCTGGGCGCATCTTGCAACCACAGGCAGCAATATTGCCAAGCAGTCACCAGAGTTTGATCCCCGTAATTATGGCTATATCAGGCTTGGAGAACTTTTGGCTGCCACAAAACTTTTTGATTTTGAAGAGCGCCTTATCGGTGAAGGGCAGTCAAAGGCGATTTATGTGCGCGATAAACGCAAAAAAATTTGAATACTCATCTTCTTTATCACCCGGGTTTCCATAACGCCCCTAAACAAAAAAGCCCTTCCTGACGGGGGAAAGGCTTTTTCTGCGGAGCTGACGGGGTTCGAACCCGCGACCTCCTGCGTGACAGGCAGGCGCTCTAACCAAACTGAGCTACAGCTCCATTAAGACGTGTTTAAGGTAAGGAGCGAGTTCATAATATCCAAAAAGTATTTTCATTTCTCTTTCTTCGCTCTTTTCATTCGCAGTATTTCGCTGGATTTTTATAAATTCTTTAAGTAAATGTATCTTGGGGCAAAGTTTTTTATTGTTTCACATAAATACTGTTATCGCTATGGCCGTTACTGAACCTGGAAATTCTCTGACCGTTACTGACAATCGTACCGGTCAATCTTTTGACCTGCCTATTGAACAGGGAGCAATTCGCACTGTTGACCTTCGTCAAATCAAGGTATCTCCCGATGATTTTGGATTATTGGGTTATGACCCTGGGTATTTGAATACAGCATCCTGTAAAAGCAAAATTACCTATATCGACGGGGACAAGGGAATTTTAAGGTATCGCGGTTATCCTATCGATCAACTTGCAGAAAAGAGCACCTTTCTTGAGACGGCCTATCTGCTGATCAAGGGCGAGCTTCCCGATAAAGAGCGTCTTGCTGTCTGGACCTACAATATTCGGCATAATACCCTGACGCATGCCAATATGACCAAGTTCATGGATGGATTTCGTTATGATGCCCACCCGATGGGTATTCTTGTTGGTACCATTGGTGCGCTCTCGACATTTTATGCCGATGCCAAGAATATTGCTGATGAAGAGTCCCGCAGGCTGCAGGTACGTCGTCTTATCGGAAAGATCCCCACTCTGGCCGCAATGAGTTACCGGCACAGCATGGGTTTTCCCTATGTTCTTCCTGATGATGAATTAAGCTATACCGGCAATTTCCTTTCCATGATGTTCAAGATGACCGAGATGCACTACAAGCCGAATCCGGTGCTTGAACATGCTCTCGATGTTCTTTTTATTCTGCATGCCGATCATGAGCAGAACTGTTCAACCAGTGCGGTACGAGCTGTCGGCAGTTCGGGAGTTGATCCCTATTCAGCAATCGCTGCGGGATGTGCTGCGCTCTATGGCCCCTTGCACGGCGGAGCAAATGAGGCGGTTATCCACATGCTTAAAAAGATCGGTTCGCTGGATAAAGTGCCTGAATTTATTCAATCGGTCAAGGATGGCGAAGGACGTTTGATGGGATTCGGCCACAGGGTGTACAAGAATTATGACCCAAGGGCTAAAATCATCAAGGAGATAGCGTTCCAGGTTTTTGAAGAGACCGGCCTCAGTCCGATGCTCGATATTGCGCTCGAACTTGAAAGAATTGCGCTTGAAGATGACTATTTCGTGAAACGCAAGCTCTATCCCAATGTTGATTTTTATTCTGGATTGATCTATCAGGCAATGGGCTTTCCTCTTGAGATGTTTCCGGTTCTTTTTGCTATTGGAAGGGTTCCGGGATGGCTTTCCCAGTGGATCGAGCAGGTCAAGGATCAGGAGCAGAAAATTTCAAGACCCCGTCAGATCTATCTTGGCGAAGACGAGCGTGCCTATGTTCCGATTGAAACCCGTCCGAAAAACAGGGTTGATGAGCAGAAGTTTGGTGTCTGCAGACTGTAGTTTGTATTGAGTGATCACTATTTCTGTGGATTTATTGTTGTTTTTATTAATGTTACGATGCTGTTTTTATGTCGGTTACTACTCAAGAGGTTGCCTATATCGCCGAATTGGCCAAACTGAGGTTCAGTGATGAAGAGATGCTGACGATGACCAGTGAGCTCAATAATATCCTTCACTATATCGAACAGCTCAATGAAATCGATACTGATGGAGTTTTGCCTCTCAGCAGTATTCATGATCCGGTCAATGTGCTTCGGGAGGATGTTCTGCTTCCGGCACTCTCTTCAGGTGAGGTCTTGCAGAATGCTCCTGACCGGCAGGATCGCTTTTTCAAGGTGCCAAAAGTGATTGGGTGAGGGTCAGGTGATTGAACTCCGTGAAAAAAGGGGCTGTGTTGTTTTTGTTGTTAAAGCACAGCCCCGCTCATCCAAAAGCAGAATTTGCGGTGCCTATAACGGTGGCTTGAAGGTGAGCCTGAAAGCTGCGCCGGTTGATGATGCGGCAAATGAGGAGTGTTGTGAACTTTTTGCGAAGGTGTTCGGTGTTCCTTTGTCGAAGGTGCATATTGTGTCTGGCAGAAGTTCCCGGACAAAGAGCGTGATGATTGAAGGTGTTGGTTCTGAAGCTGCAAGTCTTATTCTTGAAAAATTTTGAATGTCTGTAAAAGCTGTAATTCTGATCCCGGCAAGGCTTGATTCGAGCCGTCTCGACAAAAAAATGCTCGCAGATATCGAAGGGGAGCCACTGATTGTTCACACTTGGCATCAGGCGCTGAAGTCCCGTTTGGCCGCAAGGGTTGTTGTGGCTACTGATAGCCCGGAGATAGCGAGTGTTCTGGAAGTGTATGGGGCGGAAGTTGTTATGACCTCTCCAAATGCGACCTGTGGAACGGAGCGCATCGCTGAAGCCGCCCGGCAGATCGGGGGAGATGTCTTTGTCAATCTGCAGGGAGATGAGCCGCTGATTAGTCCTGAAAATATCGATCTTGCGCTGGAGCCGTTTTTTTCTGATCATCCTCCTGATTGCTCGACACTGGTTTTTCCGCTTCAGCCTGAAGATGTCGAACAAATTGAAGATCCTCATCAGGTGAAGGTTGTTCTTGATTCCAAAGGATATGCGCTCTATTTTTCGCGTTGCCCAATCCCGTTCAGGCGCAACAAGCTTGTGTCAACCATTTTCTATCGTCATATCGGTCTCTACGCATTCAGTGCAGTGGCGCTGGAGCAATTCGCTACCCTTCCGCCCTCCATGCTCGAACAGGCTGAGTCGCTTGAGCAGCTCCGGATGCTGGAAAACGGCTTCCGTATCAAGTGCATCACAACGCTTGTGGATAATCCGGGGGTGAACACGCTTGAGGATCTTGAGCTGGTGCGGAGTCTTGTCAGGGCCGCTTCTCGCCACTGATAAAGGCGGGGAGAGTTCCATCATGAAACAGAAGCTCCACTTCGTCAGTAGGTTGCAGCTTGTTTGCGCCGGTCATGAATTTCCCCTCTTTTCTGACAAGAACATAGCCCCGTTCAAGCGTTTTCCGGTAATCGAGGAGCCCCAGTTGCTGTTTGACTGAAGTGTAGTGTTGCACTCGTTGACTGTAGGTGGTGGTGATGGTTCGCGACATAAGGGCAACAAGGGAATCGAGCCGTTCATGAAACTGTTGCATCTGCAGCGGTGGCCGATTGAAGGCGTAACTGCTGCAAATTGAATAGACGTGACGATCTGCGCCTTCAAGCTTTGCCATAAGCAGTCTCTCCTGCCTTGCCTGAAGATTGCCGATGTTTCGCAGCAGCTCCAGGGTATCAGGCACGGCGAGTTCTGCAGCGATGGAGGGGGTTCCAGCCCGCAGGTCGGCGACCATATCGGCTATGGTGAGGTCGGTTTCGTGACCGACTGCGCTGATGACCGGTATTTTTGAGCGGTAGATGGCATTGGCGACAAGCTCTCCGTTAAAGGCCAGCAAGTCTTCAAGCGAGCCCCCTCCCCTGGCAACAATAATCACCTCGGGTCGATGCTGCTTTTTTTTCGTGGTGTTGAAAAAGGCAATTCCTGCTGCGACCTCTTCAGCCGCGCTTATGCCCTGCACCCTGACAGGATAAAGAAGGACCCTTGCTGCAGGAAATCTCCGTTCGAGCACGTTACTCATATCCTCAATTACCGCCCCGGCAGGCGAAGTAATGAGTCCGATAGTCTCTGGAAGAGCAGGGATCGATCTCTTTCTTTCTATGCTGAAATATCCCATTTTGGCAAGTTTCTGCAAGAGTTCGGCAAACGCCTGTTGCAGAGCTCCCTGCCCGGCTTCAGTGACCGATGTGCAGATAAGTTGATAGCGTCCCGATGGAGGATAGACCTCAAGGCGCCCTTCAGCAACGACATTCATGCCATCCTTGAGTGGTGTCGCAAGGCGGCTTGCCGTGGTTTTCCAGATGACGGCCGGTATCTGGGCACCCTCATCCTTCAGTGTCAGGTAGATGTGCCCTGAACCGTGCCGCTTGCAGTTTGACACCTCTCCCTTGATCGTTACTTGAGGAAAAAGAGTTTCAAGTCCGGATTTTATTTGCTGTGTCAGTTCGCTGACGGAGAGAATTGTCTGGTTCATGTCATCTTGTGCTGGAGGTGAGCAGTAGCAATCTTGCTTTTCAATAAAGGAAAACATTTTGAAATTTCCCGAAGATATTCCCGGGAGGTGTTCCCGAGAAATCAGGTTGGACCTGTGTCGTTCGTTTGGGAGTGAAAAGCAAGAGAGGCACGGTTTTCATGGGGGATGTGTTATATTCGTTTTTTATTAACAGAACAGTGGGAGCGCTTGTTCCGCAAGAGGGTTGGTCTATGATTAATGGTGAATTGACAGAGGAGCTGGCGGGGTTGCTTGATCTGGAGAGGCAGGACGCGGAATCTCTTTTTAATGAATTTTGCGGAGCAATGGTGGCTGAGCTGCTTGCTTTTCGGAAGCTTTCGATCAAAGGGCTTGGCTCATTTTATGTGTCCCATGTTCCCGCAACTAAAAAAAGTACAGGGTCGGCCACGATATTTGCCCCTCCAGTCAACAAGTTACGGTTTGAGAGTACTCTCTTGAGTGGCGATGAGACACACTCTCTGGCAGTGTCGCGATTATCCATGAGTCAGGGCGAAGCTGCACGGATTGCCCGGATTCTTGCTACGCTCTTCTCTGCAGCGCTTCAGCAGGAAAAAGCGATTCATCTGCATGGGTTGGGTAGCTTCGCCCTTGAAGATGGTGCGTACAGCTTTTTTCCTGATCGTACATTGGAAGAGCTGCTGAACAGGGAGTATCAGGATTTGAAAGAGGTTATTCGACCGCAGCAAACGGAGGAAAAAGGAAAGATGAGGTCGCCCGGCTATCTGTTGCCTCTCGCCGTGGTTCTTCTTGTCGGGCTGTTGCTTGCCGTAGTGTATGGCAGGTTTTCGTTGCGCCCTTCAACAGCGGAGCCTTCCAAACGCGTCGCCACTGTCGTTGATCATAGAACGGCGGTTGTTGTTCCTCCTCACTCAGCTCCTGCGGCTTATCCGATAAAGTCACCAGGAGGTGTCGCAGACTCTCTGTTGCTCGTTACAGGTGATTATGCCATTGTTCTCTCTACGTTTGAGACAGAGAAGAGGGCATACCAGCAACTTGCTCCCTTTCGTTCTTCGGGAATTAAAGCTTTTGTCTGGCCAACATCTATGGACGGCACGAAATACTACAGGGTGATGACTGGCAGATTTGCAAATTACTCTGAAGCGGCAGACAGGCTCAAGGGAATGCCCCAAAAAATGGTCGATGGCGCATATATTCAACAGGTCAAAAAAACAGTAGTGCTTCATGGAAAAAAAGGGTTGTAACATGCTGCATCCCCAGTCGATGTGTCCGGCATTCGGGGGGCTGAGAGTACTGACAAGAATTGATGGTGTTCAGGTCTGTCTGGTGGCGGATCAAGGCTGTCTTTACGGGCTGACCTTTGTCTCGCACTTTTATGCAGCACGGAAATCGATTGTATCACCTGAGCTGATGAACGTGCAGATTTCAGGTGGAACCATGATTGACGATCTTCGCAGTACCATAGAGGGTATTGCCCGTGACCGGGCGGTGCGTTTTATTCCTGTGGTGAGTACCTGTGTAGCTGAAACTGCCGGTATAGCCGAAGAGTTGTTACCCAGGAAAATCGGCAATGCAGAGGTGTTGCTGGTGCGTCTGCCTGCCTTTCAGATAAGGACACATCCAGAAGCAAAGGATGTTGCGGTGGCAACGTTGCTGAAGCGTTTTGCCAGTTTTGACGGAGAGAAAAAAGCAAGATCAGTGGCGCTTTTAGGGGAGATTTTTCCCGTTGATGCCATGATGATCGGAGCTATTCTCCAGAAAATGGGTGTTGAAGCGGTTATTGCCCTTCCCGGTTCGGCGCTTGAAGATTACATGGAAGCTGGTCAGGTTGAGGCGTGCTGCGTGCTTCACCCCTTTTATGAACGTTCTGTCTCGCTCTTTGAAGAGTATGGCGTGAAGATTGTCAGAGGAAATCCGATTGGTGCCAATGCTACAGCGCAGTGGATCCGTCGCATTGGTGAGGCTCTTGATCTTGACCCGGCGACGGTTCGGTCTGTTGCCGACGAGGAGGCTCAGAAGACGCGTGATGTGCTTGCTCGCTTCAGTCATCTGAAGGGCAAGGTGATTGTTGCCGGTTACGAGGGCAATGAACTTCCGGTTGTCCGCCTGCTGCTTGAAGCCGGGCTTGAGGTGCCTTATGCCTCTACCTCCATTGCGCGGAATTCGCTCGGTGAGGAGGATCACAATGTGCTCTCCATGCTTGGCACAGAGATTCGTTATCGTAAATATCTTGAAGAGGATATGCAGGCGGTGGTTGATTATGAGCCTGACCTTGTGATTGGCACCACCTCGCTCGACAGCTTCGCCAAAGAGCGGGGGATTCCTGCCATTTACTACACCAACAATATCTCTGCGCGCCCACTCTTTTTTGCCGCAGGAGCCGCAACGGTTCTTGGGATGGTTGGCGGGCTGCTCGGACGCAAAGCGGTGTTTGAGAAGATGAAAGAGTATTTTGCGGAGTAATTCGCCAAAAATTAAAGCCGTACACCATTGCTTTGCTGAACAGTTATGGAAACCCACAGAGCGGAAATATATTGAAGAGTTGCGCATGTTTAATGTCCGACAACTTTATCTCCTTTTGATGGCTGCATGGAGAAGCTGTGAACGGCAAGACTTTACTGATGTATTGCGTGCCTGCACTATTATTCCTACTCAGATAGTTAAAATCTAACTCATTGAATTAAAATAAGATAAATTACACCAGTTATGTTTTGTCTTTTTTCTGTTATCAATATGATTTTCAAGTGGTTAGAGATAATAACACGACAATAAGTGTCTGAGTAGTATTATTATCTTTTAAATATAATGTTATTGGAAAGTTACCAACTCATCAACAAGAAAAAACGTATACCTGTGTTGCTGAGCAAGTTTTAAAAGGGAAACTGAAAAGCTTTTATGATATCCTTGTTGCAATGCGTTCGATTTATCCTGATGATGAAGCTTTTTCCAATGCGTTTGGCGATAAACAACTTAAAACGAACCAGTTGAGAAATAAACGCATTGTTCGCTACATTCTTTTCAAGCTCGAAACTCCTCTTTCTGGAACTGAATACGATTTTGATAGCGGCCGTTATAATATTGAACACATACTGCCTGAATCATCCTGAAAAGCAGGCAAAAACCATTCGGCGCATTAGCCAACTTGATTGAAGGATTGAGCTGACCATGATTAATATGGTTTAAAATTCAAGTATTTATTTCATGATTTACAAGTGGATCTGTTTCTGCCAGGCATGTTTATTGCCGTAGCAAGTTCTTGTAAAGCGTTTATCATGTCGATAGAGTGGAGAGTAAACCTCTGTTGGTATCTGGAGAAATACATTGTATTTGCCAAGTTTATTGTCTGAAAAACGAACTACATCGTATAATTTTTTGTAACTTTGCTGTCATTCCTTTATGTCCGGCCGTTGGGGTTGTCGCCTGTCGTTGCGTGGTTTGTCTGCACGATTTGTTTGCAACTGTTACGCTTTATGAAAAGATAGGTTCAGCAATCAAAAAATATTACGATCATGGCTACCACCCGAATATTTATTGACAGTCGCGTCAATGATCAGAATCTCCTGATCTCTCAATTTGCTCCAGGTACTCCATATCAGGTACTTGATGCCAGGCTTGATGGTATTGAACAGATCGCCACCGCTCTTGCCGGGGAAGGTGGCTATGATTCCATCCAGA
>JBMOIS010000044.1:0-20988 GCA_049317185.1 Chlorobium sp. | reverse complement strand
TAATGCCGTCACCCGTCAGGGTGGTATCATCGCCAAGGGTAACGCTGGAATGGTATGTCTGTGTGCCGATGGTCGTCACACTGCCACCATTTAAGTACAGTTTGGTACCTGAAACAGTGCTTAATGAAGCCAGAGGGTTCGCAGTGTTACCAACTTCACCTGATAACGTAACACCATCCGGACTATTGATACTGAGGTTATGTGGGCCATAAATAGCCCGAAGAGTAAAAATACCAGAACCAGAATCAGAGTTAATACTGGAGTCTGCATCAAGGGTAATGTCACCTGAATACTCGTTTGCACCTGCAATATTGCGCAACGCACCTCCAAAAGCAATTCCAGTCCCTGAGAGAGTCAAAGGTTCCGCGATCGTGAGAGGTATTGCCGAATAAAGTTCCAGTGCAGCCCCAAGTATCACAATGGTACCCCCGGCTATAGAACCTAGGGCGCTAGCATTTGTTATCCTGAGTGCACCTGCTTCAATCGTTGTCACACCATCGTACATAATATTCGCACCCGACAACGTCAGCGTGCCTATACCACGCTTCGTCAAAGTACCGCTCCCACTTATGATTCCTGAAAGGGTCTGGTCTGCACTCGTATTATAGATAAGGGAACTGGAATTGCTTATGGTACCCAGATAGGAACCACCACCCAACATCCCGGCTCCTCCGATCTCCAGCGTACCTGCGGATATCACGGTATTGCCACTGTAAGTATTCGGTCCCGACAATGTTAGCGTGCCCGCGCCAACCTTTGTCAGACCGCCTGTACCCGACAGCACTCCGTAATAAGTCGTGTTACTCGAATTGCCAGCGGTCAGTGCACCACTACCTAGATTGATATCGCCTGAGCCCGCTATTGAACCGACTTTTTCATTATGGTTGGCAAGATCCCACTTCCCTCCCGAACCTACTGTAACCGCTGAAGCATCCGCTATCACTTCGTCAGCACCGTTCGACAAGATGCCAGCATTTATGGTCGTTGGGCCTGCGTAGGTATTTGCTATCGACAACGTTAAAGTGCCTGTGCCAAGCTTCGTCAGACCGCCTGAGCCTGCAATGATACCGGAGCACGTTAGTGTATTCGTACCTGCAGTGCTAAAAGTACCTACTCCGATGAGGTTAATGCCACGATTCGACGACAACGTCGTATCAGTCCCTGTCGTCTCCAGTGTGCCGTCATTAATGACCAGTTGTCCCAGTGTCGGAGCTGTAGCCACACCCAAACCACTATCAGCAGCTATCGAGAGTGTGCCTCCTTTTATCGTCGTCACACCAGTGTACGTATTATCTACCGACAGTGTCAACTTCCCAGCGCCATCCTTCGTCAACGTACCGCTTCCACTGATGATCCCTGAAAGCGTCTGGTCTGTACTCGTATTAATGATCAGCGAACTGGCATTGCTTATGGTACCCAGATAGGAACCACCACCCAACATCCCAGCTCCTCCGATCTCCAGCGTGCCTGCGGATATCACCGTATTGCCGTCATACGTATTCACTCCCGACAATGTCAACTTACCAGCGCCATCCTTCGTCAACGTACCGCTTCCACTTATGATCCCGGAAAGCACCTGGTCCGCACTCGTATTAATAATCAGCGAACTGGCATTGCTTATGTCAGCCGCATAATTACCACTACCCAACTGACCGGAACCAACTATCTCCAGCATGCCTGTGGTTATCACGGTATTGCCGTCGTAAGTATTCACTCCCGACAGTGTCAACTTGCCAGCGCCATCTTTCGTCAACGTACCGCTTCCACTTATGATCCCGGAAAGCGTCTGGTCTGCACTCGTCTTAATAATCAGCAAACTGGCATTGCTTATGTCAGCCGCATAATTACCACTACCCAATTGACCGGAACCACTTATTTCCAATGTACCGTCACTAATTGTAGTACTGCCACTGTATTCATTCGTACCCGACAGCGTCAGCGTGCCTGCGCCACTTTTCGTCAGCCCACCTGAACCTGACAGCACACCACTAACCTCCGTGTGACCAACTCCATCAATGGTGAGGCCTGAGTTACCTCCATCGATACTCCCCAAGGTAAGCTTATGGGATGCGTTATCAGAGCTGATCGTCCTCGATCCATAAATTGTAATTGAACCAACATAGATGTTGTCACCATCAACACTGCTTAGAGTACCATATAAATCAAGACTTTTATTTATCGAGACATTGTTCTCAAGTTTCAGCGCTGCATCAGTGTTAACAGTTACGGCACCACCTCCCACAGCGCCAAGACCTGTGTCGCTTGATACCAGTATCGTCCCACCACTTATCGTCGTCGCACCCGTATAGGTATTCGCACCCGATAGCGTCAGCTTACCTGTGCCAGATTTGGTTAATTCACCGGAGATAGGAGTGTCACCAGATACGTCACCAAGAATGGCAGAGATGGACGTAGTTTTATCGCAAACAATTGTGAAACTGGAGCTTCTAAGTGTCCCAGTTTCGCCTGTAATTGAGCCTGTGTCGTTAACAGTGACGGTAGAAACAGTATCATCATAGATTCCTATATCTAAAACACCACTACCATCGACAACGACATTGCTTGCACCAGGAATAACATCAGATGCTCCAAGTATCAACTTGCCCGCGGAAATTGTCGTATCACCAGTATAACTGTTAGCAGTATTGGTCAGCGTCAGCATACCATTACCTTCCTTGGTCAGCGTTCTGCCAGAACCGCTAATTTTACCGCCATAGGTGCTATCAGCTCCAATATCGAATATGGTAGCACCGCCGTCGTTTCCGCTAATATTGCCATTACCCGAAACACCGCCATTATCAGCAGTTAGTATGACATCAATGATACTGCCACCTTGTGAGGTGTCGTTGCCTATATTACCATCAACCTTCAAGTCACCAGTCAGGGTCTCGACATTGACTGTTCCGGTTGCAAGTACACCGTTGAGTGTGAGCGAATTATTATCAATCAGAGAGATGTTACCTGCACTCTCCACCAGAACTGTAGAAAAGTCATTCAATGGGTTCTCGAACGTAATATTACCCGTACCGGCATTCAGCGTCAACAATCCAGCAGTGGAAGTCACTCGACCACCAACAGCACCAGTCGTTCCAGTAGTGATATCGCCATTGTTAGTTTTAAGTTGAGTTCCACCACCATTACCAAAAGTCGTTGGCCCGTTAAAAGTCTGTGACCCCAGAGTTTCCAGCAACCCACCGGATATTTCAAGATTAGTCTCGGCTGCTCCCGTGAATGAAGCAAGCGTAAAGTCATTATTGCCTATTTCGCCTTTAAAAACGACAGTTCCTGGACCAGATACGCTGAGATCACCAGATCCATCTACGGCTAAATTCAGGGTGAGCTTTGTGCCTGAATCAGCGTTAATCGTGGGAGACTCGTAAAGAGAAATAGATCCATTATAGATGTTGTCACCACTGAAACTGCTCAGAGTACCCCGTAAATCCAGATTGTTGCCTACCGTTGCATGGTCAAGTTCCAGCATTGCATCCACGGCAACCGTTACGCTGCTCAAACCTACATCGCCAAGTGCCGAATTGCCTGATACACTAATAGTGCCGTTGTTAATAGTTGTCGCACCAATATAGGTATTCACGCCCGACAGCGTCAGCACTCCAGTGTCGTCTTTCGTCAATGAAGAATAATTAAAGTAGGGAACTCCTATGTTTCCAGAAATAGTAACATTTCCACTACCAGAAACAGTGAGCATACCCCCACCTTTAACGGTATTACTCAATTCGAGTGTACCACTATCTGCTTTAATAGTCCCTTCCCCATAAACATCAATTACCCCCAACCAAGTGTTGCTACCAGAAATACTGCTCAGAGTACCGCCGTTGTTGAACGACAGATATTTGTTTATGAGTATGTTACCCTTAAGACCCAGTGTTGCACCAAGATAAAGCGATACGTTACCTCCTGCAGAATCGCCGAGTGCTGAAGGGCTCGATACCTCCATCGTTTTTCCAGAAAAAATCAAGGTACTGCCGGTATAATCATTCAGGCCCGACAGCGTCAGAATACCTGCACCCGACTGTGTCAACATCCCGGTGCCACTTATTTTTCCTGATATCGTCTGAGCGTTAGTAGTATTAATAACAAGAGCACTGTTATTGACTATCTCCCCGGCATAAGAGCCATTGCCCAACAAGCCTGCTCCATCAATTGTCAGCGTACCTCCACTAATCGTTGTCTTACCGGTATAATCATTAGCTCCGCCCAGGATTAGTGTGCCCGCACCCTGTTTCATCAGTGTACGGGTGCCGGTGATAGCTCCAAGATATGTTTCAAAACCGTTATAATATTTAACGTTGAAAGTGGTATCGCCGGAACCGCTGATTGCCCCAGTTGCATTACTACGTATAAAGCCGGTTTCAGCATTAAATATCAGGTTTACATTACCCGAAATGGGTGCATTGATCACAATTGAACCATACGCATCCAGCGTCAGTGTCATATTTGTCGAACTCGTGATGGCCTCCGTAACGGTGATACTACCGGCAGAAGAACCGTCTGCACCGGTAGTAATCGTAACATTACTGCCACCATCCAGGGCTGAATTAATGCGGGATGCAAGAATTGTTGAATCGGATGTCGGGATAAAATAATCACTGTAAAGAGTTCCACTGATAGTTGGATCAGGCCCAATTGTAACATCCCACGGATCAAGCAACCATAATCCATTCTTGCCCTTGCGGCCAGATGCAGAAACCCAGATACCTGCAACATCCAGCCAATACCCTGAAGTCTCAATCAATCCACCATCACCGCCATTTGGCCCACCCTTCGCCTCAAACGTCCCATAAGCCCGTGTAACAGAGAGTGGATTGGTCACATCCGACCATGCCACAACCGTACCTCCATTACCCGTATCGGTAGCATTGGCTTCGAGCAACGCCCCCGACTCAACGATGGTTCCTGTTGCCTGGTGAATGGTTGCATCCTTCCCCTGCCAGTTACCGCCAACCAGCACTTCCCCGCCACCTGTTGCTCCGGAAGCGGTAAGATGCGCACCATCTTTCACCAAAACACGGTCTCCCGTCGCAACAACTTGTCCACCCTTGCCATCCGCCGAGGAGGCATCCAGCGTCCCGGAGACCGTCGTCATTCCTCCAACGGCATCGAGCAGAATGCGCCCTCCTCTTTGCTGGAAAGTGTTCGCCTCAACAACCCCGCTGTTGTTGACGGCCGATTGTAACAGCGCATCGACAGCTTTGGCCGTCATGACCACCAACCCTCCATCAGCCTTGACAAGACCTTTGTTTTCTACAAGTGCATCAAGAGTGCCTTCATCCACCGTCAAGGTGATCAGCCCGTCCCCGGTAAAATCAACTGTAACTTTATTGCCGGCCGCAAGAGCCACGCTGCCACTCCTGGCTGTAATGGTACCTTCGTTGGTAACTTTTGGAGCGATCAACGCTACCACGCCACCGGGAGTAACGCTAATACTGCCCTGATTAAGAACTTTTCCGGAATTACCAGAAGAAACGAACTTGTATTTGGCAGCAAGAAAATCACTGTCAAGCATATTCAGCGATGAGGCTATAAGACCACCTACATCAACTCTCGCAGTTTTTCCAAAAATAATACCGGACTGGTTCAGCAGAAAAATCTTGCCGTTGGCAGAAAGCGATCCAAGTATCTGAGAGGGATTCTGGTCAGCAATACGGTTAAGCGCTGTTGCCGAAACATTGGGCTGTAGAAAATGGACACTTGCATCAGTACCGATATTGAAACTGCTCCAGTTGGCAATCATCTGCTGGCTCGACTGGTTCACTGTCATCCGCGATCCGCTGGAGCCCATACTTCCTGCACCGCCAGTTATCTGCCCGCCTGCAGGCAATGCGCCAGGATCAATGGCAGATGCTGGTCGAACGGGCGCAAGCATCCCACAGAGAAGTGCAATGCTCAAGAGCAACGATTTTGGAGCTCCCCCGTTGGACTTGACTTTTTCGGAGACAACAACCCATTTCTCCCTGGTGATGGACCAGATAACGTTGAATATCCTGTTCATTTCTTCTCGAAAAACAATTGTTGGCGTAAACTGAACGAAAAACCCTGTAACCAATGTTTCTCTGAAAAAGAGACTCCGAAGGTTCTATCTTCGGGAAAGAATGCACGCCCTGCAGAAGCGAATCGTTTACCTGAAGATTCACATTCATCTAATAAATGATCTGATAATGCAAGACTTTTGCCCGTAAAAACTGCAAGAAGAGGCGGGAGTTGCATCACGGCATCACCGATCAAGGAAAATAGCCAACAATTTTGATTTTTGTTACGCATTACCCGCAACTTTTCACCGCAGTTTACAAGACACACCACAGGTTACAATTTAATAATTTAGTCACTCATTCGAAACCTTATCAGCGTGGCAAACTGCTCCGTTCAGAAGACACTGATTTCAAGCAAGTCAACAATATTGAAACATCATTATTGTGATAATTCATTAGTCAGGAAAGGGTTTGGTTTTCTCAAAATTATACTTACCTTTCGAGGGTATAAGGCTAGTCTATGAATTAACAATATCACCGAAGAGTTCAGTTGTCGTCATGTTGTGGGTTGAACTTGAACGGTTCTCCCAATTTGAGGCAGGTGGATTCAACCGTGAGCAACATTTAATTTATCAGGAGTAAGACATCAGATGAATAAAAACAAACTTAAAAGTATAATAGAGAATGTCTTTGAGACACTGCTTTTTAATACTCGCTTTATCGTCATAACTGCTGTGTTGGGTTCTCTCGTTGCTTCCGTTATTATGTACGTCCAGGGTACCCTTTTAGTGTATAATGGGTTCAATATATTCATTGAAGAATTAAATAGTGCAGAAGGACATCTGACTCATGAACTTGTCCCCCTGTTAATTTCCTCGATTGATGATTACCTGTTTGCAACAGTCTTGCTTATTTTCAGTATGGGACTTTATGAATTATTTATCAGTGAAATAGACCCGGCAAGTCGTACTTCTGATTCTCGCCCAAATTGGTTAAATATTTCAAGTCTTGATGATCTTAAAGGAGCTCTCGGAAAGGTAATTCTGATGATTCTGATCGTTTCTTTCTTTGAGAAATCTTTGGATATCAAGTACGAGAACTCACTGGATCTTTTGTATTTGGGCGTTGGAGTTATTCTTATTTCCGGTGCTTTGTTTTTGACGCATTTGCAACATGCACACCCAAACGATAGCCATAAAGAGCATAAATCGTAGATGTTGGATGTCTCCCTCGATTAAATAGTTATACCCCTTGAGTCGCCAGGCTTTACACTTGGCGACTCTTCTATTCCCCGAAGCCTTGCAAGAAATATCACAAGAAACGGTTACTTTCAAGCTGCTGTCTAAAACTTCAACCTTCTGGCATTCATGAAATTCACCGTTACCACTGTAGACTCCAGAACTGCTGCGCGATGTGGTGTTCTGCAGACCGACCACGGTCCTGTTTCTACGCCGGTCTTTATGCCGGTCGGCACACGGGCAAGTGTGAAGTCAGTTGAGCCCCATGAATTGAGAGAACTCCATGTCCAGATTATTCTGGCCAATACCTACCATCTCTACCTGAGACCGGGAAACGACATTCTGTTCAATGCAGGTGGTATCCACCGATTCATGAACTGGCAGGGGCCGCTTTTGACCGACAGCGGTGGCTACCAGGTTTATTCGCTCTCCGGTCTGCGCAAAATCAGCGAGGAGGGGGTGATGTTCAAGTCGCACCTTGATGGTTCAAAGCAGCATTTCACTCCTGAAAATGTGGTTGATACCGAGCGTATGATCGGCAGTGATATCATGATGCCGCTGGATGAATGCCCACCTTCAACTGCTGAGAAAGAGTATGTCCGAACGTCTGGTGAGCTGACGATTCGCTGGGCTGAACGGGCACGAAAACATTTCAGCCTTACATCTCCTCTTTATGGCCACAAACAGTACCTTTTCGGCATCACCCAGGGTGGAATTCATGCTGATTTACGCACTCTCTCCACAAACGCGCTGGTTGATCTTGATTTTGATGGCTATGCGGTTGGCGGGATGGCTGTCGGGGAACCTGCCCCCGAAATGTACCGTATTCTTGAGCTGTCGCACACGCTGCTGCCTGAAGAAAAACCGCGCTATCTCATGGGCGTCGGCACGCCGGAAAACATTCTGAATTCAATTGAGCGGGGTATTGATATGTTTGACTGTGTCATACCGACGCGCGAAGGCCGTAACGGCAGGGTCTATACCCGCCATGGCAAGCTGAATCTTCGGTCGGCAAAGTATGCTGATGATTTCAGTTCAATCGATGAAGGCTTCGACAATGAGGTGTGCCGGAACTATTCACGTGCCTATATCCGCCATCTTCTGAATGTGGCTGAGATTCTCGGACTCAAGCTCTGTACCCTCCAGAATATTTCGTTTTTTATGTGGCTTACCGCTACAGCACGCAAGGAAATTCAGAATGGCTCATTTTTGGAATGGAAACAGGATTTTCTCGACCAATTCAATAGCAGCAATGATCAAGCATAACATCTTTCTCCTGAGCCTCGGATGCTCGAAAAATACTGTCGATTCTGAACGTTTGATGGCGCAGGCCGAAGCTTCGGGTATCGCCTTTACCGAGCGAGCCGATGATGCCGATACCATCCTCATCAACACCTGCGGCTTTATTGAAGATGCCAAAGAGGAGTCAATCGCTGAAACGCTTGCCGCCATTGACAAAAAGAGTGAGGGGAAGATTCAGAAGGTTTTTGTAATGGGATGCCTCAGCGAGCTTTACCGGCAGGAACTCAAGGAGGAGATGCCGGAGGTTGACGGCTTTTTTGGTACACGAGAACTGCCCGAAGTACTTGCCGCCATCGGAGCATCCTATCGTGAGGATCTCTTTGACCGCCGCTCGCTGCTCACGCCACCCCATTACGCCTTTCTCAAGATTGCCGAAGGGTGTAATCGTTCTTGCTCGTTCTGCTCCATTCCGAAAATCAGGGGGCGATACCGGAGCCAACCAGTAGACCAGCTCCTGCGTGAAGCTGCGCTGTTGCAGAAAACAGGTGTCAGGGAGCTGAATGTCATTGCCCAGGATATCAGTATGTTCGGCTACGACACTGCAGGCAAATCGATGCTCAATGATCTGGTGCTCCGCCTCTCGGACATGGCTTTTGACTGGATACGGCTGCTTTACGCCTATCCGGTGAATTTTCCGCTCGAAGTCATTGAGACAATGCGGGATCGGGAAAATATCTGCAACTATCTCGACATCCCCTTGCAACACTGTAATGACCGGATCCTCCGTTCAATGAACCGGGGAATCAACAAGCAGGAGACCATTCGCCTTCTTGAAACGATCCGTGAGAAGAACCCTGATATCCGACTGCGCACCACCATGATTGCCGGTTATCCCGGTGAAACGAGAGAGGAGTTTGAAGAGCTGATTGGGTTTATCGAGACCACCCGTTTCGACCGGCTTGGCTGTTTCCCCTACTGCCACGAGGAGTATGCGGCATCTTATGCGCTTGAGGAGACTCTGACCCCGGAAGAGAAGCAGGAACGTGTAGCGGATATCATGGAGGTACAGGAGGCTGTCGCAGAGCAAAACAACCGTTTCTTTGAAGGCAAAACGCTCAAGGTGCTGATTGAGCAGATTGAGGATGGCACCGCCTTTGGGAGAACTGAGTACGATGCGCCAGAAGTGGATAATGAGTGCATTCTTTCAATTGAAGATTCGCCACTCACCGTCGGCTCATTCTGCGTGGCAACCATCAGTGATTCATCGGCTTATGAGCTGTTCGGAAAAGTTTAATCCCCGGCGCAGATGCGGGCACATCACATATTTGCTGTGTCCAATACACTTGTGCCCGTAAGGCTGACGCTGACAACTGTGGCTATTTTTTACCGGCGATTATGTATTTGACCCCTCCCGACGAATCGGGAAGGTAATTCTAACCACTTTACGCCACCCAACTGCCATTAACATCGCCATGAAGAATACCAACCAGATCAACTGTGGTATCGGCAGTCAGATCAATCGTCATGGGTTCAAGGGAAGGTATTGTATCAAACTTATCCACAAACACCCATTCTGGCGTTGGCGCAGGGAGACCTACCACATGTTTGAGAATACCAATGGCATCATTCAAATCTACTCCGCCACTCTTGTTAAAGTCGGCGGCGATTTCCTGATAGTGATTCAGCGGCGTTAATCCAACGATGCTTTTGAGGATGGTAATAGCATCAAGCAAGTCAACCGCCCCCCATGTCGTGTCGGGCACCAATGCCGGAGTCTCTGCTGTGCCGGCAACTTTTTCAGCCGTAAGGGTATAGGGGCCATCAGGCATGTTGATATGCCGATAAAGACCATCTGCGCCTGTCGTCATGCTGTCGGAAGTGATGCCAAAGCCTGGCACCTTTTCATTGCCCAACTGACTATTGCTTAAGGACAGGTCAAAATGCTGTACATCCGTTGGGGCTGTAAGTGACAGAGTACCGAGCCTGACTGGCCCAACAGACAAGGCTGTTGCACCATAACCACCGAGAATGAAATGCCCTGGTTTATCAGTATTGCCCATGAATATCCAACCCGTTGGCAAACCGGCACCATCCTGCCAAGTGGCGACAGATCCGGCTGAGAGTGAAAATTCCAGATCCACACTGCCAATATCGCTCTTTGGCGAGGTTTCCCATATCTCTATGGTTCGGCTGCCGTCTGCGGCAACCTGCATATTCCTGAATTCGACTGGTTGCGTACCCGTGGCATCAGGCACCGAGGTCAGCGTGCTTGTAACGCCTGTAATGGGATCGTCTGTTTTCCAGAAGGTGACCGCTCCTGTCAGTTGGTTGAGAGTATTCAACGGAATCAATGCCGAACTGTTGTTCAGCTCATAATTGAACTCGTAAACAGAGTTGGTGGAATCGGTCGTCACAAACAGCTTGAGAGGCCCGGAAACTGCCTGCGGAATTGTTACCATGGCACTGGCGAGATACGAGCTGCCCTTTTCCAGTGAACCATGATGAGCGAATGAACCAAGGACAATATCATCGCCATTGCCGATAACATCGTCACTGCTGACCACCACACGGTCATACCAGTCGGAGACCTGCGTTGCACCCCATGCGCTGCTGGCGTTGGCCACTCTCCATTGTACACTGAACGGCTGGCCAATCGCCACAGATTCAGACACAACGACTGTGGTTACTTCAAGGTCGGCGAACTGCTGCTCTGCGGTCGGCCAGACGGCGGCATCCAGCAGGTACTTCGCCTCTGGCCCGGAACCCTTCACGCCAGGCGCTGCTCCTTCGATCTCAATCAACCCGCAGAAGCTCCAGTTATCACCGACCGTGTACCACTTCCCGTCAGGGGTCATATAAGCATAGCTGTAATAGGTGTTGTCGCTGTAGGGATGGCCTGTTGCCCAATTGGTGTAACCCGATGCAGCACCGCTCGACCACATCCAGTTGTTTTCTTTTGCCTGATCTGTAAACCCTGTCCAGACCCTGGCCCAACTGAAGATCTGCGCCACCCACTGTTGCTCCGCTGCATCGTCAATCGTCACCAGGTGCCCGCCCAGGCTCTGTGCATACGCCTCTGCTGCTGTCCAGCTCATCGCTCTGTCAGTCATCCGGTAGTTGTGCCCGCCATAAGTCCACACCGACTCGATCTGCGCATAGTACTGACCATCCGTTGACAGCGTCGCCATAAAATGCCCGTCTGCGGCATTGCCATCCTCATCGGCCACTGCCGTGCCATCGGCTCGCAGCAGCGTCACCAGTGGCGACAAAGTGCTCGTCGAGGTCAGCCGTGTTCCAAGTTCCACCATATTGCCTGCATTCAGCTTGCCCAGTGCAAACACATCCTTGTCAAACCTCTCTTCCGGCCCCATCACCGTACCTGCCACTGTCGCAATCTGGTGCGTCCCCTGCGCTGACAGGCTCAGCACATTGGCTCCGCTGATACTGTCGTTGCTGTAGTTCGCATCGCTCTCCTGATCGATGCCGCGTGCCACATCGATATGTAACTGGTACGAGCCTGACACCGTGCTGTAGTAATCCTTGCCAACCACCACGTAGTACGAGCCACTCGACGTAACCCCGTACCGACTGATAAACGCATCCATCCACGGCCCTTCGTCATAACCATACTCCAGTGTTACGTCGTCGGCATTGCGCAGCTCCACGTAAGTATTAACATCGCTGTCGGGAGTATCAACACTCACCGACACCCAGTCTCCTGCCTGCAACTCAACTCGCCAGTAGTCTGGATCACTCCAATAGCTATACATCACTACGGGATCCTGGTTCCCGAGGCCATGACCCAGCAGCAAACCGCTTCCCGCCGGTTCTTCAGCCAGCGGTAGTACTGTGGCATTGAGTGCGGTATTGTTCCGCCCCCCCTCAAACACTACTCCGTCTGGAACTTCGATCGTGAAATATCGATGATACGCATCGCCTCCTATGCCATCGCCATTGCCGTCCAGGGCATTACCAACGACATCCTGGAGAATCGCATTGGCTGTAAAACGATAATGACCCGCACCAAGAGAACCATCCTCGATCAAGAGTTTGACCTGCGTACCAGGGCTATACGCACCATCCAGCACCAAACGGTGAATCACGTCATCGTCGGTATCAAAAACACCATCGGTGCCTGCTTCCCGAAGATCCCACCCATTACTGGCAGCCACTGTCGCCGCACCCGGCGTTTCGCTGAGCGTCACTGTTATTGATGCCACCGGAGCATACACTGTAGACGATTCCGAAGGCAAGCCCACCGACTCCACACGAGGCGGAACCTGATCCGACACATTGACATCCAGCAGGTACTTCGCCTCTGGCCCGGGGCCCTTCATGACCGGAGCTACTCCTTCAATCTCAATCAACCCGCAGAAGCCCCAACTGGCACCGCCCGTATACCACTTTCCATCATTCTTCATGTAAGCATAGCTGTATTCTGTATTGTCGCTATATGGATGGTCCGGTGCCCAGTTGGTGTAACCCGATACAGCACCGCTCAACCACAACCAGCGGTTTTCTTCTGCCTGATCCGTCAACCCTGTCCAGATCCAGGCCCAACTGAAGTTCTGCGCCACCCACTGCTGCTCCGCTGCATCGTCAATCGTCACAAGGTGCCCGCCCAGGCTCTGCGCGTACGACTCTGCGGCTGTCCAGCTCATCGTTGCATCAGTCATCAGGTATTGGTGCCCGCCATAATTCCACACCGACTCGATCTGAGCGTAGTATTGCCCGTCCGTTGACAGTGTCGCCTTAAAATGCCCGTCTGCAGCATTGCCATCCTCATCGGCTACCACCGTTCCATCGGCTCGCAACAGTGTCACCAGCGGCGACAACGTGCCCATCGAGGTCAGCCGTGTGCCAAGTTCAACTTCATTGCCTGCACTCAGCATCCCCAGTGCAAACACATCCTTGTCAAACCTCTCCTCCCGTCCCATTACTGTGCCTGCTACCGTAGCATGTTGATAAGCACCTTGTGCTGACATGCTGAGCACATTGGCCACGTCGATGCTGTCGTTGCTGTAGTTCGCATCGCTTTCCAGATCAATACCACGCGCTACATCGACGTGCAACTGATACGAACCTGAGGCGGGGCTATTGTAATCCTTTCCTGCCACCACGTAGTACGAGCCACTGACCGTAACAACATAGCTGCTGATGAACGCATCCGTCCCCGGCCCTTCGTCATAGCCATACGCCAGTGTCCCGTCGTCGGCATTGCGCAGCTCCACATAAGTATCAACATCGCTCTCTGGAGTGTCAATGCTCACCGACACCCAGTCTCCTGCCTGCAACTCAACTCGCCAGTAGTCCGGATCACTCCACAAGCTATACATCACTGCAGGATCCTGGTTCCCGACACCATGCCCAAGCAGCAATCCACTTCCCGCCGGCTCTTCGGTCAGCGGTAGTACTGTGGCGTTCAGCGCTGTGTTGTTCCGCCACCCCTCGAACACTACTCCGTCCGGCATCTCGATCGTGAAATATCGATGGTACGCATCGCCTCCTATACCATCGCCATTGCCATCAAGTGCATTACCAACGACATCATGGAGCATCGCATTGGCTGTAAAACGATAATGACCCGCGCTCAGTGAACCATCCTCAATCAAGAACTTAACCTGCATGTCAAGGCTGTACGTACCATCCAGCACCAAACGGTGAATCACGTCATCGGCGGTATCAAAAACACCATCGGTGCCTGCTTCCCGAAGATCCCACCCCGTACTGGCAGCCACTGTCGCCGCATCCAGCCTCTCGCTGAGTGTAACCGTGAAAGATGGCTCCACCGGCGCATACACTGTAGACGATTCCGACGGCAACCCCACCGACTCCACACGAGGAGGTGCCTGATCCAGCACATTGACATCCAGCAAGTACTTCGCCTCTGGTCCGGAACCCTTCACGCCCGGTGCTGCTCCTTCGATCTCAATCACCCCCCAGAAGTTCCAACTGTCACCGCCCGTATACCACTCCCCGTCAGGTTGCATGTAAGCATAGCTGTAATAGGTGTTGTCGCTGTATGGATGCTCCGGTGCCCAGTTGGTGTAACCCGATACAGCACCACTCGACCACATCCATTGGTTTTCCTCTGCCTGATCCGTAAACCCTGTCCACACCCAGGCCCAACTGAAGTTCTGCTCCACCCACTGCTGCTCGGCGGCATCGTCAATCGTCACCAGGTGGCCGCCCAGGCTCTGCGCGTACGCCTCTGCCGCTGTCCAGCTCATCGCTCTGTCAGTCATCAGGTATTGGTGACCACCGAACACAAGGCCACCTGTAACTTGCGCATAGTACTGACTATCCGTTGACAGCGTCGCCATAAAATGCCCGTCTGCGGCATTGCCATCCTCATCGGCTACCACTGTGCCGTCGGCTCGCAACAGCGTCACCAACGGCGACAAACTGCTCGTCGAGGTGAGCCGTGTGCCAAGTTCAACCGTATTGCCTGCATTCAGCCTGCCCAGTGCAAACACATCCTTGTCAAACCTTCCCTCCGACCCCATCACTGTGCCTGCTACCGTAGCATGCTGATAGGCTCCCTGGGCTGACATGCTGAGCACATTGGCTCCGGCAATGCTGTCGTTGCTGTAGTTCGCATCGCTCTCCTGATCGATACCACGCGCTACATTGACGTGCAACTGATACGAACCTGAAGCATTGCTATAGTAATCCTTGCTCACCAACACGTAGTACGATCCGCTGGCGGTAACACCATACCGGCTGATAAACGAATCCGTCCCCGGCCCTTCATCATAGCTCCCCGCCAGCACTCCATCGGCGGCATTACTCAGCTCCACATAAGTATCAACATCGCTGTCGGGAGTGTCAATGCTCACCGACACCCGGTCTCCTGCCTGCAACTCAATACGCCAATAGTCTGGATCATCCATAGTTGCGGAATCCTGGTTCCCGAGACCATAGCCAAGCAGCAATCCGCTTCCCGCCGGATCTTCGGTCAGCGACAGGTATGTTGCGTCGGCAAGTGTGTTATTCAGTTCGATTTCTGAAACAGGAGTAAAATCAATATTTGCTGTTTGGCTTGTTCCTTCAGTTGACATATTGCTAATGAATTAAAAAATTGTAAAACGCGTTGATGATGTTTTACGTGACGCAGATCAAAACAATGGGCGACGTAAAGAGTCCTAAACATCCAGTATCCAATTCTAATAACCAAACAATTCTCAATTAATTCCAGCCAAAGGGTGATATGAGCCATCAACATCACCGCGCAGAATGCCAACCAGGTCAACTGTGGTATCAGCAGGCACATCAACAAAAATGGGGGCTACAGGATCAACCCTCTGATCCACAAATACCCATTCCGGCTTTGATGCCGGGAGATCGACGACATGTTTGAGAATACCGATAGCATCATTCAAATCCACTCCACCACTCTTGTTAAAGTCGCCTGCAATTTCCTGATAGTGATTCAGCGGCGTTAATCCAACAATACTTTTGAGGATAGTGATAGCGTCAAGAAGATCCACAGCACGCTCTGTAGCTGTATCTGCAGTATCGATAACCTTGATACTGGTCATTATATCAGTACCATCAAAAATGTCGAAGTGCTGATATAAACCATCTGCGCCTGTCGCCACGCTGTCCGAAGCTATCCCCAAGGTGGGAATGGTGTCGTTGCCCAACTCCCCCTTCAACAAAAGTTCAAAGTGCTGAGGATTTACCGGCACTGTGAGCGTCAGTGTGCCAAGCTTTACCGAACCGGCCGACAAGGGTGTGCCTGTACCGCCGAGAATGAAATTTCCGGATTTATCGGTATGGCCCGAGAGTGCCCAACCACTTGGCAAACTGGCACTACTCTGCCATGTCGCTAAAGAGCCGGAAGAAAAGGAAAATTCCAGGTTCACGCCGCCAATATCGCTCTTTGGAGAGGTTTCCCATATCTCTACGGTTCGGCTGCCGTCTGCTGCAACCTGAATATTCCTGAATTCGACTGGTTGCGTGCCGGTGGCAGCAGGCACTGAGGTCAGTATGCTTGTAACTCCTGCAATGGGAGCGCCGGTTTTCCAGAAGGTCACTCCGCCCGTAAGAGTATGTGAATCCTGGGTTGTAAAGTCGTAGGTGCTTGTGCCAGCCGAGTTATTACCAGCAAGGTCCTTGACGTTATCATCTCCAATGGTGACAAAATGGTGCGTTCCGTAGGCCAGCGCTGTAGAGGGATTGATCGTCAGCGTATTACCCGCAACCACGAGATTGGAGCTGGTCGCCACATCGTAACTTGCCGCCACGGTTCCGGTGGCTGAAGCGCTGTGGATTTCAATCATGCCTGTGCCTTTCTGGATTGCCTCGTTGAAGGTCAGGACGATGTTGCTTCCAGCGGTAACACCTGTGGCAGCATCAGCGGGACTGAAAGTAGTGACTTCAGGAGGCGTAATATCAACAACCGTCGATGAGAGCTGTGCAACGCGCACCGAATCGATATCAAAGAAACAGGCGATATTTGCCGCTGCTGTTTTCACCGGATTCAGAGCTGAACTGAAAGCTTCTGGCCAATCTGCCGCAGGCACCCAGATGTTCAAATGCAGCGCCATCGGTTGCAGTGGAATATTTTCGGTCTCCACGCGCACCAACTCACCATCAACAAGCCATCGTATTGCATTTTGGAACCATTCGATCCGATAGAGGTGCTCTTCGGTTAACACTCCTGAAATTGGATTAAATTGAGGATGACCTGCACCTCGAGGCTCATTGGCATAGATGTTTGTCTGAATCTGATCGAGTGTATTCGACACAGCTTCAAAATCGATCTCGTCATGGAGGCTCCCTGAGTTATTGATATAGCTGAACATGCCTCCCACAATACCATCTACCGGATTTACGAAATGAGCCTTGATCTCAAAAACAATACCACCCGCATCGTTTGAAAAAGTCTGCTGGGTGATAGCTTCTGAACCAAAAAACGATGGAACCTGTTTTGGATCGGCTGGATTATAGGTGGGATTGAACGTATCAAGTTTGAGATGCAATTCGCCATTCGACACATTCGGAAGCTCTTGACGCTGTTGTGTGCGCCCGTAAAATGAAGGGTCTAAAGCGCCAGTGCTAACATCAACCCAGTGGTTGTAATCCCACTTCTCCGCATTTAATGCAGTGTTGAAATCATCAGTGAAAAGAGATTTCACTTCCACGACCGCTCCATCTGTGGTAAAATTATATGTTGACGCAGCAACAGGGTGCCCGGCAAAATCATTGATTGAACCGGCGTTGAGGGTAACATAATAGTGCGTGCTACCCACCAGATCGGTTGTTGGATTGATTGTCAGTGTATTGCCTGAAATCGTGAGGTTGGGGCTTGTTGCCACATCGTAACTCGCCACCACGGTTCCTGTGGCTGAACCACTGTGCAGAACAATAGAACCTGCGCCTGCTTTAACCGGCACATTGAATGTAAGCTCAATATTATCGGAAGCTATCACACCTTGAGCGCCTTCAGCAGGACTGATAGTAAGCACCGTTGGGGACAATGCACCTTCAGAATATACCGGCACCGTTTGCAAACTACTCACTATCTCGTTGTTGAACAGGCCATCCACATAGCTGGCCTCAACCGTTATATGCTTCCCAACCTCATTCTGTGTCAAGCTTATCGTAGCATTATTTCCACCAATAATAGCGACACCATCAGCTTGCCATACATAATTGGGCGAAGTCCAGAAGCCTTCCAAATCTTTGAGTGTATGACTTGCGGTCAAGACTTGTCCCTGAACAGCGCTGCCGGTGATGATAACCGTGCCCGTTGGCGCATTATTGAACTTCGTGAATGTGCTTCCTGTAGTGCTTAATGCTCCACCCGCGCCCTGGTTCCCCGTGTTACCATCAGAGAAAGTCCAGTCAATCTGTACTGCAGCGGTCGAGGCTTCGAAGTCATTACTGTATGCAATTTGCTGAAGTACAGAGTTGACCACACTTTGCGTGGCATTGTCGTTGAAGGTAATCTTCAGTAGCCCCTGGGAGTTGGTGTTGATAATGCCAATGGACATAAAATTTGTGACGAGATTGCTGCCCTCTTTCAATCCCACAAAAGCGCCAGAAAATTTGGCAGAAAAAACATCCCCACTATTGGCACCACCATGACGCGACAAGGTGAGTGTTGCTCCAGAATATTTTCCTGCCATGGCAAGATCTGCATCATAAATCTGGACATTACTATCCAGCACAACCGGTATTCCGTATTTGGTGTAGACAACTCTGCCATCAAGAGAGCTGATTGTGCCAAAATCAGTATCAAGGCTTCCATTGGTGTTATAGCGAACAACAGCAAAATCACGAGTATTATCTCCAGTTAATGCGTTATCCTTGCGATCGGCAAACCCCGACACCAGAATTTTGCCGTCGGGTTGCACTGTCATATCGGTGCCATAACAAGATGTCCACCTGTCATCATTAATGGTTGTGGTAACTTTTCCATCACCATCAAAGCTTGTATCAAGGGTTCCATCACTCTTGTAGCGCACCACAGCTATTCCCCATAAAACGCCCCACTGGGCACTACCCGCAACAAGAATTCTACCATCGCTCTGAACGACGACACTGTACCCTTTATCATGCTCACTCAGGCCGGTCGTAACGATTCCGTCACCATCAAAGCTTGTATCCAGGATGCCATCACTGTTATAGCGCACTAACGCAAAGTCATACCTGCCCAAGTCCGCATTCCAGATCATTCCGGCTACAAGAATTTTTTTGTCGGGCTGAAGTATCACGCTCTCCGCCGAACACCAACTATTGATGCCTGTAGCAAAATCTGTGGTAAGCTTGCCATCGTCAGAAAAGGAGGCATCAAGGGTACCATCGGTGTTGTAACGCGCCAGAGCAAAGGCACCTGAAGAGTACCCTGCAAGAAGTATCTTCCTGTCAGACTGCACTATGACGCAATTACCTTCATCAATACCACCACTAAAGTCCGTCGTAAGCTTGCCATCGCCTGAGAACGTGGCATCAAGGCTACCATCCGTCTTGTAACGTGCCAGCGCAAAATTTCTGTTCAAGCCACCTAAACTTACTCCAGCCAACAGGATCATGCCGTCATCCTGTACAACAACACTTCTGCCCTCCAAACTGACACCGCTCTCTCCCGTTGTTACTTTTCCATCACCATCAAAGCTTGTATCGAGGGAGCCATCACTGTCATAACGTACCAAAGCAAAATCATACACTCCATTTCCAGGCATCGATCCTGCTAACAGAATTCGGCCATCACTTTGAATCGCAAGACTCTGGCAATAATCCATACCTCCCAAATCAGTCATCAAGGTACCATCACCTGCAAAACTCAAATCCGGACTTCCATCCGGGTTATAACGAGCAAGCACAAAATCACTCTTCGAGCCGGCATAACTGTCTCCCGCGACGAGAATCTTTAAGTCCCCCTGGAGACCAATGCTATAACCACTATCGGCCCAGCCAAAATCTGTGATACTTGTTCCATAACCGCGAATAAATAATGTCGGTGCTTGATTAACTGTGGACATAATTCAAAACATCAAAAAATTCGGAGTGGAAAGCCGCGAAACAATCCTGACAAAGCCGTCAGGTGGATTGCGGGTTGACTCCTAAATTTGCAATTTACAAATTATGCATCCCAATTGCCATCAACATCACCACGAAGAATACCAACCAGATCAACCAGGAAAATAGATAACGTGGAGGGCATTAGAAAAAAATCACCAGAGAGTATCAGTTCTTTGATTCTTCACTGAGCATCTCCCCTCCAATGAAATGGGTCCTTTGTGGCAATAATCATTTCCGGTCAAATAGTGCCATACAACCTGATTTCCAAGTAAACACAAGTCATAATTATAACTATTTTCCCGAGCAAAAGCCTCCTGGTAACGCAGAGCTCCAGCTCGACAGAAAGAAATTTAAAATACCGAGCAGGAGCTCTGCGTTCCAGGGTATAAGCTCATGTTCGATAAATCCTTATCGAATATCTGGAATTCACGGAATTAGAAATTCGATCCGATAGAGGTGGTCTTCGGTAACAACTCCTTCAATGGGATTAAATTGAGAATGACCTGCGCCAAGCGGTTCATTCGTATAGATGTTTGTCTGAATCTGATCAAGTTTATTCGACATCACTTCAGAATCGATCTCGTCATGAAGGCTTGCAGTGTAATCTGCCTGCGCTGTCAAAAACGCGGTTCTGCATTTCGCATTCTGAGGGATTAATAATGGCCATTACATGGCGGCATACAATTCATCCTCAACAAATTGTTTGACGTAATTTACATGGGTGCAAAACACAAAAAGAACACAATTATTTATCAAGTGCCGATAAGTTGCAGGCTTTTTACCCGTAAAAATCGGCATATACCTACAATAAATCACGCCACCCAACTACCATTGACATCGCCCATCACAATCCCGATCAGGTGCAACTCCTGATCCACATCCAGTGTGACCGCTATCGGATTATCCGGCCAGACAACATGGGTTCGCGACATCGCCTCACTGCCCACGCTCTCCGGCACAAAGACCAACTCTTTTTCATGCGCAGTGTC
>JBMOIS010000043.1:0-21423 GCA_049317185.1 Chlorobium sp. | reverse complement strand
CACTCTGGATGTCGGGATCGACGACGACTTGCTGTGTGTTCATGGGGTGCTCCACTACGAAAGAAGGCGACCAGTTTACCGCAAGACCTATCATTGATGCCAGTGAATGTTTAGTCTGATCTGCCTGATTCAGGAAAAGCAGAAACTCCTCCCTTCATAACACAATTTACAAATTATTCCTAAAAATCGCATAACCCGTTTAACCAAAAAATAATACATAAAACAACACATCTTTATTATGCCGGGATCGACAGATCAGCCTAAACCATTAATAAATATATCAACTGGGCTGTTTACTCCATGACCACCTTTGTTTAAAACATGGGGATAAATCATCGTGTTCTGCACGCGCAGAAAGAAGCCGCTGCAAGTTCTGTAATAACGATCCAGCTTCTTTCCCTGAAAATCAAGAAAGACCTCAACCGTCCAGAAAGCCAATAAGGCCGATTATGATTCGAGAACTTCACCTGAAAAGAGTGGGGCCTGCTCCGGAATTCAATATTGCATTTGCTGACAGGTTGAATCTGTATACCGGTTGCAACGGACTTGGCAAGACATTCCTGCTCGACATCGCTTGTTGGGCCTTCACAAATACGCAGGCTGGAGAGCTGGCTTGGCCTCAACGTGGAAAAGGTGAGCCAGCCGCGATCAGCTATCACCTGGAGGGGAAAGCAGGTTCGACAAAAGAACCAACAACCAGTCGTTTCGATTTGGCACATCAGTTATGGCCACGACACACCAAAGCTCGTCCAGTGATGCCGGGGCTGGTCATTTATGCACGGGTTGATGGCAGTTGTTCTGTCTGGGATCCGGTGCGCAATTACTGGAAAACTTTATAAGTTAAGGGTGTTGACCAACCTGATCGGCCAAATGCCTGCCATTTCATGCCGGAAAACTGTATTTTCGGACTTTCGTCATTGTGCCAAACCAGAAAGGGGGTAGTTGTTGTTCGAGGACAGTAGCGCTTTGACCTACGTGATCCTGATAGTCTTCGCAGTATTGGCTTGTGCTTCACTACTGCGGCACCTTCCGTCAGTCAGCGGAAAGCGTGGAGAGAGCAGAATCGCCAGGAAATTGTATTCGCCGGTTCTGCCGAGCTCAAAAACGTGAAGAGCCAGAGTCCCGTGGTCTATGGCTCAGAGCTGCTTAAGATAATCAGAAAGAACAAGGAGTTTTCACTCTCACGAGATCAAGTCAGGGAGATTGAAGAAAAACTGGTACAGGGCAACATGAAAGACAGATTTTCGAAGAAGGCTCACATCAATCAGATTCGAACAAGGCATCATCAATCTCGACAATGGGAAAAGGAGTTGATCTGTCCAGCCTGTGGTGGCAGACTGGTCAGCAGATCGGGCAAGTTCGGGAGTTTCTATGGTTGCAACAACTACCCACGATGCAGATACACTTTCCGATAGCAAACCGGGAAACGGCCTCAATTGGAGAAGAGGCACGAAGAGCAAAAAAAAAGAGGGGAATTTTCAGAGCGAAGATTGTCAGCGAAAAAAGCAACCACCATTCAATTCAACTCTGAGTGCTGTCCATGAGGCAAAAAATCTGGTGTCTCTTTGAAGAATGGCCGGGGGCTTGCTATCTTGAATATCGAAGACAAAGCCCCGGACTTGCTGAATGATGGATCTGCCTGAGTCATGTTGCAATTCCTATGGTACAGAAGTATAATGTGAAGACAGGAAGTGAAGATTTCATAAGAAGTTGGGGACGGCGTTGACTGATGAAAATCATCCAGTTGTTGGTGTGTCATGGAATGATGCCGATTCCTATTGCAAATGGCGGTCGGGAAAGACACAACAGAAGTTCCGGTTGCCGACGGAAGCGGAATGGGAGTATGCGTGTCGAGCTGGAACATCAACACCGTTCAATACAGGCGAGAATCTGACGACAGATCAGGCAAATTATGATGGAAACAATCCGTACAACAATAATCCGAAAGGGAAGTACAGGAGTATCCCGGTAGCGGTTGACAGTTTTGCGCCAAATCCCTGGGGCTTGTATAACATGCACGGCAATGTGTGGGAGTGGTGCAGCGACTGGTATGGTGATAAATATTATGATGAATGCAAAGCGAAAGGAGTGGTTGAAAATCCTGAAGGCCCTGTAACGGGTTCGAACCGCGTGCTTCGTGGCGGGGGCTGGGACGGCCACGCCGGGCGCTGTCGGTCGGCGATTCGCAACGGCGTCTCCCCCGTCCACCGGTTCAACTTTGTTGGCTTCCGCCTGGTGTTCGTCCCGTAGTCAGTTGGCAGTTTTCCGACTTTGCTTTTGAGCTAAAGCGGAGCAAAAACAAGGTTGAGGAGAGCGGCTGTGAGGGACGAACTGCCGCACACCTCAAACGAGCAGGTGGGGCAGGAACCGAAGAAATGCCGCCCTTTTGGGCGGCCGATTTTTAAAACGCTCAGTTCCAGATAAACGTCTTGAGGAGGCACCGGCATGGGCTATGAACCACCGTATTCCATTACACCATTGATGGTTGAGCAGGTTGCAGAGATTGTTGAACTCGTTACCCGCTGGTCTGCTGCTGATGAACGCAGCCTGACTCCGCAGCTCCGGCGAAGCAATCGAATTCGTACCATTCAGGCGTCGCTGGCTATCGAAAACCACTCCTTGATGCCATGACCGAAGCCCTCTCACCCGCGTTAGGAAAGATGTCGGATAAAATCATTGCGGCACTGAGGCAAAATCCCTCGATGACGATTGCTGAACTTGCCCGACGCTTTGGGGTGACAACACGTTCGATTGAACGTCATCTGCACACCTTGCAGGTCAACGGGCGATTCAGTTCATCTGTTGATAACAATGCGTATCACAAACGATCTTCCGCTTACCCTGTTGGCAGGTATTGGCGTTCGTGGTGCCATATAACCGTAATGATAATTCACAAATTATCACTATCCTGAAAGCAAAGGCTATGGGTATGATCAAGATAACAGCGCCGAATTACTTGTCCTTTTTGTCTGAAATTTTGTTGCCAATGGTTTTAAGGGTTTAGAAAATCATAAAAAATTAAATCTTTTGTTTTACCGAGAGCAATGCCAAAGAAAGTTAGAGAATTGATAAGAGAACTTGAACAAGCTGGTTTCATCAATCGCGGCGGAAAAGGTAGTCACAGAAACTTTGTGCATCCTGACGTAAGCAAATCAATTGTTATTTCTGGGCAGCCAGGAGATGACGCTCAGCGTTATCAAGAAAAAGCAGTCAAAGGAGCAATAGAGGAATCAAAAAAATGAGCGAAAGTATCCGTTATGTAAAAATTGTTGAGTGGTCTGAAGAAGATTCATGTTTTGTTGGTAGTTGCCCTGGTCTTTTTTATGGCGGCTGTCATGGAAGTGATGAAAAACAGGTCTTTGCTGAGTTATGCCAAATAGTTGAAGAAACTATCCAGCTCTATAAACAAGAGAAGCATTCTTTGCCACCAACAACAGCGGGGAAAGACTATGCAAATAAAATGCTCAGTATTGCCTGACCCGACGTTCCAGCGGAGCTTCGCTATTGCTCAGCCCGCTTAACTTTGCGTTAGGCTTTTCAAAAAAATTATATTTGTAAGAATAAAACGGGGTGTTAAAAATGGAATATGCTGCCAATATTGGTGAAAAGATCGAAAGCCGGTTTTTGTCACTTACGCTGGAAGAAAAGACATCTGTTATAAGTCACGGCGTTGCAATCCGTTTCTCAGATATGAACAGTCGGCTTTTCCTGGCTCTGAGCAAAATCCGTTTTTTTGAAGAAAAGTATCGCATGAAACTGTCGGAACTGGAAGAAAAAGGGCTGCCTGACCATGCGGATTATGAGATGCACGAAGACTATATAATGTGGCATCACTGGAGTGAAGCTGCCGAAAAAGCCGAAAAACAAATAGAGTCATTGCAGCCAATAGCCAAATATGGGGTTTTCAGATAAATGCAAGCTACTGACCGGTTACTGGAAATAGAAGAAAAGTTTGGAACATCGGCTAAATCGGATTCCTTTTATCAATGACACGATATTTTAAGGAAAGATATGGCTCGGGATAACCTCCTCACCTCAATGAATACGCGTTGGCAGAGGTAATGATCATTTCTCAACCGGCTCTCATTAACTTTTTTCATGTTTCTGCTTAGAAAAAACGGATCCATTGTTGTCTCTCTCTCTATGAACTGTAGAACAGGTCATGATCGGCAGGATTCTTCTGATGAAGAGCCGGAAACGATCCGAGCCAGAATTTTCCGGCTTGCGGTTCGTTGTCGACCGCCATTTTGATGTAGGGCAGGTAATTCAATGCCGGAGACCCTGTTTTCCAACAGAGTCTTCGTCACGGGAGTTGTCAATTGATCAAATGCGCTTCACATGCTTCACCCTCTTCGAGAGCCTCAAGAATCTCGTCAATCTTCTCCTCGCTGTCAATCTCGCCATACCAGAAGCTTTCGGGGTAGACGACAAGCACGGGCCCTTTTTCGCAGAGGTTGAGGCAGCCTGTGGCCGAGACAGTTACGTCGCTCATGCCGCGGTCAGAAAGCTCACTTTCGATATAGGGAATCAGGCTGAGCGACTCCTTTTTGTGACAAATTCCCTGCGGTGTGCCCTGCGCCCGAAAACTTGCGCAGACCAGAATGTGATGTTTTGGTTTATCCATGGGTATTCTCCAGTTAATGGTTATCAATAAAAATCCTTGCTCCAGATATCGTCTTGAGTCTTGATGTGCAGAGTTTCTTGACTGCTTGTCAAATTTCAAACAAGAGCATCAACGTCTATCCTGTTCATCAAGGCTCAAAATGCAATACCTATATCATCTCCTCACCCGCATCCCCCTCCAGTACCGCTGCAGCTTGATCCGCAGGCATGAATCTGGCTGCTTTTCATCAGGTGTTTCAGATCCTGTCCGGTAAAAATACCGTATACAGCCTCTTCGATAACTCCTTCAAGCACAAGCACCTCAATGCCGTGAGCAGTCATAACTTTTTTTGGCGAGTCGCCCGCACCATTGACCAGCAGTGCCCGGCAGTCCCCGAGGGTTGTGGCCAGAGCCTCCCAGCGCTCTTTGCCCCCGCCAGCCGGTGGAGCTGTTCTGGAGTCAACCAGGGCGCACTCCCCGGAATCGTCCATACCGTAAATCAAAAAGCGGTCAGCTTCACCGAGATGCTGGTTGATCAGAACTCCTTCCATGCTGCTGACTGCTATATATGGTCTAACATCAGCCGGGTTGCTTGGCATTGCCGCCGCTTCTGCTAGCTTCTGCATCATCTCTTCGGTGTTGATTTCTCCGATAATGCCGACTGCATCAGCCCTGCAGCGTGCGCAGTGTTTCATCTGAGGAAGAAATTCACTGGTCGCCTGCTGTATTTCAGTGACCATCTCCACAGAGGGTTCATCAATATTTTCAAAAACAGTCTCCTTTGTGTTGTAGTAGGGGAGGCAGTTCAGGATGTCGGCACCCAGCTCAGCCACCTTCGATGCGACGGTGATAACATGGCTGTCGTTCACGCCCGGAATAATAATCGAGTTCACTTTTGCCGTGATACCAGCCTCCTTCAGCCGTTTCAGCGACTCAAGCTGGTTCTTGATCAGCACTTTGGCAGCATCGATACCCCGATACATTTTTTTGTTGTACCGTACCCACGCATAAATCTCGGCACCAATTTCCGGGTCGATGGCATTGATGGTGATGGTGACATGGCTCACCTGCAACCGGGCGAGCTCATCGATGTACGGGAGCAGTTCGAGGCCGTTGGTTGCGAGGCAGAGCAGCATCTCCGGATATTTTGCACGTACCAGCCGGAGTGTCTCCATGGTTTCGTCAGGGTTGGCGAAGGGATCTCCTGGCCCGGCAATGCCGACAACAGCAATGTTGGGAGAGAGTATCATCGCCTGATCGAGGTAGTACAATGCCTGCTTTGGCGTCAGCACCTTGCTGGTGACACCGGGCCGGTTTTCGTTCATGCAGTCGAATTTACGGCTGCAGTAGTTGCACTGGATATTGCATTTAGGCGCAACGGGGAGGTGGATACGCCCGAATTTGTGGCGCGACGCATCGTTAAAACAGGGGTGGTTTGCTATTTTCAGTGTCATAATATCCTCCCTTTACATATAAGTGTAGCCGATTGATGAAGCATTCTGCCGCTGTTCGATAACGGTGTTGACTATTCGGTCAAAGAGTTCCTGGGTACCACGATAGCCAAGATGGTGCATCCGCTGCCCACCAAAACGGTCATGAATCGGGAACCCAAGCCGGAGCAGCGGGATATTGTTTTTTCTTGACATGGTATAGCCCTTGCTGTTGCCGATAAGAAAATCCGGTTGGAGTATTTTCGCCTCATCCTCAATATCAACAAAGTCAACTCCTTCACGCACGTTGATACCGAGTTCATCCATGTCAGGGACCAGTTCCGCAATCCTTTTTTTCAGCAGACCGCTTTTGCCACCCGAGGCGCAGAGTACAGGTATCATGCCGATCTCCCGCAGGAAAGCGGTCATACCGATAACCAGATCCTCTTCGCCGTAGATGATCACTCTCTTGTCGAAAACATATTTATGGCCATCGGCATAGGCATCCACAAGCCTGCGGCGCTCATCTTCATACTTTTCAGCTCGACTCTCTCCCGTAAGCGTTTCGAGCAGGCTGAAAAATTTGTCGCTCCCTTTGATACCTATAGGGAGTGGGAGATGATAGGCCGGAACACCAAACATGACATCAAGATGCCGGGCTGCCGATTTCGAGGTCTCAATTGTTGAGCCGAACTCAATACTTCCCATTGCACTGGCTGCCGTTGCGATAGCGCTTGCCGGTGTGCCACCCGGAGGTATACGATGGTACTCGCCCCATGGGCCGCCATCCATGGTCTGTGAATAGTCGGGCAGCATCATGTATGGCACTCCGAAATCGCCAAGAATCTCCTTGAGATAGCGCAAGTCAGCAGGCGAGACCATGTTTGGAAAGAGGTTGATCAGCCTCTGTTGTGGCATTTTTTCCGCCAGCGCTTTCACCGAGGCATGCACAGCAGCATGAAAACCATCGATATGGCTGCCCTGATAGCTTGGTGTTGAGGCATGGATCATGATCGGCATGGGGGAGCCGTTTTTGAACTCCTTCCTGTACTCCCGCAGAATCATCGGCACATCGTCACCAATGGTCTCGCTCAGGCAGGTGGTCGCTATCCCTATAACATCAGGCTTGTACTGCTCGCTGACGTTTTTCAGGCCAATTTTCAGGTTATGACTGCCACCAAAAACGGCAGTCTCCTCATGAAAGTTCGATGAAGCGATATCAATCGGCTCTTTATAATGGCTGATCAGGTAACGTCTGATATAGGTTGCACACCCTTGGGAACCGTGCAGGAAGGGCACGCAGTTCTCTATCCCTCTGAAAGCAAGGCATGCGCCAAGGGGGTTGCAGAGCTTGCAGGCGTTCTGTGTTGCTGTTTTTGCGTGTTCGTGTTTCATAGGGAGCCTCCTTTTCTTGGAGCGAACTGCCATACCGGACTCATGACCGATTGATAGACCTCCAGTGCAAAATTGTACATGCCGATAAATCCGGCGAGAGGGATCTTCCTCTCATGGTTGTGGTCGCAGAAGCCGATACCAAGCTTGAAGGCGATCGGTCGCTCTTTGACGCCGCCGATAAGCAGGTCGGCCCCTTTTTCAAGTATAAATTTCGAGAGCTCGACGGGGTTGGAATCGTCCACAATCACTGTTCCCTCATCGCACATCTCCCTGAGCCTGGCATAATCATCCTGGTTGCCGGTCTGTGAACCTGCCAGTACGACTGACATGCCGATGGAACGGAGCGCTTTGATGAGCGAAAAGGTTTTGAATGCGCCACCAACATAGATAGCGGCCTTTTTGCCCGTAAGCGCTTTTTTGAACTTCTGTAATGAAGGGTAAAGCGTTTTCACCTCTTCACTGACAATCTGCTTTGCTGCTTCCATGATATCCGACCGGTCAGGAAATTTGACGGCCACATCATAAAGCGATTTCGACATATCCTCAATTCCGAAATAGGAGACACGGATGTAGGGAATCCTGTATTTCTCCTCCATCTCTTTGGCAAGCCAGGTCATTGAGCCTGAACACTGTACCACATTGAGTGTAGCACCATGAGCACGTCGTACAGCATCGATACGTCCGTCTCCGGTCAGGGTCGCAACAACCTCAATGCCCATTTTTTCATAATATTGCCTGATAATCCACGCTTCACCGGCAAGGTTGAACTCACCAAGAATGTTGATACTGTATTTGCTGATATCCTCGGTCGATCCCGTGCCGATCAGCTTCATCAGAGCATGGCAGGCGGCTTTATAGCCATCCTTTTTGGTGCCTTTGAAACCCTCTGAGTGAACTGGAAGCACCGGAATTCCTGTCTCCCGTGCCACTTTTTTGCAGACAGCCTCAATATCGTCGCCGATAAGGCCAACAATGCAGGTTGAGTAGATAAAGGCAGCTTTGGGTTTGTACTGCTCAATCAGCTCAATCAGTGACTTGTAGAGCTTTTTCTCGCCTCCATAGATGACATCCATCTCCTGCAGGTCTGTTGAAAAACTCAAGCGATGCAGCTCAGGACCTGAAGAGACTGCTCCACGGATGTCCCACGTGTATGCCGCACATCCGATAGGCCCGTGAACAAGATGAATGGCATCTGCGACGGGGTAGAGCACCACACGGGAGCCGCAGAAGACGCAGGCACGCTGGCTCACCGATCCGGAAAGGCTGGAGGTATCGCAGGCAATATCAGCCTGGGTTACACCACTCTTCTTTTCCAAAACATGCCTCTCTCTTCCCTCAAGAATACCAATCTGTTCCATAGCCATACCTTTAAAATATTGTTGTGGGATGTTTTCCCATTTCCCAGGGCTCACACCCTGCGTCCGCCTCTACAGGGCTGAAGAACAATTGCCTGGACACGCTGTTGACACCCTGTACTACCTATATGCCGCATCTACGGGGCTGCAGAATGTTGCACGAACCCCGTAGTTTTGGCGCTTTTTCTTACATCACCAGCTCAAACTTCTCCTCAAGTGCGTTACGATCCTGGCGATCCATTATCGCATTGAGAATCTTTTCAAGCAGTCTGAGGCTGCCGCTGTACCCGACATTCGGGAAGTAGCTGTGGCCGACGCGGTCAAGAATCGGGAAGCCGAACCTGATGAACGGAATATCTTCGTCGCGAGCCATATACTTGCCGTAAGTGTTTCCAATCAATAAGTCAACAGGATCGTTTTTCATCCACTGGTGCAACAGGAACATGTCCGCCTGAAGCCCACTTTTGAAGTTTGTTTCCGGTGACCTCTCGTCAAGAAGCTGGCGCATCTGCTTTTCAAACCGCTGGCCGGGTGTGCCGCTGACGATATGAACCGGCTTCATGCTCAGGTCGAGCAGGAACTCGGTGAGCGGCAGGAGCTGATCCGGATCACCGAAGAGTGCAACCCGTTTGCCGTGGAGATACTGCTCCATGTCGCACATCACATCAACCAGTCGACCTCTGTCAGCCGTAATTTCATCGGGCACCATTACGCCGGCAACCTTGCTGATAGCCATGATGAATCGGTCAGTTGCTGTAAGGCCGATCGGTATATCGAGCGTTTCAAACGGCACTTTACACTTCTTTTCAAGCGCGATTGCCGCAGGCTCTGCGCTGATGCTTCCGAGCGCCAGTGAAGCGAGGCTGTCGCCGCTGCTCTTCAGCTCATCGACCGTTGTGCCGCCTTTCGGATAAAAAACATGTTTGCCCGTTTGCGGCGCATCAAGAACATCTGAAGTGTCAGGGAAGAGCACGATGTTGATGCCCATTACTTTTGCCATGCGCTTGATTTCACGCATGTCCGAAGGCTCCATCCATCCAGCAATAATGTTGAACTGGTTTTTTTTGACATCGGTTGACTCCGCAAATTGTGACGCTATGCCAGCAACCATGTTGGCGTAGCCGGTGACATGCGAACCAATAAAGCTTGGCGTGCTGGCATAAATCACATACTTGCCAGCCGGAATTTTACCATCATCGCGTGCCTTTCTCGTGATCTGCTGCAAGTCATCACCGATGGTTTCGCTGAGGCAGGTTGAGTGCACAGCAATGATGTCGGGGTCATAGACCGCGAAGATGGTATCAATGGCGGCAAGAAGGTTTGCCTGGCCACCGAACACCGAAGCTCCTTCTGTAAACGAACTTGTTGCCGCCATAACAGGCTCTTTGTAGTGGCGGGTCAGGGTGCTCCTGTGGTAGGAGCAACACCCTTGTGAGCCATGGCTGTGAGGCAGACAGCCATGAATACCGAGCGCAGCATACATGGCGCCGATCGGCTGGCAGGTCTTTGCCGGGTTGATCGTCAGCCCTTCGCGCACTTTAACCTCTTTTGATGTGTGTCGTAATAGCATAATTCAATAGTCTCCGTTTTCCATGTTCATTACTGTGTCACGTAACTGGCTGCAAGTCCTTCACTTTTTCCGTTTTCGACCTTTTCCCATGGCGCTTTGATCAGCTTCCATACAGGGTTGTTTACCATACGATCAATGTCTTTGTAGAAGTTTACTGCACCCTCAAAGCCAGTGTAAGGCCCGCCGTAGTCGTAGCTGTGAAGCTGCTTCAGCGGAATTCCCATCTTCTGTACCACATACTTCTCCTTGATGCCGGCGCAGAAAATATCCGGCTTGTAAATCTCAATCAGCTTTTCTGACTCATAGTGGCTGAGGTCATCAACAACCAGCGACTTTTTGGTCATCTGCTTCATCATCCCCTCGTAGCCATTGATCTCCAACCCTTTCTCCTTCAATGCTTCAAGCTCCGCCTCTGTTTTTCTCGGGTTGTAGAGCTCCGGATCGGCGACCACTTTCAGCTCCTCAATATTCTTGCTGTCGGCATCAACCTTGATCTTCGGCAATACCTCACGGCCCTCATAGTCATCACGGTGAGCAAACTCATACCCCGCAGCCACTGTTGTCATTCCCAGCTCAGCAAAGAGATCCTGGTAATGGTGAGCGCGTGAGCCACCGACAAAAAGCATCGCGGTTTTCCCTTTGGTTCTCGGCAGAATCTCCTCAATCACCGCTTTCACCTTTGGCGTTTCCTCGGCAATAACTGCTTCAATTCGTGCGTTCAACTCTTCGTCGCCAAAGTATTCGCCAATTTTGCGGAGTGACTTTGCTGTTGATTCAGCTCCGACAAAGTTCACCTTCATCCAGGGAATTCCGTACTTCGTCTCCATCATGTCGCCCATATAGTTGATAGAACGGTGGCAGAGAATGACGTTGAGGTCTGCCGTATGGGAATTCTCAATTGCACTGACCGTTGAGTTGCCGCTGAAGGAGGCAACCAACGTGATGCCAACTTTTTCAAAAATGCGCTCAATCTCAAAAGCATCACCACCAATGTTATATTCGCCAAGGAGGTTCAGCTTGAACTTCCCTTCACTCGGAGTATTGTCGCGGCCAACCATGTGCTTGAAAACACCGTTGTTGGCAATGTGGTGACCTGCTGACTGGCTGACACCCCTGTACCCTTCGCAACTGAAGCCGAAAACGTTGCAGTCTCCAAACTTCTCTTTCATCTCTCTTGCCGCAGCGTGCACATCATCTCCAATCAAGCCGACAGGACAGGTCGAGAAGATGGCAATCGATTTTGGATGAAAGAGGTCATAAGCCTCCTGGATCGCAATTTTCAGCTTCTTTTCACCACCGAAGACAATGTTCTCCTCCTGCATATCAGTTGAAAAACAGTAAGGAATATAGTTTTCGTCCATCAGAGTCTCTGGTTTCGTCTGGTTACGACGGGTCAACCAGGCATAAAAACTGCATCCAATCGGGCCGTGTACAATGTTGACAATGTCGCGAGTCGGTCCGAGCACCACACCTTTACAGCCGGCATAAGAGCATCCACGCTGCGTGATGATTCCCGGAACGGTACGCACGTTGGCCTGTACTTCGGGAATGATCTGCGGGTCGTTGATCACAATCGACTTGGCCCGTTTTTTGGCCACCTTGGCCGGATATTTTTGTATCAGCTCCTCCCTCACCTTGGCCGGATCTGGAATAATTATGTTCGCCTCCATGGAACTCTCTCCGTTTACACCTGTTAAATATTGATTGTTAGTTCAGCGCCGCATCGTCCTTTTCGCCTGTTCTTACCCTGATGGTCTCAAGAATAGGGGTTACAAAAATCTTGCCATCGCCCGGATTGCCCGTCTGATTGGTCTGGATAATGGTGTCGATAGCAGTTTTGCAAAGCTCGTCAGGGACCACAACCGTCACAATTCGCTTGGCAACCAGCCTTGGTGCATTGCCGAGCTGCGCAATTGCCTCGGGATGACCCGCTTCAGCGCCCCTGAGAATGTCGTAATGGACCTGTCCCTTGCCGCGCCCCATCACCCTGCCGGTGGCCGTGAAAGCCGGGATACCTGCGTCGATAAGCGCCTTTTTGGTTGCGTTTACTTTGTTAATCCTTATGACTGCAATAATCTCTTTCATTTCAAGCCTCCTTTGCCGGGAGCGATGGATCGATTTCCTGTTCGCCGGTGCTTATGGTATAAACCTCTTCAACGGCCGACACAAAGATCTTTCCATCACCAAATTTTCCTTCCGCTCCCGATTTTGCATTGTCAAGAATTGCCCTGACAACAAAATCTTTGTCAGTATTCGGAACCACCGTGAACAACATCTCTTTTGGGATTTCATCATAGACCACGTCACCGACGCGCAGACCGCGTTGTTTACCGCGTCCTACCACCGAGATTTTTGTTATAGAGGGATAGCCAGCATCAAGCAATCCCTGCATGACATCATACACCTTCTCTGGCCGGACGATTGTTCTGATCATTAACATTATTGTTTACTCCTTTTTTTAGTTAGCGATACCAAATTCAATGAGAAGCGCTTCCAGCTCTTCAATTTCGAGCGGCTTGGGAATGACAAACATCTTGTTTTCATCAATTTTCCTTGCAAGAGTTCTGTACTCATCAGCCTGTTCGTGGGTCGGATCGTACTCGATGACCGTCTTGCGGTTAATCTCGGCACGCTGTACAAAGTTGTTGCGAGGCACAAAATGAATCATCTGAGTGCCGATTTTCTTCGCAAGCTCTTCAATCATCTGGCGTTCGTTGTCAACATTGCGGCTGTTGCAGATAAGCCCACCAAGCCTCACTCCACCGGCATCAGCATATTTCAGAATACCTTTACAGATGTTGTTTGCTGCGTACATGGCCATCATCTCACCAGAGCAGACAATGTAGATCTCCTCTGCTTTTCCATCCCGAATCGGCATGGCGAATCCTCCGCACACAACGTCACCGAGAACATCGTAGAACACATAGTCGAGCTCCCATTCATCATCAAAAGCTCCAAGTTGTTCGAGCAAGTTCACCGAGGTGATGATACCGCGACCTGCGCATCCCACACCTGGCTCAGGACCACCGGACTCTGTGCAGCGGGTGTTTCTGTATCCGGCTTTGATGATATCTTCAAGTTCAACCTCTTCACCCTCCTCGCGAAGGGTGTCGAGCACTGTTTTCTGCTGTAGTCCACCCAGAAGCAGACGGGTAGAGTCAGCTTTTGGGTCACAGCCAATGACCATGATTTTCTTGCCCATTTCCGCAAGACCGGCAACCGTGTTTTGTGTTGTGGTTGACTTGCCGATGCCACCCTTTCCGTAAATAGCTACTTTTCTCATTATTGTGCCTTTGTTAGGTTATCGTTGCCTTTTTCGTCAAATATTCAGGCTTGATTCATTGTTGTCCTGAATAGTTATGTCATTTATGAAGCAAGATGCGTGCCAAAACCCCGGAATTCCGATAAAGTTTTTTTAAATAATTGAGGATGTGGGCTCAAAGACGCATGGCTAAAGGTTTTCAGCCTTTTGCTGCGGGTCTTTTTTTTATTTGACAAGGTGGCATGTATTGCTTGCAGCAGATAATGAATGAGGGAAAGAGCTACAAACCTGTAGGAAAATGTTGAAATCTACATTTTTGTAGGATTGGTGCGCTTTTTTTGGGGATATATGCTATACCAATGCACGAGCGGGCAATTGATGCGCTGAATGAGATCGATTGTTCGCCAGTTTTTGAGAGTTGCTGTGCTTTATAACAAGGCGGCTCTGCTGTATGATAATGATGTGAGAACGCACGGCTTTTGTTCGAGTGGAATTACAGTGAATTTAAGATGTGAATTTGCTGTTTTCTCGATTATAAGATGTATTTTCAGGATGGATACAACTTTGTCGTACTTGAATTTGAGTAAACCAGCAAAACCCCTGCACAAGCAAGGAGTAAATCCATGAAATCGACCGTTGATAGACAAGGTAATGCGGTCAGTCGTAAAAATTTTATCAATTATTAACCTATCGGGTTAATAATTATTAATTGTTCCTGATAAATTTTATTACTTTCCTGATGAACATTCGCTACCACACACGCAAGCTGGAAAAGAGTGTTGAGAATATCTTCACTATCAGGAAACATTATGGTGACCGGGCAAAAAAGGTGGCTCTTCGTCTTCAACAACTCGCAGCGGCAGCCAATCTTGATGCTGTGCGAATTCTTCCTTCAGCGAACTGTCATGAATTGAAAGCTGACAGGGTTGGTGAAATAGCGGTTGACATCTCTCCGAATCATCGTATCATTTTTATTCCCGATCATAATCCTCTTCCAAAGAAAGATGATGGAGGACTTGACTGGAAATCGGTAACCGGTATTGTGATTATGACAATTGGGGAGGATTACCATTGAGAAAAACAGAATATTATGTATAAAACACTTGAAGATATTGCAATAGCTCGTGAAATCATTCCCTGCCCCGGTGATACGCTTGCCGAGCATATCGAATATACGGGTATGACGCAGGCGGAGCTGGCGGAGCGGATGGGCAGGCCAAAGAAGACTATCAATGAAATTATTCATGGCAAGGCGCAGATCACTCCAGCAACCGCGCTTCAGCTTGAACGCGTCGTCGGAATTCCTGCGGATTTCTGGATAGAACTTGAACGTCGTTATCGGTTGACGCTTGCCGAGATTGATGAATCCGAAATTTTGCTTCAGGCGGGTGAATGGTCGAAAAGGTTTCCCTGCAGGGCCATGAAAAATTTGGGCTGGATAAGCTTTGAAAACGGATCGATGAACGCAGGTAAAGCATTGCTGGCCTGGTTTAATGTGGCAAGCCCGTCTGCATACGAAAAGTTCTATCACGGGCAGGTTTATGCAACGGCTTACCGTATGAGCGAAAAAAACAGCAAAGGCCCTTATGCTGTGGCGGCATGGCTTCGGCAGGGAGAACGGCAGGCTGATGTGATGGAGGTTCCTGATTTTGATAAAAAAGCATTTGAAGAGACCCTTCCACTCCTTCGACGGCTTATGGTCAGTGGTGCCGACAACTTCTTTCTCGACCTTCAGGCACTCTGCCAAAAGGTTGGTGTCAAGGTGGTGCATACACCCAGCCTCCCAAAAGCGCTGCTGCATGGTTCAACCCGTTGGGTGAAGGGCAGACCCCTGATTCAGCTCTCAAACCGTTTTAACCGGAACGATATTTTCTGGTTCACTTTTTTCCACGAAGCTGGCCATATCCTGAAGCATAACAAAAAAGATGTTTTTGTTGAGGGGCTCGATTACTCCAGTGACGGCAAAGAGAAGGAGGCTGAAGCCAATGCGTTTGCTGAGGGTTGGATGATTTCGGATACTTGAGTCTTTGAATGTTTTTGGGCTGAGAGGCTGCCTATCGCCGATAGTGCTCACAGCAAACCATGGTTTATTTGCCAAGAGTGGCCACTTCTCCTATATTCTTACTTGTAAGAAATTCCCACAAAAAGAGAATCAGCATGCACATTGCGAGAATTACCTCTAAAGGCCAGACCACTATCCCGGTATCCATTCGTAAAGCTGCACATTTGAGTGCTGGCGATACGTTGACCTTTGAAGTCAAAGGTGATTATCTCCTCATTAGAAAAATAAACTTAGGCTGTAACGGTATGCTCAACAATTGGTCGGGCAGAAGAGCGGTTCGAGGTTTTTAAGACAGAAACAAGGGAACTGCGCAATGGAGACCTTACGTGAAAATCAATAGCCCATGCCCTGCCAGATCTCCCTGCAAGTTTTTCAAAACGGAAACAAAGTATGCGTGACCTTGGAAAAACGGAAATCCGACATTACTCTCTCAGTGTTGAATTCCCTACCGCTTACGGTGAAGTCTGTTAAGCGTTTTCCTAAAAACAGATACCTCGCTGCTTGCGGCGGGGAGTCTTCATTCAGAAACAAAAGTTGCTATATTTGGAAACATTAACTATCTTCGAAAGAAGATAAATAAATGCAAAAGTTTCAAACCAGATTTTTAGAAGAAGCCGACAAGTTTATTTCAGAACTTGATTCTAAAACTGCGAAGAAAATATTCTATAACATTGATCTTGCTGAACAGACTAACGACCCAAAACTTTTCAACAAACTTCAAAATGATATTTGGGAATTTCGGACAATATTTGCTGGACTTCAAATAAGACTTCTTGCTTTTTGGGATAAATCTGACAACACCGATACTTTAGTTTTTGCAACTCATGGGTTCATAAAGAAAGTGGATAAAGTTCCAAAAAATGAGATTGAAAGAGCTGTAAGAATCAAAGAGCAATATTTTGAAAATAAACTAAAGAAATAAGCAATGGCAAAGTCAGAAATTAAATCATATTCACTTGCCGAAATGAAAAATAAATATATCGGCAAAATTGGTACTGAAGAGAGAGACCAATACGAGTATGAACTTCGGATGGACGTTTTGGGAAAAATGATTAAAACGGCACGACAAGAACGAAACTTGACACAAGAACAATTAGGAAAGCTTGTTGGCGTTCAGAAATCCCAAATATCAAAACTTGAAAGTAATACAAACAGTGCAACAATTGACACAATTTTGAAAGTTTTCAAAGCTCTTAAAGCAGACATTCATTTCAACGTAACACTTGAAAATAATTATGTTCAACTTGTTTGAAAAGAAAGGCAATGCAAAAGCTCAAGCAGCACTGGTTGCCGCAAAAAAGAGGCCACCCTTTTTCTGACTTTATTTCCGCTCGGGACTCGACAGAAGGAGAGTGATCAAAGCCTCGTTGCTACAATGCCGTAACAGTTGTATCGATTCTTACGTGCAGAGCCCTTTTTATTGTAGCCAAAATTGTCGACAGATTGTCCATTGTCGGATTTCCGGATACTGAAAGCATCCGATGGAGGCTTTTGCTTGGCTTATGAACCTCTTCAGCCAGCCGTTCGAATCCGACTGTGGCGTTTATCAGGTCGCGCAGGATAAGTTTGGCTGTTGCCGAATCACCATCGAGCAGAAGGTCAATTGCCTCATGGAGCAGTGCCTTGCTGAAATCAGGGTCACTTTTCGCCCGCCTTTTTACCGTATCCTTGAAATCTCTCGTAAGTGCCATAGTTGTAAAGTGATATCTATTTAAGCAAACCTTGTTTCTTTTTCAGCCCAGCTTTTCTGTTTTTGTACTCTTGCCAAAGCTTAAGCGCTTGCTCAATATCCTTTGACTGTCGTTTTTTTGTTCCACCACAAAGCAACAGGATCAGTTTATCCCCATCCCGACCAATGTAAACTCGATAACCGGGCCCCCAATCAAGCTTGTATTCACCAATGCCCCGAAACCACTCAACATTGGAAAGGTTACCCTGTTCCATTTTGAGCTTGACGGTCGTAATCTTTGCCGCAGCAACAGAATCCAGACTCATGAACCACTCTTCATAAGGGCTTGTTCCGTTTTCGCGGAGATACTCTTCGACTTTGTAGCTCATAGCTATAAGGTAACATAAAAGTTACTTTTCGGAAAAAATAAATTTGTGATTCTCTTCCCGTTGCATACAATTTCTGGTAGCCTGATTTTCATTCAACTCGTTTTCGGAGTTCGCTTTTCGCTTTTTTCCACTCTATAGAATGTTCTTGACCTGTTGCCAGTCGATCTTCTGTTTCCTGCAACGCCAGCTTGTGCCAATCAGGAGATTCCAGTGATTCCTCTTCATGCGTCAGATCGTCCCATATAACTTCCGTGACCATCAGTTTTTCCATTCTGGAGAGATGCGTAATTTCAATGGTGTTTTGCATAACATGGAGATCAAATTTTTTTTATAGAAAAGTCTTCCCTTTGTGCTGTTATATCTGCGGAAAGCAACCCGCTTTGGGGAGTATTAACACACACAATTTACAAACCTTCATCGCAAATATCTTAACCGTAAAGGCTGGAGTTTCAGAGATGGTAAATCCTGATGAGTTTCATTTCAGCGTTAAGCAAACCTATGCAAGACCTTCAGCTTCAAGCGATTCGAGATAATTTTCCATCAAGCCCTTTTGTATAAAAGCAACAACATAAGGGTTGCCGTTTTTGGGTTACAGACTCTTCCCAGATTTTGTGAGGCTTTCACCGAGAAGCAAAAGCGGTTTATTGATACCTCAAGACGTTACGCCTGCTATCTGCAAACGGGTCTCTGGACACAAAAAGAGTTCGCAAACCACGCAATGCCATTGGTCGCCTTTACCGAGTATGCCAACGCAAGAGAATTCAGAAAAAATGTGTATCGTGAGTGGTCTGCATGGTAAAAGAAAGGGCATCAATCGTGGGTTCGAACCGTGTCCTGCGTGGTGGCAACTGGAACAGCAATGCGAGGAACTGTCGGTCGGCTAATCGCAACAACGACACCCCCGACAACCGCAGCAACAATGTTGGCTTCCGCCTGGTCTTCGTCCCGTAGCTCAAAGTAAAGTCGGATGACTGCCTCTGAACAGATTGATGGCCCTGTCCCTGTGAGGTTCAGGGCAAAGAGCAGACAATGCAATGCCTGGCGTTGGTAGGACGAGCCGGATAGCCGTGTCGAAGACGACAGGCATTTTTTTTAGCTTGAAAAAGAGTCAGAGGAGCAGCGGAAAAAAATCATAAGTATGGCATCACTTTAATCCTCATGATCAAAGAACTGAAGCTCAAAAACTGGAAAAGTTTTTCAAAATCCACGCTTTTTATTGAACCCTTGACCATCCTCATTGGATCTAATGCGAGTGGAAAATCCAATACACTTGATGCTTTGCTCTTTTTAAACAGAGTGAGTTCAGGTGTTGGCATCTTTCAGGCTATTGCCGGTGATGCCAATCTGCCTGCTTTGCGAGGCGGGATGGAGTGGGTTTGCCGCAAGCCTGAAAAAAAGTTTACACTTTCGCTTATCACTGAAGGAATCAGTAAAAACCAGGATTATCGATATGAAGTAACGGTACAGGTAAATGGTACAAAAGCAGAGGTTTTCAATGAAGAGTTAACGGTGCTCAACTACAGCCAGAAAAGCCGGATTCCAAAAGAAAAGAGGCTTTTCAGTGCCGGGCAAGAGGAACATACCAGTCCCGGAATACCGACCTATTTTTCAACAGAGGCAAACGGTAAGGGGAAGCGTCGAATTGAACTGAATCGCTCCCATATCATTCTCAGCCAGACCGAAACCATAAATGTGCGCAAAGAGGTGCTGGAGGGCGCAAAACAGGTACTCTCACAGCTTCAGCGTATCTTCGTTTTTGATCCCATACCCAGTCATATCCGTGATTACGCACCCTTTTCAGAAACACTGCTGGCTGATGGGTCGAATATTGCCGGGGTGTTGGCCGGATTGGAACCCTCACACAAGGCAGAGGTTGAACAGAGACTGACAGAGTACCTGAAAGAGTTGCCGGAACGAGAGATAAAAAGAGTTTGGGCCGAACCGGTTGGCAAGTTCAAGTCCGATGCCATGCTCTACTGTGAAGAGGGCTGGCAAGGTCAGGTAACCCATGAAATTGATGCACGAGGCATGTCTGACGGGACGTTGCGTTATCTGGCGATTGTCGCTGCACTTCTGACCCGTGAAACCGGCAGTTTGCTGGTTATCGAAGAGGTTGATAATGGCTTGCACCCTTCGCGGGCGCATATCCTGATTGCCATGCTCAGGACTCTTGGCAAAGAGCGTGGTATTGATGTTCTCGTGACGACCCACAACCCGGCATTGCTGGATGCTGCAGGAGCACGCATGGTACCGTTCATTACGGTTGCTCATCGTAACCATGCAACTGGAGCCAGTGAACTTACTCAACTTGAAGATATTCAGCAACTCCCCAAACTGATGGCGGGAGGCACTCTTGGCCATTTGACCACTGAAGGCAGTATTGAGTACGCACTCAAACTGGAGGAGAGCAATTGAAACATCTCTTGATTATTGATACCAGTATTCTCTGCATCTGTCTTGATGTGCCGGGAATGGAGATCTGTGGTCCGGTTCATGATCGATGGGATAAAATGCGGGTGGAGGAAAACAGAGTCCCAGCTTTGCATTCAGCGATTGAGGGGTGGCGCAAACAGATCAGGATGTCGTCAAAGATACTATAACTTATTATCTTGTAAATCTCTGTCAGATTTATCGTCAGCATGAAAGCTCATCAAAATTTATTGAATCCATTTTTTTTTGTTCGGCAGACGGTAGGCAGCTTGCATCAGCTCTTCTGTTTGATGTTTGATGTTTTGTCTCCATAGGCATGTATAGAGGAAAAATTCTTATACTTCTCTCAATTATACGTTACAATGCGCAGGCAGGAATTTGCGCGAGTTTGTCGGTGGCCAAAATTCTTTCCCATTTTTTATTGATCATGAACCGGAGACAACCATGTGCAAAATAAATCCCCGTGTTGATTTCGCCTTTAAAAAGCTCTTTGGCAGCGAAGAGAACAAAGATTTACTGATCTCGTTGATTAACGCTATTGTTTCGGAAAAGGATCAGGTGGTGGAGGTGGAGTTGAAAAATCCCTTTAACCTGGCCGATTACCGGGCTGATAAAATCTCCATACTTGATATCAGGGCGAAAGATCAAAATGGTCGCTGGTTCAACGTCGAAATGCAGATCAGGGAAGACAACAACTTTGACAAACGTGCTATTTATTACTGGGCAAAACTGGTGACAGAACAGCTCGGTGAAGGGATGATGTACAAGGAGCTGAAGAAAACCATCAGCATCAACATTCTCGACTACAATTTTGTGCCTGATACCACGGAGGTTCAAAGTTGTTACAAAATAATCAATACCGCGACAGGCAAAGATGACGGGCTGCACGATGTTTTTGAACTACACTACATTGAGTTAAAAAAGTTTACAAAATCGTATCACGAAATTCAGAGCGCGCTGGATCGCTGGAGCAGTTTTTTAACGACAGCACATCAACTTGACCGGGAGCATACGCCAAAAGAGCTGGCATCCGATAAAAACATCGTGAAAGCTATTGCTGCGATTGATCGGATGTTTAATGAAGAGGAGCGTCAGGTCTATGAGATTCGTCTGAAAGAGTTCGCCGATGTAGCGAGCATCATCGCCTCTGGAGCAGAAAAAAACATAGAAATCGGCAAAGAAAAAGCATCAAAAGCCATTGTGCTGAACATGGCTGGCAAAGGTATTGATACGAACACCATAGCCGAGTTCACCGGGT
>JBMOIS010000042.1:0-23077 GCA_049317185.1 Chlorobium sp. | reverse complement strand
CAATCCACTTCAGCACCCTCATGTTTTCACCAAAACCTGGCCAGAGGAACTTGCCGTTCTCATCCTTGCGGAACCAGTTGACACCAAAAATTCTTGGCAGTTCAGGCAGTGTACGTCCGACATTGAGCCAGTGCGTGAAATAGTCTCCCATGTGATAACCACAGAAAGGAATCATGGCAAAAGGATCGCGACGAACATCGCCAACCTTTCCTGCAGCGGCTGCTGTCTTTTCGGAACCCATTGTCGCCGCAAGGTAGACACCCGAATTCCAGTTTGCCGACTGGTACACCAGCGGAACGGTATCTCCGCGACGACCACCAAAAATAAAGGCACTGATCTGAACGCCTTTAGGATCTTCCCACGCCGCATCAAGCGAAGGGCACTGACTTGCCGGAGAGGTAAAACGGGCATTCGGGTGTGAAGAGAGTCTACCGCAATCAGGAGTCCATGCATGGCCCTGCCAGTCGATCAGATGATCAGGCGCAACATCCGTCATCCCTTCCCACCAGACATCGCCATCCGGGGTCATCGCCACATTAGTAAAAATACAGTTTTTACCAAGGGTGGCCATTGCATTCGGATTTGATTTGTCCGAGGTGCCCGGAGCTACACCGAAAAATCCGTACTCCGGGTTAATCGCATAAAGACGCCCATCCTCGCCGGATTTAATCCACGCAATATCATCTCCAATGGTAGTCACCTTCCAGCCCTCAAAGGATTGGGGAGGAATAAGCATGGCGAAATTAGTCTTGCCACAGGCACTCGGGAATGCTGCTCCTATATAAGTTTTTTCACCTTCGGGAGATTCGACACCGAGAATCAGCATGTGCTCAGCAAGCCACCCTTCATCCCTTGCCATTGAAGAGGCAATACGCAAGGCAAAGCACTTCTTGCCGAGAAGGGCATTGCCGCCATAGCCGCTGCCAAAAGAGATAATTGAGCGCTCTTCAGGAAAATGAACAATATATTTGGTGTCATTGCAAGGCCAGGCAACATCCTGCTCACCGGGCTGAAGCGGTGCGCCAACGGAGTGAAGACAGGGAACAAAGTCGCTGCTTTCACCGAGCAATTCCATTACCTTGCTTCCCATCCTTGTCATGATCCGCATGTTGGTAACAACATAAGGCGAATCAGAAATTTCAACCCCGATATGCGCAATAGGCGATCCAAGAGGCCCCATGCTGAACGGAATAACATACATCGTACGACCCGTCATACAATCCCTGAACAACTCCTTGAGAGTCTCTTTCATCTCTTTTGGGGCTACCCAATTGTTTGTTGGGCCTGCATCCTGACGGCGAATGCTGCAAATATACGTTCTGTCTTCAACACGAGCAACATCACTCGGATCCGAACGGCAGAGATAGCTGTTGGGACGTTTCTCTTCAGACAGTTTGATAAATGTGCCGCTCTCTACCATCTGCTGGCAGAGAACGTCATACTCTTCCTGGGAGCCATCGCACCAGTGCACCGAACTCGGATGACAAAGTTCTGCGGCTTCCTGTACCCATTGGATCAGCTTTTTGTTTTTCACATAATCCGGCGGATTGATCTGCATTGAAGTCATGATCGTTCTGTTATTAGCTTGGGGTTATAAAAAAAACGCCCCCAATCACCACTGACTGCGGACGTATAGAAGAAGAAATGAGATCCGGATTCAATGGCCACCGGCGTAGAAAACCATCAATCATGGAATGGCAGCTTTATTTTTTAATGGTACCTTTTTTTCTGAGAGCTTCAAAAATGATTTTTTCAAAATCCCCTTTGCTTCGAGTCCCGGTAATGACCTGGGTAATCCTGCCCGAAGAGTTAACAACAAAAGAGGTCGGGATAGCATGAATCCCCCCTTCGACATATCTGTTAAAGGCTGATGAAAGTTGCACATCGGCCATGACAACCGGATAACTTATCTGATTTTGGCTGATAAAAGCACGAACCTTCGGCTCAGTTTCATTGATCGCAACGCCAATGAAAGTAAATCCCTTGCGGCCATATTGATTCTGGAGGGCAACCATATCGGGAATCTCTGAACGGCAGGGAGGACACCACGACGCAAAAAAATTCACGATATAGGCTTTGCCGGCAAGTTGAGCTGACCCTACTGCTTTCCCGTCGAGAGAGACTGCCGCAAACCCGGGAGCCAAAGGGTAGACGACCGGTTGCTGAACTGCTGAAACCACACCCGCAACGCCAGCCAGAAACAGCGCAATGAGCATATATATCTTTATAGACTGACTGATAAACTTTTTCATGCTGACCCGTTTAAAAAAATCAAAAGAAATTACAATCATAACTTTTCTTCAATATACAATTCTTCTTTTTTTTGGAAGACTAATAAATGAGCCGGGATTTATCTTTGTGATTCTCTTTCAATAAATTATATTTCGGCTTGGTTTTTGTGCTTAAGCCACCTTAGCTCAGTTGGTAGAGCAACTGTTTCGTAAATAGTAGGTCGTGGGTTCAAGTCCCTCAGGTGGCTCGCAGGCAGGAACATGTCGAAAGAGCGAACCCATTGGACGCATCATTTCTGATACAAAAGAGGCTCACAAGCCAGTGAAGCATGAATGTTTGATTACACCATAAAATCCTATCCACACTGTCACTATGCAAGAAGGCAAGATTTCCCAAATCATCGGCCCTGTAGTTGATGTTGATTTCCCTGAAGGACGGCTGCCGTCAATTCTGGATGCACTGACTATTACACGACCAGACGGCACCAAGCTCGTTCTTGAAACGCAGCAGCATCTTGGAGAAGAGCGCGTGCGCACCGTTGCAATGGAGAGCACCGACGGCCTGATAAGAGGCATCAGCGTTGCCAATACAGGCCGTCCCATACAGGTTCCGGTCGGACCTGAAGTTCTTGGCAGAATGCTGAACGTTGTCGGAGATCCGATTGACGGACGAGGTCCGGTAACCACGAAAAAATCGTATTCAATCCATCGTTTGGCCCCAAAATTTGACGAAATCTCCACGAAAGCAGAGATGTTTGAAACCGGTATCAAGGTCATCGATCTTCTTGAACCGTATTCTCGAGGTGGCAAAACCGGTCTTTTCGGAGGCGCAGGTGTAGGCAAGACCGTTCTGATCATGGAGCTGATCAACAATATCGCCAAACAACAGTCGGGCTTCAGCGTTTTTGCCGGTGTCGGCGAACGTACCCGTGAAGGAAACGATCTTTGGCATGAAATGATGGAATCAGGTGTTATCGATAAAACAGCACTTGTTTTCGGCCAGATGAACGAGCCTCCCGGTGCGCGCCAGAGGGTAGCTCTTACCGGCCTCAGCATTGCAGAATATTTCCGTGATGAGGAGGGCCGCGACGTTCTGCTCTTCATTGACAATATTTTCCGCTTTACCCAGGCAGGCTCTGAAGTATCAGCCCTTCTTGGACGTATGCCAAGTGCTGTAGGATACCAGCCAACCCTCGCAACAGAGATGGGTGAACTTCAGGACCGAATTGTTTCAACCAAGAAAGGTTCCGTTACCTCAGTACAGGCCATCTACGTGCCTGCAGATGATCTTACCGATCCGGCACCTGCCACGGCGTTCGCCCACCTTGATGCAACGACCGTGCTTTCACGCTCCATTGCCGAGCTGGGCATTTACCCCGCAGTTGATCCTCTTGACTCAACGTCACGAATTCTTGACCCGAACATTGTCGGCAACGATCATTACGATACAGCCCAGGCAGTCAAACAGCTCCTGCAACGTTACAAGGATCTTCAGGACATCATCGCCATTCTTGGTATGGACGAACTGAGCGACGAAGACAAGCTTGTTGTTTCCAGAGCCAGAAAAGTTCAGCGCTTCCTTTCACAGCCATTCTTTGTTGCCGAGGCCTTCACTGGACTTGCCGGCAAATATGTCAAGCTGGAAGAGACCATCAAGGGCTTCAAGGAAATTATTGCCGGACGTCACGACAATCTTCCGGAAAGTGCTTTCTACCTGGTCGGAACCATTGAGGAAGCCGTTGAGAAAGCAAAAACTCTCTAAACAGACGCAATAACCATGGCGAATTCCGAAAAAGGTTTCCAGATAGAGATTGTTACTCCCCAGAAGCTACACTTTTCCGGGGAGGTAGTCAGTGTGACAGTGCCGGGTGAGCTCGGTCAGTTACAGATACTGAAAAACCATGCTCCGTTGCTCTCCTCACTGAAAACAGGCAAGGTCAAGCTTGCATTGGCTGATCGCAGTGAACAGTTGTTTTCTATTGAGGACGGTTTTTTGGAAGTGAGCAGCAACAAGGCTATCCTGTTGACTGAAACCATTTCCTGACCTCATTTCACAATGCATTTAAAACCATCAGTGCCCGGTAAGGTTGCTGATGGTTTTTTATATATGACAACCCTGATCCCAAAAGCCCTGCGCTACGGAGATACCATCGGCCTTATCTCCCCCTCATCACATAGCGCTTATCCTGATAAAATCAATCAGGCCGTCATCTATCTCGAAAAAAATGGCTACCAGGTCAAGCCCTCCCGCCACCTCAACTGTATTGATACCGATCCGGCAATTGCTGACGAACAAAAACTGCACGATCTTCATGAGATGTTCAGCGATCCAGCCATAAAAGCAATCATCTGCCTGAGAGGAGGTGCTGGAGCGACCCGATTACTAAAAAAAATTGATTACAGCATCATAGCGGCCAACCCGAAAATAGTTGTTGGCTATTCAGATATTACCGCGCTGTCGCTTGCCCTCTTTGCGAAAACCGGGTTGATCAGCTTTTCTGGCCCCATGCTTGCCACTGAACTGTACGAACCAACTCCCTACACCGAAGAGCATTTCTGGGGAATGCTGACCTCTCCCTCTTATGCGCTTTCGCTCTTGAACCATCCTGAGCATGCCATAACCTGTATCAGAGCTGGTTCAGCAGAAGGCAGACTTGTCGGCGGCAACCTCTCCGTCCTCTCTTCAATGATCGGGACTCCATACCTGCCCACGCTCAATAACTCACTCCTCTTTCTTGAAGAGATCAACGAGCCAGCTTACCGTATCGACCGAATGCTCTCGCATCTCGACAATGCTGGCCTGCTTGCACCTTGCAATGGAGTGCTTTTAGGCCAGTTCAGCAATGTACCGGAAATGACAAAAAAGGAAACCATGCGCTTGCAGCATATCTTTGCCTATTACAGCAAGCACGCCCATATTGAAGGGCCAATGATGCGAGGGCTCTCTTACGGCCATATCAAAAACCTGATGACCATTCCAATCGGTGCCCGGTTTACCATGCAGCTCTCCACGACCGGGGCTTTTTTGCTTGGAGCAGTTGAACCGGTTCTTGCATGACGATTTCCCACTGTTGCGCCTCGGGGTTACAGTGCCTGTTTTACATCTTTTAACGTATAGTGTGCGATAATCATGAATTCCTCTCTTGTACAACAGTGGACAGCATCCTTTCCTGCGCCTGACACAAAAGAACATGAACAACACTCCGGTATAGAACTGCTCGATGCCTACCGCGTCGTTCTCTTCAATGATGAAGATCATACCTTCGACGAAGTGATTAAGCAGATTATTAAAGCCATTCGCTGCAATCGCCAGAAAGCAGAAAAACACACATGGGAAGTCCACACCCGTGGCCGCAGCATTGTCTATGCCGGATCAATGTTTTTGTGCCTGCAGGTAAGCTCCATTCTTGAAGAGATCGCCCTCAAAACAGAAATCCAGACCACTTGAGAGACTGGTTGCCCGCCACCAAAAGAAGAGTGCCTGGTCCGTTCATCCCCTGCTCCCCACAACACCGAACAAAATTGTCGGTGCCAGAGTCCTCACAGCCTTATCACTGCTGATTATCCTGCTTGCTTTGTTATATTCAATGTTTTATCCTGTTGAGCGGGAGTACCCGACGATTTTTCAACAACCAGTCTGAACAAACGATGAGCAATTCCGATCAAAAACGGGTCCAGAGCGTCAATCTGCCACCTGATAAAGTGATGCACAAGCTGGTTTCGCTGGCCAAACGGCGAGGCTTTATTTTTCCCTCTTCGGAGATTTACGAGGGCCTCTCCTCCTGCTTTGACTATGGGCCGCTGGGCAGCGAGATGAAACGAAATATCAAGGAGCTCTGGTGGAACTCCATGACCCGTCGCCACCAGAATATTGTGGGGCTTGATGCCTCGATCATGATGAATCCGAGAGTATGGGAGGCTTCGGGCCATGTAGCAAGTTTCAACGACCCGATGATTGACGACAGGACAACCAAAAGGCGCTATCGTGCTGACCACCTGATTGAAAACCATATCGAAAAATTGCGCCGTGATGGAAAAGAGAGCGAACTTCAACGGGTTCAGGCGACCTATGAAGCGGCTTCCGGTGAAGAAGATCTGAACCGTGCGCTCTATCACATCATCATTGCTGAAGGGATCAAGGCCGCAGATACAGGCTCGGGAGACTGGACAGAGGTTCGCCAGTTCAACCTGATGTTCCAGTGCAATATGGGTGCGCTTGCCGATAAATCAAGTGTCGTTTACCTGCGTCCCGAAACCGCACAGGGTATTTTTGTGAACTTCCACAACGTTCGTGAGTCGTCACGCATGAAGGTGCCATTCGGTATTGCGCAGATCGGCAAGGCCTTCCGCAACGAAATTGTGAAAGGAAACTTCATTTTCCGCATGGTTGAGTTTGAACAGATGGAGATGCAATACTTTGTCAAGCCCGGCACCCAGGCAGAGGCATTTGAGGCCTGGCGCGAGGAACGCTTTGCCTGGTACAGCAGCGCTCTTGGTATCAACAAGGAGAAACTGCACTGGTACAAGCACGACAAACTTGCCCACTATGCCGACCTTGCCTACGACATCAAGTTCGAGTTCCCCTTCGGCATTGAGGAGATTGAGGGCATTCACTCACGCACCGATTTTGACCTGAAACAGCATCAGGAGTACTCCGGTAAAAATATGGAGTATATCGACCAGCTCACCAACGAGCGCTATATCCCTTATGTGGTGGAGACCTCCGCCGGGTGCGACCGCCTCTTTCTTGCGCTGCTTGCCGATGCCTACACCGAAGACACCGTTGACGGCGACGAGCGCGTGGTACTGAAGCTTTCACCAAAAGTTGCCCCCGTAAAAGCTGCGGTACTGCCGTTGATGAAAAAAGGTGGCCTGGGAGAGAAAGCCTCCGCCTTATGTAACGAGCTGGCAACCGATTTCCTTGTACAGTACGATGACGCAGGCTCTATCGGCAAACGCTATCGCCGGCAGGACGAGATCGGCACGCCATTTTGCATCACCGTTGACCACCAGTCGCTTGAAGAGAACACCGTCACCGTCCGCTACCGCGACACCGCAACACAGGAACGAATCGACATATCAAGGGTTCGAGAATTTATCACCACAAAACTTATCGGACTGTAAGCCATGCGTTACGATGTCGCCGTTATAGGGGGAGGCCCCTCGGGAGCTGTTGCTGCTGCCATACTGGCAAAAGCCGGACTCTCCACCGTGCTGATTGAACGCAACTTTGACAACGTCAAACCTTGCGGCGGTGCCATTCCTCTTGGCCTTATCGAAGAGTTCACTATTCCTGCAGAGCTGGTTGAGAAGAAGCTCTCCCGGATGAAGGCCCGTTCACCGAAAGGGCGGGTCATTGACATGAACATGCCCAACGGCTACGTCGGCATGGTACGTCGTGAAAGATTTGACCGCTACCTGCGTGTTGAAGCCGAAAACGCCGGGGCGGTCGTGGTTGAAGGGCTGGTTAAATCCATCGCTCACTCCGGCGAGGGGTTTGTCATCAACACGCTCAACAACAAGCTGGCACCACTCAGGGCAAGAAGAATTATCGGGGCTGACGGTGCCAACTCAAAGACCGCCGACGAGCTGCACTTTCCGCCAAACGAGCTGAAGGTGATTGCCATGCAGCAGCGCTTCAAGTACACGCCAACCGTCCAGAAGTTCAGTGATATTGTAGAGATCTGGTTCGATGGAGAGGTCTCGCCTGACTTTTACGGCTGGATTTTCCCAAAAGCCGACCATCTGGCCATCGGAACCGGGACCAAGGACAACAAGCATAATATCAAGGCCTTGCAAAAGCGATTTGTTGAGAAAATCGGGATTACTGATCAACCCTATCTTGATGAGGCGGCAAAAATACCGATGAAGCCCCGCAAATCATTCACCCAGGAGAAGGCAATTCTTGTTGGAGATGCCGCAGGCCTGGTAACACCAGCCAACGGAGAAGGAATTTTCTTCGCCATGCGCTCAGGCAAACTTGGCGCACTTGCCATGATTGAGAACCATAAGCATGGCACCCCCCTGAAAAACTATGAAAAAGAGTTCCGCAAGCTCTACGCACCCATCTTTTTTGGCCTTGAAGTGTTGCAGGCAGCCTATTACCGCAACGACCGGCTGCGGGAGAGCTTTGTGGCTATCTGCGCTGACAATGACGTGCAGCGAATCACCTTCGATTCCTATCTTTACAAGAAAATGATACCAGCCTCCTGGCCCGTTCAGATGAAAATCTTTTCCAAAAATATCTATCACCTCGTCAAGGGCTCCTGAATGCTGCTTTCATTTCCTAATTGGGTTATTCATATCTCCTCGGCTCTCGAATGGGGAATCGGTGCTGCCCTGCTGTTTTACTACGGAAAAATAACCGGGCGGCGCGAGATCCGCCTCTTTGGCCTCGCCATGCTGCCGCACTGGGTCGGCAGTTTTTTCGTGCTGGGCTACCACATCGCCGGCGATTCGATTCCGCTCCTTCTTGATATGTCGGAACTCATCAATCTCTTTGGCAGCACAGCACTCCTCCTTGCAACGCTGAACCTGCTGAAATCGACAAAAAAAGCGCCTGTCGCAGGATATACAGCAGCCATGGCAGCAATCATGATTGCCGGAAAACCGCAATCATACCTTGGCGCTGATATCTTCGATGCCATTCTGCAACTCTCAAGCGTCGTCTATCTCGCCTTTCTGGTGCTGCTCCTGATCGTCCATAAACGTGACAAAACCATTTTTTCAGGCTTGACCATTGCTGGCTTCTGGTTTGTGCTGGTCTTCATCTCCGTCACCATCTTCTGCATGTACCTTGCCACCCAGGTGAGGGGATATTCGACACTGTCACACGACGACCTGCTGCACGGAGTTGCCGAAAGCCTGCTGACGGTGAGCAACCTCATGATTGCCTTCGGAGCGCACCGTAAAATCAGGGAGTATCAACAAAAGCATTTGAAGCAGGCTCAGGGATGAAGAATTGAGGAATACGTCCCGGAATCGGAAAGCACTTCAATCGCTTTCGTGACCTCAGAATCATTATCAAGTTCCGCCCGTCGTGCAAGAGGTTCATTGTAATGGCGGAGAATCTCCACTTCAAGAGCCTTTGCCACTCCAGTTGACTCTTTCTCGATTTCCTGCTCCTTCAGCCGGTCAATCTCCTGCCGCAGTGAGCTGAAACTGTTCTGTGCGGTATCGTTCTGTTCCGGCTGAACTTTTTTCATGCTCTCTTTCAGCTCATTGAAACGACGCTCTGATTCAGAGGAGTAGACAAATTTTTTATCGCGGAGAAAGTTGCCGAATGACACCATAAGCTGATGACGGTCGAGCGGTTGCGGAGGCATGACGGGAAAAGAGGAGCTGTAGTGAGAGGCAAAAAGAAAAAGCATCCCTTTCTTGCGAAGTTCCGTAAGGTAGGGAGAAGCAACCATTTCAGAAAGCTCAACATCAGGCGAAATACCACCACTACCGTACACTTTTCTCCTGTTTTTGGTATAGAACACCTGTGACGCATCATTACCGGGAGCCTTGGGAAGCACCTTGCGCGACTCATGCGCCGGTTTGCTCTCTTTCTGGATCAAACGACCAGAGGGAGTATAATATTTCGCCGTTGTAAGCTTCAGGGTATTATCGTAGGAGAGCCTGATCACTGACTGCACAAGCCCTTTGCCAAAAGAGCGCTCGCCGATAATAACGCCACGATCCAGATCCTGGATGGCTCCGGAAACAATTTCTGCCGCAGAAGCGCTCTCTTTGTTAACAAGAACCACAAGGGGAAGCGTCGCGTCAAGAGGTGACACCTCTGTCTTGTATGATTTTGCCATTTCCACAGCGCGGCCCCGAATGGAAACCACCTCACTCCCTTTGCGGACAAACAGCGAAGTAACATCAACGGCAGCATTCAGCAGACCTCCAGGATTGTTTCTCAGGTCGAGAATTATTCCTTTCAGCGGCTTATGCTGCTCTTTAGCCTGCTGCAGAAGGCCCAGAAGAGCGGTGCGAAGCTCATTGGCTGAATGGATGCTGAAATTCTTCATCTCAATATAGCCGACCTCCTGAATACTGGCCGCATAACTCACCGAGCGTGACCGAACCTCCTCTCGCACCAGAGATACCGTAAACGGAGGTGTTCCCTGACGATCCAGCCGGATGGTGAGCGAAGCGCCGACAGTGCCCTTGATCAGTGCTTTGACCTCGACCAGCGACGCTTTTTTTACCTCTTTATTGTTGATGGCAAGAATGCTGTCGCCCACCCTGATACCCGCTTTTGCAGCCGCATAACCCTCAACCACCGAGGTCACAAAATAGACTCCGTCAATTATTCCAATGGTAATACCCACACCGACATACTGGCCACTGGTCATCTCATCAAGCTCGCCGGAATCCTCTTCGTCAAGAAAAACCGTATAGGGATCAAGAGTACGAAGCATACCGTCAATCCCTGCGTTCATCAGCTCGCTGACATCAAGCGGATCAACATAACCGGTCGAGACCTCGCGATAGACCTCACCGAAAAGATCAACACCCTTAATGATGTCAAAATACTCCTTTTCGTGTGCTGATACCGCAAAAAGAGAGGAGGAAGAGAGACAAAAGAAAAAAAGAAGAGCCGCCACAAAACCCGGCACCCTCTCCCACAGAGAACGGTGCCAGCGTCCATTACACTCTTTGTTGCTTTGCATAGTTTACCTGAGAGCCTCTTCAAGAGCTGTTGCGCTGTCCGTCCGTTCGTCACGATATTTGATAATCACCGGCGTATAGATAGAAAGTCCATGCTCTGCGGCGAAATCCCCCTTGATCCTTCTTGACCCGGCAACAACAACTGCACCAGCGGGAATCACGAGCGGAGACTCGGCAGTTTTTCTGTAAATCGTGTTCAGCGCAAGATCGTAGACCGGCGTTGAACCGTTCAGAATAACGCCGGTACCGATAACCGCCCGCTGGCGAACAATGGTGCCCTCATAAATGCCGCAGTTACCACCAACCATCACCTCATCCTCAATAATGACCGGCATCGCGCCAATCGGCTCAAGCACACCGCCAACCTGCACAGCCGCCGAAAGATGCACCTTCTTGCCAACCTGCGCACAGCTTCCCACAAGCGCATGAGAGTCAATCATGGTACCCTCATCAACATAAGCGCCGACATTGACATAAGCTGGCGGCATCATGACCACTGTTGGAGCAAGATAGGAACCATCACGCACCGAAGAACCACCAGGAACAATCCGGACATTGTTGGCAAGAGTAATCGTTTTGAGCGGATACGTATCCTTGTCAATATAGGCAAACCTGTTGCCATGTTCATCAAGCAACAAAAAACTCTCTTGCAGTCGGCCAAGACGCATGCCGAGCAAAATACCCTGCTTGACCCACAAGTTGACCACCCAATCACTGCCAGATTTTTCCGCAGCCCTCACCAGCCCTTCGTTCAGCAACTGCTTGAACTCATCAAAAACCCTCCGCGCCTCGGGAATTTCCAGAAGTTCAGCGGTGCCAAGCGATGAAAAACCAAGTATAGCCTCTTTCAATACATCATACTGTCCCATAACGTGCTTTCTATGTTATATGTCGCCATATTCGGCGGTAATATCCTTGTTATTTTTTCGGCTGTAAAACCTGAAATCGTCACTTCTGAGGCTTTCATCCGGCTTCACCTGTACAAAAAGCATGTGCTGAAGAAACCATTTCAGCTCCGTCTTCAAATCGCTGTTCTGCAGCGGTTCAACAACCGTCGGGCTGACGTAGAGGTCAAGCTGCTGAAACTTCATGGGGTGCTGAAGCGCATACTTCCGCAGCCACCGCTCTATCTGGTTGATGGTCGTAAAGCGCGCCTGAACTACACCGCTGCCTCCACAAGCAGGGCACTGGTCGCCCATACGCTGCATGAGGCTTGGCCGAATCCTTTCACGGGTAATCTGCATGATACCAAAGTCCGACATCGGCAGAATGTTCGACTTGGCGCGGTCATTGCGCAGCTCAGCTTTCATCGAATCATAAACCTTCTTGGCATTCTTCTGGTCGAGCATATCAATAAAATCAACCACAATAATGCCGCCGATATCGCGCAACCGCAACTGACGTACCACTTCACGCGCCGCCTCAAGGTTGGTTTTCAGGGAGTTCTCCTCCTGCTCACGCTTTGCCGCATAACGACCGCTGTTGACATCAACCACCACCATCGCCTCAGTATGCTCGATAATAATATAACCACCCGACTTGAGCCACACCTTGCGCGAAAAGATCGACTCAACATCCTTGGCAATCCCGTAGCCCTCAAACAGCGGAAGCTTGCCCTGGTAAAACGTGACATTTTTCACCATTTCAGGGGCCGCCCACTGGATATAGTTCAGCGTCTCCTGGTAAATAACAGGAGAATTGGCAACAATTTCACCAACATCAGAGGTGAGCGAGTCGCGCAGCACACTTGAGATGATGGTATCCTCTTTGAAAATCAACTGGGGTGGTGCCGCGTTCTGTAGCTGCTCCTCAATCTGCGTCCACTTGGCAAGCAGTTTCTCAAGGTCCTGCTTCAAGAGCGTCTCCTCCTGGTCTTCAGCCACCGTGCGGATAATGGCACCAAACCCTTCAGGAAGCATCGAACGCACCAGCTTTTTCAGCCTTGAACGCTCTTTGCGGGCAATCACCCGGCGTGAAACCGCAACCTGGCCACCACCAAAAGGGAGCAGCACCATAAAACGCCCGGCAATCGTAATATCAGAGGTAAGTCGGGAACCCTTGCTGCTGATCGGCTCCTTTATAACCTGCACCAAAATAGAGTCATTCGGCTTGAGCTTGCCCGCAATCATCTGGGTGTAGGACTGCCTTTTTTCGGCCCGCTCCTGATCATCAGCCGACGGGGTCTTGCTGCCACTGCGAGCCGCCTGCTTCACATTTGCACCAGCCGCCGGGTCGACACCAGCCCGGACAGGCTGCGGCGTATCATCGCCATTCTCATCATCATCCTCATCATCCTCAATCAGCGCACGATAATCCTCGTTGGTTGTGCCCACATCCGAAAAATGGAGGAACCCGTCAGACTTCTGCCCAATATCGACAAAAGCGGCCTTCAACCCCTCAACAACTTTGTGCACCCGGCCAAGATAAATATCACCAATACTTCTCCGACTCTCGGGACGCTCAATAATCAACTCGACCAGACGCCCCTCATCAACCAGCGCAACCTGTATTTCGTCGCCAGTCTTGTTCATCAACAATTGCTTATTCGAACTTTTCTTCATTCGTTAACTCTTTTTATAATGGGCCTATAATATCCTTTCTATGAAGTCATGCGGTCACAACAGCAGGCCAGCGGAAACACTGCCCGCAACGGGGCGTAAATCTCCAATGAAGATAATAAATTATAGAAGGAAACGGTAATCACAGGAAGCTCCATTCATTTCAGGCCGTGAAGTGTCATTTGTCGCAAAATCGGTATGAACTTGCCAAGTGACTACGGAACAAAAACCAGGCGGAAACCAATGTAGGCGTTCCGGTAGTCGGGGGCAAAGGAGTTACGAAGAGCTGACCGGCAGAACTTCGCAGGGCGATTCCAGCTCCCGCCACGAAGCACGCGGTCCGAACCGGTCGAGGGGCCAGCAGGGTTCGTCACCGTGCCTGACGCTTTACATTGATCATAATACCTTTCTCCGAACCAGTCACTGCACCATTCAGCAACATTCCCGTGCATGTTATACAAACCAAATGCATTCGGCGCAAAACTATTCACTGGAACCGTGTTTTCCCGGTTCACTCCTTTGGGATTATTGCTGTACGGATAGTTTCCGTCAAAGTTTGCCTGATCTGTCGTCACGTTTTCACCCGTATTGAACGGCGTTGCTGTGCCTGCGCGACACGCATACTCACGCTCCGCCTCCGTTGGCAAGCGGAACTTCTTCCCTGTCTCTTTCGACATCCATGCACAATACGCTACCGCATCATTCCAGCTCACATGCACCACAGGATGATTATCCTCGGATGAAGGACGCAACACACCTCTTATACCGTGATGCCAGTTGACACCGTTTTGGAATCCGCCCTCGTTGTTACCCAGATAAACAACGCTAAAACCCTCTTGTTCAGCATCTGTCTGGTATCCTGTGGCATCTACAAATCGCCTGAACTCGGCTACCGTCAGAGCATATTTGCTCATCGCAAAATCACTGACCTTCACCTGATGCTGCGCCTCACTGTAGTCAAGCCCCAGGTTTTGCTGATAAAGCACCCTGGCTTCTTCCCTCCCGACTTCACCCTCCGGGCTCCCCATCGTAAACTCACCACCGCTTATAAAAACAAAGTTTTCAGGCATAATAATTATTGCTGGTTCTTTTTGCGATGCGGCACAGGCACCGAAAAGGCTAAAAAGGCTTACACCGAGTAGCAAAAAAATTTTGTTGCGCAAGCTTTCTGCTGTGCCTTGACCTTTTCTTGTTTTTCTGGTCATAATGGTCAATATGTTGTGCAGTTGCAAAGGCCAAATCCCGCAGTGGTGTTCCTTCTGCATATCACACAATAAAACAATCCATCTCTGAGTTTTCCAAAGCTTGATAAGATATTAGCATCTATTCCATGCATTTTGCTTGTCGTTGATAAGGTCAAAAATGGCCAAGAAGCGAGCACGCTCGACTTATCGCCCTCGTCTCACTCATCCGCCGCGTCACCGGCATCGACCCCATCCTGACCATGTACGACAAAACTGTTGATGCCAATTTCAAAGAGTGGGTGTTCAGGCAGCACTCCTGTACCGGGGAAAAGTTTACCGAAGAGCAGATGAGCTGGCTGCACATGATCAAAGAGCACATTGCCTCCAGCATCCGTATTGAGCCTGACGACCTCAACCTCACCCCCTTCGACGCGCATGGCGGCCGGGGCAAAATGTGGCAGCTTTTCGGGGAGCGGATGGGTGCGATTATTGATGAATATCATGAGTAAAGCCGTTTCGAGCTAATAACCAATCAGCAAAAAAGGTGTAAAATTACCGGGCTGAAAAAAAATTTCCACTGGGGGCTTCGCCCACAATACCCCCTTAATTATTGAATAGATAAATAGTTAAAACACCCGCACAGTCCGAACACACCACCTGAAACTCTTATTGATGATGTTCTGGTAACCAATGTAGAAGCTCTGGTTCCATGCGTAGTCCGCACTGTCCTCCGTAGAATTCCAGTAGTAGTTGTCGGAAAAACCGCCAACAATACTACGCATATTATACAATCGCTTCAACTGCTCTTTATTCGGTAAAAACCAGTCACTATAACTGTTGCTGACAAGACTTTCACAGGCACTCTTGGCATCATCCCAATTCATCTCCTCCTGAAAGTCGGCTTTTGCTGCAACAAGACCATGCTGGCCCGTTCCATCAACATAAAAAACGATTCCCCCACCATACTCATCGCCAATGTTCACCGCAGAGGCTACTGCCGAAACCGTCACCATACTCAGCCCTGCAAGCAGCACCACCATCCATAGCCGAGCAATCCCCCTTTTTGCAAAATGTTTCATCATCGTTGATAGTTGAGTTGTTGGAAACTGAAATAAAAAATCACTCTCGAACACTATTTTCCCTATATCACACGCAGTATAAAGTTTTTACCGTAAAAACGGAACCTATCCTCCACCTTATTGCAAGCTAACTCACCCATACTCACGCAACAAAGATCGGCAAAATGATCGGCAATTTTTATGGATTATTTCTTATAAAATATTATTGTAAAAGAGAACGCTCTATCACATCATCGGCAATAAAATGATCACTGAAACACCCCCACGTCTTGAGCCTTGCCTGCCGGAATCGTTAGAGCCAGAGATTGTTGATCTTATTGCCGCTCTCTCAACCGCTGCTGAACGGCTGGGAAACCGGCTTCACCCTAAAACTGCGGCCAGTCTCGCCGATCTTGTACGGGTGATGAACTGCTACTACTCCAACCTGATTGAGGGGCACAATACCATGCCTCGCGATATTGAGCGAGCGCTGCAGAACCTGTTTGAAAGCAACGGAGAGCGAAGGGATCTTCAGAGAGAGGCGGTAGCCCATATTCGTGTGCAGCAGGAAATTGATGCACTATACGCTGCCGGAACACTTGAGGATGCTGCTTCATGCCGGTTTCTCTCCTGGCTGCATCGGGAATTTTACAGGGATCTTCCTGAGGCGATGTGTTATCTGCAAAAAAAAGAGGTGCGAATTCCAATTATTCCCGGCACTTTCAGAAATCAACCGGAACATGATGTTGCTGTAGGCCGCCACCTCCCGCATGAGAACAGTGCCGTTGCGGCGTTTATGGATTATTTCGAAAAGCAGTATGCGTTTGAGAAACTTGGAAAAGGGATGCGACTTGCCGCAATGGCTGCGGCGCATCACCGGTTCAATTATATCCACCCCTTTCTTGATGGTAACGGACGGGTAAGTCGTCTCATGAGTCATGCCATGGCGCTCCATGCAGGCATCGGCGCTCATGGACTCTGGTCAGTATCACGAGGTCTTGCTCGCGGACTGGAGAGTCGGCATGAATATATGAGGCTGATGGATCACGCCGATATGCCGCGTCAGGGTGATCTTGATGGCAGAGGCAATCTCTCGCTGCATGCACTGAATAGCTTCATTGTCTGGTTCCTGAAGATATCGCTTGATCAGATAACCTTTATGGAGAGCCTGTTTGAGTTTGATGCCCTTGCAAAACGATTGCGCTTTTACGGTGAGCAGCAGGGGTGGAGAGTGGAGGCCTTCTCAATTCTTGAAATGGTGTTGCTGAAAGGAGAAATCACTCGTGGTGATGCCTGCCGTGTCAGCGGTCTCAATGAGAGGACGGCAAGAACGCTCGTCTCCTCGTTAACCAGCAATGGGATCCTTGGGTCAGAGACACCGAAAGGGGCCTTATCCCTTCGCTTTCCAGTTCGAGCGGTTGAGGTATTATTTCCGAACCTCTTTCCTGTGTTATAATGACAATGATAAGATTGTTATTGAAACGCAATAAGTGAGAAAAACTCCTTATATTTTGTACGGCTGCAAGCTACCGATGAAAAGAAAAGGTTAGCAGAAACATTACCGAATAAACGCAACTCATGGAATTTTTCATGATTTTGTTTCCTGACAGCAATGCGCTTAACGATTAAATAAGAAAGGATATGCCGCTATGGAAAATCTGAAGCAGGAGGCAATCAGGGTAATTTCAGCTTTACCGGAGAGTGTCAACATTGAGGAGATCATGTATGAACTGTACGTCGTTGATAAGGTCAATAAAGGCAGGGATGCTGTTCATCGTGGAGAGTCACAATCATCGGAAGAGCTGAAAAAAGAGATATTGACAAAATCACGCAAACAAAATCGTGGCCCTGCGCAATGGATTATGAATTATAAGCCTGCGGGCTCCCGGTCAAAAGAGGAGATTGACCAGCAAATTACCAATGAGCGCAACTCATGGAATTCGCTATGATTCTGTTTCTTGACAGCAATGTGCTCATCTACCTTATTGAGGGAGATGTTGCACTTGTGACACAATTGCAACACTCCATTCAAAAACTTCTTACCTCTTATTCAAATCCTGTCATTGCTGTAAGTGCGCTGACCCTGCTGGAGTGTCGTGTGGCTCCTCTGCGCAACAGGGACAATTCGCTTTTACAACTCTATGATGATTTCTTTTCAACAGACAGCTTACACATTGTTGATCTGTCAAGAAATGTACTTGAAATCGCCACCAGCATTCGTGCCAACTTTGGAGTGAAAACCCCTGATGCCTTACAGGCGGCTTGTTGTCTGTCACTCGAATCGGAACACCTGTTTTTAACTGAAGACCGCGCTTTCAGTAAAATCGAGCAGCTTCAGGTGTGTAAAGTACTGACTGAAAGCTGAAAGAATGCGCTCTTGGCTTGCATGCTCTTTGCAGTACTTCGGTGTAGTTATGTACACGAATAGAGGACGGGGCAAAATGTGGCAGCTTTTCGGCGAGCGGATGGGGAGGATTATTGATGAATTGAATGAGGTGCTGACGGGATGAGGGGTTATGCTTTTGAAACGCTACCAATATAGCGCTCCTACTGAGCTGAAGAAAGATAAACTGGGGAACGCTTTTGGAGACCCGCAAAAAGCTGCTCGAAACTACCGAGCTGCACACCATTCTGAGGCTCCCGACCGGCATCTTTTACGCACAGGGCGTGAAAGCCAACGTCCTCTTTTTCGACGTGATGCCCGCCCACAAAGATCCCTGGACTCGTGAAGTGTGGTTCTACGACTACCGCACCAACGTGCACCACACCCTGAAAAAGAGCCCGCTGAAAGCCTCCGACCTGCAGGAGTTCGTCGAATGCTACAACCCCGAGAACCGCCACAAACGCAAGGAGAGCTTCACGCCCGAAACCCCCGAAGGGCGCTGGCGGAAGTACACCTACGAAGAGATTGTAGCCCGCGACAAAACCAACCTCGATATCTTCTGGCTGAAGGATAAAAGCCTCGCCGACCTTGATAATCTTCCCGATCCGGACGTACTGGCCGGGGAGATCATCGAAAACCTCGACGCCGGGCTGGCAAGCTTTCAGGAGATTCTGGAGGTGCTGGGAAGGGGGTGAGCGTCATTATTGCCTTTGACAAAGGAACAACCGGCATTTTTCTTCAAAGCTTACCACTTGAAACAAGGGCTGCATGGATAGTTTTAAGCGGCAACAGGAGCGAAAGCGGCGCATCCAGCATCGGAACAGCGCCATAGCTTGCATACCATTCCGCCACTCGCGCACTCTTGGCATCAATCAGAAGAGCGACGCCACCAGCCTGTGCTGCCACCAGAAGAGAGCGGCGACCAGCAGCAAGCAATAACTGCCCGCCTAACCCCAGACCCTGAACGGAGCGATCAACAGCCAAACGGGCAAGTCTGAAGACCGGCACCTCATGGCGAGCTAATCCTCGCTTGACAAGTTCCGGAGTATTCTCGTAAGCAACTGATGCAGGTGCAATGCTGTAATAGCCAAGAACCTTTTTGCCGTAAGTATCAGCAACAGCCAGAAAGGTTTTCGCGCCACCTTTTTGGTGACTTTTTCGGGCATGATGCAACAAAAACTCATTGAGAGCATCATCGCCGCAATCAAATGCTGTCCGATCATGGTGTTTGGCAATCGGCTCTTCGTGCCAGGCGGGAAGTAACATCAGAGCTTCGGTAGTGCAAATGCTGCCGCCATGAGTTTTTCGTTTGGAGCAGGTGGCTCTTCCAGCAGATTCAGGAGATGCGCACTATCTCTTTCCGTCAACACTATTCGCTCATTCTGCTTGATCACCTTTCGAGCCTCAGCAACAACAGTTCTGGTAACGAACTCGGTCAAATCCGTATGCTGCATAGCCGCAGCTCGCACAAGAAGAGACTTTTCTTCTGAAGCAATGCGCAACGAGAGTCGTGAGTTACTTTCTACTGGAATTTGTGGCATGGCCATCTCCTTTGTACGTATTGAAATTGTACGTTAAGTTACAGAATTATTCAACGTGTGCAAAAATTGCCTGGCTACGTGTTAAAAAGGAAAAAATGGTTATACTATGTACGTTATACTGTAACACAAAAGGTTGAAATTATGATAGCAGTCAGCACAACGGAGTTGCGTAAAAACCTCCGTAAATATTTGAATATGGCCAACAATGAGCGCGTCATCGTCCAGTGTGGTGGAACCGAAACTTATGAAATCGTCCCTGCACGAAAAATCAGTGACACCGACAGATATTTTTCTGATCCGAAGGTTATTGATGCTATTGAACGAGGGAAAGCCGATGCAAAAGCTGGCAGGGTTACGAGGATAACTGATCCAGCCGATCCATGGGCAAGTCTTTTATAGACATCACTGACCAAGCCAGGGAGGATATCAGTCACTGGAATAAAAATGGAGATGCCACTATGGAAAATCTGAAGCAGGAGGCAAACCGGGTAATTTCAGCTTTACCGGAGAGTGCCACTATTGAGGAGATCATGTATGAGCTGTATGTCGTTGATAAGGTTAAAAAATGCCAAGAGGCGATTAAACGTGGAGAGTCACAATCAACTGAGGAGTTGAAAAAAGAGATGCTGTCATGGGAACATGGTCAGAGCCTGCAAAAAAACGAAACTTTATAATTCTCCACACTCCCTCTATGCCACACAACGACCCTCTGAACCAAACCCCCGAGCAGGGCGCTCGCGACATCATCGACCGGCAGCTTACGGCGGCGGGGTGGGCAGTTCAGAAAAAGAGCGCAATCAACTGGCATGTTTCAGCAGGCATAGCGGTGACGCACTACCCGATGAAGGATGGGACTGAGGCGGATTACGTGTTGTTTGTCGATCGCAAACCCGTTGGAATCATCGAGGCAAAACGAGAGAAGGAGGGGCATCACCTCTCCGCTGTGGAGGATCAATCGTCGGGATATGCCGCCAGCAAGCTGAAGCATCTCAACAACAACCCGTTGCCGTTTGTGTACGAAAGCACCGGCATCTTGACCCACTTTACCGACTATCGCGATCCCAAGCCACGTTCTCGACCAGTGTTTACCTTCCACCGACCGGATACACTCCGCGAGTGGCTCGGCAAGGAGCAAAGCCTCAGAGGACGAATGCAGCATATACCCGCGCTGCATCCGCACGGTTTGCGGGAGTGCCAGGCCGTTGCCATCAACAATCTCGAACAGTCGTTCCGTGATGCCCGCCCGAGAGCGCTCGTCCAGATGGCTACCGGTTCAGGCAAGACCTTTACGGCTATCACCTCCATCTACCGCCTGCTGAAACATGCCGATGCCAAACGGGTGCTTTTTCTGGTTGATACCCGCAATCTCGGCGAACAGGCAGAGCAAGAGTTCCGTGCCTACACGCCCAATGACGACAACCGCAAGTTTACGGAGCTCTACAACGTGCAGCGCCTCCAGTCGAGCAGCATCGCAAACGACAGCCAGGTCTGCATCACCACCATCCAGCGGCTCTACTCCATTCTGAAAGGCGAAGAACTTGATCCTTCGCTTGAAGAGGATAACCCGGCGGAAAAAAGCTGGCAACACAAAGAGCCTGTGCCGGTAGCCTACAATCCAAAAGTGCCACCAGAATTTTTCGACTTCATCGTCATCGACGAGTGCCACCGCTCCATCTACAACCTCTGGCAGCAGGTGCTCGACTACTTCGACGCCTTCCTTATCGGCCTGACCGCAACACCCGACAAACGCACCTTCGGCTTTTTCAACGAAAACATCGTCAGCGAATACAGTCACGAACGGGCCGTGGCAGATGGCGTCAATGTTGGCTACAGCGTCTATCTCATTGAGACCGAGATCACAAACAACGGTGCAGAGCTCAAGGCGAAGGAGTTTGTTGACAAACGCGAAAAGCTCTCACGCCGCAAACGGTGGGAGCAACTCGAAGAGGACGTCACCTATACACCCACCCAGCTCGACCGTGACGTCGTCAATCCAAGCCAGATCCGCAACATCATCCGCGCCTTTCGCGACGCACTGCCGACCTTGTTCCCCGGAAGGAATGAAGTGCCTAAAACCCTTGTCTTCGCCAAAACCGACAGCCATGCCGAAGATATCATCAAAATTATCCGCGAAGAGTTCGGCGAAGGTAACGCATTCTGCAAAAAAATCACCTGCAAGTCAGACGAAGATCCTAAATCGCTGCTCGCCCGCTTCCGCAACGAGTACAATCCGAGAATTGCCGTCACGGTAGACATGATCGCCACCGGCACCGACGTCAAACCGCTCGAATGTCTGCTCTTCATGCGCGACGTCAAAAGCAGCAACTATTTCGAGCAGATGAAAGGCCGGGGCACACGCACACTCTGTTTTGACGACCTCAAAAAAGTGACCCCCTCGGTCACCTCCGCCAAAACCCACTTTGTCATTGTCGATGCCATCGGTGTCACCAGATCGCTGAAAACCGACAGCCGCCCCCTTGAGCGCAAGCCAACAGTTTCCCTGAAGGAGCTGCTGGAAGCCATAACCTTCGGCGCCGAGGAGGAAGATCTCTTCATCTCCCTCGCCAGCCGCCTTGCCCGGCTCGAAAGACAGATCACCGAAGAGGAACGGGCAACCTTTATCGAAAAATCTGGCGGCAAAAGCATCAACCAGGTTGTTCGCGAGCTACTCGAATCGTGGAACCCCGACACCATAAGCCGGAAAGCACAGGAGATCCTCGGCAGAACAATAGAGGAGGAGGCCGACAACCCGTCAGCCGAAACGATGCAGTTACGGGAAGAGGCGCAGCAGCAGCTCCTGCACGAAGCACGCTCAACCTTCAACGGGTCACTGAACGAGTTTATCGACAACGTTCGCCGCCTCCATGAGCAGATTATTGACACCATCAACCTCGACCAGGTCACCAAAAGCGAATGGGCCGACGAAAGCGCCGACAAGGCAACCGGGCTGATCGGAGAGTTCAATGAATATCTTGAGAGCCACAAGGATGAAATCATCGCGCTCACCATCTTCTACAACCAGCCCTTTCAGCGCCGCACCGTCACCTACCGGATGATCCGCGAGCTGCTCGACCGCCTCAAAGCCGATAAACCGGCCCTTGCCCCGATGCGCATCTGGCACGCATACGAACAGCTCGAAAAGGTCAACGGCAACAACCCGAGAAACGAGCTTATCGCCCTCGTCTCACTCATCCGCCGCGTCACCGGCATTGATCCCGTGCTGACCATGTACGATAAAACCGTTGACACCAATTTCAAGGAGTGGGTGTTCAGGCAGCACTCCGGCGCAGGGGAAAAATTCACCGAAGAGCAGATGAGCTGGCTGCGCATGATCAAAGAGCACATTGCCTCCAGTATCCATATTGAGCCTGACGACCTCGACCTCACCCCCTTCGACGCGCATGGTGGCAGAGGCAAAATGTGGCAGCTTTTTGGGGAGCGGATGGGGGCGATTATTGATG
>JBMOIS010000041.1:0-23082 GCA_049317185.1 Chlorobium sp. | reverse complement strand
CTATATTATCTGCCTTTAAAACAAGAGGAAAGACACTTACTATATGCCCTGCGGAAAAAAAAGAAAACGTCATAAAATGGCGGTACACAAGCGTAAAAAGATGCGTCGTAAGAACAGGCACAAGAAGCGCCAGAGATACCAGAATAAGTAAGTTCCGGTACTCATGTACCTTGGTTATAGGTTGAGAATATAGCTCAGTCGGTAGAGCATCTGCCTTTTAAGCAGAGGGTCGAAGGTTCGAGTCCTTCTATTCTCACAGAGTGCTGCGAGGCATTCCAAAAAATGACAAGCCCGAGTGGTGAAATTGGTAGACACACTATCTTGAGGGGGTAGCGCCGAAAGGTGTAGGAGTTCGAATCTCCTCTCGGGCACTTATTTTTTAAAGCCGCTTTGATGCGGCTTTTTTTTTATCATGCAATCGCATCAGCGATCACGAGAACCCTCAATGAATATTGCGGGATGTTTCTGTCGTGTGTCCTGATTTTCCGAAGGTATTTTAACGAGACAGCGCCAAACGGCACAGCAATATTCCTGATTCCATGAATTACAGGTTATTCCATTTCTAAAACAAAAGTGTTATAATATTCCCGCTTGATAATGGTGTATCATATTCCATAATTAAATGATATAGTCGAGCAACCTTGCTTTATGATGCCAGTATAGATTTGGAAATGGAATTATTCGATAAGGGTGTATCGAAATTTTTGAGCTTATACCCGGGAACGCCGAGCTCCAGCTCGGCATTTGATAATCCCTTTTGCCTGTGGTATATCGGGTGCTCTCCAGCATCGGCTCTCCCTTTACCATGGTTTCTCTCCAGGGTGACCGTAAAGCACCGATTTTTGATATTGCGGGTTACGGTATAGCCTGAACTGCTCGAAGCTCGACAAGAATATTTGAAGACGAAATGTTTAACAGTACTTTCATGTTAGAAAGCATTAAGGTATTTTTATCCGGTGATACAATGTTAATTATCAACTTATGCGTAAACTTCAGGTAGATATTCTTGGACTTTCTACAAGCCCTCATACTAACGGAGCTTATGCTCTCATTCTTTATGAGTTGGAGGGAAAACGAAAGCTTCCGATTATTATTGGTGGTTTTGAAGCTCAGGCAATTGCCCTCAAACTTGAAAATATAAAACCACCGCGGCCCTTTACTCACGATCTTTTCAAGAACATTGCCGATGCTTTTCATTTGCACGTGAATGAAATCATTATTGATGAACTGCACAATGAAACGTTTTATGCCAAGGTTATCTGTGAGGTGAACGGTGAAGTGCATGAAATTGATGCACGTCCCAGTGATGCCATTGCTATTGCTGTGCGTTTTCATGCTCCACTGTTTGTTACCGAAGAGATTATGAACGAGGCTGGTATCAAGGAAGAACAGAAAGAGGAGACCGGGGCTGCTCTGGAACCTGAAAGAGTAAGTACAGGGCTCACTCCTGATGCACTGCTTGATGCGCTCCAGTCAGACCTTAATGATGCTGTAAGCAATGAAAACTATGAGGAGGCCGCAAGGCTGCGGGATGAAATATCCCGTATGAAAAGCAGTTCATGAGCAGAGGCATCTGAAGGTGATACCTCTGTACTCTGCTTTTTTTGCCTTATTCTGTTGTTGTGCCGAAGCTGAACAAGAAGCTCCATCCCTGTTTTGTTTTTGTGGGAAGGCTTTGGACGGCATCGAAGCCGTAGCCGTAATCAAGCCCGATTTGCCCGATAATAGGAAGGTAAAGCCTGAGACCGAGGCCTGCGGATTTTTTCAGGTCCGAATACTTGACAGCTTGCGCATTTTCCCAAAGATTGCCTGCCTCAACGAAGGTCAGTCCGTAAATACTCACCGACTGTGACATGGTAAGAGGATAACGCAGCTCAGAGGTGAATTTCGAGTAAATCCTCCCGGCATACAGGCTGGTGCTTGTTGTGGAGCTGGCACCCAGCTTTGAGCCGAGACTTCGGTCATCATAGCCTCTCAGAGGAATAGTGGGGAGAGAGGACATGCCGCTGCCTCCCATGAAAAAGTATTCTGTGTAAGGTATATAATCGTTCTCGTGAAAGGTCGCAAGATAGCCGTGTTGCGTTGAAACATTCCAGACGAGGTCCTTTGTAATTGGGACATACCAGCTTGAGGTTCCGATAAATTTGTAAAAATCAACCGTACCTGGCAGTGCTCCTCCCGAAAGCTGTCCCGTGATGGTGTTTTTGCTGCCCCGGCGCGGAAAAAGCGGGTTGTCGATACTGTTACGGGTAAACGTTTGCGTTATAGAAACTTGATCAGCCTGATCGGGAGCGTCAGGATCGGTATAATCGATAAAACTCAGGAATCCGCCATTGCTGTGCAAATATTTCAGCTTCCAGTTGATTGAGCAGTAATCGTCTGGCCAGGTCAGGCGCCGTCCAATGGAAAGGGTTGTTCCATACTGGTCAATGATCGTGGGGTTGAAAGTGCTGTCGTTGGTATAGTCATAAGCGCTATGGGTTTTAAAGGCTGAAAACCCCACTGCAGTTGGTCCGCCGAATGCCCATGGTTCAGTAAAATTAAGGCTGAGGGTTCTGTAGTTGTTGGTGCCGAACTGCCACTGGAAGCCGAGTTGCTGGCCATCTCCGTGAGGTAACGGCTTGTAGGCTTCCTGATTGAAAATATCGTGCAGCGAGAAGTTATTGAAGGTGACACCGAGTGCGCCGGTAAACCCGCTGCCACTATAGCCGACTGAAGCGTTAAAGGTATCGGTCTGTTTTTCGCTGACATTATAGGTCACATCAACAGTGTTGGTCTCCGGGTTTGGCTCAATATCAGGCGTAATCTGAGATGGGTCAAAATAGTTAAGCATGCTGAGTTCCCTGATGCTGCGCACAACATTTTTTCGGCTGAACATGTCGCCTGGAACGGTATGGAGCTCGCGACGGATCACATGGTCTTTCGTTTTTGTATTGCCTCTGATTTTGATGGTGTTGAGCTGGAACGGTTCGCCTTCCCTCAGAGAGATAACCAGATCGACCATATCAGGTTTGATGACCTGTTCCTCAAGATTTGCCTTGAAAGAGAGGTAGCCACGATCGAGATAGATTGAGCTGACATCAGAATTATCCTGTGAAAAACTCAGCCGTTCCTGAATCAGTTTGGCATTGTAGACATCGTCCTTTTTGAGCCTGAATGTTTTATCAAGAATATCCGTTGAAGCAAATTCTTTTGTATTGCCTGACCATGTTATGTTTCTGATATGGTATTTCTGACCTTCCTCAAGATAAATGTCGAGAAAAAGCCCCTTTTTGTCATGGGTATAACTGATAGAATCGCGTACAACACGCGCATCGCGATAACCGTTATTGCGGTAAAACTCAACCAGCAGGTTTTTATCATCATTCAATTTTTCGGTATCAAGTTTTGGACTACCGAAGATTCTGCGCCACCAGGAATTTTGACTGGTCTCCTTGAAAACCCCTCTCAGTTTTTTCTGCTCAAAAGAAGTGTTGCCGTGAAAGGTGATTTTTTCAATGGCGATCTTTGAGCCTTCGACAATTGAGAACAGTGCAGTTACATGATTATTAATCACTTCCTGACGCTGAAATTTTGCCTCTGCAGTCAGATAGCCCTTTGATGCATAAAATTTTTCAATCTTGTTTACAGCAGTAAGCAATTCCTGTTCGCTGATTTTCTTGCCAGTCACAAGAGCCGCAGTTTTTTTCAGTTCAACACTATCAAACTTGTTGTTGCCTTCAAAGGTAACCTTGTCAAGCATTGGCAGTTCGCTAACAATGAATTTCAGTGCAATGTTGTTCTCTCCGAGATAAGTTCTTTCAACAGTGATGTCACTGAAAAGCTGCAGCTTCCAGAGGTATTGCAGTGTTCCTGAAAGTTCCACTCCAGGAATTGCAATCATGTCCATGGTCTTGAGTGGAAGACTGGCCGTTAATTCCTGTTCGCTGAGGGATTGAAGCCCGATGAAAGAGATGTTTTTTACGGTGTAGAGATCTTGTTTTGCTTCGCTTATTCTCTTCTGTTCAGGTTTGGACGGCAGATTTTTTGCGTCAACAATTTTTCCCGCAGGATTAAGGGCAAGAGAAAACAGAAGTAAGGCTATCAGTTTTTGGGTTTGTTTCATGAAATTTGAGGAATCAATCAGGTTAAAGCTTGTTGGCAGGGAAATTTTTTGTCTGAATTTGTTCGCTGGTTTGGCCAAACCTTCGTTCCCTGCTTTGAAATTCCCTTATGGCATCATAAAGTTGTGAACGACGAAAGTCAGGCCAGTAAGTGTTTGTAAAGTAAATTTCGGAATAGGCACTTTGCCAGAGCAAAAAGTTGCTGATTCTGAACTCTCCGCTGGTGCGGATCAGAAGTTCCGGGTCGGGTATCGATGCAGTAGAAAGGTATGAAGCGAGAAGCTGTTCATTGAGAACTTCAGGATTGAGCCGCCCTGCCTTGACATCAAAAGCAATAGCCTTGCATGCTTGCATAATATCCCATTGGCCACTGTAACTGAGTGCAATGGTCAGCATAAGTTTATTGTTGTTTTTGGTGAGTTCCATCGTTTTCTTTAAAACAGCGCTCACCTCTTTCGGCAGCAGGTTTATCTCTCCAATGACATTGAGACGAATATTGTTGTCATGGAGTTTACGGGTTTCCCGACCGATAACCTTGACAAGAAGCTGCATCAATGCGGAGACCTCATTTTTCGGTCGTTTCCAGTTTTCTGTCGAAAAGGTGAAAAGAGTAAGATACTTGACACCGAGCTGTGAGCAGGATTCAACCACGTCCCGGACAGATTCCACACCAGCGACATGCCCGTCAATTCTCGTTTTTCCTTTCAGCCTTGCCCATCGACCATTCCCGTCCATAATGATGGCAATATGGCAGGGGAGGTCACACGATGACTTCAGCTCAGCCTGTACCTGTTTATCTGCAACGTCAGTATTTGCGGAAAACCAGTGTGCTTTAAGTGTTGGTGAAAAGTCTGCTATTTTTATGAGTGCCATAACTCCAGATTATTCCTTACCGATTGACGGGTATTCATGGTGGGTACAATTCATGAATAATTACTTCTATAGACTATATCAATCCAGATTGAATAATATGCAGTTATTTCTTATTATACAAACATTACATGAAGAGGAAATGCCGTAAGGATATCGGTATTTTTTCTTTTGAAATTCATCATGGTCAGTCATCGGTACTGTTCTCTCAAAATAATTCACAACAAACGTGAAATTAAGTAGTTACAAAGATCTTCGCTCCAAGCTGGTGTCATACGAGGTAACCTGTGAAGAGGTTGTGCGTTTTTATCTGCAACGTATAGAGAGTCACCGCGATGCCAATATTTATATAACGGTTTTTGCGGATCAGGCGTTGGAACGGGCAAAAGGCCTTGATCGAAAACTCAGAGAAGGCGGGCATCCTGGAGCGTTATTCGGCCTGCCAATGGCAATCAAGGATAACATTGCCATTAAAGGGGAACGACTTACCTGCGCCTCAAAAATTCTTGAGAATTACGAAAGTCTCTATGACGCAACATCGGTGATTCGTCTTGAAGAGGCAGACGCTATTTTTCTGGGTAAAACGAACATGGATGAATTTGCCATGGGTAGTTCGAATGAAAATTCGGCTTATGGCAATGTCCCTAATCCTTTTGATAACACAAGAGTGCCCGGGGGTAGTTCAGGGGGGTCGGCTGCGGCAGTTGCCAATGATCTCGCCATGGTGGCTCTTGGGTCAGATACTGGAGGCTCTGTCCGTCAGCCAGCAGGTTTCTGCAATATTGTTGGCTTGAAACCGACATACGGCAGAATTTCTCGCTATGGACTTGTGGCTTTTGCCTCCTCATTCGACCAGATAGGGGTGCTTGCCCGTAACTGTGACGATGCTGCGCTGGTGCTTGGAGTTATGGCTGGCAAGGATGGACGGGATGCCACCTCTTCCTCTCATTCCGTGCCTGATTATTTAGCAGAAATGGCAGCGGTTCCTGTTGAGGGGTTGAAGATAGGTGTTCCAAAAGAGAATTTCCCCGAGAGTCTTAATCCGGATATTGCCGGCATGGTGAAGGGAAAACTTGTTGAACTCCGTGACCAGGGAGCTCAACTTGTAGAAATCACACTTCCTGACAGTAAATATGCTATAGCGGCTTATTATATTCTGGTTACTGCTGAAGCCTCATCAAACCTTGCCCGTTTTGATGGCGCAAGGTACGGTTATCGCGCTCAAAATTCCGGAGATCTTGCAGCCATGTATGTGAATTCGAGAACGGAAGGGTTTGGCAGGGAGGTCAAGCGCAGGGTCATGCTTGGAACTTATGTCCTTTCGGCCGGGTATTATGATACTTACTATAAAAAGGCGCAGCAGGCAAGACGCGTCTTTCAGGAACGGTATCGGGAGGCGCTTGAAAAGGTTGACGTTATTGCCGGGCCGACATCGCCGTTTCCTCCCTTTGGTATCGGTGATAAAACCGGCGATCCCCTTGAAATGTATCTTGCCGATGTCTTCACCGTTCCAGCAAGTATAGTCGGTATGCCGGCTGTCAGTGTGCCACTTGGATTTGATAGTTCCAACCTTCCTGTTGGAATGCATCTTGTCTGTAATTTTTTTGAAGAGGGAAAGCTGCTTGGTATCGCAAAGCGTATGCAGCCATCATTATAATTTTTTTTTGAAGTACGTAGCGTTAATCTTAATAAATCTGTACCATGAGTGTATTAGTCAACAAGGATACCCGCCTGCTTGTGCAGGGGATAACCGGTGCGGAAGGTACTTTTCATACCTCCCAGATTCTTGAATATGGAACCAATGTGGTTGCTGGAGTTACTCCCGGAAAAGGTGATATCCTTTACAATGGCAATGACAAAGACAAGTTTTGCAGACCAGTGCCGGTGTTTAACACAGTACGTGAAGCTGTCGAGAAGGCCGAAGCCAACGTTACTGTTATCTTTGTTCCTGCCCCGTTTGCAGCCGATGCGATTATGGAGGCTGCTGATGCCGGGCTGAAAGTCATCATTTGCATTACCGAAGGGATTCCGGTTAATGATATGATGAAAGCCTTTGCTTTTGTCAAGCAAAAAGGAGCCGTGCTTATTGGACCGAACTGTCCGGGTGTCATTACTCCTGGTGAAGCCAAAGTAGGCATCATGCCTGGGTTTATCCATAAAAAAGGCACTATTGGCGTAGTCTCCCGCAGCGGAACCCTGACCTACGAAGCAGTACACCAGCTTACCCAGGTTGGTCTTGGCCAATCAACCTGCATCGGTATCGGTGGAGATCCAATCATTGGCACCCAGTTTATCGATGCCGTCAAGCTCTTTGCCGCAGATGATGAAACGGAAGGACTGGTGATGATTGGTGAAATTGGTGGAAGCGCAGAGGAAGAAGCTGCCGCCTATATCCAGAAATATTTCAAAAAGCCTGTGATCGGATTTATTGCTGGACGTACCGCGCCTCCAGGTCGCCGTATGGGCCATGCCGGCGCAATTGTATCCGGAGGAAAAGGAACTGCCGAAGACAAGATAAGAGCGATGGAAGAAGCTGGCATCAAGGTTGTTGACAGCCCGGCTGATATAGGCGAAGCCATGATCAAAGCCCTCGGCAGATAATAACATTATTGTTTATAGAGGACTTGTAAAATAAATACTGTAAGTCCTCTATAACATTTTCCAAATTTCTCAGAGACCCAGCGTGATCAGGTCATGGATATGCACGATACCGACCGGACGCTGTTCATTGTCGCAGACCAGCAACTGGGTTATACGGTAGGTTTCAAGAATATCAAGGCACTCTTTAGCCATGGTGCTGGTTGTCACGGTTTTTGGATTTGCTGTCATGACGGATCCTGCACTGAGGCAGAGAAACTCCCTGCCACTCTGAACCAGTCGGCGAAGGTCACCATCGGTAAATATGCCGCAGAGATATCCCTCACTATTGACTACAGCGCTGACACCATATCGCTTTGAGGTCATCTCAAGGATAAGATCGGTAACAGAGGCAATTTCTTTGACGAGAGGCAAGGCATCATCCTTTGCCATGATATCAGCTACCTTGACGGTCAACCGGCGGCCGAGAGATCCTTTGGGATGAGTCAGTGCAAAATCTCGTTGTGTAAAATTTTTTTGCTGCATCAAACAAATGGCAAGGGCATCTCCCATTGCCAACATTGCTGTTGTTGATGTCGTCGGTGCCAAATCGTACGGACATGCCTCTTTTGTTACACCGGTATCAAGCATGATATCAGCGTTTTGAGCCAGATAAGAGCGTTGATTGCCTGTCATGGCTATAATCTTTGCACCAATCTGCCGGAGTGCCGGGATGATGAAATTCATCTCCTCAGTCGTGCCACTTTTCGACAGACACACGACCACGTCGTCATGGTCAACAATACCAAGATCTCCATGAGCAGCATCTGCAGGGTGAAGAAAAATGGCTGTTGATCCTGTTGAAGACATGGTTGCTGCGATTTTCTGGCCTATTATACCTGATTTTCCCATGCCTGAGATGATGACCTTCCCTTTGCATGATGCCAAAAGTTTTACGGCATTCGAAAAAGTGCTGTCAAGCCGTTCTGCTATCATTGAAATAGCCTGTGCCTCCTGTTCAAGAATCATTTTTCCATTTTCGGTAATGTCTCTGCATTGGGATGTTGCGCTCATAGGTGTCAGAATAGATGCTTCAATGAAGAAAAGATTGATGGTTGCTATTTTTATATACTGTAATATCGGCTAAATTGAAGGAATATAATTTTCTTTGCTAATCATAAAGCGTTTCTCATGAGTTGGGTCCCTCTCCTTGGTTTTTCTTTCCTGGTTTTTTTTCTGCTGGTTTTTCTTTTCAGCAAGTTTTTGGGTTATATGAAAAAAGAGCAGAATCTGGTCATAGAATCCTTCAGGGATTCGCTTATCGACAAAGATAATCCTGTGGGCCTGAACCGTGAAGAGCTTGAAAAACTCAAGCAGCAGCAGCAGGAAGCCCAGCGCCATCTCAGTGATGTCATATCAAGAATACCTGTTATTCAAAAGGATGGAAGATTTCAGATTGATGAGGAAGCGATACGCCAGCGTCGGGCTGCAGCTCATGATGAGGAGAGATCAGGTACGACTGATAACGGTATAATTTAAGTTTTTCTGATTTTTTTTCTGCATGTTTTCAAAGTTAAAGCTTCTTTTCAAAGACACTGTTATCTACGGTTCAAGCACTATTCTTGCCCGTAGTCTCAATTATCTTCTGGTTCCCCTTTATGCCAACAAACTCTCCACGTTTGATAATGGTGTGCAAACCATTATCTATGCCAATATTGCACTGGCAAATGTTCTGTTTTCTTATGGCCTTGAAACCTCCTATCTCAAGGTAGTTTCGGATTCTGCACATCGCGACAGGGATGAAACACAGCTTTTCTCCACGGCCTTTATCACTCTATTGGTAACCTCAACGCTTTTTGCTGTCATCATCGTTCTTTTTGCTCCCTTTATTGCTCAACTCATAGGGCTCTCTGCCACCGACTCCCTCTTTGTTCGATATGCAGCCCTTATTTTATGGATTGACACTCTTCTTGTCATCCCATTTGCTGAGCTTCGCCTTAAGAGAAAAGCTGTGCAGTTTGCCATTGCAAGAGTGGTTGGAGTTATAGCGGTTGTCGCAAGTGCAATTATCCTTATTGTTCCTCTTCATGTTGGATTATCGGGGGTTTTTATTGCAGAGGCATTTGGTTCATTGGTCAGTCTTCTGCTGGTTATTCCCGTTTTTCGTCAGTTCAGGATCTTTTTTTCAACCGTGCAGTTGCGTGAAATGCTTCGGATCGGTTTGCCTTATGTGCCGACCGGAATTGCCGGGTTGCTGATTCATCTGATTGACCGGAACATTTTAATTCGCATACCACCTTCAGAGATTCAGCGAATCTATGGTCATGGCTATCAGGCTTCTGACATTGTTGGCATTTATGGTAGAATTGCGGCTTTTGGTGTTGTGTTGCAGCTTTTTATTCAAGTATTCCGTTTTGCATGGCAGCCGTTTTTTCTGCAACATGCCAAAGATCCAGAATCAAAAAGGCTTTTTCAGCATGTGCTCAGCATTTCGACCCTCTTTACCATGTTCCTGGCGCTTGCAGCTACTTTTTTTGTTCCTGATTTGGTACGCTACCACTATGCAGGCAGCTTTTATCTGCTTCCTCCACGTTACTGGATTGGACTTTCAATTCTTCCCTGGATTTTTTTGAGCTATGTTTTTGACATGGTCTCAACAAATCTTTCTGCTGGACTTCTTATAACCGGCAATACCCGCTATCTGCCTGTTGTGACCTTTGCGGGTGCGGCAGTGACTGCACTTTTTTGCTGGTGGCTTATCCCTCTGAGCGGCATGGATGGAGCCGCTTATGCTATCGTTGCCGGCACGGCCGTCATGTGCCTCGTTATGGCCTGGTATTCTCTGAAAGTCTTTCCGCTCCGTTATGACTGGCTTAAACTTTCTCTGTTGCTTGTGGCGGGTATAGCGTTGGCGTTGCTGCAGTTCAATACAGCTCACCTCTTGCGGCACCCATTAACGATCATGGTTTCAAAAGCGGGACTTTTGGCCATTTATTTTGCGATGGCAGTCGTCCTGTTTCGCCAGGAGGTTCAGCTTGTTGTAGTCAAAGTTGCTGAAAAATTCACAGCGAAATAATCTTGAATCTCTGGTGAACGTTTCAAGGCTGCGGCCCGATCGAACGCTCCATTCTCATTGAATGCCTGCCAGTTGCGATACGATCAAGCGCTTTTTTCAGGGAATTCCGTTGTTCCGGTGTGCATACTTTGGCAAGCTCATGAAAGTGGCTTGCAAGCTCACGCTCTATTGATGTCTGATGGAATCCGATGCCCGCAGCGATGGTCTCAATTTTTTTACCGTCTGGATGATCTTTCAGCGATTCTTCAACCAGTTGCCTTTTGAGCACGGTAATCGTCTCCATTTCAGGCCTGACTTTGAGGAAATGTTCCTCGCGTAGTTTACGGAAGGTGAGGTTTTGCGATTCAGTAAGGCCAAGAGTTACAAGAAAAGAGTTTGGTCGTCCATTATGATGTCTCTGAGGCAAAAATGGGGCCAACCGGTGTGAGTTCTGCAACCACAAAACACAAAGCAGCATCACATTGCACAGGGCAAGAAGCACAAGCGCGATTGAAACCAGGCGTTTTGAAGAAATAAAGTTCATGGGGTCGCTACCTTGGTTGTCTGCGAATAAAATAAGGCAGGCTGTCACTTCAGATCAGTCTGCCCTTTAACAACATGGGTTTGATTACTTATTGCCACATCATCATACGGCAATTGCCACGCATGGGCATGAAATCCTTCATGGCTTTCATGGAGGAGTCGCGCTGCGCAGGGGTTAATAGTGAGTTCATTTCAGTGACATGAGCACTTCTTATGCGAGCAATGGCGGTATGCTGCTTTCCAATCTTTTCAGCAAGCTGGTCAATTTTTTTTGCATCAGGGGTTGCCTTTAGAGATTCTTCCTGCAACTCACGCTCAAACGTCATGAGCTTTCTCTGTTCTGCTGAAACAAGGCGGAAATGTTTTGCCTGAAACTCCTCCATCTGCTCACATTGCTTGTCGTTCAGTCCTGGATTGTCCTGCATGATAGGCATTCTGCATCCCGGCATTCCTCCAGTCCACGGAGATCCCATGCCCCGAGGAACATTTGGAGCCGCTGAGGCAGAGCTGAAACCAAGAAGCAATGCCGTTGTCAAAATCATCAATGTTTTTTTCATCGCATTTTCCCTTTTGATTGGCTGAAATAATAAAGTGTCTTTCGTCAAAGAATTCTGGCGATCAAGGAGTCTGGTTTTCATACGATGCGGTCTGATCATAATAAGCAAACTCCTGATTCGAGTAGTCATCACTTTGGTTTATAGAGACTTCACTGATTGTTGTTATAGAGTTGTCACCTTGCTGAACGGAGAACATCGTGGATCCAAGATTAATGACAAAAACCAGCACCATGAAGGCGAGTCGGTAATCAAAGCGAAAGCCAGAATATTGTATACCCTCCCCCAAGCCAATTTCACTCTCGACCCTGCGCATCAACCGGACTCTGAATTGATGATGGAGCTCAAGAGGAACAAACTCATCAAGCAAATGCATGGTCTTGCTGACTTCTGCTTCTATGTTTTCATCATGCTGTTTCATCATGGTATCCAGTTTCATTATGTATGACGACAGGTTTGTCAAAAACTTGTGGTTTCAATAAAATTATTGTTCCGAATAATAGACATAGAGCTTGTCGTGAAGGTTTTTTTTTGCCCTGTGTATCAGAGATTCAACTGCTGAGACCGATGTTTTGAGAATATCAGCAATCTCCTGATTACTGTATCCCTCCTGCTTGCTGAGCAGAAATGCTGTTTTCTGGCTTTCAGGAAGCGTATCAAGAGCATCCAGCAAGATTTTTGCCCGTTCGGTTTGGGCTAATGCTTCGGGTGGGTTATCATGGGAGGGTGCAGCAATATCATCTGCCGGGTCAGTAATACCAATCATTCTTTTCAGAGAACTGAACCGTTTTTTTCTCTTCAGATGGCGCAGGTGGTCAAGGGATTTCGTGACAGCGATTCTGTATATCCATGTTGAGAGTTTTGACTCTTCACGGAACTGGTCAAGAGATCGAAATACCTCAACAAAGACATCCTGTGCCAGATCCTCAGCATCTTCACGGTTAAAGACAAAGCGGTAACAGGTATTAACGACCATCTCCTGGTGGTCAGCCACAATGCTCCTGAACAGCTTTTCTTTTGAGGCCATCCCGGGTTGAATTTTCTTCTCTGTCGGTTGAGACTCAAGCAAGTTTTGAGGCAAAGGCAAGAACCTTGTCAACCTTTTCCTGGGAGTCTGCTTCACAATAGAGGCGCAGCACCGGTTCAGTGCCTGATGGTCGGATAAGCATCCACCCGCCTTCAAAGTGATATTTGTAGCCGTCGAGATCGTTGAATTTAAGAACTTTGTAGCCAGCGATGGTTGTGAGATCACCCGTTGAAGCACGATCGATAATAACCTGTTTTTTTGCTTCGCTGACACGCAAATCAAGGCGGTTATAACAGAAAAAGCCATACTCATCGTACAGCTCCTGAACCAGTTCAGCAAGAGTTTTTTCCCTGCGTGTCATCATTTCAAGAGTAAGCAGAGCGGTATAGACACCGTCGCGTTCCGGCAGAAAAGCAGGAATGCCTATGCCACCGGACTCTTCTCCACCGATAAGGATGTTATTCGTGGTCATGAGTTTGCTGAGATGCTTGAAGCCTATCTGAAGCTCATGCATGATGAGATCATGTTTCTTGCATATCTTGTCGATGACATCGGTCAAAGCAAATGTTTTGGCAACTTCACCGGTTTTATGCTGATACTCGACCAGATCCTTGAGAATAATCGCAAAAAGTTTATGGGAATCCACAAACGTGCCATTTTCGTCAAGCATGCCTATCCTGTCGGCATCTCCATCATTGATAATACCAACATCGGTTTCAACCTCATTGAAGAATTCGATAAACTCCTTGATATACTGAGGCATCGGCTCGGGATTGATTCCTCCAAAACCGGGGTTGATGCTGCAGTGATAGCAACTGAGCATTGATTCATCAAACAGACAGGAGACAAGATCCTGTCCGGCACCGAACATGGCATTATGTGCTATTTTTATTCTTGACTCGCGAATCAGGGGGAGATCAATGCTGCATTTCAAATGGCTTATATAAAATCCCTTCATATCAATCAGCTCAATCAGCTTTTTATCGGGCACAACTATCGCTTGCGGGTCTGCCAGAACCAGGTTGTTTTCAATTTCAGCAATCACTTCCGGGTGTGCGGGGCCACCGCTGGGAGATTTGATTTTGAAGCCATTATAGATTGCCGGATTATGCGATGCCGTAATTACAATACCGCCGGCAAGCTGTTTGGCTTTCGTATAAAGCGAAACTGCCGGTGTTGAGACAAAACTGTCCGAGAGCAATACTCTGAGCCCCTGTGATGAAAGAATGCCAGCGGTATATTCGGCAAATTCTTTGGACATGAAGCGGGTATCATAGCCGATACAGACACCTTTCGCCCTATTTGGATGGTCAAGAAAGTAGCGGGCAGAAGCCAGCGCAACAAGTTTCAGGTTATCGAAGGTATAATCTTTTGCTATAATTGCGCGCCATCCGTCAGTACCGAATTTAACTTGCATTCTTTATTGATGTTGAATATAATTGAGAACAAAATTCTGTTATTCATTTGGAAGGAAAATAAAAAAATATATTGTTAAAGTACGGATTCCATGTCGTTCATCCAATTATCACTCTTTTTTAATGCCAAAGATGTTGTTTGTTTTAGCTGGTGAAGTATCCGGGGATATGCATGTTGCCGGAGTAATTGCTGAATTGTTGAAAGCAAGGCCTGATATCAAGGTGTTTGGCATAGGTGGTCAAAAACTTCGGAAGCTTGGCGCTGACTTGTTATATGACACTGCACAGATGAGCATTATGGGGATTGTCGATGTGCTGAAACATGCAGGTTTTCTTCGGCGGGTTATTCGTGACCTCAAGGAAGCTGTACACCGTGAAAAGCCTTTTGCGGCTTTACTTGTTGACTATCCGGGTATGAACCTGATAATGGCCCGTTTTTTGCACAAACTTGGAATTCCTGTTATCTATTATATCTCACCCCAGGTTTGGGCATGGAAAGAGGGCAGGGTCAAGGCTATCCGTGCTCATGTTGACCGGTTGCTTGTTATTTTTGATTTTGAAGTTGAATTTTTCCGGAGCCACGGGATTAAGGCAGAATTTGTCGGTCATCCCGTTATTGAAGAACTCGCTGAAGTTACGTTTCCTTCCAGAGAGCTTTTTTTCAAAAAACATACTCTTCCGCCCGAAACCCGGCTTGTCGGACTTCTTCCGGGAAGCCGCAAGCAGGAGATTGCCCATATTTTTCCGGAAATGCTCAAAGCGGCACGCTTACTGAGCTGTGAGTATCCTTCCGTGTTTCTCTTTGGACGTGCTCCGAATCTCGACGAAGAGGCTTACCGGGTTTTGTCGCAGTACCGTGACCTCTCCGTTATCGACTGTTCAGCCTATGAGGTCATGCAGTACAGTGAGGTTGTTCTGGTGACATCGGGTACCGCTACGTTTGAGTCGCTTTGTTTTGGTGTCCCCATGATTGTTGTTTATAAAACAGGAAAGCTTAATTACCTGATTGGTCGCCAGTTGGTAAAGCTGAAAAATATATCTTTGGCAAATATTGTCGTTAAAGGACTTATGAGTGGTGAAAGGGCGGTGCCCGAGCTTCTTCAGTATGAGGCTTACGGAGCCGGGATATACCGTCATGCCCGAATGATTCTTGATGATGCCAATGTTGCCAGTGCGATGCGTCGGGAGTTGCTTGCTGCACGAGCAAAGCTTGCTGAAGTTTCTCCCTCACCCAGAGTTGCCGGTATTTTACAGGAATACCTTTAAACGAAAAACATGCTCTTATGGAAAAAGCTTTTGACTATCTTGCCCATCATCCTGTGTTGTTTTTTATTGCCGTCATTGTTGCCTTCATGATTCTGTTCTCCTTTCTTAAAAAAGTTGTACAGGTTTTTCTTGTTATCGCAGCTTTTTTTGTGCTCTATGCGGCATATCTCTCTCTGAGCGGAGGCCATATTCCTGAAGCATTTCACCACATCGAACAGTCAGTTAATAATTCGTTTCATTTTTTGTACGACCTGTTCATGTCGTTCCTGAAATTTCCGAAAAAGGAGCTGTAAATACTCGATGAGTTCCGAATATTTATTTTCAACGGGTTAACGCTCTTTTCACTGTTATGGAACGACGAGAGTTTATAAAGAAACTGCTGATGCGCACTGGTATTGGCGCTGGTGTTGCCGTAGCAGGAACTGCAGGGCTTGTTGGATATTACCAGCCAAGAAAAGAGTTTTATGGCAGTGATGCCAGCGGGTCGGAAGGGAATGAGAGGCTTGAGGTATCAAAAAAAGTGGTGGTCATTGGCGGCGGTCTGGCGGGTATCAGCACCTCTTTTGAACTTGCCCTCAGAGGTTTTGAGGTGACGCTGGTCGAGTCTTCTCCTTTCCTTGGAGGCAAACTCACTGGTTGGAATCTTGATGCTCTTGGTGAGAGTTTTCCTGTGGAGCACGGGTTTCATGGTTTTTTTGACCAGTATTACAATCTTAATGAGATGTTTGCCTCTGCGGGTGTCAAGCAGGAGGTTTTTTCAGCCTCTCCCGGATATCCCGTGATATTTAAAAATTCTCCTGAAGAGATATTCGGCCAGACTCCGAAGTTATTTCCTCTCAATGTGCTCTCTATTGTAGGGCAGTCCCGCAAACTTGACTTGATCTCCTTTCTGAAAAATACCAAAGGATTGACTTCAATGGGGGAGTTGTTCCGATATGAGTACAAAAATACGTTCCGCAAGTATGATTCGATTGATTTCATGACCTATTGCCGCCAGGGAGAGGCTTTGCCCGCCTTTGTTGATACGGTGCTGCACCCTTTTTCTGACGCAACCATGAATCGCATGGAGGTGTTGTCGGCGGCAGAGGCTCTACGCTATTTTCATTTTTATTTTCTGGGCAGTCCGGAGGGGCTCGCGTTCAAAATAACGAATCGAGATTGTATGACCGCTCTTGTCAATCCACTTGAGGCCAAACTGAAGCAGCTCGGGGTGAAGCTTCGGAAGGGGTGCACGGCAAGGAGCATGAAGCTTAATGAGGAGAAGGTTGCCGGGGTTGTTGTGGACACGCCGGAAAGTGGCGCACCTCTGTTCTTGCAGGTTGATCCGGCGGGTGTACCTCAAGAAAGCTTCGCAGCCTATGTTACTGCCGATGGGGTGCCGATTATGGTTGGACGAAAGGGCGGCGGTTATATCGCCTATGACGGGCGCTGCACCCATATAGGCTGCCCTGTACAACCCGATACTCTTGTTGGCGGGTTTTACTGCCCATGCCATGCAGGCAGGTATGATGCCTCAGGAACGCCGGTGAGCGGGCCGCCCAAAGCTCCGCTTGCCAGACTTGCTGTTGTGCTTGAAAACGGGATGCTTGTGGTGAGCCGTGAAAAGAATTTTGACGGGGGAGAGGGTGAAGTCTTGGCTTGCGATTATTGTGTGGTAGCTTCTGATGTGAGAGGTACCCGAAAGTTGATTAATGCTTCGCAGTTGCGTCATCCTGAGTTTGAGTCGCAGGTTGCTTCGCTCGGGGAGGCGGATCCCTATGCGGTGTACCGCCTCTGGATTGATCGTCCGCTCACTTCGGCAGAGTTTCCGTTCTATACCGTTTCAGGTTATACCTATACCGATTCAGTCTCTCTCTATTCTCATTTCCAGGAGCCCTTTATCTCATGGGCAAAAAAGCATGGAGGCTGTGTTGTTGAGTTGCATGCTTACGCCATTGCTCCGAAGGATATCAGGCCAGAAGAGGAGATCAAGGCAACGATGCTTCAAGAGTTGCATCTTTTGTTTCCGGAATCCAGAGAGGCAAAGGTTTTGCATGAACTCTTTATGCAACAGTCAAATTTTACCCGCTGGGCTCCGGGAGACCACGCCCGTCGCCCCGGCATTGAAACGCCATTCTCCAATCTTTTTTTTGCAGGAGACTGGGTAAAAGTGGATGCTCCCGTTTTTCTCATGGAGGCGGCAGCCTTCACCGGACGCATGGCTGCCAACGCCATCTTCCGGCAGGAATCGTTGAAACCCACTCCGCTTCCTGTTGTGCCGATGAAAGGCTTGTTTGCCTGACAACCCCATACACTGCACGACAGTGTTGTGGATCAGTGGACGGAACGCACGGATTTTGATGTTGTCTGATGTCGGGTAGACCCTGTTGCTGAGCAGAATGACCGCAAGTTCCTTTTCAGGGTCAATCCAGATACTTGTTCCCGTGAAGCCGAGATGCCCGTAGGAGGAGTTTGAAAAAAAGTCACCCGCTGAGGAGTGACCCCCAGGAGAGCGCAAATCCCAACCCAATGCTCTCGGAGAGTTGCGCCGGGAGAGAAATGTTCTGAGTGTGGCCGGGCGAAAATAGACTCGGCCGTTGCTGCTCCCGTCGTTCATCAGTATTGCGGTCATAAGAACAAGGTCGCCGGTTGTTGCATACAATCCGGCATGACCGGCAACCCCTCCAAGGAGCGCAGCATTTTGGTCATGAACCAGCGGACGCTTTGTGCTGAATGGCCAGAGTGTATCTTTCTCCACGGGAGCAATACGCCAGGTGAGTGATGGTGGCGGCGTAAACATGGTTGATTTTATCCCGAGGGGGGCCGCAAACCGCTCCTGAAAATTTGATGCAAGAGATTTGCCTGTGACGGTTTCAACAATTTTCCCAAGGATCATGAAGCCGGGATCACTGTAAAGGGTTGTTGTGCCGGGAGCAGAGAGGAGGGAATCGGCAGCAATGGCATTGAAGAGCTGTTCCGGGGTCGTGCAACTTTTTGAAAAATAGGTGTGAGCTCTCAAGCCGGAAGTGTGGCTGAGGAGCTGCTCAATCGTCACCTTTTCCTTGCCGTTTTTTGAAAAATCCGGAAAATATGTTGCGACTGGTGCCCCAAGTGAGAGCGAATCCCGTTCGACCAGTTGCATGACAATACTGGTCGTGGCAACAGCCTTGGTCAGTGAAGCAAGATCATAGATCGTTGTGGTATCAACGGGAGCGCTTTTGGGGCTATAGGTCATTCTGCCGAACGCCCTGTGAAAAACAACCTTTCCCTTGTAGAGAACGGCAAGGCTTGCCCCGGGAAAAACCGTGTCGCTGATCGCGTGCTCAACAACGGCTTCAAGCGGCCTGAAATTATATGCCATCAGCTCTTTCGGTATCGACAGGGTCAAAGCCGCAAGAATCGTGCACGAAGCAAGAACAAAGCGGAGCAATTGCATGAAACTGCCTTAATGATTAAAAGACCGAGAACTTGACATAGCGACCCGGGTGAGCTTTCAGGTCGACAAGCACAGAATCCAGCGAAGAGAGTGTTCGTGACAGATTATTATAGAGTGCCGGATTTGAAGAGAGCTGTGCCAGAGTACCCTTGTCGTTGTTGAGTTTGGTCATCAATGATTCTGTTTTCAATGCGATCTCGTTAAGCCGTTCAAGAGTCTCTTCAGTATGTTTTGCCATAGCCTTGTCATTGAGAAGTTTCGGAAGAAGACCTGAACCATTGGAGGCTTTCTGCGTCAGTTTTGAAAGTTCAGTGGTTGTGGTTTTCAGACTGCTGACCGTTTCGGCTAATTCGGATCCCATTTTTTCATCAGAGATCAGCCTGCCAGCCATACCCTTGCCGCTGTTCAGGTGATCAAGAAGCTCATTGATTTTGATAAAGGCACTGTTGGCATTGCCCGTCAGGCTTGCCATGCCTTCCTCGGTCTCAAGGGAAATATAATCACCGTTTTGAACAGAAGCCCCTTTCCCTGTTGTAATATCAACGAACTTATCACCAAGCACACCCAGAGACTTGATGGTAGCTTTGGCATCTTTTGTGACAAGGGGAGCGTACTCATTTTTCAGCCGTAGAGAGGCGACAACGAAAAGCGAGTCATTCCTCCTGAAAAAATCCATTTTTGAAACCGTCCCTATTTTTTTGCCAGACACCGAGACAAAGTTGTTTTCCGCAAGGCTTTGCACATCTCTCGATACTATTTTAATAGTCGTCACACCGGTAAAGAGATTGGTGTTTTTACCGATGACCAGTCCCATATAGGCCGCAAAACCGATGCCAAAAACAAAAAAAATGCCGGTTTTCAGATCGCTCCATTTCAAAGCGTTCGGATTTTTCATACAGGTGAAAAGTTATAATTCAAGAATTTTATCAGAAAGAATGGAGCGTATAAAAGGATGCTCAGCATCATGAAGTTTTTCTGTCACATCATCAAAAATGATTTCACCCTGATAGAGCACGGCAACAGAATCGGCAACATTAAAGACATCATCGATAATATGGGTAACAATGACAGCACCAAGGTTGTTGTTATGGCGCAGGGAGCTGATGAGCGAGAGGATTTTTTTTGAGCTGACCGGGTCAAGCCCTGCCGTTGGTTCATCAAAAAGGATCATGTGCGGCTTGAAAATCAGTGCTCTTCCTATAGCCACCCTTCGGCGCATTCCTCCACTCAGACTTTCAGGGAGCTGATCTTCATAGCCTTCAAGCCCGGCAAACTGGATCTGTTCGGCAACTCTCCGGCTGATCTCTTCCTCCGGGAGTTTCATGTTTTCACGAAGAAAGAAGCCCAGATTCTGGCTGATGGTCAAAGAGTCAAAAAGCGCATTTCCCTGAAAAACCATGCCCATCTTTCGCCGTATATCGTAAAGGCTGGTCTCCTTCATGTTTGTAATATCTATTCCGTCAACAAGAACCTGCCCGCTGTTCGGCTTTATAAGGCCAAGCATCAGTTTAAGAATTGTACTTTTGCCGACACCGCTTGGCCCAAGGATTGCCTTGATGGTGTTATCCTTGACGGTCAGTGAGATATTTTTCAGGATTTCCCGGTCACCATATTTTAAACCGACCTTTCGTAATTCAATCATGGAGGTTACATGTTTTCCAGCACTATCTTTGAAACGTAGAAATTGGCAATCAGTACCAAACCCGATGAAACAACAATACCTTTAATCGTCGAACGCCCGACACCGGCAGTTCCTCCTCTTGCAGAAAAGCCATTGAAACTGCTGACAAGGGTTATAATGACGGCAAAGACCGGGGCTTTCAGGAACCCGACCACAAAGTCTTTGGCTACAAGCCTTGGATAGACGGCGTTCCAGAATATTCCGGGATCAATCCGGTGATAGTGTTCAGCCATGTATGAAGCACTTTGAAGGCCAGCAAAGTCCGAGAGCGCGGTCAATGGCAGAAACATGATGAGTGCTGCGACCAGCCGGGGCATGACAAGTTTTGCAATGGGGTCGGTGCCGAAAGCGCGAAGGGCATCGATCTGTTCTGATATCTGCATTGCCCCGAGTTCAGCACCGTTTCTTGAACCGAACCGCGCAGAGAGCATAAGGCCCATAAGAAGTGGCCCGAGCTCGCGGATAACCGAGAGTGCTGTTGAACGTCCGAGCATTGTTTTTGCCCCGAAGTCTTCAAGCAGGTTGCCTACCTCAATGGCCAGAAGTGCGCCGATGGAGATAGCACTGACCAGCACAATGGGAATAGAGTCCGTACCGCATATTGCGGCCTGATCAAGCACATCCCGCCAGTACCGGACTGTTTTTGGAATGGCCATAAATGTCCTGACCGAAAAGAAAAAAAATTCCTGCATGGTGAGGAAAAAAGCTTTCAGTTGCAGGACAAGCTTTATTCCCAAATTTCGAATGAACGTTACTGTCATAGAAAGAGAGCTATGAGGTGTGCAGCCTGAGACCGTATTGTTTTCATCATGCGAGTAAAAGCCGGCTTTTCATTTTATTTACCCAATCGTAGGGTATGGTTACCTTGCCGAAGACATCGTCATCTCGCTCTCTCATACCATGATAATCGGAACCTCCGGAAAAGAGCAAAAAGTACTCGTTGGCAATTTCACGATAATAGTTCTGCCGATAGGCATCGTGAGAGGGATGGACAACTTCAATGCCATCAAGCCCGAAGGTGATCAACTGTTTAAGGGTCTCATCAGAGACATTCTGGGCTGGATGCGCAAGGAAAGAGAGCCCTGAGGCTTTGTTGATAAGCCTGATAACATCAGAAGGATGCGTCTCTATACTTTTGACATAAGCCGGACTGTGTGAACCGAGATATTTGCTGAACGCTTCGCTGAAGCTTTTCACATAACCGCCATCCTGCAGCACCGCGGCAATATGTGGCCGTCCGACACTACCGTTCTGGGCCTTGACGATGATTTGCTCAATGCCGATCTTTACACCCATTTTGGCAAGCTTGCTTACCATGCGCTCCGCCCTTTCAGTGCGCAGGTGACGGCAGTGGTCAAGATATTCTTTCAGCTCCGAATGCTGATAATCAAAAAAATAACCAAGGACATGAATATCATAGCCCTTGTAGGTTGAGCTCATCTCTACACCAGGAATAAGCTCAATACCTTTCTCCAAGGCTAATGGCTTTGCTTTCTCAATACCTAAAACAGAATCATGGTCAGTAATGCTGATGGCCTTTAATCCGACAAATTTTGCTTTTTCAATAATTTCCGCCGGGGAAAAGATGCCGTCCGAACATTTCGAGTGTATGTGTAAGTCTGCTTTTTCAAAGCCACTATGCCCTACGCCTGACAAGCTGTATGGCACGGCTTACTAATTAATAAGTTAATTTAGATTCCTTGTATATAAGAAAAAAATTCCGCCTGCTTTCCACAAAACTTGAATTATTTTTCAGGGTAAAAAGTTGCTTCGGGAGTTGTTTGATTACGGTTGCAGAACCCCTGTAGCAACGAGGTAAAGAATGGCTGCGCCAGCCACAAGCCTGTAAGTAATAAAGATGGTTGTTGTGTGCTTTTTCAGGTAGTTGAGAAGAAAGGCAATCGATGCGTAGCCGACAATACCGGCGGCGAGGGTCGCAACCATGATATTGGTTATGCCGTCAGGAGAGGCGGTGATGCTGCCCCATGTTTTATAGAGTTCCAGCAGCGCTGCAGCAAAGACCGAAGGGAGTGAGAGCAGGAATGAAAAGCGGGCTGCGGTCTCACGGGAAAGATTCAGGAAAAGACCCCCGGTAATGGTGACTCCTGAGCGCGATGAACCGGGTATGAGGGCGACGCTTTGAGCCAGCCCGATCAGCAGCGCCTCTTTCCAGCCGATCTCTTTCATCGATTTAAGCGGCCGATTGTTTTCAAGTCGCAGCTTTATTTTTCTTTCAGCAAGAGAGAGAACAAGGGCAAGGCCGATCAGCGCACCGCTGACCCAGTAGAGTGAACGGAGGCTGGTTTCAATCTCTGAGTTAAAAAGAAGGCCGAAAAAAACAATCGGGATGGTTCCCGCGACAATCATCCATCCCATTTTGGCTTCAGCGCTCCCCAGTGGTTTGCGCCTCACCACTCCCTCAATAACAGCCCGAACAATAGCGAATATATCTCTCCGAAAATAGAGAAGGACAGCGACAAGGGTGCCGATCTGCACAATAGCGGTAAAGGCCGCACCGGGATCTGCCCATCCTGCAAGAGCTGGAATAATTCTGAGATGGGCGGAGCTGCTGACTG
>JBMOIS010000040.1:0-23379 GCA_049317185.1 Chlorobium sp. | reverse complement strand
ATTACCGATGCCGACATGGTTGAGCTCATCGGCCATTTCGACAAGGTGGTGCTCACTGATGACAATCTCGAATTTCCCGATCTGCTTGGTTCCGCTTATGAATACCTGATCAAATACTTTGCCGACAGCGCAGGGAAAAAGGGTGGCGAATTCTATACGCCTCGTACCGTTGTCAAGCTGCTGGTGAACATTCTCGATCCGGCGCAGGATGCCGAGATCTGCGACCCCACTGTTGGTTCGGGCGGTATGCTGATTGAATCGTTCAACTATGTCGAAAGCAAGTATGGCAGCGCCAGAAAGCTGACACTCTACGGTCAGGAGAAGAACGGCACCACCTGGGGCTTGTGCAAGCTCAACATGCTCTTTCATGACATTCTGGATGCCCAGATTGAAAACGGCGACACCCTCAACGAGCCAAAGCATATCGAAGGCGCGGAGCTGAAACGGTTTGACATTGTCATTGCCAATCCGCCCTTTTCGCAGAACTATGCCGACGACGCCATGAAGCCTGACGTTCAACGAGCGCTATCACTTCTGGATGCCGACTAAAGGCAAAGCGGATTTCATGTTTGTCCAGCATATGATCAGCACGCTCAAATCTACCGGGCGCATGGCGGTGATTATGCCGCATGGCGTTCTTTTCCGTGGCGGTGAAGAGCGTAAAATGCGGGAGTGGATGATCAAGCGCGGCTACCTTGAAGCGGTTATCGGTCTGCCACCGGCACTTTTTTACGGTACCGGCATTCCCGCATCCATTCTGATTATCAATCGCTTTGGTGCCGCTACCCGCAAGGAGGTGCTCTTTATCAATGCCGACCACGAATACAAAGAGGGCAAGGTTCAAAACACCCTGCGCTCCGAAGATATCGAGAAGATTGCTTATGTCTACCGGAACAGACGGTACCTCCGCTCAAGCCTCGAAAACCTCTGGGAGAAATATCATCAGCCGTTGTACAGTATTTCACAAATGCAATCACCACCCCTCCCCTTCGGGGCACCCCTCCGGAGGAGGGGAATCAAGAAGATGAGCTGCGAGAGCAAATTCCCCTCCCTCGGAGGGGTGTCGGGCGAAGCCTGACGGGGTGGTCACGTCAGCAATCATCACCCAAGAGGCATTGAGTGATCGCATAGCCGAGCAGGAAAAGCGCATTGCCCGTCATGCGGAACGGGAGGCGGAGCTGAAAGCCTGCAAGAAGATCATCAAAGAGATAAAGGAGCGCAAAGAGAAGCTGGTCGAAGAGGCCCGCAACAAGATTGACAGCGCTGAAGCCAGGCAACTCATTCTTGCTCGGTGGGAACGGACGCTTTACGCAACGGTTGAGGAGTACCTTGCCCAATACAGCCGGGCGCTCCGCTCAAGCCTCGAAAACCTCTGGGAAAAATATCATCAGCCATTGCACAGCATTCTGAAAGAACGGGATGCTGCAAGTGTTGAGCTGGCAGGGTATTTGATGGAGTTTGTGTATGAGTGAGGAAAGCAATATAACATATGTCAAACAGTGGTATCTCTTTTATCATCAAACAGATGCAATAAGCCAACAGCCTGTTGGCCAATTAAACAACTGAAACCGAGCGGGACATTCAAATTGCAATCAGGATTATACCTGCGTGAAGGCTGAAAAATACGGAGCCCAATGGCAGGGAGTGGTGATGGGCAGAACCCCCCCCCCACACTACACTCAAGGTTCGTGTGAAATGAGCATTATTTGCATGAATAAATCATTTTTCTTTAATGTTCTATTAGCTATCTTGGAAAGAAGTCATTCTGTGGTAGTTACCTTTGTTCTGCTATGAAATCATGCTTAAGTATAAAAGCTCGGATGATTCGCTCTCTTTCCATGAGACGTAGCGAAATTATTTTGCGTTCCGATTTTACACCTATCGGCAGCCAAAGCCAGATCAGCCGCATTCTGAATGAATTTGTCAGTGAAGGGCGGCTTGTGCGAATTGGCTACGGAGTTTTTGCCAAAGCCAGAATCAGTTCGATTAGCGGTAAAGCGGTACCTCGTGAACCATTGGAAGTGCTTGCAGAAGAAACGCTCAGACGTCTGCGTATTGACGCAATACCAGGCAAGGCCCAACGTGACTATGCCTCAGGGCAAAGTACCCAAGTTCCGGTACAAGCAGTTTTCAATACCGGACGACGTCGAATCAGCCGCAAATTAATGCTCGGAAATCGCTCGGTCAGGTATGAGAACAATTACAGCGCATGAGCGTGACCTAATACTCGATATCACGGGTGAAGGACTGACGCCGTTACCAGCAGGTGCAGTGGAAAAAGATCTCTTGATCACTGAGGTTTTGCACAAGATGGCGGAAATTGATGACGTAGGACTACAGTTGATTTTTTGTGGTGGAACATGTCTCTCCAAGGCTCACGGTCTGATTGGAAGAATGTCAGAGGACATTGATTTTAAAGTTGTTGTCCCTGAAGGGCTATCCCGAAGTTTAAAGCGCAAACGGTTAGGTCAGCTCAAAACGCGACTCATCTCGGTTCTTTGCAATGAAGGTTTTATTGTTCCTGAAAAAGAGGTGATTGCCCGGGATGAGAACGGTTATATTTGCATCAATATTCATTATGATAGCCGCTTCGGTGCTATAGCCAGCCTCCGTCCTGAAATCAAGCTCGAATTAAGTGCAAGGCCTTTGTTGTTGCCGTTTGAACCATTACTGGTACGATCCATTCTTGCTCTACTGGTTGAACCGGTAGTCGCAGAGATCAGTATAAACTGTCTTGGTGTACAGGAGTCTATCGGAGAAAAAGTGCTCTCTTTTCTGCGGAGAACAGCGGAAACTCTTTCAGGCAAGATCACTGAGGAATCTGATGACAGGTTGATTCGCCATATCTATGATGTGTCGGTCATCAATCGTCGTTTACCCGACCTTACATCAACTCTTTCAGGTGAGATTTTTCAAAAGATGGTTATGGCGGATGCCGAAAGATTTATCAGCCAATTCCCCGAATTCAGGAAGAACCCTGTGGCAGAGATGCATCGCTCTTTGGAATACCTGGAAAACAATGAAGCTTATGCCGGACAGTACAATCGTTTTGTGGAAGAACTGGTCTATGGAGATTTTTTATCGTTTCAGGAGGCAAAACGGGCGTTTATCTCTTTTGCGCAAAGATTGTTGTTAAGCATTAACAATAAGCCGGAACGTTTATAGTATGAGTGAACTGACTTTTTACAACACCCTGCTGATCGACATCAAGCAACGAATACGGCAAGCGCAAACAAAAGCGATTTTCTCCGCCAATTCGGAACTGATTTTCATGTATTGGGATATCGGAAAGATGCTTGAGGAGAAACAAAAGGTGGCTGGTTGGGGCGTTGCGGTTATTCCCAGGCTTTCAAAGGATATCCACAACGAACTGCCCGAGATCAAGGGGTTTTCGGAACGGAACATCGGGTATATGATCCGTTTTGCTAGAGAATACGGTACATCAATTTTGCAACAGCCTGTTGCAAAATTACCGGAGCAGGCTTTGCTTGCTGGTATTCCCTGGGGTCATCACTGCTTGTTGATTGAAAAAATCAAGGATGTACCGGTTCGATTCTGGTACATGGAGCAGACTGCAACAAACGGCTGGAACCGAGATCCCCTTGCCGCAATGCTTTGAAGTATTGTCATCCGCCGATTATTCCGCATAAAACTCATTTGAATTTTTCCTGTAACTGCCTTTATCTCTTTTATTTGATGTGAATAAATGATAAATATAAGGCGTTGCGCAACCTCGATCTCCAATAGAAACCCAAGCCCATGCCTTCAACTATAAATCTGACAGCAACCCGCTCCAGCCAATGAGCATCACGCCGCACCATGGCAAGTATTTTGCCTACGATCTGACCCGTCGAGCAACAAACGGCATGGACCGCTTGTCGATGGCGCTGTTTGATGCTGCTGTTGATCTGAATCCGCATCAGATTGAGGCTGCACTTTTTGCCCTGCACTCTCCTCTTTCCAGAGGAGTAATTCTTGCTGATGAGGTTGGTCTTGGCAAGACGATTGAGGCGGGAATTGTGCTTTGCCAGTTCTGGGCGGAACGCAAGCGGCGGTTGCTGGTGATTTGTCCGGCTTCGTTGCGCAAGCAGTGGGCGCTTGAGTTGCAGGAGAAGTTCAACTTGCCGACACTGGTGCTTGATGCCAGAGCCTGGCGTGAGGCGCAAAGGAACGGTCGCGACCCATTGCATGACAAGAGTGTGCTTATCATCTCCATGAATTATGCACACGCTTTGCGGGAGGAGTTGAAGAGTATCGCCTGGGATCTTGTGGTGATTGATGAAGCCCACAAGCTGCGGAATGCGTACCGGCCAAGCAACAAGGTTGGTCAGGGTATACGATGGGCGACAGAGGATTGTCGCAAACTTCTTTTGACCGCAACACCACTCCAGAACTCTCTGCTTGAACTCTATGGACTCTCAACCCTCATTGACGAGCAATTGTTCGGTGATGCGGATTCTTTTCGGTCACAATATGCCAGTGCAGGGAGCGATCTCGAAGCGCTTCGTCAAAGACTTTCGGGTTTTTGCAAACGTACATTGCGTAATCAGGTAACTGAATATATCCGTTATACCGAGCGTCATACGATTACCCGGCCCTTTTCACCAAGCGACAATGAACATGCGCTTTATGAAGCTGTATCCGGTTTCCTTCAGCGTACAGAGAGTTATGCGCTTCCCAAGCGGCAGCGCCACCTGACGGCACTTATTCTTCGTAAACTTCTCGCTTCATCATCGCAAGCTATCGCGGCTACACTCGATACCTTGAGGATTCGGCTTGAAGCGCTTCGAGATGAGAAGTTACAGAATGATACGGAGTTCACTGAGAGGATCATTGAAGCGGAGGAGATAGAGAGCGACCTTCTTGATGAAATCCTTGCAGAGCCTGAAGCAGCAGAGGCTGATAATGAGCCAGTAACAATTGACCGGCAGAAGCTGCGTGAGGAGATTGAAATTTTGAAACGCCTCGCAACCTGGGCTCGCAGTATCGGTACCGATACCAAAACCAAGACACTTCTTTCAGCGCTTGATATCGGTTTCGATCAAATGAAATCAACCGGTGCCTCGCGTAAGGCATTGATTTTCACGGAATCGCGTCGTACTCAAGAGTATCTGAAATGCTTTCTTGACTCTCATGGCTATGGTGGTAAGGTGGTGCTTTTCAACGGTACCAATGGTGGAGCGGAAGCCACTGAAATCTATCGCCAATGGGTTGAAAAAAACCGAGGCACTGGCCGCGCATCGGGTTCACGTGATGTGGATGTGCGTACTGCACTGATCGAATATTTCCGGGACGAAGCTTCCATTATGGTTGCCACTGAAGCTGCTTCAGAAGGGATCAACCTCCAGTTCTGTTCTCTTGTCATCAACTATGACCTGCCCTGGAACCCGCAGCGCATTGAACAGCGGATTGGTCGCTGCCATCGCTATGGCCAGCAGCATGATGTCGTGGTCATCAACTTTCTGAATGAACGTAATGAGGCTGACCGGCGTGTGCTGGAACTTCTTGGCGAAAAGTTTAACCTTTTCAGCGGAGTATTCGGTGCTTCCGATGAAGTGCTTGGCACCATAGAATCAGGTGTTGATTTTGAAAAGCGCATTCTCTCAATCTATCAGGAGTGCCGAACCCCTGAAGAGATTGATACTGCATTTCGCATCCTCCAATCCGAAATGGATGAACAGATACGCAACCGGATGGCCGACACTCGCCGCACGCTCTTTGAAAACTTCGATGAAGATGTGCATCAGCGTCTCCGGATGCAGCTCAATGAAACAAAGGCTCAGCTTGATCGTTTCAGTCAACGTTTCTGGTTGCTGACCCGCTTCATGCTTGATGATGATGCCCGTTTTGACGATGATGCACTGGCTTTTGATCTCCAGCGAACCCCAAGTCGGGAGATTCTCACCGGTCGTTACCATTTGATCTCGAAATCGACTCCCAGGGCAATACAGGGTGCTGGCGATCCTGGCAGTGAGGAACAAAGCCAGTTTCTTTATCGTCTTTCCCATCCCCTCGGCGAGCATGTTGTGGAGAGCGCAAAAGCACTTCCGACTCTTCCGGCAGAGATCGTGTTTGACCTCTCACAGCATTCAGCCCGCATCCATGCCGTTGAAGCGCTTCGAGGAAAGAAGGGATTTCTCACACTTACTCGACTGGTTGTTGAATCTTACCAGCGTGAAGAGTACCTTCTCTTTTCAGGATTTGATGAAAGCGGTGTTCCGCTCGATCAAGAGACGATGGAGAAGCTCTTCATCTGTCCGGGAAGTGTTGCAGGCAACATCGAAATCTCTGCAACAGTTGAAAAACGACTTCTGGCCGAAGCGGAGCAACATGCAAAAGCAACGGTGAGCTGCTCACTCGAACAAAACAGTGTTCACTTCAACCAGGCCCGTGAAAAGCTGGAAAAGTGGGCAGACGACATGGTGCTTTCAGCCGAAAAAGCCCTTACCGATACAAAAGAGCTGATCAAAGCACAGCGGCGTCAGGCAAGGCTGGCAGTTACTCTTGATGAACAGCACTTGATTCAGCAGCAGATACAAAAACTGGAAAAGCAGCAACGCCGACAGCGGCAGGAGATTTTTAAAGTTGAAGATGAGATCTTGGAAAAACGCGATTCTCTGATCACATCGCTTGAACGCCGACTCGCTCAAAACACGACTACCGAGGCGCTTTTTACCATTCACTGGGCGGTAAAATAATTGAACCCATTTTGAGATACCCCATGAGCAAATACGAAGATCTTGTAAAAAAGCTGAAAGAGATATTCCAGATTGACCGGCCTGAGCTGGATTTTGGGGTGTATCGAATTCTCAATTCACGGGCGGTTGAGATCAACGACTATCTCGACAATCGTCTCAAAGTCAAAATAGATGAAAACCTTGCCGCGACCGGAGCCGCAACCATTACCTCCCTTCATGCAGAGCTGAAAAAGAAAGAGATGCAATACGTTGCCGACGGCATGGAGCCTGATGCTGTTCCCGCCGTGCTTGCGTTGCGCCAAAAGATTGCCGACTATGGTACCGGTGCCTCCGAGCATGAAAACTCGGTATTCACGCATCTGCTCACCTTTTTTTCCCGCTACTACGACAAAGGTGACTTTATCAGCCAGCGTCGTTACAAAGGCGATACCTACGCCATACCATACGCCGGTGAAGAGGTGATGCTGTATTGGGCAAACAAGGACCAGTACTATACCAAAAGCGGCGAAAACTTTTCAAACTACGGCTTCAAGCTTGACGATGGCCGCACGGTCAGCTTCCGACTTGTGACTGCCGATACCGCCAAGGATAACCGCAAGGATAACGACAAGGAGCGCCGTTTTGCCTTGATTGAGCCGCATACCCGCACGCTTGTTGACGATGAGGGCGATGAATATGAAGAGAGCTTGCTGCCGGTCGAAGTGGTCAAGGGAGAGCTGGTTTTGCGATTTGAATACAAGGCCATGCCGAAAGGAACCAAACAGGAGGAACTGGTACATTCTGCTGTCAGAACTATTCTGGATGATCCAACTGTCAAAACCCACTGGCTGGATTTGAGCAAGCGGGAACCGACCGAGAAAAATCCGCAGCGAACCCTACTCGAAAAATGCCTTACCAACTATACCACACGAAACAGTGCCGATTACTTTATCCACAAGGATTTAGGCGGCTTTCTGCGCCGTGAACTTGACTTCTACATCAAGAACGAAGTGATGCACCTCGATGATGTGCAAAATGCCGAAAAGTTTGCCGACATCGAAAAAAGCCTGCGCATGATTCAAACCCTGCGCTCCATTGCTCTCGACCTGATCACTTTCCTTGCCCAGCTCGAAGAGTTCCAGAAAAAGCTTTGGCTGAAAAAGAAGTTTGTTGTTTCCGCACACTACTGCGTTACCCTCGACCGTCTGCCGGAAAGCATCTATCCTGCTATTGCCGCCAACCAGAAGCAGTGGGAGCAGTGGGAAAGCCTCGGGATGCTCAATACCGAATCCGTTGACAAGCCGGGGTTGTTCAGTGGAGCAGAAGCTGGCAGTGTCGAGTACCTGAAAGTGCACCCATTCCTGATGGTTGATACAGCGCTTTTTGATGCCGCGTTCAAAAGCTCATTGCTGGCAGCGATAGATAATCTGGATGAGAGCCTTGACGGGCTGCTGATACACGGAGACAATTTTCAAGCTGTGAATTTATTAAATACTAAATATGAAAACAAGGTTTCAGGTATTTATATAGACCCACCATATAACACAGGTGAAGATGGCTTTATATATAAAGATAATTACGAGCATTCAAGTTGGTTGTCAATGATTTCAAACCGTATTGAACTTGCACGAAATCTGCAAATGGATAATTCAGCTATTTATGCAAGTATCAACGAAGACGAACTTTTTAACTTAAATAAATTGCTTTGCAGCATATATGGGGAGGAAAATTATCTATCAACTTTTGTTGTAAAGGTGAGGCACGAAAACAGAATTCTAAAGGGGGATAAGGATTTTCATGAGGTATATGAAAATGTGGTTTCTTTTAGAAAATCTAGGGCGCATGTTCCAGCAAAAAGAAAGGAGGATAACACTTCGTTGGAAGAGTACATATGGACTATTCAGTTAATTGGCCCTCCAATTAAAAAACTTTGCTTTGGTGCAAAAGATGTCGAAGTATATCCCCCTAGTTCTTATTCATTGGAAAAGTTGACACCAGGCTCGGGAAACCTGAAAAGAATAAACATACGTGGCTCGTTAAGGGAGGGGAATTCAAGCGGAAGATTTTATGTGGCAAACATCGAACCGATTGCTGATAAATATTCTGGACACCTTTTTAAGGTTCCAAACATGGGTAGCGATGCTTTGAATCATAGGTTTTTCTGGACACCTGATAATGGACGGAGAAACGGTGATTATTTTCAGGGGGTACCACTAGACCGAAAAGATACTAAGCTAGTTCCATATCCAAACTATCTTGATTTTGAAAAAGACTTCAATAGATGCTCTGATGAGGGTGGTACCGAATTTAGGAATGGGAAAAAACCAATTGCTTTTCTGGCACATTTACTTGAATTGGCTGGTATTTACACTGACCCCAATGCACTTGTATTAGATTTATTCGGTGGTAGTGGTTCGACTGGTCATGCAGTAATTAATCTCAATCGTGAAGATAAAGGTCAGCGAAAATACATACTAATCGAACAGGGAGAATACTTTGAAACCGTCCTGAAGCCCCGCATCCAGAAAGTGGTTTACTCCGCCGACTGGAAAGATGGCAAAGCTACAGCCCCGCAAACCGGTATCTCTCATGCCTTCAAGGTGCTGAAAATAGAGAGCTATGAAGATACCCTGAACAACCTCCAATTGCGCCGTACACCAAAGCAACAGGAGTTGCTCGATTCACTGCCGAAATCAGCACAGGAGGAGTATCTCTTGCGCTATCTGCTCGACATCGAAAGCCGGGGATCGCTTCTTTCGGTGGAGCACTTCAACAAGCCGTTTGACTGTAAACTCAAGGTTACTGTTGATTCAGCGGGCGCTTATGAAGAGCGTACCATTGACCTGGTTGAAACCTTCAACTATCTTATCGGCTTGCACGTGAAGCATATTGATGTGCAGCAGGGTAAAGGCTTTGTAATGGTAACAGGCTCAATGCCGACGGGAGAAAAAACACTGGTGTTATGGCGTGATCTGGATCTGGTGGATTATGATACACTGAATCGTCTCTGTGAAAAACTTGCCATCAACCCGGCAGACAGTGAATTTGATATTGTTTACATCAATGGTGACCATAACATCCCGGCAGTTTTTACCACAACCGAAGCGGAAGGCGGCATAACCAAAACCCTGAAACTCCGCCAGATTGAGCCCGAGTTTCTGAGCCGTATGTTTACAGTGGAGGGAGTATCATGAGTTCAATCACGGTTCATGTTGACTATCGCCTCGCGCTCAGCGAAATCAAACAACGCATTCAAACAACGCAAATGCGGGCAGTGCTGGCTGCGAATAATGAATTAGTGAGCCTGTATTGGTATATCGGTCAAAAGATAGTGACGTTGCAGCAGGCACAAGAGTGGGGGGGCGCTGTAGTGGATGAGATGGCCAAAGATTTGCAGTCTGAGCATCCCGGTATTCAGGGGTTTTCCCGTACAAGTTTGTTTGCCATGCGCCAGTTCTATCTGTTTTTATCACCTCGCTTTACAATTGTCCCACAGGCTGTGGGACAATTGCCCTGGGGACATATCCGAACCATTCTATCTAAAATCAAGGACGTTGATGTTGCCCTTTTTTATGCCGCTGCATGTGCTGAAAATGGCTGGAGTCGTTCAATTCTATGTCTTCAGATTGAACAAGGTTTACACCTCCGTCAAGGTCTTGCTCCAAGCAACTTTAAAGCAGTCCTGCCATCTCCTCAGTCTGAACTTGCCCAGCAAACCCTGAAAGATCCCTATATGTTTGATTTTCTCACACTCAGCCAGCGGGCTGTAGAGCGTGATGTTGAAAATCAGTTGGTGGCAAACATTACACGCTTCTTGCTTGAGCTGGGCAAAGGTTTTGCTTTTTTAGGGAGACAGTACCCGCTTGAAGTCAATAACCGAAGCTATTTTTTGGATTTACTTTTCTACCATACTCGATTGAAATGCTATGTGGTTGTGGAGCTGAAAACGGGAGAGTTCAAACCGGAGTATGTGGGCAAAATTAATTTTTATTTGTCGGCGGTTGATGATCTGCTGCGGGGTGAGGGCGATCAGCCGAGTATCGGGTTGATTTTGTGTAAAGATAAAAACCGGTTGGATGTGGAGTATGCCTTGCGTGATGTCAATAAGCCGATAGGAGTCAGCTCATTTATTACCAAAGAGATCCCGATGGATATACAGACGCAGTTGCCCACGGTAGCCGAAATTGAAGAAGAGCTGGCGGGGAAACTATGAGCCGAACCCAATCGAAGAAACGCAGCTTCCACGAGGAGCTGGTGCTCAATCAATGGATGATGGGCTTTTTTAAAGGCGGCAGCTTGCACGCACTGAAAAACCGGCTTGGTGAAGATCGCCATGAGGGGATAGAGGATGACGGCCAGACCGGATTTTTTCATGAGCTGCACCAGAATCTCTTTGAGGTGGATCGCATCAGCGAGCAAACCCTGAGGCGCTATGACCTGAACATTGTCGGCCACTGGAGTGCCATTACCGAGCGGCGCAACAAGGTTGAAGGGGTTGTACTCAACATGAAGTACTTCCAGTACCTTTCGCTGCTCTTTACCGAAATCTATCTCGACTGGTATTTCAACCATCGGCAGCAACTGCTTGATGGCCTGAATGATGGATTGCACTCCTACAATGCGGTGCAGGAGGCTGAGCACCACTTTCAGCCGTTTGATGCCGATGAGCTGAACAAGCTGGCATACTGGAATGCTACCGGCAGCGGCAAAACGCTGCTGCTGCACGTTAATATCCGACAGTATCTTCATTACTTCCAGAGTGGCAACAGCGAGGTTTATCCAGACAAAATCATTCTGCTCACCCCAAATGAGGGGTTGTCACGTCAGCATCTGTCGGAATTGCAGCTCTCGGGCTTTGGCTTTTGCTCGCTGTTCGACAAAAACCGCAATGTTGTTCGGGGCTCGGTTGAGATCATTGACATTAACAAGCTGGGCGATGAGATGGGGGAGAAGACGGTTGCGGTTGAAGCGTTCGAGGGAAATAATCTGGTGCTGGTTGATGAGGGGCATCGTGGCACGGGAACGGCTGCCGGTGCCTGGATGAGCCGTCGTGAATCGCTTGTTCGTGGCGGCTTTGCGTTCGAGTATTCCGCTACTTTTGGCCAGGCAGTGGCAAAAGGGTTGACGGTGTTCAAGGCAGAAGAGGAGTTGCGCAAGAAGAAATCGAAAGCGCTTTTTGAGACCACCAACCTGAAAAAACTGGAGGCGGCCCAAAAGCAGCAGTTGGCGCTGACCAGCGATGAGCGGCGTAAGGCCCGAACGCTGGCAACCCGTGAAATTTATGCCAAAAGCATCCTGTTCGATTACTCCTACAAGTTTTTCTATGAGGATGGCTACGGCAAAGAGTCGCTGATTCTCAATCTGAAAGAGAAGGACTATTCGGACGAGGATATTGCCCGCCAATATTTTACCGCCTGCCTGCTGAGCTTTTATCAGCAGCAATATCTCTGGAATGCACATCGGGCGAAGCTGACCGATTTTAATATTGAAAAACCGCTCTGGATTTTTGTCGGCAATACGGTTTCGGGTGAGGATTCTGATATTCTCAATGTCTTGCAATTTCTGGCCGGATTTTTGAACGATGAGGCCAAAGCCAAAGGGTGGATCAATGAGTTGGTGACCAATACCGCACGGTTGCTGGATGAAAAGGGGCGCAATATTTTTCATGACCGTTTTACTCCGTTGATGCAGAACAGCGCTGATGAGGTATACAGCGACATTCTCAGAAAGTTGTTCAATAGTGATGCGCCGCAACGGCTGAAGGTGGTTAACCTCAAGAGCAGCAAGGGGGAGCTGGCGCTGCGAGTGGGCGACGCGGAGCCGTTTGGGCTGATCAATATTGGTGATGATTCTGGTTTCTTCAAGGAGGCAGAAAATCTATCATCGTTCGACACCGAACCTGATGACTTTGGCGGTTCACTGTTCGGAACCCTCAACAGCAAAGAGAGCCGGTTGCATATCCTGATTGGGTCACGCAAATTCACGGAAGGGTGGAGCAGTTGGAGAGTTTCGACCATGGGGCTGCTCAATATGGGCAAGGGTGAGGGGTCGCAAATCATCCAGTTGTTCGGGCGTGGTGTGCGGTTGAAGGGCAAGGAGTACTCCCTCAAGCGAAGTACACCGGCACAACGGCCAAAAGGTCTCCATCTGGAACGGCTTGAGACGTTGAACATTTTCGGCGTAAATGCCGGGTATATGGCCACCTTCAAGGAGTACCTGAAAGAGGAGGGCGTTACCACAACTGACGAAATGCTTGAGCTGGACTTTAAAACCCGCTCCAATCTCCCCGAGAGCAAGCTCAAGACACTGGCGCTCAAGGATGGTTACAAGGATAACCAGTTCAAAGGATTCAAGCGCACCCATTTTCCCTGGCTTTACGAAGTGCCTGCCGAGTTTGCCGGGAAAATCAAAGTGCCGCATATCGATCTGGATTTGTATCCAAAGATTGAAGCGATGAACTCGAAAGCTAACGGCAGCATTCTTCAGGAAGCGGTCAGCCGCAACACGGGAAAGATTGCCGCTGCAACTATGGCGCTGTTTGATTTTGACCGGATTTATCTGGCGGTTCAGAAGTTCAAGCACGAACGCAGTTGGAGCAATTTGCGTCTGGAACGTCAACGACTGGAAGAGTTCTGCCTGAAGCACAATGAGTGGTACACCCTTTACATTCCACAAGCCGAGTTGACCATTCGGAGTATCGCAGACATCGGCAAACAGGAAGAGATTCTCATCCGCTTGCTGCAGGATTATACCGACCGCTTTTACAAGACACTGAAAACGGCTTATGAAGGCCAGTTCTACGACATTGTGCATGTCAAGGATGATGATGATACGTTACTGAAAGTCTATCATTTCGAGATTGACGACACTGATGAGGGGGAGGCCTACAAGAAGAAAATTGAAGCCCTTCAGGCACTGGTGAGTGATGGCCGGCTGGGCGAGGCAAGTAAGTGGAATGCCGGGCAGATGGTTGCGATCTGTTTTGACAGCCATCTCTACTACCCATTGTTTGCAGGACTGTTCGACGGCAATGTTCCGTTAAAAATGCGGCCACTCGCCTTTGATGCACCAAGCGAAGTCCAATTCGTTCGTGACCTTGAAGCCTTCTACAAGTCACCATCTGGTCAGGAAGTTATTGGCAAGCGCAGCCTCTACCTGCTCCGCAATGCCGATACCAAAGCCAAAGGGCTGGGATTTGCCCTTGCAGGCAACTTCTATCCTGATTTTCTCCTTTGGCTGGTGGATGACACCACAGGTGAACAGTGGCTGAACTTTATTGATCCAAAAGGGTTGCGCCAGATGAACCTTGACGACCCCAAACTTGGCCTTTACAAAGAGGTCAAAGTTATTCAGGCAAAGCTTGGCGACCCCAAACTGACACTGAACGCGTTTATTCTGTCAGCAACACGATTTGAAAGCCTGATTAATGTTTCCTGCCAGCAAGAAGAGCTGGAAGATCGGAATGTGCTGTTTATGCCTGATGGAGGGAATGTGTATTTGAGGAAGATGTTTGAGCGGGTTGGGGGAGGTTGAAAAGTCAGAGTTTAATAACAATATTGGTTAGAGCTTCTTGCCTGTGATGCGAAGGCAAACGTAAGAGGTCAGCGTGGAGATTAGTACCGATTTCCCAGCGGGAGTTTCTGTGCAGCTCAAAGGGGCGGTGTCAGAAAATGCGGCGAATCTGGGGTTTGAGAATAGGAGTTGGGAGTAAGGGATTGTAATGATCACCATTCAATTGATTTCGAATACGACGGAAGCGTGCTTCAACGGAACGCGGATTGAATAAGCAACTATAGTGTAAAGCCAGAGCCTTTATCCTACTTTCAGGATTTGATGGTTAAGGCTAAAAAAGGAGAATCCAATGCCGGAAGATGAAACATGCGGGGTGGAAGAGACACAGCAGTGTGATGATCGTAATGAGCGCATAAGGCTCGCTGCTTACTACCGTTGGAAAGAGAATGTTGAAAGGGGTGGTTGTGATTTGGAAGATTGGTGCGAGGCGGAGAACGCTGTCGAATGAACCGTCATAGTCAGGCTTCAGGGCTTCTCTTTTTCACTCATAAGCCCGCTTGTTGCGGGCTTATTTGCGTACAGGTGAAAAGTCGGGGCGGGGAAGCTTCAACGATGTAAACCTCTACACTGATCGTGCAGATAATTCAAAAAAACGTATTATCTCCTGTTTTATCCGTAACTCTGCTTATAAATGGTATCTGTTGAGATTGAAAAAGAGGATATCAAGCGTTTCGCCACCAAAATCGGCACACACCCGGCGATTGTTGCTGGCAGGCTGGCCAACCGTGGGGTGATGAAACAGCGTGAGGGTAATGTTTACGGCGGTTATAAAAAATTTGATAAATCGATTCAGGAACTGAAGACAATTGAGATATCAAAGAACAGTTGAGGTTTTTTGATGCACCGCGTTTTTGACCGCGAAGACAGATTACACTATATTAGCAGCACATTCATTGCGGTTAATTCACACAATACCAACATCAATAAACAATAGTCATGACCGACGACAGAAGACGGCATCTAAAAATTCTTGTTGCCTCACCGGGTGATGTTGAAGCGGAGCGTAAGATTGCCGTCGAGGTGATCAATCAGTGGAATATTGCTCATGGTGAAGCTCATCAATTGCATCTTGGTGCGGTGTTGTGGGAGTCGCATTCTGCCCCTGAATGTGGTGAACGGGTGCAGGGCATTCTCAATAAACAGCTTCATGTTGATCACTGTGATTGTGTCATTGGCATTTTCTGGACACGCATTGGCACTGATACCGGTGTTGAAGCTGGCGGGGCGGTCGAAGAGATAAGGCGAATGTTGAGTCATGGAAACCTGGTCATGCTCTATTTCTCAAAAGCACAGGCCAGTTACAATCCATCCGATCCAGAAGCATTTGATAAATTGCTCGATCAGAGTAAAAAACTGGCCAATTTCAGAGCATCGCTGCAATCCCGTGCCTTGTTGTGCGACTATAATGATATTCATCACTTTCGCCAAAAACTCTCTGATCATCTTGATTTGCAGATACCACGCTGGTTTTGTGGAGAAGGCAGGGCTGATGATGATATTGCTGAAGAGTTTTCCTCTGCTGAAGCTGTTTTGCACCGCTACCACTCTACCCTGAAAGAGGAGCTGGGTTACATCCGAATGCTTGGAATGCCGGGCGTTGAGAGTATCAGGGTCAATCTCAATGAGGAGACCTTTGTGCCACTGCGCCTCTCCGACAGCTATGAGAGAGGCGGCCAGTCAACAAGGCAGGACTCCCTTGAGCTACATGAAGGGGATGGACATATTCTCTACCCCGACGAAATCATGAAGCGGGCATTCAGAAAGCGCAGGATGTTGCTTGTTATCGGTGACCCTGGGGCAGGTAAAACCACCTTGCTCAAGTATTATGCCTTGTGTGCCCTTGAACAGAGCCCAAAACTTGGATTTGCTACTCCCCCGAAACTCTTTTATCTGCCACTCCGCGAACTTGTCCGTGATAAAGCGGGCCACTACGATCTTCTGCCTGCAAACCTAGCTCACTGGGCACGGAAACACCATCAAATAATTGCTCCCGAATTGTTTGATAACTGGCTCAGGAGTGGCGACTCACTGGCGCTGCTTGACGGGCTTGATGAAATCAGCAATACAGAGGAGCGAAAAGAGGTCTGCCGGTGGATTGACGGCGCATGGAGCGGCTTCAGCAAGGTGCGCTTTGTGGTCACCTCGCGTGCAACAGGATATCGAAAAGAGGAGGGGATCGAGCTTGAAGCTTACCATGAACGGGCTGATGTGCAGGACTTTACTCCGCAGCAGCAGGAGCGGTTTTTAAGGAGCTGGTTCACCGCCTCATTTTTGGGTGAGCCCTCTACAGCGGGGAGTGACGAAGCAGAGTGGGAACGGAGGAAGAGGGGCGAGGCTGAAGAGCGAACCACCACCATGGTTGCCCATCTTAATGAAGAAAAGAACAAGGGGTTGCGCCAGCTTGCCGCCATACCCATGATGTTGCAAATCATGGCCATTCTCTGGAAGGATCGGGACTACATGCCCGAAAACCGTCTGAAGCTCTACGAGGCCTCACTCGATTACCTCCTCGAATTCCGTGACAAACGGCGCAATATCAAGCCGCTTCTCTCGGCACCGCATGCCCGGCAGGTGCTTGCTCCTGTCTCCCTCTGGATGCAGGCAACACTCCAAAAAGATGAAGCTCCCAGTACAGAGATGCACACCGCCATGCAGAAGTGGCTCGATACGCTCAATACCCAGGCCACTCCTCCTGATGCCCCAGCCTTTTGCGATTTTCTGGTCAAACGTGCCGGTCTGCTGGTTGATTCGGGGGACAAGGAGTACCTCTTCCGGCACAAATCGTTCCGTGAATACCTTGCCGGAGTACAGCTCAAGGAAGATCGTCCCTACGAGCAGCTTCACATGCTTGTGACCCATTTTGGAGAGGACTGGTGGACGGAGCCGCTCCGCTTTTTTATCGCCTCGGTTGATGCCGGGGTGTTCGACGCGTTCATGGAAAAGCTTTTCAGCTCCCCGCAGAGTGAAGTGTTGAACACAAAGCAGCAGTTGTTGCTTCAGACCATCATTGAAGAGGCGAAAGGTCAAAAGGTTGATGCGCTCTGTACAAAATTGCTTGATCCGGCAACCACAGAAAGCCGTCAGCGGGTGATTCTCGACTGCCTCAAAACCATCAAGAAACCCGCTTCCATCAATCCGTTGGAGCAGTTCAGAACGTTAAAACTTGCAAAGAACAGGGAAGTGGCCAGTCGGGCTGAAGATGTGATTCTTGCCCTGGGAGGTCTCGCGCTTGTTGCTGAACCTGAAGAGTCGGGGAGTAGCAACACCAAATCATACCGTAACCCGAATGAGGAGAATGCCGAATATATCCTTATTCCGGGCGGGAGTTACCTCTACTCGGTGACAGAAAAGGTGGAGCACACTGAAGACCTTTACGTTGCCAAATATCCTGTTACCAACAAGCTCTACCGCACTTTCATTGCTTCGATGCAGTCAACTCCAGTGAAAAGTCAATTCACAGCAGAGCTGAAAAGGATTGTAGAGGAGAATATTTGGGGGCCGGGATTTGGTAACTATCTCGGGGAAGGCAAGAACGACCTTGCAGCTCTTCTTCGTTCAAAGTATGATGAAGATCGCAAATTCGGCGGAGAGCAACAGCCGGTTGTCGGTGTTACCTGGTATGCCGCCCGCGCATACTGCCTGTGGCTTTCAATGGTTGAAGGGAGGACAAGAGAGTATCGTCTTTTGAATGAGTTTGAGTGGGAGTGGGCCGCTGGCGGGAAACAGGGAACAAGTGGTGAGAGAGTGCGGGAATATCCTTGGCCGGAAGAGAAGGGGGAGGCGGATCCGGCTCTGCTTAACTACGACGAAAGTAATATAGGCACCACAACACCTGTCGGAAGTTATCCCGAAGGTGCCACACCCGAAGGTTTGTATGATATGGCGGGTAATGTCTGGGATTTGTGCAGCGACTGGTATGGAAATAGCGGTTCTTTTGCCAACCTTCTTGGGCCTGAAACTGGTTCGGGCCGCGTGCTTCGCGGCGGGGGCTGGGGCGGGCTTGCCGGGCGCTGTCGGTCGACGTATCGCCGCAGCTACGCCCCCGGCGACAGGGGCAGCGGTGTTGGCTTCCGCCTGGTGTTCGTCCCGTAGTCAGTTGGCTGCTCATTCCGGCTTTGCTTTTGAGCGCGCTTCAATACGGCCTTCGGCCTACTCAGCGACCAGTCAGGGGATGCAGCACTCTCGGACACCGAGTAGTGCAAAGCGTGTATCGATGTGCCGTGTGCCACAATTTGGCGGGAACCAGCGACAACAGAAACGGTCGCAGCAGGCGGCCCGACGTTTTTTTATAATAAAGCAGATTACCGGGAGCTTGAACAAAAGCATGACGGCAAATGGCATCACATGTTTGATGAGCAGGGTCAGATTGAAGTCAAAAAAGATATCTTATGAGAGAGTGTTGAAGGGCGAATCAGAGAGGTTGTAAAGGCTCTGCAAGATAAGAATCTTGAACATCATGATATGATTAAACCGTGGACTACCAGCATTACTGATTTTTGGTTTGTTCACAGTTTCGTCAAGAATCTGCTTAAAAATATTCCAATCAATATGTGATTCCAGTTTGACCAACGGATCCTTGAGTTTCGAGAGCTTCTCAAGCAGCAAGTGTTCGTCAAAAAAGCCTAAAGGATTGATATTTTTCATGCAGCAAGCTATAAATGGATTTGATCGACCTCAATATACCATTTTCTTGCTTGTTGATAAAGTATAAAACATTTAATTATTAACAGATATAGTCTTAATGAATAAATAGAGGTGCCCTTAACATAATCTTGGAATAGTCCTTCCTATTGGTCTATTAATAAGCAATTTTTTCTTCTCTTTTTGTAGTATTAAGTGCGGAAAGTTATTAATTACAGTGTTTTGAATTTCACCAATTATCGCCGCTTTTTCACCTTTTTTGTTTTTTCTAAGCTCGGTTATGACATCCTCAGCCTGCTCTTTATCAACAACAATAACCATTTTGCCTTCATTAACCAATGATAAAGGATCTAATCCAAGCATCTCACAACAAAAGGCTACTTCATACTGGATAGGAATTTTATCAAAATATATTATCGCATTAATTTTCGAATTCTCAACAATATCAAACAAAACACCGAGTAAGCCACCACGTGTAGGATCACGAAGACAATTAATTTTATTAAATTTGTTTAACATTGGCAAAATAAGATCATCTAAACTGCAACAATCAGAAAATATCTTATTTTCATACCCCAAACCTTCTCTTAAAGAAAGAATTGCTAATGAATGATTTCCAACTTCACCTGTGACAATAATCTTATCTCCCGGTTTTGCATTATGAGTTGAATAATTTTTTTCATTAACCGGTTCTCCAATACCCGTAGTATTAATGCATAATACGGAAGAGTCTTTTTGAGGGATAACCTTAGTGTCCCCGCAAACAATAATAGTATTGCTTAATGTAGCTGCTTCGAGTAAAGAGTCCAGAATAATTTCAAGATTAAGCAAAGAAAACCCTTCTGGAATTATTAAACTTAAAGTCAAATAAATAGGTTTTGCACCGCAAGCTACTAAGTCATTGACTGAACCAGTAACAGCCAATTTCCCAATATTGCCTCCTGTAAATATGGGAGGATCAACTATAAATGAATCGGTCGTAATTACCAACTTTTTACAATTGACATCAATAACGCTACCATCGTCAAGTTGAGCTAAAATAGGGTTATTAAAGCGTTTTAGGATTTCTTGATAGATAAATTCTTGTGTTTTTAATCCTCCTTCACCATAATCTAACGTGACAAACTTAGATGGATTCATTTTTTAATTTTTTTATGACTTCACTTAACGAATAAACTTCGCCAACATATTTTTTAACCCAATTTAATGCTTCAGTTTTCCGTTTATCTCTTGTAGATATTACACATTCTTTTATGACTATAGGCCTATACCCTCTAAAACTTGCGTCAGCAGCGGTAGTCATAATACAAATTTGTGTTTGTAACCCTGCGAGGTACAGTTCTTCAATTTTATTTTTTTTGAGAATTTCATCTAGTTCTGTTTCAAAAAATGCACTGTGTTTTTTTTTAACTATAACTTCACCTTTTAGTGGCAATAATTCTGTAATAATTTCCGCTCCTTTTGTGCCTTCTACACAGTATTTATCACCGAAACGAATAAATTGTTCATCATTAAAGGGCAAAGAAAAACATGTATATATAACTTTATATCCATTCACTAAAAATTCATTAATGGCATTATTTATTTGTGGTAAAGCTGCAAATACTTTGTCTTTTCTTTTATCGTCATAACAAATATCTTGCTGCATATCAATAACTAGCAATGCTTTCGACATGATTTTCTCTATGTTGATTTGATAATATTCTTTAAGGTTTTTACATTATCAAATGTATTGTAAATGAAACCTGATTGTTCTTTATTTAATTTTACAAAAATACCGTTCCCTTCATCAAAACCCGTTAACATACAACTTGTCATTCCATAAACAGTAAATCCGTAGTATCTATCTTTATTAGTTATCTGTAATGTTTCAAAAAAATTAACGCCCTTAATATAAACTAAATCTGCATCGTTGAGTTCAGTAAAAAAATCAGGACTCAAATACTTCAATTCAAACGATCTGAACGGTTGATTTTCCAAAATAATCTTTATTCTCCCAATAGCTAAATATTTCCTGAACTCTGCAAAATAATTGTCACTGATTGCTGATAAAAAAACTTGTAATGATATATTATTACTTACCGGGGTTTCATTGATAACAAAAGAGATATTAATCAATGGGTTTTCGATTAGCAGTTTTTGAAATATTGCAATGTCAATAATTGATTCTCCATTATCGTCAAGGATTATAATTATTTTAATATTATGAACAGAGTTTACAATATCTTTAACAAAAATATCACAATGATTAATACCCCATGATTTATTGTATTTAAACAATTCATTTTCAATATTCCCAAGCTCATTATCTTTATGATTTTTGAACGATTTTTGTTTTTCTTCTGAACCAGTCCATATCACACCAATAAACACGCTATAAAAAAACAATTGCTGAAAAGTAAGATTTTCAAATCCCTTTATAAAATTTAAAGCTATTTCATTAGAGGTTTTACCATTGTTTATTATTTTATTGAAATTATATATTTGCTTACCAAGCACCAATTCTATGATTCTATCCTGAAAAAAAATTGAATAATTAAAATTGATATTTTTTGCCAAGAAATAATTATCGTGTTTTAATAAATAACAATAAATTTCAAAGGCAGAATACACTAAATATTTAATTACCTGCTCATTGAATTTTAGAGGCATTGTAAAATTCTCAATAATAATTTTGATATTTGTATCGGCCCAGATTAAGGTGTGATTTATCTTTTCTGGCGAAGCTAATTCTAATGGGTATGGAGAAAGATTACTTACCTCATAAATAGAGAATCCTCTTTTAACAGATAAATTATTTTCGAAATCACTAATAAATGGGTTAAAGATTATATCAATTAACCCTTTAGCGTCTTCATCTTTCTTTGCTGGAGGGAATTTACTATATGAATTTTTGTTCTTTGACCCTGCAAATATTATATCGATTTTCTCGAAAATAATTACAAGTTTATTATATGTTTCAAGTGCAGGCAATGATGGTGTTTCAGAATAAATCTCTTTTATTGAAAAAGAATATTTCAACATTGGCCTTTTGCCTTTAATAAGCAAATCCTGATCTATCATGAAATTAGGTATTTCCAAACCCGGTATAAAAGTTATCATTTTCGAATTTTTAATTCGTTGGCGAATATTCGTATGAAAACATCATTATATCTTGAATTCAGTAATGGAGCCAGATTTCCATTCTTAAATTCAGAATCCAGTTTCGAAAGGTTAAACAGGTGAAGATTGACTTTAGGCCTAATAGCCTCAATATCACTTTTGGACATAACACCACCAGCACCTAATTTAATGCTAAATATTTTGAATAATTCATAATACTCTACCGGATTACCTACCGGTAATTCTAACAACCCGACTCCACGAGGTTCTAACTGGTTAGTTTCTACCTTGAGATTTAGTTCCTCTTCAAGTTCCCTTACAGCGGCTGTTTTCCAATATTGTTCATTATTAATTAAATTGCTTAAACTGATGTCATTTTCGATGCCAGTTTCAGTTAAGAACAGCCTACTTAAGTCACTTTCAACGGACTGATTAGGAAGAATTGTTCGTTTTGATTTATAATCTGAAGAAGGATTTATCCCAAGGCTTTGAAAAATATCTAAATCAATCACTATTCCACTAATGTTGCAATATTTATCAAATTTACTCCGTGAGTTGAATTTATCCCTTTTTTGAAGAACTAAATTGACCGTTCCAAAATTTTCTTCATACAATATGATTAATACAATTGGAACATATATTTGGTGTAACGATTTAAAATCTTTTCTTGGAATTAATCCCCTAAATATATAATCGTTATTTTGATTTTTGTATAGATAAGGATTCCATTCTATCAGCATCCGAGAGTTATTGCGCATTATTTCAAAAGTGCTATCAACTTCATTAAATGCCTTCATTCCTTCCCATATTTCAATGTAATGTGTGTTTTTGGAACTTTCTCCCACCAGGATTGGTGCTATTCTTAATTGCTTATCTTTATTCCCATTTTCATTTTCAAATATAAGTTTTGTGCCAGTAAAAGGTAAATTGCTTTCATATTCCAATATTGCCCATTGATTTCTTTCGTTATAAAAGCTACCCATTAAATACGTTGATAATTCTTTTTTTGAATTATTATACGCGTCTTTTCTTGATACATCATCCCTATGATCACAAACCCTGTTTACATATTCAAGCGAAGGGAATATTATTGTGAGTTTATCCCATAATTTATCTTCTCTTTTTGCTAATGCTTTAGAAATAATATTACAGGTCTGTTCATGAGATATACCTACAATTGTTACCTCCGATGCTTCTGATAGTCTGTTGATAAATTTTTCTTGATTACGATACTCAAGATACACCGCATTTATTAAGTTTTCGGACGAACCAATCTGGTTTTCGTCTGAATAAATGTTGAATAAATGGCAACTATTTTTATATATATCAAAGCACTACTGTCCGGTTGTTGAAAAATTCAATGCCATCTAAAAGTTTATAATGTAAA
>JBMOIS010000039.1:0-23419 GCA_049317185.1 Chlorobium sp. | reverse complement strand
ATTTATTGGAAATCAATAGGTTATAGGGTTTTTGGTCAAGGAACTTCGGGTTAATGCCATCCATGACCAGCATCAGCTTCTTGTCTCGCTCATTTGGGGCTGGCTGATCTTCAGGAAAGAGTGATAGTGTTCGTCCTGAAGATTGTACGGGCATGAGGTCACTTACGATTACCCCTGCTTTTTTGTAAGCATAACCACTTCTGAAGACTGACTCAAGGAGCAATTGAGCTGCCCTCTGAAGCGCTATCGAATCCTGTGTCGGATAGGGTAGTAGGGATGCGGTTTTTGTTCCCCAGTATTGAGTTTCCTTTGCCTCAAATGGGCTTGTACCGATGAATAAGGTCAAAAGAGATGCAGCAGCGCCCTCCTTGCGAAGCTTGATGGCACACTTACCTGTAAATGTGGCAACAGCTCGATGCAGCTCCTCCCAGGTTGTAACACTCTTGCCAAAGGATCGTGACGTACAGATACTTTGCTTTGCTGGCCTCACCAGTTCCATTGGAAGACAAGATTGCCCATTCAGCTATGCCTGCACCCTTGAACCTGTGATGTGCAGGTGCTTTCGTACCCAGGGAACAGGAGCATCAGCAAGATTGGCTGCGGTTTCAATCTTTTGAGCATGAAGCAGCTTACTCAACTGCCGACCGATGCCCCAAACATCCTCAACTTTCGTCAGGACAAGGGCTGATCGAATGGACTCCTGACCACTCAGCATACAAACATCTTGATACTCATGATGCTTCTTGGCAAGACGATTGGCAACCTTGGCCAGAGTCTTGGTAGGTGCCAGACCGACACAAACAGGAATCCCTGTATGCTGCCGTACAGTGCGCCTGATAAGGTGTGTATACTCAGTCAGGTCATAACGCCCGAAACTGCTCATATCCAGAAATGCCTCATCAATGGAATAAAGTTCAATCTCAGGAACGAGGGCGGCCAGTGTCATCATCACCCTTGAAGACATATCACCATACAACGGATAGTTCGACGAAAAGACCGCGACCTTGTGCCTACGCAGTAAATCCCTGCACTTGAACACCGGAGTCCCCATCTGAATACCAAGAGCCTTTGCTTCATTCGACCGCGCTATAATGCAGCCGTCATTGTTTGAGAGTACCACAACAGGCCGGGTTCGCAAGGAGGGGTTGAACTTTAGTTTCGGCAGAATCCCTGTAACACCTAACGCATTATATTAATATCTTTTGTAAGTGATTTTTAATCTCTTGACGTTCTTTGTCATCCGAATTCTAAGGCGAAACCAAAGAGACAATCCATTTGGTACAGTCTGGAAAGAAAACAGCAGCAGATGCAACCCGGCTTTTTAATGTCCATCCCGTTACGGTCGGTGGAATACACCCCAAGCTTGGCAAGGGGGGAACTCCTCCACCCAGACAAGAGCTATACCCAACTTAATTTTTTTTTCTTATAATAAGGGGCGTAATAGAAATGGCCGCGCGAACGGCTATTTCTACAAATATAAACAACCCAACCGTAGGAGATACTGATGGACGTTTACCAAAAAGTTGCTGTGATAATTGCCATTGCAAGCGAAGCAATTCGATCAATACAATGGTACTTTGATTACAAACTTAAGAAGCCTTAACTACCAGCAACAGGTTTGTACTTAAAGCAAGCCTGTTGCATTTGGCTCACACTTTAATGTCCTACCTGGGCATTAAGATATGATTTTTTTCCTTAAAAAGTTATAACAGTTTAACTTTTTACAACCCCCCCATAATTGGGGGATTGTCATTAACAACTGGATAAAATGAATTCTTTTGACCAATTAACCTCCGCCGGAGGCAGGCTGCGGCGCAGTTCCCCAACAGTTTTTTAGGCTTGCGGTGTCACCCTCGTGGCGGTCATCGTCATCTTTCCTGTACCGTTTTAGCAGTTTACCAAGAAACTACTCACAAACCGTAAAAAATAATCGCGCTCTGGAGCACTACGCACCTGAATCGTGTCATCAAAACATGGAAAGAACAAGGCTGGCAAGTTGATCAGCTTCTCTTGCAAAAGTGGGCGCTTCAGAAAAGGGAAAAAATCGTACGCTAACAATAAAATGACACTTCCCACTTTGTTGTGATTTCATTTGTAGCTCACGCCGCCACATACACGCTACGTCCAGAACCATAATAGGCATCATAGACATGCTGAAACACCGCTGTTGATTTCTGCCTGAAGAGTTCCGGCGTGTATGCTCTTGGCAGGTGGTCATCCAGCAGTTTGTCAATGGCCACCCTGACTGCGGCACGGGCCTGTTGCCGTTTCCGCCAATCAAGCACCAATTTGTTGTTCTTGAGTGTCGCCAGCAACTCTTTTGCCGTAGCCTTTACCTTCTCCCGATCAGAAGCACTCATCTCAATCGGTGGTTTCATCAACAGGTCAAAAAGTGCCAGCTCTTCTTCGGTTAACTGTTCACTTACTCCCCGTTTCTCTTCTTCATTCAGGCTTTGGGCAAAAGTGACCAATTGGCGGAAAAACTCTTCGGGGTTGAGGCTTCCGGCATTGTAGGCCGCAATCATGTGCTGGAACCGTTCAAGATAATCCATACGAGTCCGATTGAGTCGTACCATTGCCATCAGCTTTTGTCCTACACTTCCCTTGAGTTTTTCGTTGAGCGTTCGCTTTCGGCTGGTTTTGAACTTTTCTGCCAGTTTTTCAAAATCAATGGCGCTGAGGTCAATCAAGTGGTCGTCGTTATCAGAATCGCTCACCTCGCGGATAACATAGCCTTCTGTTGCAATCGACTGGTCGAGAAGCACTTCCACCTGCTCCATCACCTGTGAAATATCGGCAGAGGGAACCAGTGCACGGATTTTATCAGCAATGACCTTGATGGGCGATACTTCAGCAGCAAACTCATGAGCCCGCAGGTCGGGCAATACTGCCTTGTAAAGCCGCTGGACGGTATTGGCCAGGTCAAGATAGCGTCGTTTGACCTCTTCTGAGATAATCAGTGCCTCAACGGCATTGTCAAGCAGTTCGACACGCGAAAACCCTTCAGCATTCTGGATCGAGGCAAGGTTCACGCCCTGTTGTGTGCACAAGCTTTTGGTCTCTACCAAAGCTTGTTGCAATGCTGCAACCAGTGCGGATTTGTCTTCAACCGGCTTCTTGCCGCCGCCGCCACCCACACCATAAATGGCAAGCGCTCTCTCCAGATTACGGAACACACCGGCATAGTCCACAATCAGGCCACTCACCTTGTCAAGAAAAACCCTGTTGGCACGTGCAATAGTCTGCATCAGGGTATGGTTGCGCATCGGCTTGTCGAGGTAGAGTGTCGAACAGCTCGGAACATCAAAGCCGGTCATCCACATAGCGCAGACAAAAACCAGCCGGAACGGGTCAACAGGATCCTTGAATTTCTTTTCAAGATCCTCCTCCACCATTCGTTTACGGTGCGGTCGAATGTCGAGCCCCTTCTCGTTCATATCGGCAATCTCATTCTGCCCCTGAGAGACCACCACCGCCATATCAGTCTCTTGCATCCGAGCAATACGATCTTTGATTTCCCGCCTCTCTGCATCGGTACCCGGTATCAATTGAGCCTGCAATGCCGCAATCTTCGCCGTCCAATGCTTCTTGACCTTGTCATACATCTTGATGGCTGTTGCCTTGTCGATGCAGATCATCATGCCCTTGCCCTGAAAGCCGCGCCCGGTGAAATGTTCCACAAGATCTTTTGCCACCCTCTCCAGCCGGTCGTCGCGGGTAATCAGATGGTACTCACGGGCAAACTCCCGCTCAAGCTTCTTCTCCTGCGCTTCGTCGAGCTCTGCGGCTTCGAGCAGGCGTTCCATATCTTCGTTGAGGTTATCATTGAGCAGTTGCAGCTCAGGGATACGGTTTTCATAGTAGAGGGGGACGGTTGCGCCATCGGCCACCGACTGCTGAAAGTCATAAACGCTGATGTACTCACCAAAAACCTGACGGGTCTTCTCCTCCCCGATAATCAGCGGCGTTCCGGTAAAGGCCAGGAAAGAGGCGTTCGGGAGAGCGGTGCGCATATTCATGGCCAGAGTATCGTACTGGCTACGGTGGGCTTCGTCGGTAATGACAATGATGTCCCTGCGGTCGGAGAGCATGGGGTGAGCCTCTCCATTCTCTGTTCGGAACTTGTGAATCAGGGTGAACACATAACGATGATCCTCCGTCAGCAACTGCCGCAGATGCTTGCTGTTCTCCGCCTGGGCGCCATTTTCTGTTACCACACCGGCTGAGGCAAAGTGCGTGTAAATCTGGCCGTCCAGCTCCTGCCGGTCAGTAACAACAACAAACGTCCAGTTCCCCGGCACCTTGCGCAGTACCTTCTGGGCAAAGAACATCATCGAGATACTTTTGCCACTTCCTTGTGTGTGCCAGAAGACACCAAGCTTGCCCTCCCTCTGGCGAATATCGGCAAGAGCTTCCAGAGCGTTATTGACACCGAGGTACTGGTGATTCTTTGCCGTCAGCTTGATCAATCCGCCGGAGACCTCCTGAAAGAGGGTGAAGTTTTCAACCAGGTCAAGAAAGCGTGCCGGATCACAGACTCCGCACAGCATCGTCTCCAGCGAAACCCGCCCGGCCTCACTTTCGCTGCCAATCTTTTTCCAGTCAGCAAAGTGCTCCCACCCGGCAGACAAGGTTCCCAAGCGGCTCTGGCTGCCATTGGAGAGGATGATGAAGGCGTTGGCCCAGAAAAGCTGCGGCACGGTATCCTTGTAGTCACGCAGGTTATCCTTCCAGGCCGCTTCAAGCCGTCGATGGGTGGCTTTCAGCTCAACAAAGAGCAAGGGCAACCCATTCACAAAGCCAACCAGATCAGCACGGCGCGTGTGCATTTCACCCGTTACCCAGAACTGCGAACAGAGCAGAAAGTCATTATTGGCGCTGTTCTCCCAATCAACCACCCGAACCACCTCCACCGATTCACCATCACCATCAGGATCAACTACTGAAACCCGGACGCCACTTTTGAGCAGAAGGTAGATTTCGCGATTGGCTGCAACTGCACTCATGCGCGACCGGTCGCGGGCAAGCTCCTCGATGGCTTGATGGATCGACTCAACAGCCACATCGGGGTTGAGCCGCAACAGTGCAAGGCGCAAGCGGGTTTTAAGCACCACTTCCGCTTTGGTCTCCCGGCCAAGTGGGCTGACACCGTGGTCGAACTCCCGGTAGGCGTTGAAGCTCTCCCAGCCGAGGGTCGAGAGCAAGGCTATGGCTGGCTGCTCAACAAGAGCATCTTCACTGTATCCGCCGGGAGGTGGTGTCATGGTTGGGACTCCTTTGCTGGCAAATAGCGTTTCTGGGGGTCGTAAGCACTTTTTCCGATGGCGACTATCCGGCCTGCCTCAACCATTCGTGCCAGCCGATCACGTATAGCCCGGGTACTGATACCTACAGTTTGACTTAAATATTGGGTTGATGCGCCACCATTCTCCTCACAAGCACTAATCAATTCCATAATTTTCTGTTCAATATTATCCGCCCGTCTTTGGCTTGAAACTTTATTCAAGCTGAAGGTGACGCGAAACCGGAAAGCTATTTCCTCCATCCTTGGCTCCGGTAAATCTACAGCTCTGCACGAAGCCGACATTCGCTGAAATCCGCTACCCCATTGTTCGATCAGCTTAAGCTCCTTGAACACCCTGCCGATGACTCTGTTTCGCAGTTTCGACACGCCATCACGAATATCGCCGATGGTCATTCCGCCCGCAAGCAATCCAGAGTTTTCAATCTCTATCCTGTCATCAAAAATTGATACCCGAAGAGGAGCACCAGTCTGCGAATAATCAGCATGAACAATGGCATTCGTCAAAGCTTCGCGCACGGCTTCCAGAGGCACATCCCAGACATCCTTTCTTCGTAATTCACCGAACACCGCACCCCGTAACGCATGTTTCTTGATGAAGTCAAGTGCAGTTTCCAACGCCAGCGGCAAATGATCATCGATATCCTGCTGATCAAGTATTTTGGCTTTATTGGTGCCCTGAAAGCGACCACACTGAATCCATGCATCAGGAAAATAGCGCTCTCGTTGAGTACCGAAGAGAAGAATCCCACCAACTGTCGGAACCAAACGCCCCTGGTTTTTGGTCACCAAATGCAAATTCTCCGCCATACTGTTGTCCCAATCACGGAACCCGGCAAACAACCCGGAAGCAACCCGGAAGTCCAGTGCTTCCGGGTTGATGTCCGGCATAGCTTCTTCATCATACGACAGGTTCAGGGCAGAACGTCGCATCTCTGCGGTCAATGGCCCATCAGCCTGCCGATTTGTAGAACCCACCCTCACCAACACACCGTTTGTGATACCCTGTGATTTCAGCCAGTGGGGACGCAATGCGCTGGGATAGACCTCCACCAAGAGCAACGAACGCCCTTTCCAGTTGACCAGCTCTACATTTGGTGCGAGTCGCGGTTCAATCGAATCGGCGATCAGACTGCACAATCTCTCCTCTTCGTCCAGAGGGTTCTCAACCCCCAGCACCGCTTTGCTGCCATCCTCAATCCCGATCAGTACTATCCCCCCTGCCGTATTGGCAAAGGCGGTCACTGTTTTGAGAATGTTCTTCGGCGACGAGAGATCCTGCTTGAACTCAAGGGTTTTGCCTTCGTGTCGGCTGAGCAACTCTTCAATCTTCATGCCGCGACCTCCTCTGGAATGGTAATATCAAGTTCTGAAACATCCACCTCGCCGGAGATGAGCTTGGGCAGCAGCATGTCGCGGGTGCGGCGGAGAGATTTGTTTTTTCTTTGCAAATTCAGAATTTGAAGAGTAAACGGCTGAATAACTTCTTCAAATTGAGAAATTATTAACTGTTCAGGAACAATCAGCTCTATTGTTTTAAAGATACCTTTGGTGATTTCCTTGAATGTTGCGCCTGTTCCAAGGCTGATAAAATATTCAACATTTTCCTTGAGCCAGAAAAAGAGTGTGTAGAGCGGGAATCGTTCATTTGGAATACAGGTTATAAAGCCCTGGTTTGTACACGCCTCGGTTGTATTAATAGAAATTACTCCAAGTGTGGCTCTGCTGGTCATCATAACTGAAAACGACGGAAATAAACGAGCTGAACTCATTCTGAGACCAAGTTCACTGATTTTTTTACCAGATTCTTCCATAAACATAGAAGACGAAGCGGTGAGGTCGGTCGGTGTATACCAGTTGACGGTTCCCTCATTCCAATATTCTGACACCACTTTTGATGGTGTGCCTCCGCCCAAAATGATAAATGTTTTCTCGACAGTTGTAACCTCCCAGCCTTTCGGTATCCTGCCCAAAGGTGAATCGATAAAGCGGGCCTGCTCATGGCCGGGAAAGCGGAACTTGACGAACCACTCGCGGTAGAGGTTCTGTGCCATCTCTTCCAGAATCTTGATACGCCGCAGGTTGTTCTCAATCAGGTCATCGTAGGCTGAGAGGATAGCTGCAATTTTTCGCTGGGTGGAAAGTGGAGGGAATAGCAATTCAATTGCATAGAAAGCATTGCGGCTTGTTGAAGGAATAGCCGATCCACTATCCATCTTGTTAATATCGAAGTCTAATAATTGATAGTATGCCCATTTCACACAAAAAGAGCCATAAATAATTGGTTTCAAGTAGAAAGCTGTATCTATAGCAAAGAAAGGGCTATTGGAATAATGTATTCCACGGTAGGCGCCTTTTCTCCCTATAATCACACCAGCAAATGGACACAGGCATTCGTGGTGCCATCCTATTTGACCGTTGGTACCGAATACGGGATATTGGCCATCTGAATTCCTGTAATCACGAAGTCCTTTTCCATACTCAAGAGTTGCGAGGTCTCCCCACTTCCTTTTCTCCCATCCATTGAAGATGCTCATCATCACTCCACCTCCAGCAGCTTGACGACATTCTCCGCAATCCGCTCTTCCAGCTCCCGCGCCTCAATGTTGAGGGTTTCGAGCTCCTCGTTCAGCTCTTCAAGCCGCTCCCTGAAGTCGAACTCTTCTTCAACTCTGGCGGTAACACCAACATAACGTCCTGGGTTGAGGCTCCAACCCTGTGCTTCGATATCATCTTTCGTCGCCACTTTGCACAAACCAGCGATGTCGGTATAATGGCCATCAGGGAAGTGCTCTGCAACCAATTCAGCACTGTCGTGCAGGTTCTCGACCGCTTCGCCATGGTAGAGGCGGACAATATTGGCCAAAAACTCAATTTGTGCCGCTGTCCAGTCGCGGTGGGCGCGGTCAATCTGGCGGTAGAGGTGGCGGGCGTCAATGAAGAGCACGGTATTGGCACGGAACCCCTTGCGTTTGCCTTTGTCGAAAAACCAGAGGGTGCAGGGGAGCGTCACCGTATAGAAGAAGTTGGAGCCGACGGCAACCATCACATCCACAGCACTCGCCTCAATGAGGTCACGGCGGATATCCATTTCAGAACCACGGGCATCAGATGCCGAGTTGGCCATCACAAACCCTGCCCGGCCAGTTTCGTTGAGAGCGCTGTAAAAGAGCTGAATCCAGAGGTAGTTGCCGTTATCGGTACGTGGCAGAGCAAAAGGAAAGCGCTTGTCGTCCTTCAGCCGCTCCTTGTCGATTCGGTCAACGTTGAAGGGGGGATTGGCCATGACGAAGTCAAACTTGCCGATAGAGCTGTGCAGATCCTCGTAGTAGGCATTCCCCTGACGAATATCGCCACCAAGCCCATGCACCGCCAGATTCATCTTGCCAAGACGCACCGTCTCCGAAACCTTCTCCTGCCCGTAAACACTCAGCTCAGCATCAGGGTTCATCTTGTGTTCACCAACAAAGCGGGCGCTCTGCACAAACATGCCGCAAGAGCCGCAGGCCGGATCAAAAATACGCCCGTGAAATGGTTCGATGATGCTGACAATGAGTTGAACAATGGCGGTTGGAGTAAAGAACTCACCACCTTTCTGCCCCTCGCTCATGGCAAAGTGCCCAAGAAAGTATTCATAAATCTTGCCAAAAGCATCCCCCTCAATGTCCATTGGCACCGAGTTCATGGTTTTGAGCAGCTCCTTGAGCAGGGAGTTGTCGAAACGGTTGTACGTTTTGGGCAAAACATCCTTGAGATCCGGGTTCTCCGCCTCGATGGCCCGCATGGCCTCGTTGATTGCCGCACCAATGTTGACCCCTTCAGGCAGTTGTATCAGCGCCGAAAAACGAGCCTCTACCGGCAGATAGAGCACACCTTGAGCCTGGTAGTCCGCAGCGCCGATGCTGCGGCGGCCACCGCCCGTTCCCTCAAGGTCTCTGGCTGCCACCTGGAACTTGTGGTCGGCAAATCGCAAAAAGACCAGCCCAAGCACCGGAACCGAGTATTCCGAAGATTTCAGCTTCGAGTTTGCCCGAAGTTCGTCTGCCGCCGCCCAAAGCCTTGATTCTATATTACTTCCGTTGTGGTTCATGAATTGGTCTGTTGTTCGTTAGCTTTCACGTTGTGGGTTGTATCTACGCCTCCTGGGGAATAAAAAAATATGACCACGAAAAAAACAATAAGATTCTGCTTATTTAGTTTTTATCGATAAAAACATCAAGGCACTTGCGAAAAACAAAAACCCGGTTCCGTTGCCATCCGGTTTCTTCATGCAAGATACCAAGCCAATCCGAAGCTTGATTCAAGTTTGCACCAATCAGCCCATTGATGAAAGAAAATAAGCAATTTTAAGACACTGAATATACGGTTTTTCTGGAGCTGTTTTGCCCCTCTATTCCAACAAGCATTTCAATGATCTGCTGCGGTTCTTCAAGAGCATTGCTTATAATAAAGGATTCTACTCAAAAGAGTTACAACATCTTCAAAAATTGGTCGTAAATAATAAGTCAAGAATTGAGGAGGTATGGCATAAACATTTCAGCAATCAGTAATCCGCAGGTATTACATCTCTCATTTGGTCAATCTCCAAATGTTAACTCACTGAACGTTAAGAGTTTTGAGCGGATCGAAACCGTTGCCGTATTCGTGAGGATATCCTTTGGGATTGCAGATCACTCTGGTCTCGCCGATTGAATACTCCATGGCGGTATGGCAGTGACCACAGATCCAGTAGTCTATTTTATGGGCGAGCACCTCTTTTTCAAGGTCTGACACGTATGCTGCATTCAGGAGATCATTCCTGTAACAAGGTGCGATTCCTTGCATTGATGGGTGGTGATGGGTGACCACAATCACGCTATATCCGAGTTTCGTATAGTGATCGACATCTTCAAAAAGCCTTTTTTTCTGTTTGTGATGAAGAGCGAGAAGGTACTCTGGCCGTAACCGGTGATAATCGGCTCCGACTTTTATCAGCCGATAGTCATAGAGGCCCTGACTGACATCGAACATGGCGATGGGGTTGCCGCCAAAAAAGTCTGTCCAGAGCGTTGTACCGATAATGGCGATTTTTTTCTCCTCCAAAATAAGCGGAGCGGTATGTACGTTGTGAAATCCATGCTCGGCGATGGCGTTCGGCCAGGAATGCTTCTCGATGTTGCCGTGATACCATTCATGATTGCCCTCAATGACGAAAACAGCTCTGAACTGCTTTGAGCACTGCGAAAGAAAGCCGAACCATGTCTGTTTTCTGCTCAGCAGTCCGATATCTCCAGCAAGGATGAGTACGGATTCATTGTCTTCGGCAAGTTCTGGAACCTGCCAGTCCTCGCTGCTCTCTTCTCGACAGAACTCGTTATGGATGTCGGACATGACTCTGAAAAGCATCAGTGCTTAAAGTTGAGGTTCATGATACTGTGACGGGAGACCTTGGCTCCACTTGTAATGATACGGTTTCGCAATAACAATACAATGTCAGTTCAGCCAGTTCAGGCAATTTGCAGTGAACGGCTCAAAGGGTGGGATATGTCAACAAAGATGTCTCATTATTACAAAGGTACCATTCAGAGATGGTTGCAGGAACGCATCGCGGAAGTGTTTGTGGTTGGTGCGGCAGATGGCCTGTTGGTCGCCGGAATTGCTTGGCATTGAGCGGGTAAAACAAAAAAAGCAGTACAGCGCGGACTGTACTGCCTTTTTTCAGTCTTGATGTGTTCAGTTACTCTCTGTGCGGCTCTCTTTGGGTTTTTCCTGGTCAACAGCCTTGATGGAGAGCGCAAACTTGGTCTTGCCTGTGCGAGGATCCTTGCGGACATCCACCAGCTTGACTTTTACCTTTTCGCCGATCTTCAGGTGATCGCTCACCTTCGTCACTCTTGTCGTGCTTGATATCTCGGAAATATGGACAAGCCCGTCAGTTTTGGGAAGAAATTCCACAAAAGCGCCAAGCTCATCACGAATATCGCGCACCTTGCCGATATAGATGGTGCCGACCTCAGGTTTGGCGGTAAGGCTTTTGATGGTAGCCAGCGCAGCGTTGGTTCCCTCACTGGTTGAGCAGGCAATGGTGACGGTTCCGTCGTCAGCAATATTGATCTCGGCACCGGTCTCTTCAGTAATGCTGCGAATTGTCTCTCCACCCTTGCCGATAATCATGCCGATACAGTCAACAGGCACCTTGATGGTGGTCAGTTTTGGAGCAAAATTTGCGAGTTCCAGGCGTGTGGAGGAAATAGCTTTCTCCATCTCTCCGAGAATATGAAGCCGTCCTCTGCGTGCCTGTTCAAGAGCGGTTTCAAGAATATGATAGTCAAGCCCGTCAATCTTGATGTCCATCTGGCAGGCGGTAATACCCTCTTTGGTACCGGATACCTTGAAATCCATATCTCCAAGGTGATCCTCGTTCCCGAGAATATCGGAGAGCACCGCATAAGAGTCGCCCTCCTTGATGAGTCCCATGGCGATACCTGAAACCGGTTTTTTGATTGGCACACCACCATCCATCAGGGCGAGTGTTCCACCGCAGACCGAAGCCATTGATGAGGAGCCGTTCGATTCAAGAATATCAGAGACGATGCGGATGGTGTAGGGGAACTCCTCCTGTGAAGGGGCTACCATCTTGATGGAGCGTTCAGCAAGATTACCGTGGCCAATCTCCCTGCGTCCGATGCTGCCAAGCCTTCCGCACTCACCAACGCTGAACGGCGGGAAGTTGTAGTGGAGGAAAAATGTTTTGTCGGCGCTGTCGGTCAGAGTATCAACCGATTGCGCATCTTTTTTTGTGCCAAGCGTAATGGTGACAAGCGCCTGGGTTTCGCCTCTGGTGAAGAGGGCAGAACCGTGGGCTCTCGGGATGATGCCAAGTTCAATAGTGATAGGGCGCACCTGGTCGAGTGCTCTGCCGTCAAGTCGCTTTGCATCGTCAAGAATCATGTGGCGCATCACTCTCTTTTCGACGGCATGAATCTGCTCTTCTATGATATGCGGGTTCAGGCAGAGCGCTTTCGACGCGTCGGCCTGAATATCCTCGCTGCTGATTGCAGCTTTGAAGTGTTCAAGGGTTGAATCGATGATTTCATTGTAGATACGGGCTGTTTGATCTGCCCGTTCTTCCTTGGCGAGCGGGGTATAGGCGAGTTCCTTCAGAGGTGTTTCGCAGAGGGCGCGAACAACTTCAGTGAGTTCGGCTGGTATTGCCGTCGGCGAAAAGGGGCGCTGAGGTTTTGCAACTTCAACAGCAATTTCGCTTTGGAGAGCACAGAGTTTGCGTATGGCTTTATGGCCAAACTGAATTGCCTCGACCATTTCAGCTTCGGAAATCTCCTTCATCTCACCTTCAAGCATACATATCGTATCATTGGTGCCGCCAATACAGATGTCAATGTCACTCTCACGCAACTCATTGATGTCAGGATTGATGATATAGAGACCATTAATTCGGCCTACTCTGACCTCTGACATAGGATTGCGGAAAGGAATGTCAGAAACCATGATGGCGGCTGAAGCAGCCAGTCCGCCCAAAACATCGGCATCGTTGATCTGGTCTGAAGAGATAACGGTAACAATAATCTGGGTTTCATAGAGGTAGCCGTCAGGAAAAAGCGGACGGAGTGCACGGTCGATCAGTCGTGATGACAAGATCTCTTTTTCGGACGGACGGCTTTCGCGCTTGAAAAAGCCTCCGGGAAACTTGCCGGCAGCCGAATATTTTTCGCGGTATTCAACCTGGAGCGGGAAAAAATCCTGATTGGGTGGAGGAGTCTTTTTGCTTGATACAACCGTTGCAATCACCATAGTGTCGCCAAGGCGGACAACTACAGCGCCGTCGGCCTGTTTTGCCATTTTGCCGGTCTCAATCGAGATTATCTTGCCCTGGCCAAGATCAATTGCTTTGTTAACAATCATGGAAATCGTGTTGTAAAGAGTGATAAAAATGTTGCCCGTTTTTTCAGGCAATACATGCGTTTTGCAATATAATATAAAAAAGTCTCTTCCTGTACATTGTTCTCAACCTGTCATCACGTGCGGAACTTTCCATTATCAATAAGCCTGACCCCCCCCACATGGACAGCAAGAAGCAAGCGGTACTCCTTGCCTGCTTCAGCAATTTCTGCCGGTTCAAACGTTGTTTCATCCACAAAGCTGACATAAGCCGGGCGAAAGCCGGGTACAGAGCTGATCATCCCGCTTATTTCTGCGGCAATGGCCTGAAGGTTATGCTCCTTTGCGGCAATGCGTTTTTCGGCATGGCAGATCCCGTGGTAAATAATGCCTGCAGCGCTGCGTTCCTGGCTTGAGAGGTAGACATTTCTGGAACTTACCGCCAGCCCGTTTTCTTCCCTGACAATTGGCGCTGCCACGATGGCGATATCCATATTGAGATCGACGACAAGCTGTCGGATAACAGCGAGTTGCTGGGCATCCTTTTCGCCAAAAATCGCGGTATGTGGTTTCGTGATATTGAACAGCTTGGTAACAACCGTGGCCACACCGTTAAAATGGCCGGGCCTCTGTTCTCCTTCAAACCGTTCTGCCAAGGCTCCGCATTCAAGAGTGGTCTGGTAGCGTTCGGGATAGATGCTTCCGGCTTCAGGGGCAAAAAGGTAGTCGACATCTGCTGATTTGGCAAGCGCAACGTCCTGCTCGAAAGGTCTTGGATAACGGTGGAGATCTTCAGTTGGTCCAAACTGACGGGGGTTTACAAAAATGGTGAGAATGACGATTCCTGCGCTTTTTCGGGCAAGTTTTACAAGACTGAGATGTCCTTCGTGCAATGCGCCCATGGTCATGACGACACCGACAAGCTGACGGTTGAGCCGCATTTTTTCAGCTATGGCCTGCATCTTACCGGGGTCAGTGATGATCTGCATGGTTCTTTTCTGATTTGATTGTTTTTTTTCCGCATGGATGGACAATAATGACAAACTCGCCTCTTGTTTTACCGTCGACAAGCTGTTGGCGGATTTCGTCAAGAGTTCCGGTAAGATACTCCTCATATATTTTTGTCATCTCTCGTCCAATAAAGATCTGCGCATCAGGCAAGAGAGCACTGAGTTCGTCAAGGAGTTTCATGATCCTGAAAGGGGACTCATAGAGAACAAAAGAGGCCTGAAGTCTGGCAAGATATTCAAGACGGCTTTTTCGCCCTTTCTTGTGCGGAAGAAAGCCTGCGAAAAAAAAATTGTTGACAGGAAGCGGGCAAACCGATAGTGCCGCTGTCAGCGCACATGCTCCGGGAATTGGAATAACCTGCAGGCGCTGTTCATGCAAGGCGTGCAGAAGTGCATAACCGGGGTCACTGATAACGGGAGTCCCTGCATCGGTGATGAGTGAGACATCAATACCCTCTTCAAGCAGGGAAATAATCTGCCTGATCGCCTGTGGTTCGTTGTAGTTGTGGTAACTGACAAGTTTTTTTCCAATAATATCAAGATGCTTCAGCAGAATTGATGCGCGTCTGGTATCTTCACAGGCGATCGCTCCTGATTCTTTCAGGGTTTTTATTGCTCTCAGGGTAATATCTTCGAGATTGCCAAGAGGTGTAGCTACAACGTACAGTGTACCGGTATGTGAAGGTTCGTTATGCAAGGGAAGGAGAGTTCCTTGAACAAATGGTTTATTATGTAGATTCAACAGTTTTAGTATTATAATAATAAAAATACGATAAACAGCATTCAGCGAGAGATGAAGGATCAAGGGCGGTTACTGTCGGTTAGCGATTTGCGGGTTCATTTTCCCGGCAGAAAAAGTGGATTTATGGGCAAACCTCTTCCGATACAAGTGGTTAACGGAGTCACCTTCGATGTTTATCGGGGAGAGACGCTCGGTCTTGTTGGTGAATCGGGTTGCGGGAAAACAACTCTCGGTCGAGCTTTGATTCGTCTTGGTCATCCTGTTGTGACTGGAAAGATTGTCTTTGAAGGGCGGGAGATTTCCGGTATCGGCAATCGTGAGTTCCGTTCTCTTCGTAAAAAGATGCAGATGATTTTTCAGGATCCTTTTGGATCGCTGAACCCGCGTCTGACTGTCGGGCAGATGCTTGGAGAGGTCTTGCTGATGCATGGCGCAGGCCGGGGAGAGGTTGCCCGCAAGCGGATTGAGGAGCTGCTTGATGTTGTCGGGTTGAACAGGGAATATTTTAACCGTTATCCCCATGAGTTTTCAGGAGGGCAACGGCAGCGGATCGGCATTGCACGGGCGATTGCGGTCAATCCCAAATTTATTATCTGTGATGAGCCGGTTTCTGCGCTTGATGTCTCAATTCAGTCGCAGATTATCAATTTGCTCAAGGATCTTCAGCGTGATCTGGGATTGACCTATCTCTTTATTGCGCATGATCTTTCGGTTGTCGAATACATTTCCGACAGGGTTGCTGTCATGTATCTTGGCAAAATTGTTGAAATTGCAGACTCTGCTGAACTCTATGCCAACCCGAAACATCCCTATACACGCGCTCTTCTGTCGGCGATTCCCAATCCCGAACCCGGTGGTAAAAAAGAGCGGATTTTGTTGAACGGCGATTTACCGGGACCTCTGCATATCCCTTCCGGCTGCAGTTTTCATCCCCGATGTCCTGTAGCAACGGCTGAGTGCCGGAACAGGGAACCAATACTTCGGAACCTCAATAATAATGGCCACCAGGCAAGTTGTCTTCTTTATGAATAATTCGAATATACCAACCAAGAGAGGTGGATGTTTTCGTAACGGGTGCCTTGCTCTTGCTATTATCCCGCTTTTGCTTATAGCCGGTTTGTTCTGGGGGCTTCGCTCTTCCCGTTCCATTCCTGACCGTTTTGTGCTGGTTTTACCTCTTGGCGGAGGGCTTGATGAAATTCGCAGTGAAAGCGCCTCACTGCCCTTTATGCCATCCACGGGGCCGCTCTCTCTTCAGGAGGCGCTCTTTGTGCTCAATCATGCAGCGACTGACGACCGTGTCAGGGAGCTGCTGCTTGATATTGGAGGGATGCATACAACCCCGGCAAAGATAGCTGAAGTACGACGAGCGGTTGAAAAGGTTCGTAAAGGGGGAAAAAGAGTCACCGCGTTTCTGCGTTCCGGCGAAGACAGTGATTATCTCCTTGCAGCGTCGTGCGATTCCATTCTTGTCGAAAGGGGTGGTTATCTCCTGCTTGATGGTTTGAAGGCCGAGTCGCTTTTTTATACAACCACGCTTGGAAAAATAGGTGTTCAGGTTCAGGCGGCACAGTGGAAAAAGTACAAGAGCGGCATTGAGCCCTTTGTCAGAACCGGCGCAAGCAAAGAGTACTTCGAGCAGATCAATGCCTTGCTTGATGAGGTCTATGATGATTACCTCACTTACGTATCGAAGCGGCGGAACATCAGCCGAACAGCTTTTGAAGCGATTATCAACAATGAGGCGCTGGTCTCTGCCAAAAAAGCCAAAACTCTCGGACTGATTGACGGGATTGCCTCTTTCTGGGAGTTGCAGCGCACCCTGACCAGGAAAATAACAGGAAAGGAGCTTGCCAGTGATAACGATGCTTTTGTCAGCGCCTCTGAATATCGTTCTGCAATTGCATGGCCGCAGAAGTCAACGACTGATGAAGCTGTTGCGGTGATTACCATGTCAGGAACCATTGTCCGTTCTGCCGGGGAGTTGAGTGAAGGCATTGATGTCGAGACCTTGAAAAACTCTCTTGATGCCGCCCTGGAAAACAAAAAAGTCAAAGCGCTTGTCTTGCGCATTGACAGCCCCGGTGGCGATGCTCTCGCGTCGGCTGATATGTTGCAGATGCTCGACTCGGCAGCAGTGAAAAAACCTCTTGTGGTCTCTATGTCAGGTGTTGCCGCATCTGGTGGCTACATGACCGCTCTTGCAGGAAAAACCATTTTTGCGGAGCCTCTTACGATCACCGGTTCGATAGGGGTTTATGCTCTTAAACCAAACATCAGCGGACTTGCTGAAAAAATCGGTCTGGGTCGCGATGTTGTGACGCGAGGTCGCTATGCCGATGCCGACACCCCTTTCAAGCCGCTTGAAGGAGAGGCGTATAATAAATTTGTCGCTGCATCAGGCGAGGTGTATGATGATTTCATCGGCAAGGTTGCAGTCTCAAGGAGGATGTCGGTCGAGCAGGTGGATTCTGTTGCCGGAGGAAGGGTCTGGACCGGGAGCCGTGCGTTGAAGGCAGGCCTGGTTGATCGTACCGGAGGACTTTTTGATGCCATCCTTGCCGCACAGCTTCTCGCCAAAATGGATATGAGCAAAAAGCCAAAAATCATGCTTTATCCGGTGCAGAAAAGCTGGTTTGAATCTCTTATGCAAGGAAATAATGCGAGTTTCTCCGAGAGGGTGGCACTTGCCATCAAAAAACAGTTGCTGCATGAGATGGTTCCCCGGCGGCAATTTTCTTCCATCGGGGCGTTCTATGAGATGCTGATGAGCACGGGGCAGCTTCATATCCTTGCGGTGATGCCTTGTGAGGTTATTATCAACTGACTTTTTATCTCTTCCCCGATGGTAGGGGGAGAGATAAAATTTGACAGGCAAGATCTTTTTATGTTGCAGATGAGTATGGGAACTTAAAACTTGTAGGTCAGTGAAGTTTGAGCACGGAAAGCATTACTGTCAGGAGCATTCTTGTATTTGGTTTGCCAATCTGAAATCTGCAAGCCAAGGATAAAACCCGGTGTTATCTTCTTGATGACACTGGCAAAAATGGTCTGGTTTTTTGAGCGAACATCGACCATAGTCGTAAGGTCGTTATCGTTCGGGTTATCCATGCCTGCACCGATACTGAAGGTGGTCGAAGGGTTCGTGATGAACTTGAGTGCCGCCCACCCACCATTTGACCGGATTTCTCTGAGGTCTGCCTTTGAGATGCTGTTCACCCCCTGGGCCACTCCACCAAAGTAGTCATCAAGGTTGGATCCGGTAAAGTATTCTCCAGCAAGAGTCATTTTTTGGCAGATGGGCATGGTCAGTTCCAGATTGCATGACCATGAATCAAAGGTTTGATGTGTGCCCGTTTTATCTGTATCCCACTCCTCCTGGCCGTAATGGCCCGAGATTCCTATTGTTGCAGGCTGGGTTTTCACCAGAAGGGGGGCTGAATAAGCAACTCGTCCCTGGAGAGTCGGCATGGCGGCATCCTTTCCGGTGTCGACATTCCAGGTGTCGGTCCAACTGTTTGACTCTCCGATTGTTCTTGCTGCAGCAACGGCCACTTCAACACGGCCGTTTGTTCCGGTTGAAAACCCCTTGGTCAGGCGTAACTGGGGATGGCGGGAACCGATGTTGCCGGAAGTCCACATAAGACCAGGATCATCAACGAAGGGAATGAGTGAAGAGTGCACGTCCCAGGTTTGGCCTGCAAGAATGCTGAAATCAGCCGCTGGCCAGAATGCCTTGAGATAACCGTGCCGTAGCCTTGGGTTCATGTTGTTTTCAGTGCCGCCACCAAGAAAATCAAATTCGATGTTACCCGTAAGCTTGATGGTCTCGGTATCAGGGCCGCCGAGATTCAGCCCAAGCCTCGTGGCGCCCGCCGTAAGGTTCCACTCGGCATCATGATTGTTCAGATGTTCGGGGCGAACCCACAGTGCGATGTTGCCGGTATTGAGTTTTCCGGTGTCATAGGAGGCATCGAATCGGGTAAAGCCGTAGAACTGAATTTTGGTGCCGGAGGTGGTTGAGACAAAAGGGGCTGAAGGGAATTCGGCTTTTTTTGTTGCTTCCGGCTGTCCCGGATTGACGGCGCTTTTGGTGTTAACCTGTGTTTTTAACTCAGCAAGTTCCTGCTCAAGACGACTGACGCGTGCATCAACCGTTTCCGCAGCAAAGCCGGGCACTGCGGTGCAGAGTGAGCCAGCCAGCAGCAAGGCAGTGAATTTTCCCCTTTCGTTCATGAAGAGTCTCCTTGAGATGTTTTGGTTAAAGGAGGTACGAAATCTGAAATAAGGGGAAATATAGGCAGACAGGAGGAATCTTCCGCGATAAGTTTCACTTCAGAAACTCCAGAAATCACGGTCAAGATTGCGATACTGAATGCCCTGGATGAGATGCTTCATGGCAATGCGCTCACATCCATCAAGATCGGCGATGGTGCGGCTCACCTTGAGGATCCGGTCATGCGCCCGTGCTGAAAGGTTCATGCGGTTCATCGCATCCATCAGCTTTTGAGAACTTTCCCTGTCGAGCTGGCAGTACAATTTGATCTGGCGGGAGCTCATCTGGGCATTGGTGTAGATTTTTGGAGTTGTGGTGGCGACAAATCGATCCTGCTGGATATTCCGGGCAGCGATGACCCGTTGGCGAATAGTCAGTGAGTTTTCAGCACTTGATGCTGCAAAAAGATCGGAATTTTCAACTTTAGGCACGTCGATGTGAATATCAATGCGGTCGAGCAGCGGGCCGGAAATTTTTGAAAGATAACGCTGAATCTGCTGGGGCGGGGCAGTCAGGTTGCCGTCCAAATCTTTCAGGGCTCCCGCAGGACTCGGGTTCATTGCGGCAATCAGCATGAACCCTGCCGGATACCTGGTGCTAACAGAGATCCGCGACACTGTCACCTCCCGTTCCTCAAGGGGCTGGCGGAGCACTTCAAGGGCATTGCGGCTGAATTCAGGCAGCTCGTCCAGAAAAAGAATACCGTTATGGGCAAGGCTTACCTCACCCGGTTTTGCCGTGGAGCCGCCGCCAATCAGCGCAATATTGCTTGTGGTGTGGTGCGGGCTGCGGAAGGGGCGCACCACCATGAGAGGGTGCTCTTTGTCAAGCAGGCTGGCCACCGAGTAGATTTTTGTGGTTTCGAGTGCCTCTTCGAAGCCGAGAGGGGGAAGAATGCCAGGCAACCCCTTTGCCAGCATGGTCTTGCCACTGCCAGGCGGCCCGATCATGATGACGTTGTGTCCCCCGGCCGCTGCTATTTCAAGCGCTTTTTTGGCAGCTCCCTGTCCCTTGATATCGGCGAAATCAACAAGGTACTCTTGTTCCCCCTCAAAAAGCTTTGCAATATTGACGCTCACCGGGGTGAAGACTCTCTCTCCCTTCAAAAGAGCAACGGTCTCGTTCAGGCTTTCGACACCGTAAACCTCGATGGCAGATTTTGCCGCAGAGACCGCCACTGCCGCCTCCGCAGCATTTTCCATCGGCACAATCAGCCGTTTTATCCCCTCCTTGCCCGCCATGATGGCCACAGGGAGCGCACCGTTGATTCTCCTGAGCAAGCCATCAAGCGCAAGCTCTCCCATAATAAGTGTCTCCTCGAACCGATTGCCGATCAGCTCAAGCGAACCAAGCAGACCGATGGCCACCGGGAGGTCAAATGCCGTTCCCACCTTTTTGATGTCGGCAGGTGCCAGATTGACCGTAATTTTTTTTGGCGGAATGGTAAAGCCCGAATTTCGGATTGCCGTAAGAATTCTTTCCCGGCTCTCCCTGACCGCATTATCCGGCAATCCCACAACGGTAAACGAGGGTATCCCGCCAGCCACATTGGCTTCAACCGTAACCTTCACGGCATCAATGCCAATCAGCGCAGCAGCGTTCAGAGTCGAAAGCATGGCAGAAGTGGTGAGAGGATTTCAGTATTTATACGTAAGGTAGGAAAATATTTTGAATACGTCACAATTCCTTTTTTCACCTCTCTTGAAATAACACACTCTGTCGTCCATTGCTACATTTATCCCGTGGTGCGCAATCCTCCCGAAATGGCGTTGACCGTCAGAAAGAGTTCCATCAGCAGTTCAAGATTATTGAGAGCACTGATGCGGTTGGTATACTTCTGTGCAATGGTTTCTCCCTGCTCGGTAACGCACATCCCTGCTGTGAACGACCCAAAGGGCTGCGCCTTGATAAAATGGTGAGTCGGGCCCGCTCCCCGGCTGATGCTTCCGCCTCTTCCATGAAAAAAGATAATATCAGTATCGAAAATTTCATGAGTTACAAATGATGTTTTTTCTTGATTGTCAGCGATTAGGCCAAATATGTTTTTATAAACAAAAGCTTTTTTACGCTTTCTGTTTGTCGCCTTTACTATTTATGCTTATCTTACTTTATAATCTTTTGGGTTCAAGCCACTAACACCTAATTCATTACCTGTCATGGACAACAAATCAAATGGGAAGCTGCTCGCGTTAGCGGCAGGCGGGTCGGTCTTAATGGGGGCATTGTTTTTCGGGTTGTCATTGTTAACCGGATACAAACTTCCAGCCGAAAATATCTCCATATTTTCAGGCCCTTTAGGTTCTTTTGCGGGGTGGATTTCACTGATTCTTTTTGCTTCCCTCACTATTATGGGTCTTGGTAAAATGTCGGCAAAAATCAGTTCCAAATGGTTTTTAAGTTTTCCTCTCAGTATTATCGCTATTATTGCCGTCATGTTTGCCTCTCTATGGTTCAGGCCTTCAGGGATATTGATGTCAACCACTGGTCGCACTACTATGATGGACGGAAAATACATTCGTTCTGTCGATGAATTGAAAGCCTATCTCGAAAAGCCGGTTTTATCAGCAAATGTTCCCCTGGCACCTGCCGGTTTTGACTATAATGCAGCCAAGGCACTTTTTGAACTCAAGTGCAATGTCTGTCATACCCAGGGTTCGACGATGGATGCGTTTAGAACCAAGTACAAGAAGACCGGAAAAATCGATGTGATTGTTAATCGTATGCAGGCGACACCAGGATCGGGTATTACGGTCGAAGAAGCCAAGGATATCATGATCTATATGAACGAGAAGCTCTGATAGCAAGCCTCCTCTTCTTTTAAGTTTAAAAAAGCCTCAGAGGAGTACTCCGGGGCTTTTTTATTTGCTGTTCAACGGGTTGCGCTGTAGTTGACCGTGACCGTTTCCGTTATTCCGCCCCTTGCTTTCCATTCGGTTATGACAGAGAGCGATCTTGGCTGAAGGAGACCGACAAGATCATCAAGGATCCTGTTTGTTATATTTTCGTAAAAGATGCCCGCGTTACGGAACTCGAGAAAATAATATTTCAGCGATTTCAGCTCTACGCAAGATTTATCAGGGACATAGCGGATAATAATGGTGCCAAAATCAGGAAGTCCGGTTATCGGGCAGACGGAGGTAAACTCGGGATTAACGATTTCAATGGTGTAGTCTCTGTCGGGGTAGGTATTGTCGAAAAGTTCTAAAATCTCTTTTTTCATCGTGTGTCGGGGTTGAATTGTTGTTGTCTCAAATTTTACCTGGTTAAAAGTGCTCTTTTCGATGCAAAATAGAAATCCATGACGATTTTTCGGTAAATTCAGTTGACTTTTATTGTCAGTTTATCGAAGTAACCAGTTGGCAATTATGAAGGTATTCCAGGAAGGGGATGGTTTGGAACTCCCGCTGCTTTATAAAACGCTGAAGGCAGAGTATGAGCTTAGTGAAACGCACTATACGTTCGGAGGGGACTCATTCAGATTTTTGAGTGTGCTCGACAGTTATGCACTTCTCGACAGAATATCGCCTGAAGAGTTTATCAAGGATGAACAGATGCCTTATTGGGCAGAAATATGGCCCTCAGCAATAACGCTTTCCTCTTTTATTGTCGATGAACTGATGCTTCCGGGGCTGCGGGTGATTGAAATAGGTGCCGGTGTTGGTATGGTTTCGGTTGTTGCTGCCTCGAGAGGTGCCAATGTTCTGGCTACTGATTACTCGCTTGAAGCACTTCGTTTTGTCCGGTATAATAGCTTGAAAAACAGGGTGAATCTTGCTTGTGAGCGCCTCGACTGGCGGCTTGTGCAGTGCGGGGAACAGTTTGACCTGTTGCTGGCGGCTGATGTGCTTTATGAAAGAGTGAACCTGCTGCCCATTGTTACTGCCATCGATAAACTGCTGAAACCAGGTGGCGCGGCATACCTTGCTGATCCACGCCGAAGACTTGCAGAGCAGTTTCTTGAGTTGGCTGCGGAAAATAATTTTTCAATAACATCATTTCCGCGAAAATATATCGGAGGTTCCAGGGACGTTCTGGTGAATATCTATAAAATGACAAGACAATGAAGAACAACGAAGGGCAGCTCTCTCTGCGCTGGCAGTATCGTGCAGGTTCCGGAGCGCTTGTCTGGCAATTGATGTTTACTGAAACTGGTGATCTTATCGGACAAAAGCGTTTTGCTGCTGACCGCCAGGCGCTCTTTTTTTGTATTG
>JBMOIS010000038.1:0-23594 GCA_049317185.1 Chlorobium sp. | reverse complement strand
GCTCCATAATTGCGGTACAGATAAGAACAGCGCTTGTGAAGTTCTGTTTATCAATTTGTTTTTTTGCCAATTCCAAAAAATGTTCAATGGCATCGCCCACTTGACGTGTATCGTACCAGTCAAAAGAGCCTTCACTCTCTTTGGCACTGCGAAGAATCGCTTTAATCTGTTTTTCATAGAACTCCTTCGATTCATCGGCATTATACTGGACAAACGATGACAACAACAGATTTCTGAATTTGACATTCAGGCTTGCCTGCTCCCGCATAAATTGTTTAAGCTCATCGTGGGTAGCTTTCTCAAGCAGCTCATCAAGCTGCTCCGCAATGGTTTTACGCTTTTTGCTCTTTTTTGGCGTAACAGACTTCGTCTTCACAGGTTTCTGCTTCAGGTCAAGCACATCCTGCTGGAGGTAAAAGATGACTGCCACCACATGTTTGCAGACCGGGCCCATATCGTAAGGGCAAGTGCAGACATGCTCGGTAATGATGCCATTGTTCATGGTCATGCGTACCGTATAATCTTTGGTGCCCTCGACAATCGCCTCGTACTCACCCGTGCATATCTCTTCCGGCTCGTGCACCTGTCCTTTTTTAAAATACGACAACCCTCTCCGCAAAATGGTTTCGTCAATGAAGTCCTCAAAATGGTGTAGTGGAATATGCATTCTTATGGCTGTTTACCTGCCATTTTTTTAAAAAATGAATGTAAACTGACTTTTTAGCCGAAGGCAACATTACGGCAGGCTCTTCACCAACTCTTCTATCGCGGCAACACTTAACCCTGTCACCGCGTTGATGATTTCAATCTCCGCGCCTTGTTGTATAAGCTTTATCGCTATTGTTCTGGTTGTTTCCTCTCTGCCTTCTTCTTTGCCGGTGTAATATCCATCGCCATAGGATGACTCGAACATGCTTGCCTGGTAGCGCAAATCATCCTGATACTGTTCATAAGCTTTTCGTTCCCCTTCCGGCAACTTCATGATGCTCAACTTCTCTTCCGCCTCTTTCAGCCCTTTTGCGGTGAAGCTCTCTTTAATCTCTTCATTTTTCAGAAAGTAGATCCACTCATCAAGCCTGTCTCTGGCAATGTCGTTAAATCGATTGATTTTGATCAGGTAATATTCAGGGTAGAGCGCCTCGACACTCTCTTTTCGGAACAGTTGTTTTTGTTTTTCATTAAGTCCCAGAAGATCATGATTATGCATGCCTATAAAGCGGGTGGTGCCATGGTAGATGTAATCGTCGCCAATGCCCAGATCAAAATAGAGGATGTTTATTGAAATGACTTTGGTGATCCCTGCATACGGTTGCTTCTCTTTCATCCCCTCGATCACCGTTTTGGATACGCCATAAAAGATTCGCTGCAGATAGTCATACTCCCGATCATACTGTATTTCTATGATGATGATTTCCTGTTTCTGGTTGCGTACCCTGAGATCCACCCGATTATATTTGTCGAGTTTATCATCTTTGTTACTCTCACTTTCAAGGAGATCAAGGATGGTGATATCCTCTTTAAGCAGCTCACTTAAAAAGCCTTCCAGAATCCCGAAGTTGGCTTTACTCCGCAGCAGGCACTTTATGGCCCAGTCGAAGGTGATCAGTTTTCTTGTATTGCTCATAAGCTGGTAAATAAAGTGGTGAAATCAGTTAGCATGGTGCACTGATTGAATGACCTTTTCATCAATTATTGTAACGAGCGATACAACGCAAACACCAGATGCCAGCAGAACCTCTTGAAAAGACTACACAACAAAAGTCGGATTCCATGAATCCCGATGAAGCAACGCTCTTGTTATAGAATACAATCTACGCAAAACACCAAGCCTCAATGTAAAATGTTTCAGCAAATAACCCATAGTATACACTGCGAAACCGCAGGCAGAAACTCTTGCCAATGCACCCTATCCATCGCCAACCATCCGATCAATCTGGTTGACCAGATAAAAGGGCAGATTGATCAGCCTGAATGGTTTTGCCGTTTTATTCACCTTTGCCACAAGTTCCTGATGTGATGGTTTTACGGAACTGATTTGTATAGCTTGCTCTGCCTGCTTTTTAACCATGTATGAGTGCTGCGATATCGTTGCATTTCCTTGTTGATTCGTGTTTCAACGGCCCCATTTGCCTTCATTATCAACCATCCGTGTAGGTATGCATATACGATCCTGCAAGATCATCATGAAATCCCCAGCCAATACCACGGGTGTCATGAACAATCAGTTCCGCTCGCTCTGCAAATGTTGGCAGGAGATGTTCTTGTTTGATCAATAGCAGGGCATGGTCATACACACTGGCAACACTGTTATAAAACGGCATGTCAATATCACCATATTCGTTGGTGTAGTCTACCCCCTGCTCAACATAGAAAAGCATGAGATCGGCAAGCAATTCGACATTTGATGAACATTTTTTGAAATCAGCAATGGCTTTTTTACCCTCGGTCAGCCGTACTTGATAGCCACGTTTCGGGAAAAAAGCAAGTGAAATCTTGTCCCGGCATTTCTTGTGCAATGCATCTTCATCCGGGTTTACATAAAAATCAAGAAACTCGCGCGTTGCCTTGTCTTTGCTGTACAACTCGGCCAATAACTTGATAAGCACCTCCTTGTCCAGACGGGCAAGCTCTTTTTTTACTGCTCCAATTCCCATAGTTTTTCAGTGGTAATGTGTGGCAATATTGCCCTGCCGACCAAGATACTGCCTCCGGTCAGGTATATTTGACTGATTAGCGACCATATTTGGCTGTAAAGCTCGCTTTCTCCAGGGTATTCGCATGAATCATGAAGCCGATCAATGCCGCAGAGGCATCTGCAGGAACATCAATTGTTTCAATGTTCAAGGCATAGATGGTAAAAATATAACGATGAGGTTTGTCGCCTTTTGGTGGACATGCACCGCCAAACGCATGGGTGCCATAATCGGTACGACCTTGAAGAGCTCCTGGAGGCAGTAGCTTCCCTGTTGCATCTCCTGCGCCATAAGCCAATTCGGTCACCGTAGCCGGGATATTGTAGACAACCCAATGCCACCAGCCTGAACCTGTCGGCGCATCAGGATCGTACACCGTAATTGCATAGCTTTTTGTTCCTTTCGTACCTGATGTCCATTGTAACGCTGGTGATTGATTTTTCCCCGTACAACCAAAGCCATCAAATACTTGTCCCTCAGTAAGGGTTGCTCCAGATTTAATCGTTGGACTTGTAAGCTTAAAATTACCGGCAAGCGCTACAGTTGCTGTAAAACAAAGAGCGGCACCGACCAACAACAATTTCATGAACATAACAATTCTCCTTTTTTATGAACTTTTTCTGAAAAGACTCAATAAGCACTTTCATTTCTGTAAGATACAAACTCTGAAGGGCACTGCAAATATTCCGTTATGGATTCTCCGGGCTCTAAACGTCAGCTTGAGCCGCATGCCTGTTCTTCGACCTCATACTCGCCAATTTTCCCATTGCAAACATCGCCTTCCTCTCCTTTGACTAACCACACTTCCAATTCAGCAACCCTTCGTTCAGCAAATAACCCATAGCACACACTGCGAAACCGAGGCAGAAACTCTTGTCCAAATCGGGTGAAATTCTTATGGCCTTCTGGCTGCTTTGAATGCCAGCTCAAGATATTCACGGACATGCCTCGATACGATCTCTTCCTGCTTCAAGAGCTTGATGTGACGGCGCAATTTTCCTTCCCCCTCAAGCGCGCCGTACTTGTCAGGAAGAGATGCGCCATCCCCAAACTCAAGCGAAACATGCTTCGAGTAAGAGAAAATACCACAAAATGGTTTAACCGCACTGAACAGGATACCCCCGTATTTTACCTCCTCGGAAATCGAGTCGTCCAGGCCAAGCACCTCACTTCGCAATGATTGCACCAGGTTGTATCGTTCTTCTCCAAAAACAGAGAGGGCTTCGAGAAAATTTGTGATCCGATCGGAAGTCATGATAATTCCGGATTTGAAGTATTTCTTACTGTTATGCTCGGTAATGGCAACGTTATTAACTGGTCATTCGTACCCACAACCATATCTCAATTATCCATACAAAAGCTGAATGGCAATTCCCGCGACGGTGCTGATGGCTACGAGCAGGAGCAAAATTCGGATTGAGTCGCGACTGTCGTGGTTCTCCTTGAGCAGCACCAGAATGCCAAGCCCCGCACTGCTGCATAACCCGGCAATTGCAGAGCCATAACTCAGTCCACCTTTCAGAAACAATTCAGCGATTGCAACTGAAGCTGCGCAGTTGGGAATGAGTCCAATCAATGCTGCCAGAAAAGGCTGCAACAGATGCTGTTTGAGCAGAACCCGTCCGAGATTTTCTTCACCGACAAACACAATCAGCACATTGATGGCAAAGGTAACTGCCATGATAAAGAGAAATATCTTTGCCGTGTGAATGAGTGGATGCGTCAGCCACTGCCACTTGCCGATTGTGCCAGAGAGATCATGTTTGCAACAACCAGCATCATGGGGGGCTTCGACAGGAATTTGGTGATCATGCTCCTGATTTTTCCGTAACAAACCCCCATGAAGCAGATCAATCGCATATCCGGCTACCACTCCGATGATCAGCTTGGTCATCAGAACTGCCACAACGAACTTGCCCTTGCCTGGTTGAGCGAGAATCACAGGAATGGCCTCGTCTGAAGTTGCCAGAAACACGGCCAGCAAGGTACCTTTTGTGATCACTCGGCGAGCATACAGCGCACTGGCTACCACCGAGAATCCGCACTGGGGAATGCAACCAAAAGCAGCGCCGAGTGCAGGGCCAGCTTTCGCGGTCTTCGCCAATATGTGTGTTATCCTTCCACCAAGTCGCCGTTCGAAGAATTCGACAAGGAAGTAAATGAGCAACAGAAAGGGAATCATCGCTGCACTGTCAGAAAGCGCATCAAGAAAGAGTTCTCTCATCACTTTTCTCCATGAGTACCTGAATTCACGGTATCAATGTTTACGCCAAACTTAGTGTGCCGCTCGTTTTTCATAGCTTATGGACGGGTTGTATTACGGTAACATATCCTCAACTGGTGAAGATACATCATGTTTCTGGAAGTACACAGAAACCGTGATGCCTGTCACACGTTATCTCATCAAGGAAAGACTCAGACTCTATTGAATCTGCTTTGATCGATTATGAATTTCAAAAACACGACGCAAGAGAGAAGTATGATTGTTTGATTACTGGACAGAAGTTTGGGGTGAACTGGCTTGTTGCGATTCCCTCATTGTTTGTTGTACTGATTTTGGTTTGGCTGTGGCATTTGACATTTTGACTCCTTCATAATTTGGACAGGTGAAACAATTTGAACTGGCAGTGCCTGTCGTTCGTTGTGACTAAAATTGATTACCCATTGAGGGATACACAAAGTAAGTAATTGGGAAGAGAGAGAAAATTTGCAACCAAGTATCTTATTTCATCAAATCCCATCTATCAAGTGCTTACCCTTCTCAGTCAGACGGTATTGCTGATGCTTGCTTCGTGGCGTATCTGGCAAGGTCATTTCGATCAATTCAAAGTCCAACAATCTCGTGATAGACACCGCATAATTACGGGTCCTTCGAGTATAGCCAAGCTGTACCAGTAGTTGTGTAGTTGATTTAGGCTCAACCAGGAGCACTATAATTTTCTTCATCGTTTCAGTCAATTTGGTGACATACACCCCATCATGCACCCCATCTTCTGCAACTTCAGTCGTCGCCTCTTGTTTTTCTCCAAATTCAGGCACGCTGATAATCATGCGGAAAACATCGCCTTCGATGAGCTGCGGATCCGATCCACCGTACTTTTTACCGTACATCATCATCTTTCGCATACCAGAACCCAGTTCATCGGCACGGTCTATTTCCCTGAAAAATGCACCGATCACAGGGTTTTTCGGATAAGGCGCAAAGGTATCTGGGTTCAGCACGCCAAACCCGTGAGGACGATTGGCGTTCCAGGTGCTCACTTGACCGTATTCAATGATAAGGCGAGCCGGAACGCCACTGGAATATTCGCGGTGGATAAGGATGTTGGATGCAACTTCACGGAAGATGGCATCCCTAAGGCTTCTGCGCTCAATGCCTTCAAGATAAAAGAGGTCGGGCAGATGCTTTTGGACAAAGGCCAGAATGCGGTCGTAGCTTTCGATAAGATTGGTGCGCACCAGATCGCGGTCGTCGTAGCGATCCACATTGACCTTGCGCAGGATAAGATCGGTTCAATGCGCAGGACAAACTTTCAGGATAAGCAGGTCAGGCGCAAAGAGCATAACTCCAGCCAGAGTGACTCCGCTTTGCTTTGTCTCTGGATCCTCCTGATAGCCTCTACTGGTTTGGCCATCAATGAAACTAAAAGTTCAAAAGTCAATTTTAGAGGCATCCTTTAATAAAATATTGAACCCTGCTTGTTCAAAATGGTGATCTGTACTAAAGATATTACGGATACTCATATCTTTTGCAACAGCCATACTACAGCAATCAACAAGCCCCCATTCTTTATCGATCATTTGACTGAACAACTCAAAGCCTCTATTCATAATTCTTTGATCAATTTCAATGCTTTTCCACCTCTTTGACTGCATAATGGCATTAATCAGCTTTATAGCAAAAGGTTTGAGATGAATTGTACTGAAAGCATTTCCAAATTCAAGCAGAACGGCATTTGTTGTAATAAAAGTAACATTTGATCTGCTCAATTCATCATTGATAGCACATGCCTGATAATGAAAAGAATCCCGTTTATTGCCCACAGCAATCAATGCCGATGTATCAAAAAAAATATGATTCATGATCGCTTGGCAATACCATACAGATAATGATCGTGATTTTCGGCAAAATCAACTCTACCGGTATCAACAGCTATTTCAGCAAAATTGAGGCTATCCCAGGCATCTGTTGACAACGGCTCGGGCGTTATTTCCGCAGCAATACCTTCCTGAGTAAATAGTTCTTTTACTTTTTTTATAACCCGCGATATTTCATCAGGAAGAATATCGGGTAATGTTATGGTCAATTGCATGATAGTAATAAATAAAAGTGATCTTGATAATAGAAATATGTTAGTTCGCATGGCGGGGTAATATGTTGCGTTTTACCTCTTCCCAGAGTCCTCCAATCAATTGAAGCTTTTCAGCAAGGGTTAACGCTCCAAAAGCATGAATTGCTGTCATTCATGGTACAAGCGGACGTTAAACAATAAGAAATATTCCTTTAATCCGCAATGTAATCCTGCTGGAGTCGCGCTATTTTTTAAGTAAATATCCTCATATTTGACATACCACCAGAGCCGTTCGTGAAAGATACTGTCCAGTGCTCGGCCTCGTCCATCGATACTGATACTGATGGATGGGTGTTCCGCCCTCTCCATCATTTCCAAACTCTTTTGTTGGCTTTGATGGAGCAAGAAAGTTCTCCCCGCTGACGACACTTTTCCTTGTTTTCTCCTCTACTTGCTGAAGAGAGTGCTGTAAATGCTCAACGACATTGGGATCCGAAAAATATCGGTCGGTATCACTCATTTTCCGGGCAGGAATAATTTCATAGGTTTCACTCTTTCCGCACTGGATAATGACCCGTTCCTTATTTGCGGTATTGAGGTATTTTCGAAGGTTCCGCCTCAATTCCGTTGTGCTTATTGCGATCATAGTTGTTCCTCTTTAAGTATCACTATAGTGTACAAATCAACCGCAATATAGCTCAATTCCAGATAATCCCACTCATCCCATACCGCGCCCGACCACTGTCATCACTGACATGGCGATTGAGAAAGGCGCAAACTGTCTCATAAACATCGCGATTGATCTTATTCCGGCAGGTTTTGAATTCCGTGCTGATACCCTCACCCTGTCGGATCAGTTCATGTATCTGTATTATGCTGACGTCCATACGTTACCTTTTAAAATTCAGGATGAAAGAGATTTGATTCCTTGAGCCTTCGTCATGGAATGACGTTTTATCAGGATGCTTTCGTCTCCCACACCGACTTGCCGGTGGCCCTGAAATACAGTGACTCAGGGTCAACATCAAAACCGCAATCCCATGCAAGAGTTGGCCAGGAATCAAGATAAAAATGTAAAAACGCTTCAGGGTTCCGCAACGGCTCCGCAATTGGATATTTATAAACAAGATCGCGAAGATCCACCTCTCCCGTTTCACCGGTATTGAATGTCAGAAATATCTGATAATCCATGCCATACCTTGCCTCTATAATTGAAATACATTCCATAAGTATTAACAAAAGAGCCCATTGGCTGTGCCATACAATGACGGGATGTGAGGGCGAATTGAGGAATTGGTCAGTGAGCTTACGTCGTTATGAGCATCCCCCTGTTTCAATACATTGATGCACGAAGAAAACAGATCATGACATCAACACAAATTTGTTTCCGGGTATCAGAATACGTTTCCTTTCTTGTTTCATCTTTTCTCCAGCAGTTTTCGACCTTTTTCGGTCAGGCGATATTTTTGCAGTCGGCTTTTTGGCTTACATTGGAGGAAAGATAATTTTACCAAGTTCGCCACTGATAAGAAATGATTTATTGCTTCTGAGAAAACCCGACACAATGAAGCGATGCGTTTTTGAAAAAACCTCATGAATTTACAAGTACAGGAGAAAGCTTGCAATGAGAAATTATACGGCAATTGTTGAACGCTGTACGGAGACTGGCCTTTTTACAGGATTCATCCCTGGATTCCCGGGCGCACACACACAGGGGGAAACCATGGATGAACTGCATCAAAACCTTCAAGAAGTCATCGAAATGCTGCTTGAGGATGGAGAGCCCGTACTGGAAGCAGAATATATTGGCACACAAAATATTGTTGTGGCCTGAACATGGGACATTTACCTGTTCTCAAACCTCGCGAGATTGTTGCATTGCTTGAAGCACTGGGATTTAACGAAATTCGACAACAGGGTTCTCATAAGCAGTTTCGCCACCCTGATGGCAGATGTACGACAGTGCCATTTCATGCGGGACGAGATGTGTCACCGATTCTGCTTCGGCAAATTGCTAAGGATATTGGCTTAACGGTTCAGTAACTGATTGGCGCCAGAGCCTGACATTACTTCCGTCGACTGAGTTATTTATTGGAAACTGTTGCATCTGGGGTGATACAGGAGCACTGGCAAGGTACAACGCCAAAAATTCTGTACGCCCCCCCCTTCTGCCATCAACGGCACCAAGTATTAATAGGCGCTGACAAATTTACATCAATACCAAAGTGGAGACAGAGATTTGATACCTCAAGCCTGCATCATTCAATGGTGCAAAAAAACACCTTGATCACAGCCGCATTATGCGCTTTTTTGGTTATTTACTGCGTACCAGTCTATGAGTTGCCTTATCATCCTTTGATAAGAAGTATGATGTTTCTTTGCCTCATGCTTAAAAAATTCGACACTTGATTTTTTTAATGCAATAGTAATTTTGACGTTATCGTCCTTCAGGATTAATTGATCAGGCGAAGGCAGACCGTCTTTAATGACCATTAATTCTCCGAATGGCTCATCGGTATATTCAATCCTGGTCTTCATATATTTTTCTCCCTTTTCTCCAATATCCAGCTCCGAATATTCTGATAATATTGCCTCGATAGGTGAACCTTACAGTCATTATTCCTTCATCCACGCTCCCAATACAATAAAATCGATTCTCTTCATTATTGCGGCATCTATCTTCGACAATAAGACGCTTTGGATCAAGAAATGCGTATTGAGCTAATGAAAAAGGCACATGGTGTTTATCCTGATTTTCCCTGTCTTTTTCTTCATCCCATTCAAAACGAGCGCTTTTCATAGGGTTAAGTTACAATTATATGGCCTCTCATAGAAACTGCGTTGGAAGGGTATCCATTTTTCGCTTCTCCCATGTTGTTGCCAGTAGTCGCGGGCACGATCAACGGATAGCGCTGGATCAGCCATATCCTGAATATGTTCATAGCCTACTCTTGCCAGCCATTGCTTGAATGGCTCTGCTTTAGGCGAGAGTATGGAGTGTAAAATTCTCAGCAATCCTTCCACATTTGCACAATCTGTTGCTCTCATTTTCCCATCAAGAGCCTGCATTTTCAACTGTCGACAAATTGTCGACAGTTCAAGTCCATCGTCACTTTTTACCCTGACCTTCATCCTGAACCAATAATCACGCGGATTGATGCTTTCGCTCAACACGGCAATGACATCGACAATCGAGAAGTACCAGGTTTCAGTAGCCTCATCGAAGTGACGACGAATTGGCGCATTTTCAAAAGCAATGAGCGTTTGTTCTTCTGTTGTGATCAACCTCCTTCGTATCCTTTTTTGAATTCAAAATATTCTGCAGCGAGAATGTCAATAACAAACAAGGGCACATAATTCAGGATAAATTATACACTCATTACACAAAGATTAAACTGTGTTGGTCGAAGAATTAACGAACACAAGCTGCCGCACCGTACAGCAAGAGTTACTCAGGTTCCCCCACCGAAAACGCATGTATCATTTGCAAATACGAACAATAAGTAATAGTTTTTGAAAATTATCTATGCAATACCACTATGCTTTCAGAGGAAATATCACAATTCGCTGCCGAAGGAGTCTCCTGCTTCAGCTTCAGCGAGTTTGAGCAAAGGGTCAGCTCTTCTCCCACTGCACTCAAGTCGGCCTTGCGCCGTTTGATGAAAAAGGGAGAAATCGCCATGCCTCATCAGGGGTTTTATGTGATTGTCCCCCCTGAATATCGTTCGCTTGGATGCCGCCCGGCAGAGCAGTTCATCCCTGATCTGATGAACTACTTTGGTGAATATTACTATGTCGGGCTTTTGAGTGCTGCGGAGTACCACGGTGCAGCTCATCATCGCCCCCAAGTTTTTCAGGTGATGGTAGCCAAACCGCGAAGAACCATTATCTCCGGCAAAGTTCAGGTCAACTTCATCGTCAGAGGTAATATTGAGGCTATTCCAACTCAACCACGCAATACGGTATCCGGTATTCTGAAGCTATCAACGCCAGAAGCGACCGCCTTTGATCTTACAGGATATTACAGGCACTGTGGATGGCTGGATAATGTTGCGATGGTGCTGTCGGAAATGGTCGAAATCATTGATCCCGAAAAATTGGTGACGGTTGCTGAACTGTCGCCGATAACCTGGGTGCAACGACTGGGATATTTATTGGAAACCGTTGGTTCTGAGGAGATATGGGAGCCACTGGCAGGCTATGTCAACGCCAAAAATCCTGTACGCTCACCCCTTTTGCCATCAGCCACCATCAAAGGCGCTGTGTTTAATACGCGTTGGCAGATTTACATCAATACCAAAGTGGAGACAGAGATTTGATACCTCAAGCCTACATCATTGAATGGCGCAAAAACGCTCCTTGGTCACAGCCCTCTCAATGATCAAGCAACCATTCAATAGATTTTCCTTTAATCCGCAATGTAATTCTGACTCTCCGGCAACACAGCAATACGCTGCAGTTAAACCACTTATCGATGCTTTCACAACATCCACGATAGGGTAAAGCACCTCTCGCAGTCATTAACTTCATAATGACTGACAGGATAAAAAAGAACTTTTGAGCATCATTATTAATGATTACTTTATAATGCTAAACCGAGTTGGAAAAGTAAATCACGTAAGTCGTTACAAAGAATGGTTGTTAACCACAGGAGTGGTGCCATAAATTGTCAAATCTTTTTGCCATAGGGAATTGCTTTACGCGCTGTGCTCTGAAAGCTTTTCACTCCAGGTTATGTTGAGTTGATTTTAAACGAGCTTCTGATGATAAAAAATAGCAGACATGTCGTTCCCAGACAAGAGGGTTGGGCTGTCAAAAAAAGCGGCGCAAGTCGTGCTTCAAAGGTTTTCGACACCCAGGAGGACGCGATAAAATATGGGCGTAGCCAGGCCAAAAAGGAGAGTGGGGTACTTTATGTCCATCGCAGAGACGGAACAATCCTGGATCGCGACAGTTACGGACATGACTCCAACCCACCCAAGGACAGAAAATAGTGTCAGTATCTACTTTTGAGACGAATGTTTTCGTCAACTGCCCTTATGACGACCACTTTCGTCCTCTGCTCCGACCACTTCTCTTCACTGTTCTTTGTGCTGGCCTTAATCCCAGAATGGCTGCAGAACGGCTCAACTCAGGTGAGACTCGTTTCAGCAAGATTGTTGAGCTGGTCAGAGAGTCGAAATACGCTATTCATGACCTCTCTCGCATCAAGGCAGAACGTGCCGGAGAGTATTTCCGTCTCAATATGCCTTTTGAGCTTGGTCTTGATGTTGGATGTAGCTGCTTCGGTTCAGGGGAACAATTGAGCAAGCGTTGTCTGATTCTTGAGAAAGAGCCTTACAGATACCAAATTGCTCTGTCTGATCTCTCAAACTCCGATATCGCGGCCCACTACGATGAACCGGTACGGGTGGTTACAGCAGTACGACACTGGCTTGTGAACGATGTCGGAATTGATCTGCCAGGTCCTTCTGCACTCTTCGATCTCTTTATGCAATTCATGGCAGATAATTACGAATACTTATTGGAACACGGTTTTCACAAAAATGACATTCCTGGTCTTCCTGTGCCGGAGCTAATAAAACATATGCGCGAATGGGTTGCGGCTAACATTTCATAAACACACAACAAAAATATCCTGAAAGCAGACTGAAAAATCCCCAGCAATCCTTCCACATTTGCGCAATCTGTAGCATATTTTTTTCCATCCGAAGATTTCAATTTCAGTTGTCGACAAATTGTCGACAACTCAAGGCCATCGTCACTTTTCACCCTGACCTTCATCCTGAACGCAATAATCACGTGGATTGATGCTTTCGCTCAGCACGGCAATGACATCGACAATCGAGAAGTACCAGGTTTCAGTAGCCTCATCGAAGTGACGACGAATTGGCGTATTTGTCATGATCCGCCTCCTTCTTGTACAGTTTTGAATTCTTGAGTGCTGTTTTGTCAAGCACAGATTATTGAGATATCGCCAGACTGAACTGCGTACAGTGTAATTGCGTCCGCACTGCGGACGTAATTGAGAATGGATAGAAAATTTACGATAACGTCTTTTGTTTTATGCAATCCCATTTATCAAGTGCATACCCTTCTCAGTCAGACGGTATTGCTGGTTTTTGCTTCGTGGCTTATCCGGGAAGGTCATTTCGATCAATTTAAAGTCCAGCAGACCTTTGATAGCCGCTTCGTAATTACGAGTTCTTCGAGGATAGCCAAGCTGCACCAGAAGTTGTGGAGTTGATTTCGGCTCAATCAGGAGCATTATAATTTTCTTCATCATTTCACTCAATCTGATGTCATGCGCCCCATCATGCACCACGTCATACACCCCATCATGCGCTCCGACTTGTGTAACTTTGTGGATCCGCCCCACCATAAGCTTTGCAATATTTCATAAGGTCGCGCATACCAGAGCCGAGTTCGTCAGCACGGTCTATCTCTCTGAAAAATGCTCCAATCACCGGGTTTTTCGGATAGGGCGCAAAGCTATCGGGGTTCAGCAGGCCAAACCCGTGAGGACGATTGGCGTTCCATGTGCTCACTTGACCTTATGCAATGATAAGGTGAGCCGGAACGCCGCTGGAATATTCGCGGTGAATAAGGATGTGTTGGATGCAACTTCGCGGAAGATGGCATCCCTAAGGCACTTTGCGCTCAATGCCTTCAAGATAAAAGGGATCGGGCAGATGCTTTTGGACAAAGGCCAGAATCCGGTCGTAGCTTTCGATGAGATTGGTGCGTACCAGATCGCGGTCGTCGTAGCGGTCAACATTGACCTTGCGCAGAATCAGATCGGTTCGATGCGCAGGACAAACTTTCAGGATAAGCAGGTCAGGCGCAAAGAGCATAACTCCTGCCAGAGTGACTCCGCTTTGCTTTGTCTCTGGATCCTCCTGATAGAGCTGCACACTTTTGAGCAGTTGCAGGTCATCCATATCAGCCCAAGGATGATTGTCCTTGTTTATCCGAACATATCGACGGCACTTTTCAATCAATTCCGGGTGAAGATCTGTCACCTGAATCCAGGGGTATACCTTGTTTTTGCTGAACGTCGCCTGTTTGCGCTGGTAGAGATGCTCTATAGAATCTGCTTTGATCGATTATGAATTTCAAAAACACGACGCAGGAGAGAAGTATGGTTGTCACTCTTGCTCTTTAACGATCAATACGTTCTCTTTCTTCATCAGCAATTTAGGCCCAGGATTTAATTGAGCACGATGTGACTTAGCCTCTTTTTTTCTCAGTGCCTCAACAATTCGATTGAGATCGTTACCGTACCGCTCAGCATGCTCTTTTCGATAACAACGAATCTCCTCAACAATTGGATCATTTATCATCTGTTATTCCTCCTAACTCTTCAGGTGAACATAATTGTGGGCAGACATACCCGGCCGATTCTACAAGCCGAGTAATAGCGTTTTTTGTTTCAGCATTATTTATATGCTTAAAATTCCATGTTAACAAAAAATCCACCCCTTGTGAAGCCGCAATTCCAATATGCAATGCCTCTTCTTCGCTTCCTTTAGGCACTGCTTTTTCAGCCAAAAGCAAATCTGCTATTCTGATTGCTTCATCCGAAATCAACAAGCTCTGGATATCAGCCACTTTTTCAAACCGTTGCTGTGCGGCTGATGAATCGCCTTTACTGATCTCTTCTTCTACCAGAACAGAGATACGAAGCTCAAATTGGTGACGCTGGTTTTCCCACCAATCAAGTGTTATCGATTGCCTGCCTGCAATAATAACATCTCGATTCGGTCGCGATGTTAAATAACTGATGACTGACGACTCAAGATATACTATCTGCTTCACTTAATGTTTTTTTCTGATCAATAAGAAGACCCATATAAGCTCTCCAATCAATTGAAGCTTTTCAGCAGGGGTTAACGCTCCAAAAGCATGAATTGCTGTTATTGATGGTACAAGTGAACGTTAAACAATAAGAAATATTCCTTTAATCCGCAATGTAATTCTGCTGGAGTGGTGCTATTTTTTAAGTAAATATCCTTATATTTGACATACCACCAGAGCCGTTCGTGAAAGATACTGTCTTATGCTGACATCCATACGTTACCTTTTAAAATTCAGGATAAAAGAGATTTGATTCCTTGAGCCTTCGTCATTGAATGGCGTTTTATCAGGATGCTTTCGTCTCCCACAGCGACTTGCCGGTTGCCCTGAAATACAGTGACTCAGGATCAACATCAAAACCGCAATCCCATGCAAGAGTAGGCCAGGAATCAAGAAAAAAATGTGAAAAAGCTTCAGGGTTCCGCAATTGTTCCGCAATTGGATATTTATAGACAAGATCACGCAGATCAACCTCGCCGCTTTCACCAGTATTGAATGTCAGAAATATCTGATAATCCTTGACATACCTTGCCTCAACAATTGAAATACATTCCATAATAAATTTCTCCGTTACACAAGCGGTTGAATACGATGAAAATCCTTTGTTTCCCACATCAGCAAAAGTTCATCACGATGCAATTCTGCCCATTCTTCCACAAGACCACGAACTTTTGCAGGAAGTGAACCAACAGTAATATTCAAATTCCTGATGTCCATTGATGCCCGATAATCATTATACTGCACATGGAAATGAGGTGGGTTATGTTCATCAAAGTACATTGAAATGATAATCCCAAGAAATCGCGATATCTCTGGCATACCCCGTATTATTTAAGTTTTTGTAGCAAAATATCATCAGCCTTGATTTTTATTTTTACTCCTGAGTGAGGTATAAATCCGATGATAGTGATCAAATAACAGGACATACCTGTCAGATTAACTCACACTCCCCACACTTACCCTCACCTTCCAACTTGCTCTCTCTTATTGGCTTTGAAGACGCAATTTGTTTTTAGGATTTTCTTTTCTGGAGCCTTCATTTTCATACAGTACCCTGACCTTCATCTTGAACCAATAATCGCAAAGGATGACGCTTTCGCTCAGTACGGATACATCCAAGGCCGAACTAAATCACTTCTTCGAGAGAATTTTTTATTGCTTACTTCAGATTAAATCGCCGCATTACAATATTATTTATACACATTATCACTTAACTGCAAACCACAATACCTTGCCCAAAGCATCATACTCAACTCTCGTTGTTCCCAGCTTATATCCAGCTTTTGTACATTTTCAATAAAATCACGATATGTAATGGCCTTGAATTTCTGTTCCCCATTTTTCAGCATACCCTGAAATTCTGTTCCAGTTTGTAATGCACTATTATCATCTTGATGACAGAATAGACCCGTATACACAAATTGATAGCAAGCGTTTTGAAGCAGTGCTTCAGCAATTAGCTGATTACGAAAAAGCTGGTTGTATTTAGGTGACGTAAACTCGTCATAAGTTGCTATAAATGAACTCTTTTGACCTTTTTCAAAAATACTTTCATACTCAGGTTTTTTGTACACGGTAGAAGAAAAAGTATCTGTGTACTTGCACTCAAGACCTATAAAACCGCTTTTTTTGCCAGACATTACCTCAAAAGAAACATCAAAAGCCGAATTATCCTTGGTGTAATTTTGTTCAGGAGCATATTCAAAAATAACTTTAGTAACGTCAGTTAAATCAGGCCAATACTGCTGCAATATTTTTAATGCAAGACGCTTATCCGCTTTTAATTCTCCAAAAAAGTTAAAACAAAGCGGTTGACTGGATAGAAGATTATTATACAGTCGCTGTTCCTCTATAATACCAGAACCTGCTTTTTTTCTATCCTCAATTGTTTGTTCAACAGCATCCAATATTCTTTTGGATAAAAAATTCTTTTTGCTGACATCTCCATTCAAAATTGTATTGCAAACTTTTTCTGTCTTTTGAACAGGGTTATTCCCTTCATCTTCAGCAAGAACAAACGTCCTCCACCAACCCTGATGAAATCGCATTCTTTTTTTTAAACCACTTTCATTCGGGAGTGTTCCTACCAATTCAAATAAATGCTTCTTCATATAAATATTTTAAATGATTTTAGGTGAGAAACTTCTTTGCAGTGCATTTAGGTTTTTGATTTTTCGTTTCGAGTGCATCTTTTTTTATAGAAAACATTCCCGGCCGGTCGCACCCTTCAAGAAAAGCTTTTCTAAGAAAATTGCTTTCGGCAAAAGGACTTCTTTTCGTCTGTCTGTTTAATATGTTCAGGTACTCGACAGGGGAACGATCATTAACCTGCCATTCATCCATCACTTGCATCAACCAATATTTCCCGTCATTTTCACTACAACATTTAGCTTTATAGCGTTCTTCAATGCCATATACGTCTTTCCATGTTTCAATTTCTTCGTTGAATGCCACAGGACCAAACTCAAGTTCAATATCGCTGGGAGATAGATCATAGATATGAGATTTATCAATCTTGGTTTTATTTCGATGTTGTACCCATTTGTTGCATAGGGATAGAAAGCTTTGCGCCTTCCTGTCAAGGAATTCAAAGGATCTTTGGTGAGCTTATAGGTACTGTTACACTCGTGGCAAGCTGGTGCAAGATTACGCAAATTTATCGAGTTGAACGGGTAAAGCCCTTTTGGTAGAATGTGGTCGTATGCGTCCCGTTTGGAATGATAGACTCCTTTGAGATCACCTACTCCGCAAAACGGACACTTACCAGACGTGTTCTGCTGCATAAAGGTTTGGTAATGGTCGTCAATGTCGCCAATTTTCTGTCTCAGGGCCGCCAAATCAAGTAATTGCTTGGAATAGAGCCCTTTAAAAAAAATGGAAAGCTGTTCGCTTAACTCTTTATGAATAAATGTGATCTCAGCATATTTGACAATAAGTAAGGCTGGGTCATTTGCACATACTTTTTCAATATCATTATTTCCCTTATACCACAGCTTGAACTGATCAATCTGATCTGCTGTCAATTTGGCAAAAAGTCCGTAGATACGCTCGACATATCCGTAAAAAAAGTCGCCTCCTTTAGTATCATCATAAAAGAACGCGGTCATTACCTCTTTGAGAGGCTGATTACGTTCAAATAGATCAAGATTGAAGCGGCCATTGCAAGCAGCATTACACCAGACTTCATAAAAAATGAAATCGATAAACGTCTGCATTTTCTCCATCTGGTGTGGAACGTATTTGTAGGAAAACAACATCAGCCCTGCTCCTCCATTCTGTCAAAGATGGTTTTAATCAGCAGCATTTTTTCCACCGAATCGCCCAGTTTGTGATTGATCTCATCAATAAGCTGATCCTTATCTTCTCCGTCTTCAAATCGCTTGCGCAAGTTTTCAAGAATTGAGTAGGCATGACCTCCGATGGTTTCTCGCTTGCCGAAGGTGTTCATGGTAATCTTGTTGATCGATGCTCCCAGAGTGTTATAATCCGGCTTGCTGACGCTTACTGTTCCGAGTACCTTCTCTTTTTTAAATACCAGCACTTTTTCGGGCTTGCTGTCGGAAATCAAAAACGGACTATGCGTCGTGATCAGCATTTCATGGTTCGCAGGATCACCCTCGTTTTCAGGAAAACACTGGTAGAGTCGTGAAATAAAGTTTGAACGCCAGTCGGGGTTAAAGTGGGTATCCGGTTCATCGAGCAAAAAAAGGCTGTTTGTGTTTCTGAATAACAAACACAAGCCAAGACTATGCAACAACTGATGTTCGCCATCGGAAAGGCATTTTAGCATCACCGGTTCTGTAACATCCTGTTTGGTGAACTTCACAAACTTGAACCGCATGATGCGCTCATCCGATGCCAGAGTAGGAACGGTTTCGTTGACATAGTGACTGTCTGACTTGTAAAGATCTCTTTTCAACGACTCACTCACAGGATAAAGGTTGAGCATCAGCAAAACCTGAAACGCCTGAAACAAAACGATGGGTGACTTATTTATCTCAAAGTCAAAATTCTCCCTGAATGCATCTTTTGTGGCATCGTTAACGAAATATTCGAGATAGAGCGAATCCTCTTCTTCATCGACAAAGTAGCAGGTTGCGCACCGTTTAAGCCGGGTAACAATGGGAACAAAGTTCTTTGCGGAGTTCTCGTTTTTCTCAAGCAGTTGCATCAGGTTCACAGTGTATCGACCGGTTTCCGGGTCTACTCTCAGCGCTGGATTATTTTCACCAAACCCCTCAGCAACAACTACAGAAACATTGATACTGCGTTTGATGATGATGCGAAACTCTTTCAGTTCATCCACGCCAACCTCTTCACGGAATGGCTTCAAGGTATCCGTATCATGAAACAGCAAATTGCAGAGCAAAATCGCCTGACTGAATGAGCTGTCGAGATAAGCCAGTCGAGTTTCCGGTCTTCCAGGATAGGAATTTTGGGTTTTTAACGCATTCCAGTATTCATCAAACTGGACAAAGCGCATTTTGAAAAAAGGAAGGCTCAGGATTTCATTTTCGCCGGACGAATACCCAAGCACATACTCCGGCAAAAGAAAGTCCCGCTCCCGCTCCGAAATAGAGTCGGGAATATCAGATTTGAAATTCTCTTTATTGTCCCAGATTATTTCTGGAGATTTGCCAAGCAGCTTCACAATTTTCACATGCGCAAACTGTGCTCCATCAGAAATATGGTATTCAACTGGAACTTTGATTAAATAGTCAAGTTCAAAACTATTCGGGGTGCCATCACCTTCCTTAAAACCATCGGGATTTCCTTCTTCGTCATAGATAAAATTTGCTGGCAAAAAGTTGCGACGCACCCGCTGCACCTCCAATTGAAAGAAAATTGCTGCAAGAGCTTCTAGAAGATTTGATTTTCCGCTACCGTTGGGGCCAGCACAAACAAAAGGGGCAAAGCCACGCTCTTCCTCCAAATCCCAGGGAGTGCGAAAGTAATGTTCAAATCCTGATTGCAGGCTGCGGAAGCCATCCGAATCGGTTATTTTTAAACGCAGCAGCTTCATCTGATATCATTTTATATAGCGGTGATCTTGACGCGGTTGTTGGTATCGTCATATGTCTGCGTCAAGCGTCCATCTTGCAATGCCTCGAACACCCTTGATTTGAGATATTCATACTCCACAACCCATTCGGGTAAGTCGTCTTCTAAGAGTTCTGATAACTTTCGTTTCAAGGTATCCATGAACTTTTGGGTAGGAAAGGCCGAATTAATAAGATTTTCAATCCATACATTAAACCATTTATCGAGCAACCTTATTCGGTCTCCTTGGGAATACAGCGTGGTAAGGTTTTCTTGTGAGGGTTGAAAAAGATTTATTTTTTCCTCTTGATGAACAGTCTTTGATGAACCATCAGAATGATAACTTGTAATAAAAAAGCCAATATCTTTTGAGGTGTTAATTTCTTCATTATCAATAGGCTCAGGTATTTCTTTTTTCATGAGTTCAGGGCTTCCTGCTTGTAAGATCACCCGAGACAAATCCAGCTCGCCCTTGAACGCCTTCTGGCTCAATACTCCATAGAAATTTTTCAGTTCGATGAGGCTTTGCTGATAGCGTGATTTGATGCCTTCAAGCATTTCAACGATGACAGCAAATTGATTCTGAAGATCGATAGGAGGTTTAATCATAGTAATTTTCTCAAAATCCCCTTTGGTTAGAATTTTTTTCATGCCCTTGGTCGCATGGCTCTGAACATAGGTTTTTGATATTTTAAAAAGCACATATAAGAACAATGGATTGATATCCTTGTTCGATTGAATGGCATTTATTTGCTGGTTAAAAGCAACTGTCCTGTTGGTAAGGGCTGCCCGACCTATGGATCCAACACTTCCTGCGATGCAGGCCACCAAAAGAGCGCCATTTGTAACGGTTCTACTTTTTGTCACTCCACTCTCAGAAAGGTATTCAGTTGCTTGAGTGATATGAAGAGAATCACTGAAAATGTTGTCTGTTTTTATCCATTCAATATGTTTTGTATCGTAATTTGATGCATCAATTCTTGGTGGTGTATTGCCTGTTAATATTTGTCCAAATTGTTTAAGCTCCGGTTTATCCCACCCCCTCTCATTCCTGACCGGATCGCCAAACATTCCAAGAAAAACACTTTTGAGCAGTTGGTCAAGCTGTTTGAGTTGCTCGCGGCGGCGGCAGGTCAAGTTCTCTACTTTGGAAAGAAGGGTTGCGATACGGATTTGGTCTTCAAGTGGAGGAAGGAGGATTTTTAGATCATCAATATATTCATTTTTGAGATTAGCAATGTTTGCGCCTTGAACTATTCTTTCTATTGAATCCCTGAAAAAATGAGTTTTAAAGAAATGATATAAATATTTTGAATCAATGGATTTCTTCGGCCTTACAAGTTTGCAAAAAGCTCCAAAAGACCCATTAAAGTCGCTATCAAACTGGATATTTTTACCAATTGTTTTTTTGCTACCACTTGAAGCAGTTAAAACAAGATCACCACCTTTAATGACTTGTTCTGAACGTATAAACTCTTTATTGATGTAAATAAGATCAGATTCTTTAAACCCTTCTTCTGTAATATTGTTTGACCTTATAACAGGAACATAACCATCTTTTTTTGTGGTAATTATGTTTTCTGGTTTAAATGAAATACCCCGAACTTGAAACACATGTTCACCTAATTTTTCGTATTTCATATTCCCCTCCCGTCCGGCAGTTGCTCATATCGCTCATAATCGAATTGCGAACGCAGTGCGTTCGTAATTGTAACCTCCTTATAAAAATGCCAGTTACGCCTAAATCGACCAACTGAAAAACTCTTCCCCCAACCGGTTATAAATGCTTGTTTCATCCAATCATCCCCTTCAGCTCCAACAGCTCCCGCACGATCCCGCTCTGAATATGTGCAAGTTCAGCGTCGTCAATCTCCCCCACCTCTGCGGCAATCAGTTTGTCAAGAATCACCGACGGACTTTCGTACACAACCTCTTCAAACACATCAGTTTTATAGCGGGAAAGGGAGAGATCATATCCGCCTTCGCCTTCAATTTCTGCACGGGGAACCATAAAGAACTTTAGGGTTCTGTCGGTATCGTGCTCTACGCTTCGACGTTTATACTTTTCGACAATATCAAGCAGGTCACCGAAACCATCCTGCTTGCTTCGTTTGTCGTCGAGCGAGTAGCCGTCCGACTGCATGTCGTAGAACCAGACGTGCTCTGTCGCTGGTTTGGTGACCTTGTCGAGCGGGCCCCATACTTTGGTGAAGAGCAGAATGGAGGTTGAGACTCCGGCATAAGGCTTGAAGACTCCACTCGGCATGGTGATAACAGCTTTCAGGTCGCAGCGGTCAACAAGCAGTTTGCGCAGGGCCTTGAAGGCGCCGCCGGAGCCAAAGAGCACGCCTTGCGGTACAATAACGCAGGCGGTTCCCCCTTTTTTCAGCAGCCGATAGATGTTTTCGACAAAGAGCAGCTCTGTTTTGGTGGTGGAGAGGGTGAAACTTTCGTTGATGTCGCCTTTGTCGATGCTGCCGGTAAAGGGGGGATTGGCCATGATGATGTCGTAGCAGGACTCCTGGGTAAAGCTTTTGCTCAGGGTGTCTTTGTAGTCGATTTCCGGCTCGTCAATGCCGTGCATCATGAGGTTCATGAGCGCAAGGCGAACCATGGTGCTGTCGATATCGTAGCCGAAGAGCGTTTTGCTGAGAATGGTTTTTGCCTGTTCGGTAAGCCCGGCGGAGACGGAGGTGCGGAGAAATCCATCTTCGTCCGGCACGAGATCCTTGTTTCCGGCACGAATTGCCAATTGCGTCACGATGTATTGATAGGCCCCAAGCAGGAATCCACCTGAACCACATGCGGGATCGGCAATGGTGTGGCCAAGCCTGGGCTCGACCAGATCGGCCATCATTTTAATGATGTGACGAGGGGTGCGGAACTGCCCGTTTTTACCGGCGGAGGCAATTTCGGAGAGCAAAAATTCATAGACATCGCCCTGAATATCCTGAAATGCCTGCCCCTTTTCATTTGAGTCTTTCTCCATCACCTCAAAGATCTCGTCAACCGTTTTCACCGCCTCAACGAGGAGCGAAGGCTTGGGAATGATGAAGACCGCGTTTTTGATATGGTGGGTAAATTTCGACTCGGAGCCGTTCATGTCTTTCAGGTAGGGAAAGACTCTCAACTGCACATGGGTTAGCATCTCTTCGGCCTGCCGGTGTTTGAATTCACTCCAGCGAAGGGTGCTTTTGTCAATGGCATAACTCGCGGCATTCTCTTTGTCACGGTATTCCGGCGGTATCCACATCCCCTCAAAGAGTGAGCGATAGGTGTCGCCCGCCCACTCGGCGCTTGCCTGCTTCTCTCTGTCCTGATCGTCCATCCGCTTCATAAAGAGCAGATAGGTGATCTGTTCAATCGCGGTGAGCGGGTTGGAAATGCCGCCGCTCCAGAACTTGTTCCAGAGTTGGTCTATCTTCGATTTCAGTTCAGGGTTGTGCTGGAGCATTGGGTTGTATCTGTATTATTGATGGTGAACTGTTCCTGTTGATTCATTTTCTGTTCTGCTTCAAAAATGTTTGTCCTTGCTCGGTTGTTTTGTAGCGTTGCAAGCGACTTTGAGGTTTATCAAGTATGGTGCGAACAAGTAAACCCTGTTCGAGCAAAACATCAAGATAGTTACGCTGAAATGTTTCGCGATGTTTGATATCGATGATTTCCTGAATTTCAGTACTTTTTTTCGGGTCGATGCAGGCTGTCAGTACAT
>JBMOIS010000037.1:0-24240 GCA_049317185.1 Chlorobium sp. | reverse complement strand
GGAGTGCAAGGAGAATGGTACGGTTGAAAATCCTGCTGGCCCCGAAACCGGTTCGAGCCGTGTCCTGCGTGGTGGCGGCTGGAACGGCGATGCGTGGTACTGCCGGTCGGCTCTTCGCAGCTTCGACACCCCTGGCAACCGCAGCACCTATGTTGGCTTCCGCCTGGTCTTCGTCCCGTAGTCAGTTGGCTGCTCATTCCGACCTTTACTTTGAGCTATGCGGAGCAAAAAACAAGGTTGAGGAGAGCGGCGCTGAGGGACGAAGCGCAGCACACCTCAACCGGGCAAGATGGCAAGAACAGCAGAAAAGCCGCCTTGTGGCGGCCGAATTTATTTTTCCTCCCCACGGTGAACGCCGGGCTCCAGCCCGGCATCCAGTTTTACCCCACTGGTGGCCTTTACCGCATACGCCAACGCAAGAGAATTCAGAAAAAATTTGTATACTGGGCGGTCTGCATGATTAAAAGAAAGGGCATCAATCGTGGGTTCGAACCGTGTCCTGCGTGGTGGCAACTGGAACAGCAATGCGAGGAACTGTCGGTCGGCTAATCGCAACAACGACACCCCCGACAACCGCAGCAACAATGTTGGCTTCCGCCTGGTCTTCGTCCCGTAGCTCAAAGTAAAGTCGGATGACTGCCTCTGAACAGATTGATGGCCCTGTCCCTGTGAGGTTCAGGGCAAAGAGCAGACAATGCAATGCCTGGCGTTGGTAGGACGAGCCGGATAGCCGTTTCGAAGAAGACAGGCATTTTTTTATCCTGAAAAAGAGTCAGAGGAGCAGCCGAAAAAAATAAGAAGTATGACTGTTGAAGAAATTATCAGGATGCTCGATAATCCTGCAACCCTTGGCGACGCTTTGCTCGAAGCGGCGAAGTTGCCATTCCGGGGTGAGGACAAGGTACGGTTTCAACAAAAACGACAGAGGTACATTGATGGATTGAGTGATCATGAACGGCCACGCTGGGTTGGTGAAATGAGAAATTTTTTGTCGATGTATGAAGGCTGTAGTTTTGGTGCAACCGATAGTGACAAGAGAGCAGACACCCCAAATAGTACCTATCGCAATGAGTTAAAAATCGATATTTTTGTCAGCTATGCCCGCAAAGACATGAAACGGGTTGAGCCAATTGTCAGGGAGCTGCAAAAACATGGCTGGAGCGTTTTCTGGGATCTTGAGATTCCTCCGGGGGAGAGTTGGCGGAGTTATATCAAAAAGAGGCTGGATGAATCGCGCTGTGTCCTCGTTGCCTGGTCTCACCTTTCCATCACTTCTGAATGGGTTATAGCTGAAGCAGACGAAGCAAAAAAACGGGGCATTCTGGTTCCAGCGCTTCTTGACGCAGTAGAACCGCCATTTGGATTGAGCCATATCCACGCGGCAGATCTTTCTGACTGGAATAATGACAGTACTCATGCTAAATTTCGGCAATGCCTTCAGGTAATAACCACCAAAATTTCCCCGGCTCCGATGGTTGATTTGCCGGTCAGGAAGAGCCCCATACATTCACCAGCTCCAGCAATTGTGCTGCCTGAGATGCCACCGAACTTTGTGTTCATACCCGGCGCTCTTTTTACCATGGGAAGCCCCCAAGGGGAAGTTGACAGATCTGAAAATGAGACTCAGCATCAGGTGCGAGTAAGTGATTTTTATATTTCAAAATATGCCGTGACAGTTGCCGAGTTCAGGAAATTCGTTGAAGCTTGCGGGTATCGCACTGATGCGGAAAAAGGAGATGGCAGCTACGTTTGGGATGGCAACGAGTGGAAGAAGAGGGCTGGCATTAACTGGCGTTATGGCGTATCTGGCAGTGAGCGGACTCAGGCCGAAGAGAGCCATCCGGTGGTCCATGTAAGCTGGATCGACGCTGTGGCCTATTGTAAATGGAGGTCGGCAAAAACAGGAGAGCCCTTTCGCTTGCCAACGGAAGCCGAATGGGAATATGCCTGCCGTGCAGGAACAACAACACCCTTCAGCACGGGAGAGAATCTGACGACCGGACAGGCGAACTATGAAGGTAACTACCCGTATAACAATAATCAGAAGGGAGTGTATCGGGAGAATACCGTTCCTGTTGACAGTTTTGCGCCCAATGCGTGGGGTTTGTACAACATGCACGGCAATGTCTGGGAGTGGTGTGGAGACTGGTTTAGTCAAAAGTATTATGATGAATGTAAAGCTTCGGGTATTGCGACCAACCCCTCAGGGCCAGCAACGGGTTCGCACCGTGTCCTGCGTGGTGGCCCCTGGCACAGCGATGCGAGGCTCTGCCGGTCGGCTAATCGCTACCGCGGCACCCCTGGCGGCCGCGGCGGCGATGTTGGCTTCCGCCTGGTGTTCGTCCCGTAGTCAGTTGGCAGCTCATTCCGACCTTTACTTTGAGCAAGAGAGAGCTGACAAAAGAGTTGAGAACGGCAGCGAGGGACGAGCGGTTGAGCACAACTCTTTTCTGTCAGTGAACGATACAGTGCCGCCTCGTGGCGGCCGGAAATTTTTTTTATGCCGGGAACGCCGAGCTCCAGCTCGGCATTTTGAATTGTGCCGGTTGATGTCTGGAAGTCCCATTTTTTTGAATCGCTATAGCAGATATTCCTCGAAGCCGTGCTTCGCAAAAGCATTTCTAAACATGACTTCATATCCCGTAGCTCTGCTGTGGGGTAGTTGATTTTGTACGGTCTGTTACATGATATTCCAGGTTACTGGATGCGATATAAAAAATACTGTCAAATCATCGGTTTCCATTCTGTGAATTGGGCTGATTTACTATAAGCCAGTGTTCGATATATGGATTAGTATTATGATCTTATTGCAAAATGTTGTTATTGGCCGTTCAATGTACTCCTGCAAACAATACAACACGAGCAAAATTCTTGCATCAAAATCAAAAGCCTGATTGAAAAGGCCTGGCAGCATGGCAGAGTGATTGACTCCCGCTCATACTGATAATGTAATCTAAAACTGGCATCGGAACCGTAATACGATAGAATTTCCGGGTGTATGGAAACGGCTCAATAACACTGATGTGATCCCGTCAAATTTGTCGGGAGGAGATTAACTTCAGCGGAAAAATAGTTAATCGTTAAAATTTCCAAAAAATACGCCTATATTATCTAATAATTCAACACTATTTCATTGGAATTCCGGTTTTTCCTCTGAAAAAGTATATACAAATTATGTAGATTTCGATCAATGTTTGAGTGGGATGAAGAGAAACGGCAAATCAATCTTGCTAAACATAAGCTTGATTTCGTCGATGTATGGTTGTTGTTTGATGGACGGAAATGTTTTACTTCAATATCGGATTATTCTTTTGAAGTACGCTATATCACAACAGCTATCAATAACCACAAATTTTATACTGTTATTTGGACTTGGCACGAAGATCGTCGCAGAATTATTTCATTCAGGAGGGCACGACATGGCGAGGAAAAAACGTATCGTTAGATACACAGATGATGAGTTACGCTCAATGTGTGAGCGTGGTGAATCGAAGAGTGATTGGGAACAAGCTGCTGCTATGACGGAGGAGGAGATTGCGGCTGCTATTGCTTCCGATCCTGATGAAGCAGGAATGGTGATTGACTGGTCAACAGTATCAGTGGATTTACCGCAACCAAAAGAGGTGCTCAACATGCGCATTGATGCTGATGTTTTGCAGTTTTTCCGTCGTGAAGGTAAAGGCTATCAGACAAAAATTAACGCTGTTTTGCGCTCCTATGTCGATCAAAAGCATCGTCAGGAAAAGGTGTAAGTGGCCTTATTTGGAATATGGTCATTGCACAAGCAACTCTGTATTATGTTGTCTCTGTTCGACGTTCCATCGGTAGATGAAACTCAGCCTATCACCGATAGTGCTGGCGATACCTTGACATTTGAAGTCAAGGGGGATTATCTCCTCATCAGAAAAATAAACCTCTCGGACGATGAATATCTGAAAGGAGTATCGGACTCACTCAATGAATGGTCCTCACCAGAAGATGAGGAGGCATGGAATGCATACCAACAAATCGGGATGCCATTAATAATGCCATAACTCGTTTTTTAGCAACTGTCTGAGCATGAATAAGACAAAATAAATATCTGCATGAATGACCGGCAGAAAGCAGTACTGGCTTCGAAATACGATGAGCAAAGAGAAAACCTGAATTTACCGCGCTATTATTGGCCACCAGTTCCCCCAACACTTGCGAATGAGCAGCGCAGGTCGGAAATTGCGGGAGAGGTATCTGAAGCGTCTCCAAATATATTTATCACACTTGGTGATCAGCCTTTGCAATGGTTCACAAAGTATTTCGGATCGAAGACAAAACTCAGTGACTACGGTGATTCATTTGACCAATATGGTCTGCTCCATGATATTCGAATTGCCGGCCGTGATATGCAACTTTTGCCACTTGTTCATCCTCGTCAGGCGGCAAAACTCGGTTCCCATTCTGCAAAGTGGGCGGATTTACATGAATCATGGGTGAAAAACGTAGCACCAGATCTTCTGTAAATGAACAATCAAGGTCATTGGCCTTCCAATACAGAGGGCATTCAAAGAGAAGGTGATTGGACTTAAAGAATAGTTCTTCAGGAATACAGAATGCAATACCGGTATCTCTTATTGCGGAGCATTTCTCAAAACATTTTGATTTTGAAGAAGCATTTAATCGTTCTCTGTTAAATTTTTTATCGAAAACAGATAACTTGACAGATTTTAAACCAGTTAAAAACTTGGGTGACATCCAGAAAAAATTATTCATTCATATTGAAGAACCGGAACTTAGTCTATTTCCTGAAGCCCAATGCGAACTTATTAGTGACCTCATTTCAAAATGTTTTATAAATAATTTGAATAGTATTGACCTGATTTTTTCAACTCATAGCCCATATATAATAAATCATCTAAACTTGCTGATAAAGGCTGATGACTGTAATCAACTTATTGATGGGGCCAAGATAGAATTTGAAAAACTTGCAGTTTATCAAATTGAAGACGGACGTATTGAAAGTTTAATCGTTCAGAATCAAAAGATAGTCAATACAAACACATTATCTGATACGATAAATAACATTTACGATAGATTTAATCAATTAAAATAATATGGAAGACCTCCTAAGAACTTATTTCACTTCTCATTATGGTCTTTCAGTTTGCACAACAACGAACATAACTGTTGTAACTAACGAACCATATTTTGAGATAGAAGACACTGAGGCTAAAGAAATTATGTTGCATGCTGCAAGAGGACGAGGAATGGCAAATTTCTCAAATCCAAACAAAATGCAAATAACAGTAACTAATTATGATAAATATATTTCAAACCTGCCACTATAGTATATAAGGCGGCAATGATAAAGTGCAAGTTGCGAACCAATTTCTGGTATAGAGTCCGCTGTCTTTTTATGAGTTATATATTTGAGGGCATGAATGAAATTTACGATGCTATTGAATATGATATCCAAAAACAAAAGCCCATGATTTTATATCAAAAATCAAGTACAAAAGACAAGTGATGCGTTAGATTATAACAAAAACATTAATGATATTTTATTTCTATTTTCCGATTAATCTCTCCGAACAACCACTTTTTTGTGGTATTGGAAATCTATATGCCATAAAATTGATGCCGGGCTTCATTAATAAAATTTTATTTTGCATTTTCAAATATGGAATTGCGGGCAGTTCATTGAGTTTGTCTTTGTAATCGTATTAGAATAAAATGACTATGTTACGCTTCATTATCTCAAGATAAGGAAACCATTATGGGCCTGTTTTCACCAAAACCAGCGTGTCGTCAATTTTTTACCTACGCCACAAAAACGCTCGATTTCAGCGGACTCTCTGCCGGGCTCTCATCCTCAGAGCTGGCGGATTTTGATCTCAAGCTTGGGCAGTTCAAGCTCTCGCCCGAATTTGTGAAAGTATCCGAGAAGCTTATGCTGATGGATTTGCAGCAGTACGATCTCTGCCAGACCATTGCCAATATCAGGGACAAAAGCGAGCGCGACAGAATGTTCAGTCAACTTGCAGGGATCAAGATGGAGATGATGCGCATGGCCGCACATCCTGATGCCTACGAAAAGCGCGAGTCGAACCAGAAGCAGACCGATGAAAGCCACTCACCATCCGGGGGAGCCTTCAACCAGAAAAGGCAAGCTCTTGCAACTGGCGAGAACATTCTATCCTTGCTCGATAACCCCGATACTCTTTTCGACGTGCTTGAACAAGCTGGCAAACTACTCTTCGTTGGTAGCGGCCGTTTTTTATTTCAGCAGAAACGACAAAAATTTGTTGCGGGAATGACCGATTATGAAAAAATCAACTGGATTGGTGAAATGAAGTGCTTTCTGGCAAAGTACACCGAACCGGTGATTGTTACGCCTTGCCTCGATAACCGTCCATAGCAATCAACCAAAGAACGTTTCATGTACGATATTTTTGTCAGCTATGCCCGTGAAGATCTGCCTCGGGTTGAGCCCATGGTCAAGGAGCTTTTAAAACTTGGCTGGAGAGTGTTCATTGACCGGCATATTTTACCAGGGAGTAACTGGTCAAGTACAATTAGCAAAGCACTTGAAGAGACACGTTGTGTGCTTGTTGTTTGGACTTCTGCTTCCGTGAATACTGAAAAACACCCGTTTGTGCGAGACGAGGCTGCGTCGGGGCTAAAGAGGGGAATTCTGGTGCCTCTGCGCCTTGATGGTGTTGAACCGCCACTTGGATTTGGCAGTTTTCAGGTTGCCGATCTCTCTGAGTGGAACAATGACAGCACTCATTCGGAGTTTTTGCGATGTGTTGATGCTGTCAGGGCGATCATTATAGCCGGATTTAAAAAAATAATGGATTTGCTCAATGATCCGGCTAAAGTTGAAGATGCGCTGTTCCTTGCCAAAACATTGCCATTCAAAGGCAATGACGGTGCTTTGTTTGAGCAACTTCGACGTGCATATAATAAAAACAGCCCTGATTTTGAGTTGGTTGGCGTAATCAGAAAATTTTTATCGGGTTATGATCCAGAAAACGCAAAAGAGAGTCAAGCTGAAACTCATAGTGAACATCAAATGACACCCTGGCATCATCTCGACAAACAAAAGATGAAACAGGATTTCAAAAGATTATGGTATAAAAAAACACCGGTAAATGTTTTTATTATTGAGCGCAACGCTGAGGCTTACGCGTGTGATTTGCCTACTATCCTTCAAACCTTCTGCGGTCGTGAATTTGATACGGTTTGCACTGTAAAGGGTACACCATCTGACCATTTGTCTATTGCTTACGCTGAAGATGAATTTGCTCGTTCCATGACAAGGTATTTTGATATCAACGTTGCATTGATCGGGAATCCTGAGCATGTACAAAGCAGAATACTCGACACCCAGGTGCATTTTGTTGTGCAGTCAATAGATGATTTTTCATACACCAATTTCATAAAATATTATAAGTTATGGGTTGCTCTGGAACCAGCGGAGCCTCTGTTTCTTTTCTTTTATTTAAAGCGGGGATCATTGGCTGACGATATAGAACCGTTGGAGAATTATTGTTTTTGTCGTTATCACGATCATGAAGAGGTTGATGGAGAAGCCTTTGAGGATTTTTTTTCAGATCCGAAGTCGCCACTGAAAAATAATAATCCGGATATATGCAGCTCACCACCAATGACGTTTAAGAATGCGGTTAAAGAGTTGGAGTTTTGTTTAAAGGAACAGTAAGAGAGGTACACCATGGAACACTATAACTTCTACGAAAACAAGGCTGAAGACAGTACGTTCGACCTCAGTTCAACAATGCTTTTGCCGGACGTTGAACCAGGAGAAGAGTATCACCCGTCAGATGCGCTCATCAAAGCGGTCAATGTAGCGTTGATGCTGCAGAAGCCACTGTTGCTGACCGGCGCTCCAGGAACAGGGAAGTCGGAACTGGCCTGGCATGTTGCCCGTCACTTTGGCTGGGGGAAACCGGAGGTCTTTGTAACACGCACCGATTCGACGGCAACCGACCTGCTTTACCGGTACGACAGCCTTGCCCATTTTAACCGGGTGAACATGCAAAAGGCAGGTAATGAGGTGTTGACAGCTCCTCAAATCGAGAAGATGTTCATAAAATATGTTGCTTTGGGGCGTGCAATCTGTGATTCTGTTGGCGATAATCCTGAGCATCCCTCCCCAAGAAGACGGGTTGTTCTGATTGATGAAATCGACAAGGCACCCCGTGATTTGCCAAACGATATCCTGACGACGATCGAGTTGATGACCTTTGACGTTCCTGAGTTGAACACCTGCGATAATGAGGAGTGTTCGATTTATGAGAAAAAAGGGAATCCCAAACTGAAACCTGTTGTCATTCTCACCAGCAACTCCGAAAAAACCCTGCCTGAAGCCTTTCTTCGTCGGTGTGTCTTTTTCCATATCGACATGCCGGTTGAAGACGATTTGCAAAAAATTCTTCTCTCCAAAAAACAGCTTTTTGAGGATATGCCGTTGACCCTCGAAGAAGCAACGGCTTTTAGAATAATGTTCAACAAGATTTCAAAAATCGTCAACGGAAAAAAACCGGCAACCCACGAGTTGATTCTTTGGGTATGGTGGATGAAAAAACAGGGATTGACACCCGCTGATATCTACAATTTCAAGAGTGGCTCTGCCGATACCAAAAACGAGACAATTCTCAGTGGCATTTCTGTTCTGGCAAAGGAGAGCCGTGACCTCAAGGCGGTTCAGGAGGCCATCGTTAAAAACACGATTGCACCCTGATGGCAGAGGCACTTGTCACCTATATTTCAGCCAATCACCACTATCCCTTCGATGAGCTGCTGGAACTTCTTCGTCAACAGGGGTTCACTTTTGGTATAGACACTTACCAGACCGCCCATTATGTGATTATGAAAGTCATCGAGGCAGGCGAGCTTGAGCAGCTTGACCGGTGGTTGTGCCCTGTTCTGGCTCATTCTGCCGAGCAGCAGGCCGCTTTTCTTGAGATCTATAAACGCCTGTTTATCCCGTTTGTTCAGCAACAGCAGGAGTTGCCGGAGAAAAAAGAGCTGCCGGAAAAGCCGAACCTCCACACTGCTGAACAACAGGACAATCCTGACACGCCGACGGTTCAGGAAGAGGAGCCGATGATAACCGTAGCCTCCCTCAAGGCACGCTCCAGCGCCTCTTATGCCTTCGACCGTTTTGTGGCATCGACCACAATTCTCATCGACCATACCCTTATCAAGGTGGTGCGGCAACTCCGCTACACAGCGCATTCAGGCAGATATTCATTCGACATCGACAAAACGATTCAGAAAACCATTCATAGTGGCGGAATGGCCAGGCCGGTATATACTCCACTGCATCGCCATGTTGAATACCTGATGCTGATTGACCGGCAAAACCTGCGTGACCACCAGGCTCAATTGCACAACAACCTCTATGAGACCCTGAAAGCAAACAACATATTTGTCGAGCGCTTTTTTTTCGACAACTCTCCTCTGGTTTGCCGCAACCACCATCATCCTGGCGGTATTGCGCTGACGGAAATTTTGAGCCTCTATGAACATGCCGGGTTGATGCTCTTTACCAACGGGTTGCAGTTTATCGATACCTACTACCTCAAAACGTATGCATGGGCGGATATTTTCAAACACTGGCAACACCGCTACTTTTTCAGCTCGGTCTCTCCGGCCCTGTGGGGTGAGCGTGAGCGACTGTTTCAGGGCGTTTTCCCCTTTGTGTTGCCCCTTTCAGTCGAAGGGATGCAGGTGGTGGCTGGTGATCTTTCGCAAACGGCACATACTGATTTTGATTGGCTTCACTATTGGCAGCAGAGTGCCGACTATGCACTGGTGCCGGTAGAGACCGAGCACAAAAAGCTCGAATACATCGGGTTGTTTTTCAGCAAGCCTGTGAAACGCTGGATTGCAGTCTGTGCGGTCTATCCCGAGCTGAACTGGAATCTTACCCTCGCTCTCGGCAAAGAGTTGGGCGAATGGTATCCGGGGGAACAGAGCCAACTCCATTCGTACCGCAATATCAGCCAGTTGTTGCGTCTTGACTGGTTTAAAAAGGGAGATATTCCCGATGCCTTTCGTGTGGCCTTAATGACCGAGTGGCTCGCCGACAAGGAGATTGCCGCCGTGTGTCATTTTCTCTACAGGCAACTCAGCCAAAACCAGCCTCTTCCTGACGAACCCGATTACGACAATCGTCGGCTGCAGCTCGATATTTACGATCTGCTTGGTGAAACCGATGAGGAGAAGTTTCACCAAAAGGCAAGGCAATTGACTGAAGCGCTTGCAAGGCAACAGCATAGGCCCGACATGGTGAGTCTTCACGTGATCAATGAACGTGATAACTGTCGGGCATTTTTTGAAATACCGGACTCTGTACTGCTGCGCTGGGGTATCGACCCGTCACAAACCAGACGGGCAAAAAAGGATCCCCGTAACTTTGTGCGCATACCCGCAGGTGAATTTACCATGGGGAGCCCTGAGGGGGAACCAGGCAGGGCAGAAATCATGGAACTCTTTCAAAATAATAACCTCGACTATAGTGAGACGCAGCATCAAGTAAAAGTGAGTGAGTTTTATCTGAGCAAATATGCGGTCACTCTTGCCGAGTTTAAACAATTCATTGATGAATCAGGGTATCAGACTGACGCAGAAAAAGAGAACAGCAGCAGGATTTGGGATGGAAAGGAGTGGAAAGACAAGGAAGGTGTTAACTGGCGGCATGGGGTATCTGGTAACGAAAGGGCATCGGAGGAAGAGAATCATCCTGTTCTGCACGTGAGCTGGAACGATGCTGTTGCCTATTGCAAGTGGATGTCGAATAAAACCGGAAAGAGCTTCCGTTTGCCGACAGAAGCGGAGTGGGAATATGCCTGTCGGGCAGGAACGACAACGCCATTCAATACCGGTGAAAACCTGACAACCGATCAGGCAAACTATGACGGGAACTATCCGTATAACAACAATCAAAAAGGGAAGTACAGGGAGAATACCGTTCCGGTTGACAGTTTCGAGCCCAATGCCTGGGGATTGTACAATATGCACGGCAATGTCTGGGAGTGGTGCCGTGACTGGTACGAAGGCAAATATTACGAGGAGTGCAAGGCGAAAGGCACTGTGACAAACCCCTCAGGCCCTGAAACCGGTTCGTACCGTGTGGTTCGTGGCGGGAGCTGGTACAACTTCGCCGAGTACTGTCGGTCGGCGCATCGCTACAGGCTCACCCCCGACGCCCGGCACAGCTTTGGTGGCTTCCGCCTGGTGTTCGTCCCGTAGTTCGGGGGCAGTTTTCCGACCTTTGCTTTTGAGCTATGCGGAGCAAAAAACAAGGTTGAGGAGAGCGGCGCTGAGGGACGAAGCGCAGCACACCTCAACCGGGCAAGATGGCAAGAACAGCAGATATGGAATTGGAGTTCGGCGAGCTGCTAAACCTGATTGCCAGAGACAATGGAGACGAGCATCACCATGCTGAGGTCGGGCTTGTCAAGCGCCCCTTTATTCGTTGTGGTGAGTCATGTTCATGCGTTCAGAACTCTTGAATGCACCTACGGTTTCATGATCTGCAGATGCTTTGCTGCCAGGCTGATGTGTTCAAAAGGGAACATGTCACTTTTTCTTGCCGACCACTGTTTGATTCCCGCTGCAAGGGAGTGGGGATCGCTGTTTCCGGTTTCGTTTATGAGAAAATCAACGGTTGCAAGAAGTTCGAGGCCGTAGGGCGACTCAAAACCTTTTATCAGATTCAGTACCTTATCAAGATGTAATTTTTCACTGAAGTTTAATGTTGTGTTGATGTACTCCATCACCTCCTCGCTACGCTCCACAACAACTTCAAGCGGTTCAAACGGTTTTGCGCTTTTCTGTTCAAACCCTTTCAGATAATGGCCATTCAGCGCATAAAGAACATGACGAACATGCCCTGAGTAAGGGCCATAATACCCTTTGGTAAATTCGAGTTTTAACTGTGTTTCCCCGGCTCTTTGAAGGAAGTAGCAGAGTTTTTCAGCAGCAAATTCACTCGCATGTTCTCCCATGGCCCGGTATCGATAGAGAAGGAGCAGCAGCATGGCTCTGACCGGTGTTAAACGGGCCGCAGTGGGCCTCTCCTGCATTGCCAGCAACTCTTTTACATTTGGAGAAGGTTCATAGATCTGAATGTCAATGGGAAGATCATGCAGTGCCTTTTCAATTTCAGATTTAACGACTCTCCACTCCAGTCCGCCATTGCCACAGCCCAATGGGGGGATTGCAATGGATTCAATATGCCAGGCAACAATTTTTTTTTGCAAGTCACGCAGTCCGTCAGTAATCCACCCGATTTCAGACGGATTGCGCCAATGTTTTTTTGTCGGAAAATTAACGATGTACTGAACGCCGTTCAGGGACGAAACCGGAACGACCTGTACCTCTCCGGTCTTGATTTCATGACGTTTTACTGCATCAGTGTAGACGCGGAAGCACTGAGGAAATGCGTTTTTGAACTGCAGGGCGATTCCTTTACCCATTACCCCTACGGTATTGACCGTATTAACCAGCGCAGAAACCTTCGCATCAAGTATGTTACCGGTTTTATAGGTGATCATAATACAGTTTATGAGGAGATATTTTTACGTCAAAGCGCTGTTTTGCTTCCACCATGTACGAGTACATAACTTGCTGGGCTTTTTCATTGTAAACGCAAAAAAGCTCGATAGCGTTTAAAGGGAGACAATCCTTAACCAGCAATTCAGCCTGTTTTTTTTCCTGTCTCCGCAGGTCGTTTTCATCACTTTTCCAGTATTTCGCATTGATTGCTTCCCAGTCAAGCAATTCAAGGTACTTGTCGTCGTTATAGGATGTTGATGTAAAGCTTCGTACATGTCCATCAGCAAAAAAATACTGCAAGTTGTGTTTTTTGATTTTATCGAGTGAGCTGATAATGTAAACAATTTCTTGCTGCCCTCACCTCGCGACACCGTCAAAACCTGTTGCAATCTGGAAGAGCATAGGCGAGCGCGGACCAAAGTAAAACGGAATGTACTCGGATAATTTGCCGCCAAGGGGGACTGGAGCATCCCTGTCCTGAACGCTTCATATCCTTCATCATACGACTCTGCAAATTCTGGATCCAGAGCTTTTTGCTCGTCAATAAATGCCTGTAGTTCATCCATCTCTTTTTCCCTCCTTCATAAAACCTGACAACCTGAATGCAAAAGTTTTTTCCCTTGTGGAAGTCCTGAAAAAAATATTTATCGCATCCGCGAAGCCCTGAAAAGTCAACCAGAAACGAAAATTAACTGAATATTTTATAATACCAAGTCATTATATGCAGGCCTTTTCTATGAGTTGATAGTCCTGAAGCTTCCGCTGTCATGAATGGTAGAACTTTCAATGATAAGTGTGTTTTACTGATGTTTCCAGTAAATTGCATGGGTAAAGGCTGAATAAAAAGTAACTTCCAACATTACCCCGGCATCCCTCAACCAGCAACAAGAGCCTGATCATGGATGATGATATTGTCTACTCCGCGCCGCCGTCAAAAAGTGATGAAGAGCTTGAAAAAGGCTTTGTAACGGCGATTATTGACCAGCCGAAACTGCTTGACGAGCTGGCGAAACAACTGGTGACTCTTGGGCTTGCCATTCCGGGGCTCTATGCAACGGTGCTGAAGTTTGTCGGTGGGGATGATGCGCTGGTGGAATCTGCCCCAATGATTTTGGGCGCTTTTGCCTGCTGGTTCATTGCGCTGGCATTGAGCCTTGTCAGCCTGACACCTCGCAAATGGCCGGTTGACCGTAGCAAACTGCGCAGCAACAAGCCCGCCGCACCGGGTCAGCCGCTGAGCATTGAGGAGTTTTTTAAGGCCACAGCAACGTATAAACGACGCTTGCTGGTTGCGGCAACGCTCTTCTGTTTTACCGGTATCTGCCTTGCCGGACTTACCATTTTTTGTACAACCAGTAAACCATAATGCCATGCAGGAGAGCATGAAACGCCAGAAGATCCGGTGCTGGCAGTGCAAAAGAATTTTTTCACTGCTGCTCGATACCGCCGGAGAGCCGATACTTACACGGGCCTGCCCCTACTGCCATGCTCCGCTCAAGCTTGACTTTGGTGGAGAGCCGCAGAACATTGTTACGGTGATGCGGGGAACCGCCAGGTCGCACCCGCAAGAGCTAACCGTCTACCAGCTCCCGGAAATTCTTGAGTCGTCAGATCCCTCTTTGCCACAATAATCAGGCTTCGTTATGATTGAACCACTTATACTCAGGCCGGATGAGAGCATCCTCACCCGCTACCCTCAACTGGTGAAGATGGCCTCCGAGCTTTCGGACATCTATGCCGATCGCGAAAAACTTGTGACCGATAACGCCTTGCAGGCAATTGGAACCCTCTTATGGCGTGCGCTTGATGCTGACGAGCCATTCCAGCGGGCCAGAAAACGGGCAGGGCAGCATCTTCTGCCCATCGTCATTGAGAGCGGCAAGCCGGAGATTCTGCACCTGCCTTGGGAAACGCTCTATCATCCCGAGAAGGGTTTTCTGGGTCGCAGTGAGGGCTTTACCCTGTCGCGAGCCATGCCCTCCGCCGGAGCAGAGTTGCCAGCCATTGAAGATGGTCCGTTGAGGGTGCTGCTTTTTACCGCATTGCCTGATGACATTGGTGAAAAAGAGCAGCTTCGCATTGAGGATGAGCAGGCGCTGGTGCTTGAGGCGCTTGGCCAGTGGCGGCAGAGCGGCCATGTCGTGCTTGAAATGCCGGATGACGGGCGATTCAGTGAGTTTACCCACCAGATTCACCACTTCAGGCCGCACCTTGTCTATCTCAGTGGCCATGGCAACTTCATTAAAGATTACCTGAACCATAACGACAAAGGGTACTTCCTGTTTGAGAGTGACAACGATGGAGGTGAGCTGGTTGATGAAAAGCGACTTGCAGCGGCATTTACCGGCACAACCGTGCAGGCGGTGATTCTCTCGGCATGTCACTCCGGCAAAGCATCGTCAGCCAGTTTGAACAACGGGTTGATGCAGCGGCTTGCCGACAAAGGTATCCCCCACGTTATTGGCATGAGGGAGTCTATTCTTGACCGCGCCGGGCTCCAGTTTGCCTGTGCCTTTTTTGGTGCATTGATGCAGCAGCAGAGCATTGCCGCCTCCTTGCAGCAGGCGCGGCGGGCTATCGTGCTGCCTCTGCATGATGATGAAGAGCTGCGCCATTCACGCTTGGCCGAACTCTCACTGGGACAGTGGTGCCTGCCGATGCTGCTCAGCCATCAGTGTGACCGCCAGTTGGTCACAGGTCGCTTTACTCCGCAGCCGATGCGTCCCGCCAATCTCTTCAATGAAAGCCTGAACAATATTTCACTTCCGACCCACTTTATCGGTCGTCGCCGTGAACTGCGTCGCAGGCAGCGGGCATTCCGTGAGGGCACATCAGCACTGCTCATGCTGACCGGCGCTGGCGGCATGGGTAAAACAGCCCTCGCAGGCAAGCTGCTCAACACCCTGAAAGCGGACGGCTATGAGATTTTCGCCTTTTCAGCCAGGCCAGAGCACAACTGGCGCGACACCGTGCTCCAGATGGAGCTGGCGCTTGATGAAATCCGTGTCGCCAAATACAGCAAGATTCAGCAGGCTTATGCGGAGAGCAGCAAGCGCATTGAGATGCTGCTGAAGCTGCTGCTTGAGCAGTTCGGTTCACAGGTGGCACTCTTTTTCGATAACCTCGAATCGCTGCAGGATGCAACCACAGGAGCTTTGACTGACCCAGAATTGCAGCTCTGGATAGATGCCGCAGTGCGCCTGAAAGCGCAGGGAGTGAAGGGGTTACGGGTAGTCCTCACCTCCCGCTGGGCACTGCCGGAGTGGCCCGAGCAGCTCTATCCGCTTGGCAAACCCGTCTATCGCGACTTTCTTGCCGTTGCGCATCAGCAGAAGTTGCCAAAACAGTTTTTAACGGACTTCAAGCGTTTGCGTCAGGCTTATGAAGTGCTTGGAGGCAACTACCGGGCGCTTGAATATTTTGCTGCCGCCTTGCAGAAAATGAACACCCTTGAAGAAGAGCAGCTTGTTGCATCCCTTCGTGTCGCGACAGAGGAGATACAAACCAACATGCTGCTTGAGCTGGTCTATAGCCATAGAACAGCGGCAGAACAGCAGTTGCTCTGCACTCTGCTGGCTTACGAGGTGCCAGTGGCTTTTGAGGGGGTAAAGGCTCTTGTGCTGGATGAGCTTGAGCAGCCCGAAAAGGCTCTTGAGGCGTTGCTGTCGGTTTCACTGATTGAGCGATTGGAGAATAAGACTTGGCAAGCGAATGAGTTTCTGGTATCGCCATTGGTGCGTGACTGGCTGGATAAGCAGGGAGTAGCAAAACCAAAACCTGAGTTGTTGCAAAAAGCAGCCACATATCATGCGTGGCTTCTGAAGTACGAACGACAAACGCTTGAGCAGGCAATAACTACCCATATGGCGCTTAGAAGGGCAGGTATGGATGAGGAGGCTCTTAGCATAACGCTCGATTGGATTGTGAAGCCGATGAATATTGCAGGGATGTATCAGACGCTGCTGCAAAACTTCTTGCTTCCAGTCTGTCACTCTGCTGTTTCGGAAATTCAGGGAATAACCTTAAATGAGATTGGTAGTCAATATCTCAACTTAGGCAACTATGAATTGGGATTTGACTATTTCAAACGCTCTATAGCCATAAGCAAGAGGAGTGGCGACAAGAAAGGGGAAGGAGCCTCGCTCAATAATATTTCGCAGATATTTAAGGCGCGATATGACTATGATACGGCACTGGAGTACCTCAAAAGCTCACTTACGATATTCCAGGATATCAATGATAACTACGGTAGAGGTCGCTCGCTTGCTAATATCTCGCAGATATATGAAGCCCGGGGTGAGTATAACACGGCGCTGGAGTATCTGAAGCAATCGCTTTCGATCATGCAGGAAATCGGTGACAAAATAGGCGAAGGCATGACGCTCAATAATATTTCGCAGATATTCCAAGTTCGTGGCGAGTATTACACGGCACTGGAGTATTGCAAACGTTCGCTTTCGATAAGCCAGAAAATCGGCGACAAGGCAGGCGAAGGCAATACGTTGAATAGTATGGCGACGATATTTCAAGTCTGGGGCAAGTATGACACGGCGTTGGAGTATTTCAAGCGTTCCCTTTCGATAAGGCAGGAAATCAGCAACAAAGCAGATGAAGGCAGGACTTTGAATAATTTGGGAGAAATCTATCACTCCAAAGGGGACTATGACAGTTCACAGGAGTACCTAACCCGCTCGCTTTCGATCATGAAGGAAATCGGCGATAAACAAGGCGAAAGCATAGCTCTCGATAATTTGGCAAGCATCTATTATGTTAGAAAAGAATATGATACGTCGTTGGAGTGCATGCAACGTGCGCTAACCATAATGCAGGAAATTGACGACAAGCAAAGCCAAGGTATTACGCTCAATAATATTTCTCAATTATATGATACTCAAGGTAACTATGAGAAGGCTCTTGAATACCTCATGCGCTCTCAAATTATTCAACAAGAAATCGGCGACAGTGCAGGGTTATGTGTAACGATATTCAATATAGGTCATGTCCATGTTCAAAACGAGGATATGTCGAATGCGGTATCATCTTGGGTGAAGGCTTACAAGATGGCTAAGCAGATCAATCTATCGAATGTGCTACAGTCATTGGTAGCTCTTGCGCTTCAATTGGGCTTGCCGGGAGGCCTCGACGGCTGGGAGCAGTTGTCGCAGCAGATGGGTGAGGGTGAATAGGCTTTCATTTCTCATCAGATTCTTTTATACCTTGAGCTTCATTTTTGAGCATTTTTAACAGGATATGAAGAGAGGAACTCCATTTGTCGCAACTTGAACACATCGAAGCTATAGAAAAGCGCCTCTGGAATGCGGCGGATACCCTGCGGGCCAACTCGAACTATGCGAGTAACGAGTACTTTTTGCCGGTCATGGGGCTGATTTTTCTGCGCCATGCCTACAGCCGCTTTCTGGCGGTGCGGGAGGGGCTCGAAGCGGCTCTGTCTAAACGCGGGGGCAAAACCCGTCCGCTCTCCAGAGAGGATTTTTCCGGCAAGAGTGCCATCTACCTGAAACCGGAAGCGGTGGTGTTTAATGCTGCTATCAAGCGGAATTTTTAGGAGTTGGGGATATGAACAAGAAAAGTAACACCGAGAATCTTCGAAAATCAAGAGGCCGGAGCCGGGATGATGCAATGTTTCCTGTGCCGATCTCCAAAGATGAGCTTCCTGCTGATTATTTTGGTGTATTGGCAGGAATCAAGGAACGGATACAGTCAGAGCGTTTACGTGTTACGCTTTCTGCTAATGCAGCGATGGTGCTTCTCTACTGGGATATAGGCAAGGTGATTTTGGAGCGTCAGGAGAAACAGGGGTGGGGTGCAAAAGTTATTGATCGTTTATCTTATGATCTGAAAACTTCCTTCATGGATATGACCGGGTTTTCGCCCCGTAACCTGAAATATATGCGCAAGTTTGTTGAGTCATGGCCTGACAGGGAAATAGTGCAACGCACCGTTGCACAAATTCCCTGGCGCAGCAATCTTGCTTTGCTTGACAAGCTGAAAGACTCCAAAACCAGGCTCTGGTACGCCAGTAAGACCATTGAGCATGGGTGGAGTCGCGACATTCTTGCCATCCAGATTGAAACCCGCCTGCATGAGCGACAGGGTTTAGCGGTCAACAATTTTACGATTGCATTGCCGCCAGCCGATTCGGATATGGCGGCACAAGTGTTCAAAGATCCCTATTTGTTCGATTTTCTCGGGACGGCTGACCCTCGCAAAGAGCGTGAAGTAGAGCAAGCACTTGTAGACCATATCCAGCGTTTTCTTCTTGAATTGGGTGCGGGTTTTGCGTTTGTTGGTAAACAGGTTTTACTGGAAGTCGGCAATCGTGATTTTTATATTGATCTGTTGTTTTATCATTTACAACTCCGCTGTTTTGTGGTGGTCGAGCTGAAGGCGCTGCCTTTTGATCCAGCATTTGTTGGACAACTTAATTTATACCTCTCTGCAGTTGATGACTTGATGCGCCATCCTGATGACAAACCGACAATCGGACTGTTGCTGTGCAAGAGCAAAGATAAGTTGGTCGTCGAATATGCACTGCGTGGATTTAATGCTCCAATCGGTGTTGCTGATTGGGAGACCAGACTGGTTGAAATTCTTCCTGATGATCTCAAAGGAAGTTTGCCATCCATCAAAGAAATTGAGTCTGAACTGGAGGACGTGGACTGAATCGTAATGATCATGCAAGATTCCTTCCGAAAATGATCTGAATTTATAGGCTTCTTCTTTTGATTGTGTCGGGTTATTGATTATACTCGCCATAATGTCAAAATCATTCCAGTGGAGGCGATTTTCATGAATAATACTACCCAAAGCTTTTCATTGTTACGCCAGAAGGCAGGTTTGTCCATCGACAAAATTGCTCATATTACCGGTTACAGCCAGAGGGAGGTATATCGCTGGGAGAAAAACGAGGTTGTCCCCAGGAAAATTGTTCTTGATCAGCTTACAAGGATTGCCCAGCCTTTGTCAACCTACGGAAAAGACTCTTCAAGCTTTACCTTCATTGATCTTTTTGCCGGTATTGGAGGTATGAGAAAGGCTTTTGAGGAGCTTGGAGGCAGGTGCGTCTTTACAAGCGAGTGGGATAAATATTCCCGCCAGACCTATCTTGCCAATTTCGAGTGCGATCATGAAATTGGCGGTGACATCACCAAAATTGATGCGAGGGATATTCCGTCACATGATATTCTGGTTGCGGGTTTTCCCTGCCAGCCATTTTCAATTGCAGGTGTTTCCAAAAAAAATGCTCTTGGCAGACCTCATGGATTTGCTGACAAAACGCAGGGGACGCTGTTTTTTGATGTGGCCAGAATTATTGAGTACCATCGACCAAAGGCAATTCTGCTTGAAAATGTCAAGAATCTTCAGAGTCATGACAAGGGAAAAACTTTCGAAGTTATCAAGGAAACTCTCGCAGAGTTGGGATATTATTTTGACTGGAAAATTATTGATTCTGGCCACTGGGTACCCCAGCATCGGGAAAGAATATTTATTGTTGGTTTTCGGGAGGATTGCGGATTCAGCTTTGATCGTTTTGCCCTGCCAGTCGGCAGCGAGCGCCCGGTCATAGAAACCATCTTGCACTCTGAAAACGGCAGGGAAGATGAGGAGCCACCCTACACTATCGGCCCCTTGGCAAAGATATCTGACCGTTACACCCTGTCAGATCATCTCTGGCACTATCTTCAGCAGTACGCTGAAAAACATAGGGCCAAAGGCAACGGTTTTGGATTTGGTCTTGTTGGACCTCATGATGTAGCCAGAACACTTTCGGCAAGATATTACAAGGATGGTTCCGAAATACTGGTGAAGCAGGATGGAAAAAATCCTCGCAGACTTACCCCGAGGGAGTGTTCACGGCTGATGGGCTTTGACAGTCTGAATGGTAGCAGTTTTGTCATTCCTGTTTCGGACACCCAGGCTTACCGGCAGTTCGGAAATGCCGTTGTTGTTCCTGTGGTGAGGTCAGTAGCCGAATATATGCTTGAATACTTGATGGATGGTGTTACCTCTGGGCAATTGCGTTTTGATTTTGGTATGCTGATGTCGGAAAAAGCTGTTCATTATGGCTGATGTTGTTTCATCGGAAACACGAAGCCGCATGATGTCCGGCATTCGGTCTGAAAATACAATTCCTGAAATAACTGTACGCAAAGGCCTTCATGCACGGGGTTTCAGGTTCAGGCTCCATTATTCGGGATTGCCGGGTAAGCCGGATCTTGTGTTTCCGAAGTACCGTGCAGTTATTTTTGTTCATGGATGTTTCTGGCATGCCCATGAGTGCGCACTTTTCAAATGGCCGAAAACAAGAGCGGATTTCTGGAAAGAGAAGATTGGCAAAAACAAATGCCGTGACCTTGCAGTTATGGAACAACTTGCGCAGCAAGGCTGGAGAGTTCTGCTCGTATGGGAGTGTGCCCTGAAAGGCAGGGAGCGAAGGCCAATTGACGAAATTGTTGATTCCTGTGCGGAATGGCTGTTTTCAAGCTCAAAAAAAAGTGAAATCAGAGGGCAACATGCGACTATCGACACTGCAATCACTCATGCGAAACAAGGGCTGCCGGACGATGTACTCGAAAGTACTTGCCGCAAATGACAACAGAAAGCAGCAGGTATATTTCGGCGGGGACTTTCAGGCGATCAATATTATTCCTTTTGATTCGATAGCACCTGATCCGGATAAACCTCATATATTCAAGGCATTACTTGATTTTTGGTGGCTTTCCGATGACGGAAGCGTACACCATGCACCCCGGGCCCAACTCATACTCTATCCCCAATACCCTGAAGTAAGGTTTTCGGGTTTCCTTCAGGGCTGTTCTGCTGCCCCGTCAGAACTTATGGATGAGCGTCTGAGACTGGCAGGGCGAATCCTTTTTCTGGGGATATGTCCTGACGGCAAAATTATCGGTTACCTCTGTCATCAGGATAGTGAACTTGCAAGGGAGTTTGCTTTACTTGATGAACTACCCCGAAGCGGTGTTTTTCAGGAACCTGGTCTCGATATCAGCTCGATTGATGAACGATCGTTACTTGTCGAGAAACTGAGGGAAATTCATCTGACAGGCTGGATCCGTTCAAGAAAGCTGGGCAGAAACGGTGTCACATTACCCTGTGAAGCTCCAAATTGCGGCGGGATGACACTGGAGGCTGAACTTGATATTCTTCCCAACAGTCGTTCAGAACCGGACTATCTTGGTTATGAGGTTAAGCAATACGCTGTCAGCAACTTTCAGCGTGTCAACAGTGGTGTACTGACTCTCATGACCCCTGAGCCAACAGGTGGTTATTACAGGAGTGCCGGTATTGAAGCATTTATTCGGAAATTTGGTTATCCCGATATGACGGGTAAGTCTGACCGTGAAGACCGCTTCAATGTTGGGGGTATTCACAAGGTGGGCGAGTATCAGCGTTTGACAAACCTTCAGATTGTGCTGAAAGGGTTTGACAGTGCCACGGGAAAGATCATTGATGCCACAGGAGGAATATCTTTGATAAACAGAGAAGGTGAAGAGGCTGCGGTTTGGGGATATGATGCACTTATGACTAAATGGAACCGGAAGCACAATAAGGCGGTATACATCCCAAGCCAATGCGTTCAGTCACCGGAACGAAAATATTGGTACGGAAACCTGATACGCATAGGCACCGGAACGGATTTTATAAAGTATCTGCAAGCTATGGCAGAAGGCAAGGTGTACTATGATCCTGGCATCAAACTTGAAAATGCCTCAACCAGACCACACACGAAACAACGCAGTCAGTTTCGCATAAAGTCAGTCAATCTCCCGGCGCTCTATCACCGTATGGACAGTATTGATTTGTGCGAGGGACAAGCGGCATCGTCGTGATTTTCTTCCATCGCAAGGGGGTACAGGAATAACGGAAAGGCGGTCATTGTTTGTCAAAATGTCAATAAAGTGTCAATAGATGGTCAATATCTTGTCACCCAATCTCTTTCGTTCCCCTCGACGAAAGAGCCCTCTTCACCATTTTCTCGACATTCGTTTCCATATTTACTGGCAACAACTCAATGTCAGGATGAGTTTTGGCATAAACACGAAAGATTTCGTCGGCAAATGACTGGCCGATAGCCGACACCCCGTCAAAGTCAAAAATGACGTGGTTGAACCTCTCTATGCGAGACAACAGCCTTTTCGCCTGGGATCGAGAGACAAGTTTTTCATTTTCGTATTGCGCTAACCGAACAGGAATAACTGTTTTGTTAAACTGAAATTCATCCGGCGCGGCATAATCATCAAAAACCGTCTGGATATCATGCGTCGAATCTCGCTTGACAAGCATATATACCGCGGTACCAGAGTCATTTTCAGAAAACTCCGTCTCCAGAATAACATCAAATGCTGATTGATCATGATGGCGAAAACTCACACCTTTTGAGTCAATTTGGAACTCATCAAATACACGCGAAGTAAAGAATATCCCTTCTCCTGTATGATGATCCGGATCGGTCGTCAATTTTCCTTTAGATAATTCAAAGAGAGCCTGGCGCTCATCGTTCAGGTTACACAATCTCCGAATCTTCCTGAAAATGCCCTCTCCATCATCAGCCACCATGATGATGATTTTTTTCTTGTCTCTTACGGCGGAGATAGAAACATGTTGCCCGCCAGAATGATCAATGGCGTTGTTGACCATTTCGGTAAATCCATATTGGCATAGATGGACAATGTTTTCAGGCAACCCTTCAACGATAAATGAATAGTGATCCCTCCAGACGCCATCTTCTGTAAATTCATCTTCGAGTTGAAACAGTGACTTGTACTCCCTTACATCCCCCAAAAAATATTTTTTTCCCTTTCCCGAACCGTCAGAGTTCAAGCGCCCCTCTTTTTCCAGGAGTTTTATATGGCTATGTACCGCTTGAGGGGTTATAGAGAATATTTTGGCAATATGTTTACAAATATCAGCAGGATGGTGCCTGACATCCCTGACGATTTGGTGCCGTATGTTTTCGCCTCTTTCTTTATTGTTCACGGGTCATCCTTTATGAAAATTGTTTTCTTAAAGGATAATTGTTTTTTTCTTAAAGGACAAAAGGTATTTTATTCTTCTCCAGCGCATGACGCATGGGGCAAATCCAGGGGTAACCGATAAATCTATGATGCTTTATTCGGTCATATACGTTAATTTCGAGGCAAACATCCCGGCAAATAATAGTCACTGAAATGGTGGCGACATTGAAACGGCAGAGCCTGTGACCCCATCGCCCTAAACCGAAGACTCCCTCGTCCAGCAAACGACGGCGGACTATCTGGAGCAGCAGCTTGGCTGGGAGTCAGTCTATGCCCACAACCGGGAGGACTTTGGCCCAGAAAGTCTGCTGAGGCGCAGGGATGACCGGGGGGTGGTGCTGACGCGCATGCTCAGGGCGAAGCTGATGGAGCTGAATCCGGGATTGCCTGACACGGCTTATGATGACGCGCTTCGTCAGGTTGTTGCGACGACGGCGGTTGCGGTGTGGTGGACAGTGACCGCGACCCGTGCAGGGCATCGAGCGGTCAGGATCTCTGCAAGTTGCTGAAGCAGCACAAGGCCTATATTTTTTCGTTGATTCAGAAGTTCAACACCGAGGTGAAGCCGGAGGAGAGCTATACCGATGAGGAGGTAAAGGGGAGGGCGGAGGAGATTTTTCGTCAT
>JBMOIS010000036.1:0-24829 GCA_049317185.1 Chlorobium sp. | reverse complement strand
GTTATTCTTTCGCCATTGCAAATACCTGCATCCCCCCTTTTATTCGATTTTGACAGGTTTACAGGAGAGATGAGCATCAATACAATGGCATGCAGTAGTGCTAATATTTCTATAAGTATAGCGGAATCAACAATCAGGGAGCTTTGTTTAAATGCAACTGTTTTGAAGATACATCGTAAAGATGTTCTTAACTCATTAAATGATGAAATAAAATTGTTGATTGGTAATGGAAAAACAATAATGGAGGCAATGGATTACACTGTAAAAGCTGTTTTAAGAAAAGACAGTAATGGAAATTTCCCGGCATTTTTTTCTACTATCAGGAGTTACCTTAAATCTACAGCAGAAACTCATCTTAAGGTTATAGGATATAATGGATAATTCAACGCGGTGTATCGCCTCGTTCTGTATGTGTAATGGAATACGCTGTTGTCATACCGATTGAAATTCCATCGTCGTAAACTCTTCCTCAGTTGCACGTGTTGAGATGTTGAGGAATTCAACTCCAACGACCCGGTCATCTTCATCAAAATCAAGAATCACGCCGATCCGCACCTCTTCAGATTCAACTATTTTGGTCTCGCCAAGCCGGAAATAGAGGGTATCACTCTCTTTATCAACGGTTATTTTCATGTTTGCCTTCTGTTCGATGCACCCAATTATCATCCATATTGCGCAGTATAAGCATTTCCCTGAAGTGCTTTTGCAAAGATAAGCATCTCAATACTGATATTGTCAGAGATCTGGACACTTTAAAGTTCCCTCCCCGGGTAGTATCTCAAACTTGCCATTCAACAGTCATTGTATTACGTTGTAGTCTGCTATGTGTAATTGAAAATAAGGAGGGCTTGACACCATGAGTACAGCAATATCGGTAAGATTACCTGATGAGCTGGTGAAGGAGTTGGAGAGGATAGCGAAAGTGAGCGAGAAAACTCTTCCCTTCATTATTCAGAAGGCTTTGGCATCCTATGTTGAGGAGGTTGCTGACCTTCAGATAGCCCTTGACCGGCTCCATGATGTGGATGATCCTCTCATTTCAGGCCAGGAGATGACTCACTCTCTTGGCTTATATGAATACATCTAAAACTCGATTTTTAACATCCAAATTGGATTGGAAAAACTGGATTACCTATGAGCAATTATGTTTGGGGTACAAGCCTGTCGCATGCGGATTATTTGCAGGCAAAGAGTTTTGTCAGTGATGTGAAATCAGCAACGCGTGACGCAGCCAGAAAGGTTTCAATGGATATTTCGCGTCAGACTCGCGATGTTATCGCCTCAAATGAGTCGCTGCACCGCGAGCAGATGGAGTTGCTCACAGCTTCGACTGACCGAACTGTCGGTGCCCTCAATGATGGATTTGAAAGAATATCCTATAGCATGGACGCTGGTTTTGATCGGTTGTCCGATGGCATTTCCGAGCTGAACGCCACCTTTCACTGGGGTTTTGGTGCGGTTCTCGTATTGCTTGGCCATATGAATGATACCCTGTCAGAGCTGGTAAAAATTGCAAAAACTCCGGTTCAGACTGTTGCTTTTAATCACTTCGATATTGCTCGTGATGCATTCCGTCAGGGGCTGTACCGCGAAAGTCTTGAAGAGCTTGACAAGGCGATCTTGGGTGATCATACTTCAACCGGATACAAGCTCGAATGGCGTTTTCATCAAATGAAGGGCACCCTTCAGCTTGGTTTTTCTGACTGCGACATGGCGCTTTATGACCTTGCGAAAGCTGAAGAATCATTTCTTACTGCCGCTCGCTATGGCAAAACCGATTATCCTCACGACGCAGCTCGAGCATTCCTCTCTGCTGGCTGGGCCGCCTACTGTCAAGGCAAGATGAAAGAAGCTCTTGCTCATACGGAGAAGGCAATAGATCTGCAGCCGGAAATGGGTGAAGTATTTTTTCAGGTATCCAAGGTACAAATGGCTCTTGGTGATGTGGAGAATGCGCTTCCTATGCTTGCAAAAGCGATAGACCTCGACAGCATCTACGCACTCAAAGCCGCCGGAGACGGCGATTTTCAGCAGCATGATGCTCAGTTGCGAAGTTTTCTTGAAGCGTTGCGCAAAGAAAAATATAGCCAGTTCGTGCCAAAAGTGAAAGCTGTTCTTGAAAAACTCACTGCTTTTGAGCTTGCTCCTGATGTAGCAGATAATAATGAGCTGCGATTGTTGCAAGCTTTTTTATCTGAAGGTGAGAAGTGGCCGCTTTTAGATATGTTGAACGTGGTGCAAAATCTCGACAACACTCGTGATATGTTTCTCGATAGTTTCAAAAGCCTTCCGATTGTTATGAGAATCAAGGTGTTTGGACAGCCAGTCAATTCAAAGGAAACCTATACAGAACAAGAGAGCTATTACGAAGATGTGGTGGTCAAACCAGGCGGCTTCTTTAAAAAGTCTGTTACCGAGAAACAACAGAAAACGCGCGTGGTCACGAAAACAAGGATGGTCACGAAAAGTTCGTCTGATACAGAGATACTCTTTGAGTTTTGCCCGATTTCTGCGGGCTCTTTCAGGATGGGTAGAAATGAAAAAGATTTCTATCTGGGAAGGTATCCGGTTACACAGCAGCAGTGGGAAGGAGTTATGGGAAATATCCCAAGCCAATTCAAGGGTGAGCGTCTGCCGGTCGAAACAGTTTCATGGGATGATGCCCAGACCTTCATACAAAAACTCAATATGCTTTCTGGCAAACAGTCCTTCCGCTTGCCAACTGAGGCTGAATGGGAATATGCTTGCAGAGCAGGTTCCATTTCAGCATACTACTTTGGAGATGATGAAAGCAATTTTGGCGCGTATGCTTGGTATAATGCTAACTCAGGTGCAATGACTCATCCAGTAGGACAGAAAAAACCAAATGAGTGGGGGTTGTACGATATGGCTGGCAATGTTTGGGAGTGGTGCAGTGACTTATACGGATCTAAAACTGGTTTGCACCGTGTTCTTCGTGGAGGAAGCTGGTACGATGATGCTGTACTTTGTCGCTCGGCTTATCGTAAGTCAAACTCCCCCGTCAGTCGTGACTACTTCGTTGGCTTCCGCCTTGTGCTCGTTCCGTAGTCAGTCAGCAGCTCACTCCGGCTTTGCTTTTGAGCGAGAGGGGCAGCTACAAAATCGTGGTATGAGCACGCTTCGATACGGCCTTCGGCCTACTCAGCATCCGATGCCGACGAGCTGCACGCCAAAATGTTCCGGTAACCACCGACAACAGCAAGAGTCATCATGGGCGAACGTAATCTGGTGGTTGCTCTTTGATTGGGCCTCAAACATGGTTTGCAACAATTGGCATGAGTTTCTGGCTCCAACGGTAACAACAAAGGTTGATGATGTTTTTGGTAAGCAGCATGATCCAGAGAGAAAAGTATTTCAATATGAGGAGATGAGTGACCAGCTTCAGCAAAAATTCAAAAGGCAGAAGAGGTGATTTTATTACCCTTATCGAAATATTACATTATACTGTATTCTGATCCTGTTTATGAAAAGAACTCTCTGACGGTGAAATCCAGGGTGACATGACTACCGAGTTTTCAAGCTACTACCGCCGGGACGAAAAGGATGGAATTTCTCCTCCGGATCTTGGCAAGGAGAGTACCATTGTGGAGCATATCGTTCATGCTCGTGGCAAGCGATCCTCTTTTACCAGTGTTTCGCTTGATCGTTCGAAAATCACGGATTTTGGCCCACAGCTTTATCGGCTTGACGCACCGCAACTCATTGGTGACAAACACCAACTGATTGAGCATCGGGGCTTGCTTGAGAGTCTCCGGGAAATTATCAGTGCATTATCGAAAGCAGAAAAAGCCCAGGCTCTTCAGGCGCAAAGATATGCTGTTCGAAGGAAAGAAGGTTTTAATATTTTTCCAGGAGCTGAGCCATGGAACAGTTGTTTAGTTGCCGAAATTGCATTCATAACTGCGCTCAAAGCATTCTTATTGGCAAAGGCTCAGGGTTTTGCCTCAAACATAATTCTGTGCTTTCTTCTCCCGATTCAACAACGTGCAAATACCTTTTTCGTAAGGATTTGCCAAGCTTTATTGTGGATGAGGGAATCCGTGAACATGCTGCCGAGTTTGCCGAATTTTCCAATATTGCTGATTTGTTAACACACAAACCAGTTGACAGAATTCCTTACAGCGAAAGATTTGTGTGGGAGCAAAAGCAGTTTGACCCCATTAATCAATGCTTGGCGCATTATCATAAAACGAGGCCAGGCTGGGTTTTTCTGGAAGCCATGTCTGGTGGAGTGGATGGGCGGCGAATGCTGACTCATGCTTCATTGGTGCGTGGGTATATGGCAACGTGTGCGACCTGGCGCAGCTCATACCGGTTTGTTCTGTCGTTGATTCAGGAATTTTTCAATGAGCCGGTGTTTGCTGATACAGATGTTGTCAGTAGTGAGGGGGATGACCTGGAGGTTGTGAAAAGCGATGCTCGGTGGGATCTGTTTTTTACACAATTGGGTGGTCTTCAGGAATATGGCTTTCACTCAGGCCTGCAGGAGTTACTGTGGGCGACAGATCAATTGAATGGCGGGCTTTCATCTCTCGATTGGGATGGTACGCAAAGCGAGCTTGCAGTTAAAGTGCCGCAGTGGTCGGCGTTGATCATCCAGCATGCCACTGGCGAAGGCGCTTTTTTTCCGCAGGCAGAGCAGGATGTTTGGGAGTTTGTCGAAACGGGATAGTTGCATGAAGTCACTTCAGCCCCACATCTGACAATTTGGTTTGAGAAGCTGTTTTTTGCTGCACGTACATCACCAATAAAATTGCGACGAGGACTTCAGGATAAATACTCCCCAGTTTTATCCGGTAAAAATTATGGAAATTCAAGCGTTAACAGATGAAAGTTTGTACCGCGCAACCCAAAGTGGAAGAGGTAGCATACAAATTGGATTGGAAAAAGAATATGGATTACCTATGAGCAATTATGTAAAGGGTACAAGTCTGTCGCATGCGGATTATTTGCAGGCAAAGAGTTTTGTCAGTGATGTGAAATCAGCAACGCGTGACGCAGCCAGAAAGGTTTCAATGGACATCTCGCGTCAGACTCGCGATGTTATCGCCTCAAATGAGTTGCTGCAACGCGAGCATATAGAGTTGCTCACCGCTTCGACTGACCGAACGGTTGGCACCCTCAGTGACGGGTTTGAAAGAATATCCTATAGCATGGACGAAGGCTTCGACTGGCAGTCCGATGGCATTTCCGAGCTGAATGCCACCTTTCACTGGGGTTTCGGTGCTGTTCTGGCCTCGATTGGCCATATCAATGACACGCTGTCAGAACTGGTTAAAATTGCGAAAAATCCAGTACAGACGGTTGCGTTTAACCATTTCGAGATAGCACGCAACGCATTTCACCAAGGGCGGTATCGCGAAAGTCTTGAAGAGCTCGACAGGGCGATTTCGGGGGATCATACTTGCGCCGGGTATAAGCGCGAATGGCGCTTTCATCAGCTTAAGGGTATCCTTCAGCTTGGCTTTGCTGACTGCGATACGTCGTTGTACGACCTTGCAAAAGCTGAACAATCATTCTTGGCCGCCGCACGTTATGGCAAGATCGATTATCCGCATGATGCAGCTCGTGCTTTTCTCGCTGCAGGCCGGGCGGCTTACTGTCAGGGCAAGATGAAAGAAGCGCTTGCCCATACAAAGAGGGCAATACAATTACATCCGACAATGGGTGAGGGATTCTTTCAGGCATCCAAAATACAAATGGCTCTTGGTGACGTGGAGAGTGCGCTTCCCATGCTTGCCAAAGCGATAGATCGCGACAGCTTTTACGCACTCAAAGCCGCCGGAGACGGTGATTTTCAGCCATATAATGAAAAGTTGCGGGGTTTTGTTGAAGCACTGCGTAAAGAGAAATACAGCCAGTCCGTGCCAAAAGTGAAAGCCGTTCTTGATAAATTCACCAAATTTGAGCTTGCTCCTGATGTAGCAGATAATAATGAGCTGCGATTGATGCGAGCTTTTTTGTCTGAAGGTGCGAATTGGCCGTTTTTAGATATGTTGCACGTGGTGCATAATCTCGACAACACTCGTGATGTGTTTCTCGATAGCTTCAAAAGCCTTCCGATTGTTATGAGAATCAAGGCACCTGGACAGCCAGTCAATTCAAAGGAAACCTATACAGAACAAGAGAGCTATTACGAAGATGTGGTGGTCAAACCAGGCGGCTTCTTTAAAAAGTCTGTTACCGAGAAACAACAGAAAACGCGCATGGTCACGAAAACAAGGAGTGTCACGAAAAGTTCGTCAGTCATAGAGATACTCTTTGAGTTTTGTCCTGTTTCTGCGGGCTCTTTCATGATGGGTACAAATGAAAAAGATTTCTATCTGGGAAGGTACCCGGTGACACAGCAGCAGTGGGAGGCAGTCATGGGAAATAACCCAAGCCATTTCAAGGGTGAGCGTCTGCCGGTCGAAACCGTTTCTTATGATGATTGTCACACCTTTATTAAAACGCTAAATGCTCTTTCAAGCAAGCAGTTATACCGTTTGCCAACAGAGGATGAATGGGAATATGCGTGCCGGGCAGGTTCCATTTCACCATACTATTTTGGTGATGATCAAACCCGTTTGGGAGAGTATGCCTGGTATAATAGCAACTCAGCGCGAACGATTCATCCTGTAGGTCAGAAAAAGCCGAATGAGTGGGGACTTTACGATATGGCTGGTAATGTCTGGGAATGGTGCAGTGCCTCGGTGAGTCCGGGCCGTGTGCTTCGTGGCGGGAGTTGGAGCCTGGGTGCGGGTGATTGCAGATCAGAGATTCTTTTCTTTCCACCTTCCAACTATTGTCAGAAAGACGTTGGCTTTCGCCTGGTGTTTGTCCCGTAGTCAGTTGGCCGCTCCTTCCGCTTTTCCTTTTGAGCCTTCCGTATCCGACCGGTTACCGCACAAGGACCTTGAACTTGTTCATGGAAAGCTAACTTAATTTGGAGGTTGCTCTTTGATAATTGGCCACAAATACAGTTCTCAGCAATTAACATCAGTAATGCTTACATTCGGGAGCACGTTGATAACCAATAAACCGATGACCACCATGACCCTCAAGCAGCGCTTTCCTTTTCGCTTCGGGACAAGCTCCTACATCATCCCTGCCGACATCATTCCCAATGTGGAGTATCTCAAGGATAAGGTTGATGATATTGAGCTGGTGCTGTTCGAGTCCGACGAATTCAGCAACTTGCCCTCACAAGCGGATATTCAGAGGCTCAAGGAGTTGGCCGATGAGTGGTCGATCACCTATTCCGTTCACCTGCCGCTTGATGTCTATCTCGGCCATCCCGACCGCGAAGAACGGGAACGCTCTGTTGGTAAATGCCTGCGGATTATTGCGTTGACCCGTGACCTGCCGAAATCTGCCTACGTCATGCACTTTGAGGCGGGGCCGGGTGTTGATATCAACGGATTTTCTGCGGATGAGCAACAACGCTTTACCGATGCCCTGCGCGATTCTCTGCCGATGCTGCTGAATGATACCGATGAACCTGCGTCATCCTTCTGTGCCGAAAATCTCAACTACCTTTTTGAGCTTGTCTGGCCGGTCGTCGAGGAGTTCGGCCTCTCCGTGACGCTTGATGTGGGCCACCTCGAGTACTACGGATTCCCGACTGCCGACTATCTCAAGCGTTATCTGCCGAAAGCGAAGGTGCTGCACGTTCATGGTACGGTTGACGGGAAGGATCACAACTCGCTGAGCTATCTGAAACCCGAAGCACTTGAGCTGCTGATGGGTGAACTTGCGCTTCAGCCACTCACCAGTCGTGTTTTTACCATGGAGATATTTTCGGAGGCCGATTTTGATTCGTCGTGCAGGGTGATGGAGAGGTATCTGGCACCAACGGTCACAACAACAGTTGATGATGTTTTTGGCAAGCTGCACGACCCGGCGAGAAAAGTCTTTTCAATTGAGGAGATGAGTGACGCGCTTCAGCAGGAATTCAAAAGACAGAAAGGGTAATATTTTTCCTTTGTCGGTGCAAAAAAAGAGTTTCGACAATTGGCAGAGAAGATAGCGGGGCTTATCGATCTTTCGCTATGAAATGCTCTTATTCCATTTCTAACATCAATAATGACATCATAAAGCAAGCGTGCTCGGCGATATCATGCTATTATGAAATACTATAGATCATTATGTGGCTGGTAGATTATAACACTTTTGTTGTAGAAATGGAATCAGAAGGTGATTCTATCCCATAAAACAGGATTCAGGGCACCGAGTAGCTCAAAGCGCGTATCGAGGCGACCGACAGGATATTCATGGGATTTGTTCCTGTGATGCTGTTTGTTGTCGTTGCAATCATTCCCGCAGAGGCATTTTGCAGTACCCCTCTATGGCATGGGCGGTATTGCTGCGCTCGCAAGAGAGGGCGTACCAAGGGCTCCAGCTTGCCGAGAGCCTCTATTGTTATCGAGAGTTGAGGCTTTATTCCCTGCCAGTACCCTTAGGCTCGCTTTTAATGGCTACTGTCCAATTTGAGTTTTCCTTTGAAATAAGCCGTTCAACGTGCTGCACAAGAAACTGAAAAGCATCGTCTCCATTATAGGGCGTACTTTGGCCAAGAAACAGGAACTTCTCGTGTTTGAGCGCCTCCGCCGTTGCTCGGTACTGAATCCAGTTTTCATGGTATTTGAACAGGCCTCCTGTTGCCGCAGCAATGGCAATCAACATGCCAAGCGACCCAATTATCAAGTTGCCATACAACAGCTCCTTGCTTATTCCCGAAAGAAGCGGGATAATTGCAGCCGCAACAATCTCAATAAAGCGAAGCCTTCTGTAAAGAACCTTGCAGTGCGAACTTTCTTTTGAGTACCATTTTATCTGATCCTCAAGTCGTTGCTCAACGTATTCTGATACAGTCAATAGGGTTGTATTGGAATTACTCACGGGTAACTGGGGTTAAAAAATTTAGTAATTGAGCCGGATCCGCCATACCTGTCAGCAAGTAACAAGAGTTGGCACAATTTGCACTCTTCTCTCTCTGAAATTTATGGTTTTTTTCAGTAACAGATGCTCCAGGCGGCGATTACCCCGGAACATCGTGGCGTTTTTGGCATGCACTACAAAAGTGTGCACTATATTATGAAAGTAATTGAGCTATTTATTTTTTTTACAAACGCTACGAAAAATTTGATACTTTTACAAGCCCAGCACTATCGAGCACACTGCGGATGGCTGATAAAAAGTGAAGAAAAAATATTATGCAGAGGTTGACTGATGCTGAGCTTGAGGCATTGCTTGAAGAGAGGGAATCCGATCTTTCAGAACGGAAAGAGTCGTTTAAGGGAGAGGTTCCTACAAAAACAAGGCAGGCCGTTTGTGCTTTTGCTGATGATATACTGCAAGCCAATAGTCGCACTTATGAAGAGCGGCTTGCATCGTGTAAAATGGTTGTTTCGCCAGAAAATACTACACCAACGGTGCTGGCAATTTTAGCGCTTGGCAAGAACCTGCAGGATTTTTTGCCTGGATCCACTATTCAATTTTTACGAATTGATGGAACTGAGCTTGCTGATCCGGTAATTGATGAAGAAAATATAGGCGGTGCATTTGTTGAGTTGCTTCGTCGTGCGGAGGAAAAGCTCAAGTCGCATAACAGGATTGCCTTCGATATCACTGCTGCGCCAACGCACCAGACGGAAATGCCATATCCCCCGGCTGCACTTCAGCAAATTCTGTATAATGCGGTGTTGCATCGAACCTACGAAAGCACCAATGCGCCTGTCCGTATTTACTGGTTTCATGATCGGATAGAGATCAGCAGCCCCGGAGGGTACTTTGGCAATGTTACTTCTGAAAATTTCGGAAAGCCAGGTATTACCGATTATCGCAATCCAAATATTGCTGATGTGCTGAAAACCTTTGGGTTTGTGCAGTCATTTGGGAGAGGTATTGCTGTTGCCAGAAAAGAGATGAAAAAAATGGTAATCCCGCAATTGAGTTTGAGACAAACCAAAGCGTAGTCTCGTGCATTCTACGGAGGAAAAATGATGTCGCCTGTACTGACCTTCTTTAATACGACAAGCGGGGTGGGAAAAACCTCTCTGATTTATCATTTGGCATGGATGTTTGCCAGCCTTCGCAAGCGAGTTGTTGTGGTTGATCTTGATACACAAGCCAACTTGACTGCTGCTTTTCTTGACGAAGAGAATATTGAAGATCTATGGAGCGGAAATAATTCTGGTGCAACGATCTTTCAGTGTATTGATCCCGTTATGGGCGTTGGTGATATCGTTGAACCACAGTTGATCACTCTTGCAACAGACCTTTATCTGATGCCGGGCGATGTGAATTTATCGGGATATGAGGATGCCTTGTCTGAAGCACGGCACAACAGTATGGGAGACAAAAATCGTTCTCGTTCTATGAGGATTTTGAGTTCTTTCTGGCAAGTCATCCAGATGGCATCAGCGAAGGTAGAGGCGGATCTCATTCTGGTTGATATAGGCCCGAATCTTGGCGCAATTAACCGATCAGTTTTGATTGCATCCGATTATGTTGTGATTCCGCTTGGCGCTGATCTGTTTTCTCTGCACAGCTTGAAAAACCTTGGCCAAACATTAAGAAGCTGGAAAGAGTTGTGGCAAAAAAGAGTTGAGAACTGGACTGAAAGCCCGGAGATACAAAGTGCTCCAAGGTTTCAGCTACCCCAGGCCAGCATGCTGTGTATCGGTTATCTGTGCCAGCAACATAGTGTCAAGCTTGATCGGCCTGTAACAGCTCATGATAAATGGGTCAACCGCATTCCTGATGTTTACCGTGAAGAGGTGTTGCAAACGACAGTATCTTCCGGCATGAAACCATCAGATGATCCTTACTGCCTGGCAACCATCAAGCACTATCGCAGTTTGATACCAATGGCACAGGAGCGCCGAAAGCCAATATTTAAGCTTACCTCTGCAGATGGTGCTATTGGTAGCCATGCCAACGCTGTTCAGGATGCAAAAAAAGATTTCAGGAAATTGGCGGAGAAGATAGCGGGGCTTGTGGATCGTGGTAATCTTCAAAGAAACAGGCGGAGGAGTTCTCATTGCTGCTGATATTCTTGCCTCCCCGGAAGTGCCAGCCCATAAAGCAGCAGATCTTCACAGCAGCCATTCTTGAACATGTGCTGAACCAGATACCCTTCGCGTTTCAGGCCAGCCTTTTCCATGACTCTTGCGGAGGATGGATTTCGTGCAAAGCAGAGTGAGGTGAAGCGGGTGATCCCAAGCTCTTCGGAAGCAAACTGGATCAGGCGCAGAACAGCTTCTGTGCAGAATCCCTTTCCCCAATTTTCGACACTGATCCAGTAGCCAAGCTCTGCTCTTGCATGAGCACCAGAGATGTTCAGTAACGAGACTGTTCCTGTAAGCTGGTGATCGGATTTTGTTTCAACGGCAAAAATCATCTCAGTTTTCTGCTCAAAGCCCTTGGCATGAGTGGCTATCCAAGCTTCGGCAGCTTCTTGGGAGTAGGGATGAGGTATTGACACGGTTGTATCTGCAATGCGGACATCACCGGCAAGACGGCAGGCCGCAGGTGCATCGGCTGCACTGTAGGGGCGCAACAGAAGGCGGGGTGTCGATAGCGTTGGTTGCATGACATTCATGGATGCGTGAATATTGAGACTGCTATCATTTTATTCTATAAATGGTTGCCGCACTGCTTTCTGCCATCCATTCAGCAATGGCTCTTTTTCTTTCATTCCCATTGCCGGGAAAAAAGGTCTCTCCATCGGATTCAGCTTCTTGAGCGCATCAGCCGAAGACCACATGCCAGCCCGCAGCCCGGTATTCATCATCATGAAGCAACCGACATCGCAGGTATTCTTGATGTTGCCCGGTTCAAAACAGCACTGTCCGAACAGAGTCGCCTGCTGTTTGCCTGCGATGGCCATAAACTTGTTGTTGAGAATGGCACCTATTCGTCAGAGGAAAATACCTTTTCGTGGCCACTTTACCCAGCTCTGTTCTAAAACGATGCGTGTGGGCCTCAGCAGTAAAGAGGTTGTCGCAGGAGCATAGAAACTCTATATTGCTCGTTGAACCATTGCCTTGAAGGTGATGGTAACTTTTTTCTTTTTAAGAGAGTTAACCCGGAACCAATCAAGGATGTGCTTGACCCATAAATTATGTATTCATGAGTAACGTTCTCTATGTGACCGGCGGTGCGCGGAGTGGTAAAAGCTCGTTTGCCTTGCAGCTTGTGTCGCGCTATGCAAACAGGGTGTTTTTAGCAACTGCGGAGCCTTTTGATGACGAAATGCAGTGGCGTATCGGCAAGCATCAGGAGGAGCGGGGGAAAGAGTTTACAACGGTCGAGGAGCCGCTTTATCTTGATCAGGCATTTGGTAAACTGCCAGCGGAGACTGAGGTTGTTCTGCTCGACTGTCTGACGGTCTGGGCAGGAAACCTCATGCATTATTTTGAGGAGAAGGGCGAGATCGACAGGCAAATTGAACTGTTTCTTGACGTGCTGCGTCATCCCCCGTGTGATATTATTCTTGTTTCCAATGAGGTGGGGATGGGAATTGTGCCGGAAAATGCCATGGCAAGAAGGTTTCGCGACAGGGCAGGTATCATCAACCAGAAAGTTGCCTCAATAGCCACGGAGGCCTGGCTCCTCTGCAGTGGCCTGCCGCTCAAGTTAAAGTAGCCCTCTATGGATACATTTTCCCTTATACCGACGCACTTGCTGGCAGCGGGCCTTAATTTTTCAGATGCTCTTTTCTTGCGGCCTGCGAGGCTGTTCTCTCATTGCCGGGTGGACCACCACTCATCCCCGTAGCTGTAGAAAAGCTCTTCGCCCTTGCTGATATTGCGCAACGCATAAAGGACAAGTTCCGGCCCGAGCCCGGTCTCTTCGCGATAGTAGGCGACATTGGGTGTTGAAGAGTGGTTAAAGAGCATGCCGTTCCCCATGACGACCAGTCGGGCTGTTTCATTGCTGCCGTAAAAAACGTAGTTCAGAAGCTCGCCTCCAATGTCTTTGTCAGTAACTTCAAGTGCAGGGCAGCGTTCGATAATATCACCATCCCTGATCTTTTTCAAGGCAAAAGCACCCCGTCCGCTCACTGTCGAAGCGCCTGTCGTGACACACTCTTTTTTGCCAGCAAAAGCTTTACTTGCAATGAAGATGCTGGTTATAATACCTGCGGCCATGCCAGCAGCAAAAGCGATCAAAAGGTTGACTTCCATAGATATTTTGTTTGGCAAAAAATTCCACACCGCCAGGCGCACTTTCGGCAACCACTGCCAACACAGCTTCGGCTTGCTGGAAATCGTTGGGGGAAGAGTCAAATTCGCCGATAATATAATCATTTTATTAGTTCAACTGTTCTTGTTCCAGCAAGGCATCAGGCAATTTGAGGTTCAGCGCAGCAGTCTTACAAGCCGTCATAACCCAATTGCTACAAAGAATAAGAGCCGCTATGATTATATTGAGGCCTCTGGAGCAACAACAAATCCCAAATTCCCAAAAAGGCAATAATGGTTGATGAAACAGGAGCAGAAGAAGATGCCGGAACAGAAAAAAGCGCTTTACCAGCCAGTGACCGAGCGAATTGTGGAGGGCTGGGCTGCTGGCAAGCCACCTCTTGAAGCAACAGGAAAACCGGGCGGCTATTACAGGCTTACGAACTATTTGCTTGAGTATCTCATTACCAATGGGAATTTTTCCACAGGAGTTCATGCCATGCCAGAAGGTCGGGATCGCCATAACAACATTGAGCCATCATTTCTTGTGGATTTTGATGCCATTATCGGTAACGCGACGTTGCCGGGCTGAGTTGTTTTGGAGAGTATCTCAACATTGATGCCGGGAGGGGTAAAGTGAAAACAATACAGAGTGAGATCATTATCAATGCGCCTGCAGAAAAGTTGTGGACTGCGATGACTACTTTCTCGCGTTATCAAGAGTGGAACCCCTTTATTGTTGCAGTCAAGGGGAAGGCATTGGCGGGTGAACGATTAAAAGTAAAGGTCAGACTGTCGGGCTTGCCAGAGATTGCTTTTGTCGCGACTGTCAGCAGTTGTGTTTTTCCTGCCAGGCTGGGATGGCAGGTAATCTTTCTGAAAGGTGTTTTTGAAGCGTATCACTCGTTCACGATAGAGAAACTTGATGTTGGAATAAGCCGTTTTATTCATGCTGAAGAGTTCAGCGGGATTCTTTGTGCACCGATTTTTTTTCTGCTCGAAAGGAGGTTTGGTGAGGGGTATCGGCTCATGAATGAGGCGTTGAAGGCACTTGTGGAGAGAAGCTGATTTCCCGGGAGAAATATAACGATGAATGAAAAATATTAATAAAATACTTTACCATACAGTTGTTCCTGATTTTCAAGGGAATGCCAGTCGTAATGATTAACTAACTTCCGGGCAAAATCGCGCTGGGAACGCCGAGCTCCGCAAAAGGGCATGTATAATGCCGAGCTGGAGCTCGGCGTTCCCGGGTATAAGCTCAAAGATTTTGACACATCCTTACTTTCACGGAATTAGAAATATTGCTGTGTGATTTGGCGCGGCCCCGTTATAATATCATCGGGAAATCAGGATGCGTCTCGCTCTGTTCTGGCTGTCTGGACTTATGAGTTGGTCGATCTCAATAATCATGAATGGGTGATGGCATTTATTTTTTTTTCAGTAACAGATGCTTTTTTTGTGCAGACCGACCACTCGAAACGCTTTTTGCCGACTTACGGGGAGGAGAGTATAATTGCAGATGTTCAATCGGTACTATAAGCACTCAACAAGAATTGTGGCATCATGACAGGGAGGCTCTTCTTGACGCTGGGTATCGGTTGCAGGAGTTTGTGGCAACGGAGTTGAAGCTTTTGTTGAAGCCGTTTTGTTTGAACAGCCCCAAAACAGGGTTGCCTTTTCTGGGATATTTATTGGAGGTATTGGAAGATATTGCTGCTGGCAGGTTTACTGAAATTAAAGACCCAAAAAATATTTGGGCAAGTAAGAATATCTCCATCTTTTTGCCAAGATCAAATTTACGCATTAACGTAAAAAATACAGTAGAAAAATAGTTATATTGCCAGCACAATTTGTTTAAGCAAAGGTCAATTAAAGGGGGGAGTATGAGAGAAGCTGTAATTTATCCGGGTGAAGATGGGTATTGGATTGCAGAATGTCCAAGCCTTCCCGGTTGTATCTCCCAGGGAAGTTCGAGAGAAGAGGCCATTGTTAATATTCGGGAAGCAATTCAGGGATATATTCTGGCTTTGGAGGGAGATGGGTTGCCCGTTCCCAATGAATCTTTTCAGACGATGCTTGTTGCGGTATGAGCTAACTACCAAGGCTTTCTGGCCGGGAGTTGGTCAAAGCTCTGGCTAAGGTTGGTTTTGCGTCCATTCGTCAGCATGGCAGTCATATCATTGTTCGTCGTGTGGATCCTTGGTGTCAAACGGTCATTCCCGATCACAAAGAGCTGGATCGTGGTACACTCAGAGCAATCCTTCGTCAAACGGAGGTCAGTGTGGAGCGGCTCAATCAGTTGCTGCGGGAAAGCTTGTAAAGACAAATGGTTGGGTGAAGATGCAAAAATTCAAATCAATCATGGTTATTGAACTTGTCTCACCAGGCAGCGAACTACGGCAACTCCACCTGCTCGAAAGTCCGACCGTTGACCAGCGCCTGACCAGCTATCCCGTCAACGGCGACAACATTGTCGGCAAACTCAACTATCACAACGCCAAAGTTTACATCAACGAAACTCAATATTTCGATGGCGTTCCGTTGCTCGCATGGGAATTTTACATCGGCGGCTACCAGCCCGCACAAAAGTGGCTCAAAGACCGCAAAGGCCGTGAGCTCAGCTTCGAGGATGTTCGCCATTACCAGCGCATCATCGTCGCGTTGACAGAGACGGAGAGGATTATGGGGGAGATTGATGATGTGGGGGTGGAGGATGCTTCGTCCGAAGCTCCTATTCGCTGATATCAACATCATCATTCCAGGTGCTATGCCATATTTTTACGGATCAACCCGAACGCTGAAAAAATGCTTAAAAATAAAATCGGTTCTTTTTTCGTTAAAAATGTGTTTCTTGACTATTGGTTGGTTTTCACCAATCAGGGGCTCCTAATCATGTGTATCATTGAAAACCATGCAACTCCTTCTTGACGTGCCAAGCAATCTGCCTGATGCAGCACAATGCACACCGCAGCAATTCATAAAAGAGGCCAAACTGGCTATGGCCATCAAACTTTTTGAAATGAACCGGCTGTCGTCGGGAATGGCTGCTGCGTTTATTGGGATGAGCAGGGTCGAATTTCTTGCTGATCTGCACCGGTACGGTGTACCAATGATTGATTTGGATCAGAATGAACTTGCCCAGGATTTCAGCAATGCCTGACCCAACGAAAGTGGTTGTTATCAACACCACACCGCTTATTGCATTGACCGCAGCAACCGGTTGCAGGAGTTTGCGGCAACAGAGTTGAAGCTATTGTTCAAGCCGTTTTGTTTGAACAGCCCCAAAACAGGGTTGCCTTTTCTGGGATATTTATTGTCTCCCGAGAGGGTACGGTTGACGCAGCACAGCAAGAGACGGTTTATCCAAAAATCAGAGCTTTATGCAGGTTATCTGCAAAGGTGGGGGTGGAGGAGGATCTTCGTTAAGCAGAAGTTAACCGGTTACAGCAAGATACTAAAGAGCGATTCTACCATTGTTTTTGGCATTGTAGCAGTAAAAAATCCTTATCCTATTCTGAGTCAATAAGTTCTTCATAATGATGATGTGAACCTATCCAAAACCATACAAGCCCCTCGGTTCTTTCTTTTGCTAACGCACGGTAACGTAATCCGATGCGCACTGACCAATAATTGCCAACCTTTTTCAACCGTACAGATGGATGACGCGGGTTCCTTCGAAGCAACTCAAAATTTTTATCCGCTATATTTCGGATATCCTTTGGAAGTTGTTGGTAGTGATACCAAAAATCCGGAATGGTAAAATGATTCACAGCGGTTTTGCGCGACCAGCAACAAATTCACTGTCGGCATATTCCCCAAGCGTATCCAGGCGACCAGATACAATATCAGTTTCAATTTTTTTATCCCACTGCTCAGCTATAAACTCTTCGAACCATTCAGCAAACTTAAAAAGTTGATCCGGGGAGAGTTTTGATACTGTTGTTTTAAGCTCTTGAGTATTCATCATAATTTTTTACTCCAAATTAGCTATGGTTAAGTCTTTACATACCTGAATTGAGTGATTCATCCGCAATTGGCTTAGGATTTACAGGACTTAAATGCTTATCTTTCAAATCGTTATAGATTGTGTGATGTGCTATGGTGCTCTTAACCCATTGGGTGTGGCTATTTTGAAATGGGAAATCGAAGCTTGTTTATTTTTAAAATAATGCGTTAGAATAATTAAATAACGCACTTTTTCATTACTGATCGCTCAATTCAGGATATATTTACGGCAATCGTTTCAACATTCTCAACTGCTGGCGAAATGGCAGAATATTCCCTGAAATATAAGCATTCTTCTCTTACTCCTGTTAATGTATGAATATCGCCATCTATTTTTGCCTGACACCTGGCTAAGGTTGGTTTTTTGCCCATTCGTCAGCATGGCAGCTCATATCATTCTTCGTCGTGTGGTAAAGTGGACCCCAACCGGTGGACAAAAAGTGGCTGAGTTTAAGTTGTTAACCTGCCCTGTTCATGCAGCGGAAAGGCGCTGCCCCTCTTTTACCTCTAACTCTTCTGTCAGTTTGTTCAACTTTTTATACTTGTCCTTGTCATGTCGGACAGTTGGTAGCATAGTAGCACTCCTTTTTCAAGAAAATCTTGTTAGAAGGAGTACTACTATGCAATGAACATCAAAATTAATAACTAGTTATCAGTGACATTACAGGGATAATCAATTCCTCAGTTAGCATCTTTAACTCTTAAATAATGTTTACCAAATTCGGTATCCTGTTTTTGAATGTGTTCGACTAACCAGGTACGAATGAAGAAGATGGTTTCCCATGTAAATTTTTTATCTTCATAAATATCGTCAACGTCATAAAGAACAGTCTTTTTGAAGTCGAATACCAATCCCATCATTTTTTCGGTAAATGCCTGATGGATTTTCATGTGCTCAGCTTGTTGCGGAAATTTGTACTTGGTCATTACCTCTTCCTCTGATTTGAAGTGATAATCGGTATAGGCAAGCAGTTCATCTAATTCATGAGCTAATTCTTCGTTGGAGCCTTTTTCTCGTAAGATATTTTCCAGGCGTTCGAGTATGCCAAACAGACGTTTGTGTTCTTCGTCAATAAGAGGAAATTTAACTCCGTATAATTCATCAGACCAAACAAATTTTGGATATTCACCATCTTCAGGGTTTGTTTTTTTAGCATTTTCTTCTGATTCTTTAAACCAGGCAAATTGAGCCAAGATGTCGTTGACTTCAGTTTCAGAATAAGTAAGTTCTGGTTTTTTCCATGCTTCAACTTCTGATCCGGTAGTTTTTGCATAGATTTGAGCAAACGATTTGCTGCCTTCACCAAAGTGCAATGCAAAAACCATTTGTAAGAACTCATCAAATTCGATGGTACCACTGTTGTCGAAGTCGCATTGTGAAGTCATTTCTGAAATTTCAGCATCTGAAACATTCATTTTCAGTGAGCTAACCAATTTCTTCAACTCAGCATGTTCGATATGTCCGTCTTTATCCTCATCAAAAACATTAAATTGTTTACGAAACTCTGCGATTTGTTTTGCAGAGAAACTGCCCAAAATTTGAGCCCACAATGCATCTGAGTACTTTTCCATGGTTGATTTTTTTGGATTAATATGACATCACCTTAATCTCTAAGTGCTGAATTCCACACCGCCCGCAGTAAAGGCTATTAAGCCTCTTCCACAACCAGAGACCTCGCTGCTGACGGCGTAGAGTTTCATTTGCTCTCCCAAAATTAATAAAAAAAAAACAGACCCGAAATATTTTTAGCATTTTTTAGGGAACCTCTATAAAGTGACTTTTGATACATGTTGAAAAATGAGTATCACCAAAATACTATTCCACAATAGGATCAAAAATATAGCTCTTTGACATATTTTTGACGTAGAAAGGTATTGTTTGTTTTGGACTGGACGCAGTTGATCAGCGACAGTTAAAATTACAGCTTTTTACCATTAAAAAACAACAAAATTCATGTAATCGGAAATTAGCAATCACTCAGGGAGAGGCTTGAGATTACCTCGTAACAATCCATTTGCCGCCCACCACTTTCTTGCGTATCTTGGGGGTCAGTCCCAATCCCATAAAACATGAGAGCCCCCATGATAGCCGAACACCTGCTTTTTCAGTCAGACTTTATTCTCGCCTTTGAGCGATATACCAAAAAGTTCAGGCTGCTCTGCCGCCCCGATCTGGTTGAGCGAATTGTAGAGTCACGCGAAGACATCATGTGCCTGATGGCCGATGATCTTGACCTGTATCGATAAGACACGTTTATCAAACACACCATGACCAGCATTGAAGCAACCATCTCAGAACAGGGCCACAAACAGCGTGAAAACGGGCTTTGCAGTTCATGCGGCCTCTGTTCCATTCGGGCATGGCCAGTTGAACAAAGCATCAAAAGCTGTGTTTTTAAGAATGGATGGCTTGGCGAAAGGGAAAAAAAACTGTTCGGACGGGAGCGAAGCCTTGATGATCCGGTTGAAATGCGTTTTGGCATAACGATTGACCGCTTTACCGCTCAACTGAAAAAAAACGTACCCGGTTCGCAGTGGAGCGGGATCATAACCCGTATGGCTATGAGAGCTTTTGAAGAGAAGCTTGTGGACGGAGTTGTGTCGCTGCAGCACACACCTGGTCACCATTTTTTCTCGCAACCGCTCCTGGCCAAAAATCTGGATGAGATTTATGCGACACGAGGCAATAAACCGGTGCTCTCCCCTGTTTTATACTCTCTGGAAAGCGCCTGGCGTCAGGGTATGAAAAAAGTCCTTGTCATCGGAGCAGCATGTCATCTGCACACACTCCGGGATTTCCAGGAGCGGTTCGAATACCTCAGGGAGATAGAGATCTTGACCATCGGGATTCCCTGCGTCGACAATGTCGCACGTTCAAAATGGCCGTGGATTCTGGAACGAATGTCGCAGTCACCAGAAACCGCTTGCTTTATGGAGTTCATGCAGGATTTCAGGATTCACATCAGGCATGAAAGCGGCCGCATTGAAAAAGTTCCCTTCTTCAGCCTCCCGGAAGAGCTGTCAAACCCCGCTATTTTTCCCGCTGCATGTATGAGCTGTTTTGACTATCTCAACAGTCTGGCCGACATTACCGTGGGCTATATCGGGGCAGAATTGCTGCCGGAACAAAAAAGACAGTGGATTCTGGTACGAACTGAAACCGGGCGCAAACTGCTGAAACTTATCGAGGCTGAACTTGAACGTTTTCCTGAAACAGGCAAATGGGAGTGCCACTCGTTTGTCCAGAACACCACGAAACGCATTATCGAAAGCATGAAGGCAGAGAAAAAAGACTATTCTTCAAAAAGCAGGATTCCCCTCTGGCTTGGCCATATCCTTGCAAGTTTGCTGGGTATCATAGGGCCGAAAGGGATTGGGTTTGCCCACTATTCGGTTGATTTTCATCTGATCAGGCATTACTACTACCTCAAATTCCGTCATCCGGAATTGCTGGAAAAGCTGGTCCCCCGGCATGTCAGGGTTATCCTTGAGGAGTACGCGCTTCCCCTTTGAAAAGAGAGTACTTCAAGAAAAGAAGTTCCGTCTCCTGAATGGAGCCATAAGGATCTTGCCCGCCATTCTTGGCTTGGTAAGCCATCGTATTCTTGGGGATTGAGCGGTCGCAGCAAGAATCTTTTCGGTGAGAAAGGCGGCAACAGTCTCAACATCATCAGCCATGATATTGAAAAATTGCTGTTTTTTAAGGCTTTCCGGTGAACCGTCACTGACCGTACGGCGAAGCATATCCGTCACCACCATCCCTGGGCTGATCGTTCCTATCTGCACTGCAGTGCCGCGAGCCTCATGGGCAAAAGAGCGGGTAAAATAGGTGAGCGCACTTTTGGTTGTGCCGTAAATGGTCATCCCATCAAGCATAAAGCCATCACTGCCAAGTCCCTCCATATTGAATATCTTCCCCCCGCCTTGCTCTTTCATGCGTTGAAAAGGGATAATCGTGCCCGACACCACTCCGTCAATATTGACCCGCAGTACCTGACTGAGTTCGTTAGAGTTAACCTCCCATGCGTTGCGCATCTCATGGCCAATGCCAGCATTATTGATCCAGATATCAACACGCCCAAAATGGCTGACCGCCTCGTCATAGATCCGGATAATTCCATCCCTGCTGCTGATATCGGCTGAAACAGCAGCCAGATGCTCACGATAACCATGAAGCCGCTCCATGGCTTTACGGGTACTTTCAGGAGAGCTGCCGTTCAGCACGACGTTGTATCCTCTCTCAAGAAAGCAACAGGCAAGGCCAAAGCCTATACCCCTGCTGCTGCCGGTTATGACGACTGTTTTTGACATGTTATTGTTGCTCTTTTATGATCACTTTCCCTAAAAGGGTCAATATAAAAAACTAAACATCCAATTAGGGATCGTGTTTTTCCAGGGATATTCAATGTTGTCAGCGGCAATAAATATGTCAGGAATCCCTGCTATCTGTTGTTGTGTCTTGTTATTTCCTCCCACCTCAAACACAAACTTTCTGTCAACAAGAAAATCCCCTTTGTCGGTATAATTGATGGTATGCCGCCCCCTTGTCTGGTTGTAAAAAAATGTCTCACGCATGGTACCTGTATTCACCGCACTTTCAGCAAGCGCATACATCATATTCGGGTTATTGAGATAGACTTTGTCAGGCTTGTTAAGCTGGCTTATCCCTCGCGTATCAGCGTTCAAAAGCAGCAGCAAATCGGCCTTTGAGAGTAGATGAAGGTATTTGAGAAGGGTCTCGCGGTCAATGCCAATCTGTTTGCTCAGCTTCAGGATATTTGGCTTGAAAGGCACGGTTTCAGCGATGACAGCGAACAATTTACGAAGAGCATACACCGAAGAATAATCAACTTTTGCAACGGCAGGGAGATCACTTTCAATGGTCTGGTTAATGGTTTGCAAAAGACGCTGCGAATAGTTTTTTTCATCTTCTGCAAAAAAGGGGTAATAGCCAATTCTCTGATATTCCTCAAAGAGTTTAATCGGCTTGATGACAGGAATGATTGCCGAGCTGATATCGAAAGCTTTTTCAGTCACATCTGCAAGAGAAAAAACCGGAAACCGATGATGATATTTCAACTCAATGAACTCTCTGAATGAGAGGCCACTGAGGGTGTAGTGCAGGAGTCGGAGGCTCAAATCGGCATTTGCCCTGAAAATATCGAGCGCAGAAGATCCGGTAAAAACAACGGAGAGCTGAGGATAGTTATCATAAATATTTTTGATTTCATGCGACCAGTCACGGTACTTGTGCACTTCGTCAAGAAAGAGAAACTTCCCTCCCTGCTTGACAAAATCATCCGCAAAATCGGAGAGGGTTGTTTTGGTGAAAGAGAGATTATCCAGACTTGCGTAAAAAACCAGCGGGTCAAAGGGCTGCTTTGAAAACGGTATCTATTGCAATGTGCCAATGGGAGTACTTTTTTTTATTTTATCAGAAAATTATTCAAAAATAGTCAATCTCAACATTTCTGCGGGAGGTGTCGTTGCAAATATTTTTAACAGGGATTGGTTGCGTAGGAAAATCAACCATCGGCGCAATAATGGCCGACTTGCTCGGGATAAAGTTTTTTGATCTTGATGTGGAAGTTGAAGCCTTTTTTCAAACCAGCATTGAGCGCCTTCAGGGCAGATTTTTTAACATGCACGGGTATCGGATTGAGGCTGCAAAAGCTTTGACTCATTTACTGAATCGTCCCGAGAGCAGGGAGAGTGTTATTGCATTGCCGCCAAGTGGTCTGATGGGAGGATACCTGAAGGCCTTGAAGAAGAACAGTGGCATCAAGGTTGCCATTACTGACAAGCCGGAAAATATTGTCGAGAGGCTCAAGTTTTACGATATCGATTCCATTCCGATTGAGAAAGAGTTGTCTCCCAAAGAGAAGAATTTGCATCTGAGGGAGTTAAAGAAAGATATTACTTACTTTGGCAAAACTTACAAGCGGGCAGACCTGCAGGTTGACATATCGGGTCTGGATCCAGTTCAGGCCGCTCATAAAATTATTGAGATGATCAAGTTACAACCAGAGCGCGACCACCAGTCCTCGGGCAATGCCGATGTTACTCTGCCCGATGGTGAGGCTGTCTGAAACGAAAACCGATGATCGTTGATGTGGGAGAGAGGTCAGGCATCAAGCACAGAAGAGACGCTTTGGTGGGTGTATAGTCAAGATGGCGACAACGGCATTGGCGGCATGGCGAAAGGGTGTGTCACTTTCGCTATGATTGGGGGAATATTTTGTATTTTGACCTCGACAATTGAACAGAACAAGACGCGCAATGGGAAATCTTTCTGCAATATATCAGCGTCTCTCTACCGGTGCGTTAGAAGGAGATGAGCTTGACTCCTGCTATGTTGATGCGTTTGAGGGACGTGGCGATAACCCTGTTATGTCGCTCAAAAGACGGTTGCTCGACAATCCGGGTGGAAAGCTGCAAATTCTCTTTTCCGGTTATCGGGGTTGCGGAAAAAGCACCGAACTCAATAAACTGCAACAGGAGATCAGCAACGACTTCATGGTGCTGAATTTTTCGATACGCGAAGAGCTTGACCTGGTGAATCTCAACTATGTCGAACTCTTTGTCATTACCATGGAAAAGCTTTTTGATGTTGTTGCTGAGTACAACATCAGAATCAATCCGCAGTTGTTCAAAAGTGTCTCTGAATGGAGCCGCACGGTTGAAATAGAAAAAATCAGGGTGTTGACAGGAGAGGCTTCGCTTGAAGCTGGTCTTGAGGCGGAGGTGAGTGTGCCGCTCTTTGCCCGTTTTTTTGGTAAAATGCGCACGGCAGCAAATGCGAGTGCTTCAACAAAAAAAAACATCATCGAGAGCATCGAACCCCGGTTATCGGATCTTCTTGGCCATTGCAACGATCTTGTCCGTGAGGTCAAGAGCAAATTGCCGGAGATTGGCAAGAAAGGCCTCATTATTATTATTGAAGATCTCGACAAGCTGAGCATAGAGAAATCGGAGGAGCTTTTTTTTACCACAGCTACCTTCTCGGCAGTCTGCAAACCCATGTTATCTTTACCGTTCCGGTCTCTTTGTGCTACCATTCCAAATCGACGGTTATTACGGGTGATTTTGATCAGGTTTTTCAGTTGCCGATGGTCAAGGTGCATGACAGGCAGGGTAAGCCCTATCCCACGGGGCGTGAGGTCTTGCGTCGCATCATAACGCGCAGAATTGGAACAGAGTGTTTTGAACCACCTGAACTTGTTTACCAGTTTATTGATATCAGTGGCGGTTGCCTGCGTGACCTGTTCACCATGATTCGTGATGCCGCCGACAATGCGCTTAATCATGGACGAACCCGAATCACCGAGGCTGATTATACCAAAGGTTTTTTCAAACTTCGTAGCAGTTACCAAAACACCATTGCTGAAAAGCGGGTGAATAATGAGGTTGTCACCTCTGTTGCGGAGTATTATGAGGCGCTGAGAGAGCTGGCCTTGAGCGAAACCAAAATGGTTGACAATACCGGCGTTGTACTTGATTTGCGCTATAGCCTCTGTATTCTTGGCTACAACGACGTAGAGTGGTGTGATGTTCATCCGGTTGTCCGGAGTATTTTGCAGGAACGTAAATTGATACCATGAGCGGTATGAACGCAGAACCGAATGAGTATG
>JBMOIS010000035.1:0-25936 GCA_049317185.1 Chlorobium sp. | reverse complement strand
ATGCCGTGCCCCGACGACAACGTTGGAAATCGTACGTAAAACGTTAATATTGGCATTATAGGAAAAGAGATGATTGGCCTAATACAACCATCATAACTCACTTAACTCTAAGGATATGCAGAAAGCTGTATTAGAAAGTGAATCAGTATCAGATCTGAAATTATTACTTGATCTGGCAAAAAAGCTTGGGATACAATCAAAATTTTCATCTGTGAGTAAAGTTGAGGAAATTGGTATGGCCAATGCTATAAAAATTGGTCGCACGAATGAGTGTATCGACACAAATGAATTTCTCAAAAAGATTTCATAATGATTGTTCTTATTGATAAAAAATTTGAAACCGATACAGACAGGTATTATGCAACAAAAGCCAGCACTTTATGGGTTGATAAACTCAAACAGGGATTTTTCAAGTCCTTATTCGTGGGGAAAAAACCAATTTAACTCCTCTTTTCCTGCCGCACTGGCTTGCTATATGCGCGATCAGAACATTGCTCCAGTGTTCATAAAGCATGGTCAAGAATCAAACACTGTAATTTCAGACATCTCTTTTGATGACTTTTGGCATACAACCTTGCCAAATAAGAAGCTCTTCTTCTCCTTTGAATCCAGATTCACGCCATACGCCAAAATGACCCTTGACGACATTCAGCCAATTGACCTGGTTGTGTCCGAAAATGAGTCCAAACGTATACTCGCACCAGTCGAAGTGAAACTTACAACCATACCTGACAACACCACGGTTAATGATACGGAAGCGAATTACGGTTCAGAACTTGTTGTGCGTTCACCGACCATGCGTTATGCCGCAATGGGTATGGGTCAATCTTGCAGCTCTTTCATGACAGAAGTAAAGGATTTGTTCTCACCAGCATGCGCAAAAATACGAGATTGGGACAACGTTGTTGAGGTATCAAAGCATCGAGACAACATCATCAAAACGCTTGATATTTTTCTGAACACCTATTCAAGATACGAACAGCCACTCTTGATGCAACCTGTCTGGAAGACGATAGGGAAAACGCCTGTTCTTGCTGACAACTGCCTTGATATCTTTGTCTGGAGTGATTTCGCACTTTGCCGTCTCCTTTTGGGCTCTGGCAACGGCGATGACGAAAAGATATCTCGTCCGCAAAGAGCATCGCTTCGATTAGCACGCTTTCTCTACGAACTTTCAACCAAAGGTAAAGTTTATCAGAAGCCCATATACGATGGAATGACATTCGACAACCTCAATGACAAGGAGTTTGCCATCAGCGGCAAAAAAACAAACTTGCACATGCGCTGTGACCGCCTCACCAGACCAATTATCGAAAAAGGGGAAATCAAAGAAATAATACTTGGTGACGGACAAAAGTTTCTTTCGCCCGAACGCCGTTTTGATGCAATCATTTACTACTCCAACGAACTGTTTAATGAACTGTAAACTTAAAGCTATTGATTTGTTTTGCGGAGGGGGTGGACTATCGAAAGGGTTATCTGATGCCGGGATAGACATTTCGGCTGCGTTTGATAATTGGGATGCCGCTATTTCTTTTTACCAAAGAAATATACATGGACATCCGATTGAAAAACTTGACTTGCTTGACAGCAGTATTGTCGCAGAACATCTCCAAAAATACGATTTCGACATTATTGTCGGAGGGCCTCCATGCCAGGATTTTTCTTCCGCAGGCAAACGAGATGAAACAGGCGGACATGCAAACCTCACCATTTCATACGCACAAATAATCGATGCTATGCGCCCGAAATATTTTATTATGGAGAATGTTGAACGTGCACAAAAGACAAAGACATTTGCCAAAGCACTCGAAATCTTTCAGCAAGCAGGCTACGGCCTTACCGTAACAGTTTTAGATGCCTCGCTGTGCGGTGTTCCACAAAAAAGAAAACGAGTAGTAGTGTTTGGTATTCTTGACGGTACAAACAATTTCCTGATTCCTGCAATCCGTCGGAATCAGTGTCCCACTCCGATGACTATTCGAGATTATTTCGGCGATACATTAGGAATTAATTATTACTACCGCCATCCGCGCAGTTATGCCAGAAGAGCGGTATTCAGCATAGACGAACCAAGTCCAACAATTCGCGGAGTAAACCGCCCGGTACCAAAGGGATATCCCGGGCATCCGGGCGATGCTGCTCCTGTTTCTGAGGGTATCCGCCCACTTACAACAAAAGAACGTAGCTTGATACAAACCTTCCCTGAATCATGGGATGTTTCAGGTTCCAAGGCAGAAATTGAGCAGATTATAGGAAATGCCGTCCCTGTGAAGCTGGGAGAATTCATTGGTAAATGTTTTTTGGAAACTGTTTCAAATATTCTGGAGGAGCCCGAATACAAAATCGATCAAAACGGAAATTGGTTGTTGTTTGAACAGCGAAGAAAATACTTGGCATAAAATAGCCAAGCAAAACAATAGATCGCTACAGAATACCCCCGTCCCTCATCGCTGATGGTTTCGGTGTGGGTTTGACAAAATCACACAATCGAATTCATCAGGAAAGACATAACTCCTATAAGAGCATATATGGAACAAGATATCAGATGGAAACAGCGGCTTCAAAACTTCTTACGTGCAATAAAGCTCTTGCAGGAAGTCCCTGAACTTGATTTACAGAAACTCTCATTCCTGGAAAAAGAGGGCATTATTCAACGTTTTGAATATACCCTTGAATTAGCATGGAAGACCTTAAAAGATAAAATGGAAAGTGATGGTATCATTTTAGAAAGGATATCACCGAAAATGGTACTGAAAGAGGCATATAAAGCAAAATATATCAGCAATATCGAGTTATGGATTGAAATGGTAAATGACCGAAACCTTATCAGCCATACTTTGACTTTGAAACCTTTGAAAAAATTATTGCCGACATCCAAAAACACTATACTGCACTCATCTCAGATTTATATACCACTCTTATCGAAAGCCAATTATGAAAGAGTTTGGGATTGATGATAAAAACCTGCATCTCATTCGTTCAATTTTTAAGGATTTTCATGTCATAAACAAGGTGCTGGTTTATGGCTCAAGAGCTAAAGGAAATTATAGTTAGCGGAGTGATATTGATTTAGTCATTGCTGACACCAATATTGACAGAAAAACTATAGGGAATATTTTACTTGCCATTAATAATAGTGATTTCCCCTATACGGTCGATTTGCAAAACATGGAAGCTATTAAAAATCCACAGTTGCAAGAGCATATTCAAAGAGTTGGAAAAGAGTTTTATGTGAAGGAATGAGTGCATGAAAATATTCGCTGTATCAAAATTTTAAACCCTTCAAATTCGAGGGGTTATACATAATTACCAAGAGCCTATGTAATTATTATCTCAATAATATGAACAAAAAAACAAGTATTATAAAAGTAAAGAGTATTGATATACATGTCTCCCTTCAAAATGAAGAAGATTACATTTTCCTGACAAACATAGCTGCTTTTAAAAATCAAAATGAACCAAAAGATGTAATAAAAAACTGGTTAAGAAACAGAAGCACAATAGAATTTTTGGGGCTTTGGGAAAAAATCAACAATCCACAATTTAAAGGGGTCGAATTCGACTCCTTTTTATACGAAGCAGGAAGCAATAGTTTTAGCCTTTCTCCCAGTAAATGGATAGAAAGCACTAATGCTATCGGACTTATCTCTAAACAAGGCAGAGGTGGAGGAACTTATGCACAAAAAGACATTGCCTTTGAATTTGCATCATGGATAAGTGCTGAATTTAAGCTTTACTTAATTAAGGAATTCCAACGACTCAAAGAAGAGGAAAGTAATCGCCACAAGCTTGACTGGAACCTGCAACGCACCTTGGCCAAAGTCAACTATACCATCCACACCGATGCTATCAAGGAAAAACTGATTCCTGCCAAGTTATCCAAAACTCAAACATCACTGGTTTATGCCACAGAAGCCGATTTGCTTAATATGGCACTGTTTGGTATTACGGCTGCGGACTGGCGACAGCAAAACCACGATACCAAAGGCAATATGCGTGATTTTGCCACACTGGAGCAACTGGTGGTACTCTCTAATCTGGAAAGCCTCAATGCCGTTTTGATTCATCAAGGCTTAAGCCAAACTGAACGATTACAGCAATTAAACCAAATCGCTATTACCCAAATGACCTCTTTGGTCAATAATTCAACCTTGAAAAAATTGAAATAAATGAAGACATACGTAAACAGTCGACTTCGGGAGTCTCACCCACCGACATCTCATTGCCTGAAAACACTGCATATAAACGATTCGACACCATGACCAGACACCATGAACCCGATATTGAGAGCATTGTCAGCGGCATCATGCAAGGCAACCGCCATACGCTGAGCCGCGCAATTACGTTGATTGAGTCGCAACGACCGGATCATCAGTTAAAAGCGCATGAAATCCTCGACCGCTGCCTTGCAAAAAAAACAAATGCGCTCCGGATCGGTATTACCGGTTCTCCCGGAGCTGGAAAAAGCACCTTTATCGAGGCACTGGGCGAGGCGATCATCAACCAGGGTCTCACGCTTGCCGTTCTGGCCATCGACCCCAGCAGTCAGCAGTCGCGCGGCAGCATTCTGGGCGACAAGGCTCGCATGGAAAAGCTCTCGTGCAAAAAGGAGGCCTTCATACGCCCGACAGCCTCATCCGGCTATCTCGGAGGTACCTCGCCGAAAACCCATGAAGCAATTGTGCTCTGCGAAGCTGCCGGATATGATGTCATTTTGGTTGAAACCGTGGGTGTCGGGCAGTCGGAGGTGCTGGTTGACACTATGGTTGACTTTATCCTGCTGTTGATGCTCCCCGGATCCGGTGATGAGTTGCAGGGAATCAAGCGAGGAATCATGGAGATTGCTGATGCCGTAGCGATCACCAAAACGGATGGCGATCAATCAGGTATTGCCGCTGTCTCAAAAGCTGAATTTGAGGCTGGCCTCAGAATGCTTCCAGCAAAACACTCCTTTTGGCAACCACAGGTCATCCTTACATCAGCCATCTCCGGCATAGGCATTGCAGAGGTATGGCAGAACATCTCCGATTTTTTTGCACTGATGCAAGATCAAAACCGTCTGCAAGAGCGCCGCAGCCAACAGCTCAAATACCTGCTCTCAACAGTGCTGGAGGAGATGCTGAAAAAAGAGTTTTTTGCCCATCCCGAAGTGATCAACTCAAAAAAGCAGGTAGAACAACAGGTACTCTCAGGTGAACTCAGTCCCTTCAGCGGCGCAAGCATCCTGATGGAGGCCTTTACTCGTCGCCGATAAACTTAACGTGATACCCCCCTGAAAAGCTATCGTTTTTGACGATTTGGTGACCATTTGCAATGTCGAAATGCTACCTCACTATTATTTTTTGTAGCAAATCATTTTATTGGCCATTTATAACCCCTCTATCTGGCCAAAATCAAGATTATATACTATCTTTGGCCAGATAGAGAAGAAAACTCTTGCGAATATCAACATTGTGAGTAAAAACAATATATCTGGCAGAAAGGAGGAACTCGCGATATTAGAGCGGGTTTTAACCTCTGCTGACCCTGAATTTATAGCAGTTTATGGACGACGGCGGGTTGGAAAAACCTGGCTGGTCAGGGAGTTCTTTGGTGATCAGATCTGCTTTGAGGTAACAGGTATGCACAACGTGACACTCCAGGAGCAGTTAGCCAATTTTGCGCAATCACTTCAAAAATATGGGGATATAGTCGATCAAACTCAGAGGCCATCCACATGGTCAGAAGCGTTTGCCCAATTGGAGCAGTTACTTGAATCTTTACCGCAGAGCGGAAAAATCAGGAAACAGGTTGTCTTTCTGGATGAGTTGCCTTGGCTCAACACACCCCGCTCAAAGTTTCTGTCGGCTCTGGAACATTTCTGGAATAGTTATGGATCCCGCAGAAGTAATCTGATATTTGTGGTATGCGGTTCGGCTGCTTCATGGATGTTACAGAATATTGTCCGTGCAAGGGGTGGATTGCATAATCGACTCACCCGTCAAATCCGTCTTCTTCCGTTTACCCTTGCTGAAACAGAGGAATTTCTGTTGAAAAGAGGAGTTTGCCTTACTCGCTATCAAATCATTGAAATTTATATGGTTATGGGTGGCGTCCCATTCTACCTTATGCAGGCGGAACCAGGCCTGTCGTCAGCACAGATTGTTGACAAGGTCTGTTTTTCTGCAACCGGCCTGCTCCGCACAGAGTATGAAAAGCTTTATGCATCTCTCTTTGAAGAGAGTGAACTCCATCTGAAAATTGTGGCATTGCTGACGAAAAAAAGAATGGGTCTTGGCAGAAATGAGATCGCAAACGCAACAAAAATAACCACTGGCGGAAGACTTACCCGACTTCTTGAAGAGCTTGAGGAATCTGGATTTATTGAATCGCGAATTCCATTCGGCAAAAAGGTGCACGATGCACTCTACCGACTTGTTGACGAATTTACCCTTTTCTACTTCGCATGGATTAAACCTCTGGGAAAGAAAATCCCGGATGAGGGATATTGGATGATGCGACAAAGTGATCCAAGACGCAAAGCGTGGTCAGGTTTTGCTTTTGAAACACTCTGTATTAAACATATTCGCTCTTTGAAAGCCGCACTGGGGATTTCCATGGTGGAAACAGATGATGCCCCATGGCGTTATCTGGCAGATAAAAACTCTGCATCTGCTATCGGAGCACAAATTGATCTGTTGATTGACCGGCGAGATGCAACCATCAACATCTGTGAGATGAAGTTTGCACAAGCGGAATTTACTCTTGATGCCTCTTATGCAAAAGAACTGCGACAAAAAATTGAGGTTTTTCGTCACGTAACCGGCACAAGGAAAAATATTTTCCTGACCATGATCACAACCTATGGAGTCACCAACAACGCTTATCGTAAAGAACTGGTTGCAAGCGTTGTAACGCTGGATGCACTGTTCTGAGCAACTGATGGCTCTGCAAAATCAGCACGATATTGTCACTCGTCGCCGATAAACTCCTTCTCCTCTGCCTTTACTATCAATACGGGGCAGTTGGCCTTACGTACCACCGTCTCGGCCACACTGCCCATAATGAGGCGGCTGAGCCCTTTCTTGCCATGAGAGCCCATAATGACGAGATTGACATCCAGATCACGTGATTTTTCAAGGATCACATCTGAAGGATTTCCAATCTCTACACTGCACTCGGCCTTCAACCCCTCCCCAAGCAAGCTCTGAAGAACAACTTCAAGATCTGCCCGCGCTGCTTTTTCGAGATCCTCTTCAAGGGGAACATAATTTAAGGTGATATCAACCGCCATCGGCCTCGGTTCAACAACGTTCAGCAGATAGACGGAAGCGCCCATGCTCGCTGCAAACTCCCTTGTATACTGCACAGCCTTGCGGGAGGCATCAGAAAAATCGACAGGACAAAGAATCGAATGAATCTTGAACATGACAGGAATGATTTAGGTTGCCCTGGATGAGTCCGACGACTTGTTTCCATCAAGAAATGCCTTGAACAGGTCAATCGGTAACGGAAAGATAATCGTGGAATTGTTCTCGGCAGAGATATCCTTCAGCGTCTGCAAATAGCGAAGCTGCAATGCTGAGGGGCTTGCCGCAATAATAGTGGCAGCATCGGCCAGGCGTTGAGCGGCCTGATACTCCCCTTCTGCATTGATAACGGTCGAGCGGCGCTCACGCTCAGCTTCAGCCTGTTTGGCCATCGCCCGGCGCATCTCCTCCGGAAGATCAATCTCCTTCACCTCAACTTTAGCAACCTTGACACCCCATGGCTCCGTATCCTTGTCGAGAATGGCCTGAATGCGATCATTGATTTCATCGCGTTCAGCAAGCAGATTATCAAGCTCCCCCTGGCCGCAAACACTCCGCAACGTGGTCTGCGCCAACTGTGACGTTGCAAAATGAAAATCCGCCACCTCCACAATCGCCTTAATAGGATCGACAACACGGAAATAAACTACGGCACTCACCTTCACCGAAACGTTATCGCGGGTTATAATATCCTGCGGAGGCACATCAAGAGTCACCGTTCGAAGGTCAACCTTGACCATTTTATCGATACCCGGAACAAGAACAATAAGCCCCGGCCCTTTTGCCGCAATAATCCGCCCAAGACGAAAAATAACCCCCCGTTCATACTCCCTGAGAATCTTCAGCGACGAAAACAAAAACGCAGCAATCAGAATCAGAACGGTCATCACATCAAATGTCATCATGAATCAACTCCTGTTATACCTTGCATCATTCATCCACCCTATGGCAGAACCACCATGAAGAGACAAGATAATAATAAAGGAAGTAAAGCGATTACATTCCGTTGTGTAAAAGCCACAAATAAACGGCCTCGCAGGAAAGGAAAACTACGGGGCCGTTTGTGATAGAGGTTCACGACGCTGAGAGCAACATGTTATTTTATAAATACACCCGAATACCGAGGGCAAGATTTGTAAAATTCAGGGCCCCATAATCAACACCCGGGATGTTCTGCGTCTCACCACCAGTCAACTTTATATAACCAGCTTCAGCAAACAGCGCGGCATTTGTTGAAATCTCCCGCTCAGCCTGAAGTTTCACCCGAAACGCAATATCATCATGCGTTAACGGTTGCAAACAGCCACAAAATGTTGCGCTCCTGGCATCAGGAAATTTGGTTTGCCCATATCCTATACCCCCTCCAAGCCATAACCGTTTATACTTCGTATCAATAAGACCAAGCATTCCGTTAAGAAAAATCGCCCGAAATTTTACGGTGACAAACGCATCAGTTGTGCCGTTGATGGTAACGGTGACACTCTGGCTTGCTGAGCCGTCAAGCGATACTGCTGTAAAGCTGTCGGTGAGCGATTGCGTTACACCAAGCTGCTGAACTGTTGCTTGCGTGTTGTCAGCACTGTACATCCAGTTACCTGCTGCATCAAGCGTGAAGGTGCCCCAGGTGCCAGCGTAGGTCGGCTGCGCAACAAACGATGACTGATTCTGGTCAGGATCGATGATCGTCAGGGTGCCACTTGTTGTAATGTGATTGTTTGTGACGGATATGTCTTCAGTAACTGTGCCAGTGATGGTGCCGCTGGTGCTGAGGTCGCTGGCAAGGTTGCCCTCCGTCACGCTCGCCGTGCTCGTGCCGCTGATCACCGCTGCGTCATTGGTGCCGGTCATCGTCACCGTGACCAGTTGCGTCGTACCGTCTGCCGCCGACACCGTGATGCTGTCAGTGTAGCTCGTGCCTCCAACAAACTCATTGTGCGCACTGTCTGCCGTGTAGCTCCATGCTCCCGCTGTCGTGATGCTGAACCTCCCGTAGCCGTGGCTGCCTGCAACATTGCTCTGCGCTGTAAAGAGGTTTGCGGTGCCATCTACATCGGTCGATGTCAGGGTGCCGCTGGTGCTGAGGTCGCTGGCCACATCCCCCTCCGTCACACTCGCCTTGCTCGTACCGGTAATCACCGCTGCATCATTCGTGCCAGTCACCGTTACGCTCTCCGTCGCCGCGATCGAGATCGCTGTGCCATCACTCACCTTGAACTCGATTGTTCTTGATGTGGTATCCGGGCTGTCACTCGTGTTGTTGAACTTCACACTCTCCAGCGCAGCCTCAAAGTCGGATGTCATCGGGCTCTGACCGCTTTTGACCCTCAGCGTCAGCACACCGGTCGGAGCATCATAACTCCCCTGAATCTTCGCCGTGTCCACAAACACCAGAGCGTCACTACTCTGCACGTTCGTTATGATCACCGTCGCACTCGTCACCGTACCGTCAAGGTCGCTGGCCGTCAACGCGCTGTTGATCACTACATCATTGTCCATCGTATCTGGCCCGTTTATCTCCGCGTACATCGGGCTTTGATCGACCGCCGTTATCGTCGGGATGTCGTTCTCCGATGTCACGGCAATCACGGCTGTTGCTGCCGTGCTCGTCCCGCCATCGCCATCCGAAACCGTCATTAAAATTGTACGCGTGGCTGTTGGGGTGTCTGATGTATTTTTGTACGTCAACGCCTGAATTAACGCATCTACTGCCGTCGGTGTCGCATCCGGGGTGTTGAAACTCACAACAAGATTTGAGCCATTACTACCACCTGTCGTAATCGTACCAAATTCCTTGTTTTCGTAGCTAACTGTCGCATCGGTAACGCTAATCTGCCCCGTCCCCTGGTTCTGAATTGAGAGCTGATCTTCCGTGAGACCTGTGGAAGAATAGCTGACCGTCAATACACCACCATTCAAATCGGCACTGTCCGTATCGCCAAAGGTGACGGCTGAATCAATAAACTGCGGTGTCGCATTCACCGTGTTTTCTGCAAACGTAACAGCAGTAAGATCCGTTAGCGTCGGTGCTGCATTAATAGTGGTGCCCGCCGTCAGGCTATACGTCGCTGTTGTCGGAGTAACCCCGTCGGTAACACTAATACCAATACTTGCAGCACCGGCTGCCGTTGCCGTAAATGTTGCTCCTGCAAGAGCTGTATTGATTGCCGATGCCGTTCCCGTCAACTGAATACCTGCTGTAGCCGTATCAGCATCAGTCAACCCTCCGGTCGCTCCATTGGTCGATGTCAGAGTAACTGTCAGCGTATTCGTATCAACATCCGCAACGGTAAAGTCATCCAATGTAGCGACGACTCCGGCCGTTATCGCTTGAGCTGTGGCGGGAACTCCACTAATGGCTGGCGCATCGTTCGCACCGGTAACAGTGACCGTCACGGTTGCATGACTCACATCACCATCAGCATCTTTTATGGTGTAGGTAAAAACATCGTTCGCGTTGACACCAGCAGCAAGGGCATTGGTTTCAGTATCACTGTTATCGAGCGTGTAAATGTAACCACCGTCAGCGGCGACGTTGAGCTTGCCATAGGTACCCACAATGTCGGCACTGACAGTACCAGCACTCTGGAGATCCGCATTGGTAGTGCCAACAACGATGCCAACAACGGTTGTGGGAGTGTCGGTGCCGAGGGTGTCCGCAGTGGCTGACCCTGTCCCGGTGATGAGGATGCCGGTGACGGTGGTCGTGGCGTTGTCTTCGGTGACACTGCCCGTGTCCGCATTGGCAGTGGACACCGTGTCGGCAATCAGCATACTGATACTGTTGGGGGCGCTCGTGGTACCAACAGCATCAGTAACGGTAACCGCAATCTGGTCGATGATACTGTTGTCCCCACCGCTGTGATCGCGGCTGGAGCCAGTGGGATCATAGCTGTAGGTGACAACACCTGTGCCGGAAGTGTAGCCGGTAATGCTTAACACGCCCTTTGTCGTGGTGATATTCACCGGAGAACCAGAAGCATTCTTCAGTTGAGTGGCAGTAACGTCGGTGCCGGCAACGGTAATCTTGAGCAGTCCGACCGGCGCATCGATGGTGAAGGTCTTGCCGGAGACACTGCCGTTTTCCAGCACGGACTCATAGCCCGCAGTGCCGACCATAATGTTGCTGTAGAGGATACCAACACTGGGGTCGGAGAGTCCATTGATGGTGACCGTCACCGTAGCCGTACTGGTGTTGCCGTTACCGTCGGTTATGGTGTAGGAAAAACTGTCGGTGGCGCTCTCTCCAGTTATCAGGTAATTGAAAGCGCTATTGGGATTGTAGGTGTAGTTGCCGGTGCTGGCCACATTCACCACTGCACCGGATGGCAACGTGAAGCTGGTACCAATCGCACCCCTGTTATCATTAACCGCAAGCACCGTAAGTGCATTATTCTCGGGGTCGGCATCCACTCCCGAGCCTTCATTCGTACTCATGAGGCTGGTTCCGGTCGCAGTGGCATTCTCATTGATGGTCCGGGCGTTATCGGTTGCCGCTGGCGGTTCGTTGCCCGCCACCGGAACACTGATGCCATCGGCACTGATATCACTGCTGTCGTTACTGTCGACATACCGGGCTGAGAGCACCGCACCTTCGGCCAAAGTAGTAAACCCGGTGAGAGCGTCTTCAAAGATGCCAGTATTAACATCGGTTTCCGTCAGCATCACATTCGTTCCGTTGACGACTGCCGTTACGGTTTGTTTGGTGAGAGGATCAGTATTTTTATCGAGATCGGTCACGCGCAGGAAAGCATTCGATCCCGCAACGTACACATCACCCGCGTCGCTACCATTCAGAGCTGTAATAAACTGGGTCTTCGATGGTGTGCCCAAATCCAATGCCGTAACAATCATGCTGCCGTTACCTGCATCGGTAATCGTGTTTTCGTAACCCTCTTTGGCAATCACGCTAACATTGTAGGCACCAGTATTATTCACCGTCCGCCAGGCATATTCGTATGTCTTTTCAGCACCATTGATGGCAACGACGTGGGCCTTCGTCAGTGAGACAGAAGCAAGATCACCTACAGAATCTGGGCCATCGATGCTCAGTGTTACCCCTGTTACATCGTCACTGCCAAACGGGTCGCTTACCTTGACTCGCACATAAACCATTCCACCAGCATACACCGTGGAAATAATAGCACCACCAGTAACGTAACTGTCGTCGTAGAAACTGATATCTTCAACCTTGATCAATGTTTTCGTTGGCAACTCAATACGCGACGGTGCTGTATTACTGTCATAGTCAACAGCAAAACCCAGGCCACTTTGATTGTTGGTGACCACGAGCTGGACAGCTTCTCCTGTTGCTATAGTTACTGTATTGGCAACCTTACCAATCCAGGTGATCACTCCTGTACCACCACCTGAGTCGATATAAATGAAAGCACTAAGGTTCGCGATTGTTGAACCGGCGGAACCATAGGTGAGATGAGCCGTGATGTTTCCTGTGGTCGGTGTTCCTCCGGTTATGCCACTGACATAGCTGATAATCTTGATTAAACCGCCTGCTGGAAGAACAAAGGGCTCAGTCATAGCGATAGACTGTGTGAAACTGGCGCTGACCTGGGAGATGGTGGGCTCGTAGAGATTGAATTGATAGTCAGCACTACTGGAACCGGAAGTGCCGTTGACAAAGGATTGACCGGACGAATAGGTGTCATAACCTGACATCGACCAATCAATACTACCGGTAGCGCCATTAGTCAAGGTCAGATAATAGATTGTTCCTTTGTTGAGCGTGGCATTGGGCAAGTCAAAGGTGACGGAACCCAGCACTCCACTATTCAGAAGTGTGTCGGCATTGACGTTAATTTGGGCAAGAACTGTCCCGATGACGCTTCCACTGCGCACCGCCAATGTCAGAGTCCCACTATTGCTGGCATCCTGGTTATCCAGATTGAGACTGACTTTATCAAGGACATAGCTACCAGTACCATCAATAACAAAGGATTCACCGCCATATTGTCCAGCGTTCAAAACTTGTTTTCCCTGCTGATAGGGAACAGTGGTTATCAGGCTACCAGATGGATCGTAGACGTTAAGAATAAAATCCCTGGTTGTTGTTGCCGTGTACGATGCAGCAGACAACGAGCTATTCGCCCAATAACTACCACCGCTGTATGTACTACTGGGTACATACTCCCAGTCAACAGAGTCAGAGCTTAGATTATCAATGACGACGTAGTAAGGAGTCCCTTTGTTCAACGTCGGATTGCTGGCAAAATCAATGTTGACCAATTGATAGCTGGATGTCAGCATGCTTGCAAGGAGACTCGCTGAAGCCAGATTGTCACCATTGATGGCACTTCTGAGATAGACGTTTATATATCCACTATTTGCGGCCCCGTTAGTGTCTTTTAGGCTCAGCGCTACCTTGTCTACGGAGTAAGTCCCAATACCAGAAATAGAAAAACTTTGTGCATACAGGGTAGAGACTCCTGTAATGTACGTGTTCGAGTTACCACCGACGTATTGGACGGAAGCCGTGGAAGAACTATCACTGGGAAACACCTTGAAGTTGTAGTCAAGGCCGTTTTGCGCTATACCAGATGAATCCAGGGCAGTACCATTGGTGTAGCCGTTTCCTGAATGCCATGCGATGTGATTGGGGTAGGATCCTCCAGTCAAGTCAGAACTCTGGTTCTCCAGGACGATGTAATATGGCACTCCGGATGTCACTGTCACATCGGCAAAATTAAAGGTAGTGTAAGCATAGCTACTTGTCAAGACCGAAGCGTCAATGGATGCGGTAGCCAGATTGGTACCATACCAACTGCTTCTGAGATAGGCAAAAATATATCCAGTATTAACAGGTGTCGACCTGTCTTTCAAATCCAATGCAATGTTGCCGATTTTGGTGCCAAGCATAATAAAGGACTGCCCAACAATATTGAAAGTCGAAGCGATGGACTGGGCTGTGCCCGCAGTATCCCCTGACACACTCAGAATAGGCGTAGCGCTCGATATTGAATTGTTGATCAGAACGTAAGTGCTGTCCGTGATCGTATCGAGTGGCGAAGCGTTGGCTGGATCAATCCGGTCGAGATCCCCCGTTCCATCACCACTCAACGCATCAGCAGAAAAATAGAGCATCTTGATCTTCACTACCGCAGATGTATCGGCGTTGGCATTACCACTCGTATATGGTGATGTTATCCCTGGATTAGCGGGATTATCCGTCGTGGTACCAGTAATAGGATCGGTATACTCCACCTTAATGCTATCGCCAAGCGAGGCTTTCAGCACACCGCTGTTATTGCCTGCATCAGAAGCACTGGTCGTGGTTACCAACGCCTTTCGAAAAACTCCGGTATTAACGCCAGTTTCATCCAGCGTAACATTCTCGATTTCACCGGTAGTAACATTGGTTACCTTGACGATGACGGTATCAACTGTATCGGACGAAAAGTTCTGATCACCATCGGTAACCTGTAGGTAGAGACTGCCCCCTTCCGAATAATTGCCTGTAGCCTGCGTATAGCCACTATCGAAATAAAAGGCTACGGATCCGTCTGTTGGCGTAATATTTAAAATCACGGCAGCGCTCAGCAAAGAATTTGGCAGAGTCGGCTGTGTAGAAATGCGCCGCTGAAGCTGGCATGGCAACATAAGCGGTGCTTTTGGCAGCAACAGAGATGCTCAAGCCTGTCTGTGTTGCCATGTCGTACTTAACGGTAATAGCGCTGACTCCAGGGTTGTAGAGGATGACATACGCAGGATCAGCCGACAGCGTGGTGCCAACCGGGGCGTAGAAACTACTCGACCATTGTTCATCGGGCGTTAATGAGAACCAGCGGTTTTCATAAGCTGAGGCAACATCGCCAGCAATCAAATAGACCCCGATGCCTTTGTCTGCAGTAATCTTGCCACCGGCGTTAAGACCGCCATTGACCATACAGGTTTCACCTTCGTTCAGCGTCACCGTCAGATCAGTTGTCCCGTTACCGTCCTTGTCAATGCTGACCGTGGTGCCATTCCGGGTGGCAATAATATGGGCAGAGGTGTATTCAAACAGCTTGTTGGTTCCCGTAGCAACAGTTTCAACGTTCTGGCCTATCGGCAGTGTATAGGTTTTACCGGCATTGCCAGCATCAATAACAGAAACCACGCCAGCCAAAACCGTACCTGGGTTTTCAGACCAGCCAGCCTTGGATACAGAGACGGCTTTTGTGGAACCAATTTTATCACGACCATCAAAATCGATGGTGAGTGGAGAAAGCGGATTAATTGCACTATTCAGCAGAATAGTCTGCCCCGCATTAAAAACATCACCAGAATCCGTTGTAACACCGGGAGCAGCGCCGTTCGCAAGAATTCCGTCACCAAAAATCAGGGTAGAAGCTTGCACTGGATTGTCAATATCAACTTCGTAACCATCCTCCCATTGATCGTAAACAACAATGGTGCCATTGCCAGTAGTGCTAATGGCGATGACCGTCTGGATGTTACCCCAAACTTTCGTAGCTCCGGCAATAGCCTTCAGAGCCGTTTGTACATCGGGCTCCGGCAGGGGTACGTAGGTGGTCTGCGCGATATTGTATGGTGGAACTGAAGACAAAACTACCCCATACCCCGCCATTGCTACATCCGCAAACGGCAATGCACTCTCAATCGCCCCCGTCTGATACTCCAGCACCCAGTCACCACCCAGCGGGTCAAGAAGAGAGATCTCAATGCCAGGCTTAATACCCCCGATGAGTCTCTGTTGATCGGGCAGGTTACCCATGACAAAAACAATTTCATTCCCCGGATCACTGGAAACCGGGGAGAAATTCTCAAAAGCAGCGTTTGAAACCAGGCCGGAGCCTGTGAACTCATCGGTAAATATGTTGGCCATGGATATGGTGAGATGATTGTGCACTGAAATCGGTCAGGAACATCAAAATCCTGTGCTCCAGCGGAACTGAAGCCTGGTGACGCGTAATACACCGCTACATATCGTACAAAAGAGTGTGGTGAAACACGAGTCACAAAAAGTCAGAAAATATCACAATACATCACATCAACATGATGTTGCGAAGTATTGTGAACCACAAAAAATGTTTTGCTGGAGAGAGGAGGTGTGCCAGAGAATCAGATTCGGATAATATCAGCGGATAAACAGTACCCTGTGCCATGGGAGGTTTTGACGGGAAACTCACAGCCATACTCTTCGACCTTTTTGCGCAGGCGGGAGATCATGGATTCGAGTGCATGGCTCGCCTGTTCCGTCGAGGGATAGTCAAGGATTTTCAGGATATCCCGACGGGCTACAATCGTGTTGCTTCGCAAGCTGAGAGAGGCTATAAACTCAAACTCTTTAGAGGTCAATTTAATGGACTCTCCTTTGGGAGTGATCAGTATCCACCCATTGCGTTCAAGTTGCCACTGCGCAAGAGTATCCGCCTCTCTCAGCGGTTCCTGTTCAGGAACGGCAGGCGTTTCATCAAGACGCACAAAAAGATTGGCAATGGTAGCAGCAAGTTCGCTGCAGTCGACAGGTTTGACCAGATAGAAATCAGCTCCTGATTTTAGCCCGGCAAGTTTGTCGTCAAGCGTTGAGCGTGCCGTCAGCATGATTATCCACATACTGGTATTCTTTCGTAAATATTCGGCAAGCACCAGACCGCTTTGGTCGGGAAGTCCGATGTCGAGCACAGCCAGCAGGTATGTTTGTTGCGAGATATGATAATAAAATTCACGAGCCGAGGCTGCTCCGGTCACCTCATATCCAGAAAGTGTCAGGAATTTCACCATGTTTTCGAGCAAGTCTCTGTCATCTTCAACAATAATAATACGTTTTTGTTTCATTGAGCATCTCTGTTAACGAGTTTCATCTTTTGTGTATTTCTCTACAGTACCTGCAAGGGGGAGACGAACCGTTACCACGATACAGGTGACGTTTTTTTCAAAAGTGACCGCGCCGTGGTGCCGATTGATGATTTCCCGCACAAGCCACAGACCGAGGCCAGATCCATTGGTATTGCTGCTGTTGCTGCCGCGCTGGTATTTTTTGAAAAGTTGTTCTGTCTCATTCGTCAAGATGCCATTGCTCTGATTTCGTATCCTGATGACGACCTCTTCACCCTCTTCGTGGCAATCAATGTCAATCGGAGAATCCGGAGGAGAGTATTTTTGCGCATTATCAAGCAGGTTAAACAACGCTGTTGTAAAATAGTGTTTTTCAGCATTGATTGCATGGTCTGTGAGCGATATGGCAACGGTAAAGATACGTTTTGGCCAGAGCGCACGAACCTCCTCAACCTCTGAAGCCATAAGTGGCGCAAAAAGAGTACGCACGGTTCCCTCCTTTTCCCGGGAATCAGAGAGACGGCTTTTTTCAAGCGAAACATCCATTACCTCCACCAGTCGATGAACGGCACGCTTCATTTTATCAAGCTCACTGCTGTTTTCAGGGTTTTGGTCGCTCATCTGAAGTTCCATGATGTTGGTGGAGCTTCGGATAATGGCGAGAGGAGTTCGATATTCGTGAGACAGCATCGTCAGGAATCGCTGCTGTCGTTCCGTTGCCAAGCGTTCCGTTGCAAGTTCCACATTTTTCAGCTCAGAATCCTTGAGTGCAGCCATTGCCCGTTTTTCAGTCTCCCGAAGACGTTCTGCGAGCGCGAGGGTCATGAGTATAATATTGAGCAGAGAGGCATACTGGACATTATTGACACCCCACCATTCAAGGGGAACCAGACCGAGCAGTTGCAGAAAATGTATAAAATAACCAAGGTTGCTGATGCCGAATACCACAAAGAAAAACATGCCACCGGGTTTATTGTTTTTTATGGCTTTAAAGTTGAGCCAACTAACCACAAAAAACAGGAACAGCACTCCCAGAGAGGTGACAGGAGCCATCTCAACATAAAATCCGAGAGGATCAGAAAGTACGGTAAGAACGCCAATAACCACCATAACCTTGAGGTAGTAGCGGGTAAACGGTGTAAGCTCATCGGCAAACAGGCGAGATAAAAAAACTGAAAAGAGGAGTATTCCTCCACCCTTTCCAACGTCAGCGAGATAGTCGGAGATGAGATGTGCAGAGCCTGGGAGGAGCAGAGTGAGAATACCGCTTATTGAGAGATCATTGATGGAGACAGCCAGAGCATAGAGCGCGAAGTAGAGGAAGAGTCTCTCCTTGATGCGCAGAAAATAGATAAAGTTCAACAGCGAGATCACCATAAAAATGGCCAGATAGCCTCCCTGAAACAGGATGTTGGTTTCAGTTTGGCGGATCATATCCGGCGGGGTATGAACAGATGCCCCAAATTTCAGGGAAGTGATCGACTGTATCCTGACATACATGATGACAGGCGTTTCGAGTGGCAGTGACAAGGGTGCAATAAAATCGGAGGCTGACACAGGACGATCAGCGACGGGAATGTGGTCGCCGAGTTGTATCTGGTGCCAGGATGATTCCTGGGATGGATCGTTGCCTGGCTGAATATAAACGGTGACATGATCCAGGTACGATGGGTAAAGCCGTAACCACGAGTCTGCGGGAAATCGTGAGGTGCGAGAGAGGGTAAAACGCAACCAGACTGCTTTGTGGCTGTACCCATCGTTGAGATTACCTTTGAGGCGCTTGAAGCCGATTGCATTTTTGGGATCAAGAATGTCGGCAAGCGTCAGTTTGCCAGTAACGTCTTTCAAATAATCAAAATGTCCAGCAAGTTCAGCTTGTGGCGCACGATCAAGAAGAAGCGGCGCTGTTGAAGCTTTGGCGGTTTTTACTGCTCCGGGCGCAACAAAAGCGAGGAACAGGGCGATCTCCAATGTTATCAAGAGTTTCGTGACTCCGCCGAACAGGGCTGCTCCTCTGGAAACCATAGCCTGGAATTAAATGCTCACATTGAATTTACTGCTGTATTGTTGGAAGAAGAATACGTGTTTTACAGTCTCGAAGCAAGTTGCCTTGTTATATCAGCGGGATTAATCAGGGGGGCAAGATCGCTAGTCGGGTTGATGGTGATCATGACTGGGCCTTTCGATTGTCGAGGAAGCACTGGCCCTTCTGAAAGGCTCCATACAGGTTGAAAGCAATGTTGGACACGGCACAACCATGCATGTAAAAATCCCCTTGATGCAGGAGCTGAAATAGACCGTTTTATATTCCGTTTTTTATAAAAATCTCATAACCGTTTATTTTAAAACAATATATGGAGAAAAAGAAGTATCGAAAACAATCAAAACTTTACGAAAACTTTACAAATCGGTCAATATTTCCCTTTTTTGGTCTTTTTGCAACCTTGAGAAATATGTAGAAAAGTTACAAAAGATAAATAAATGTACCGGCTTCAAAGTGCAAAATATTTGTTTCTGTTTCAGAGGTGCACATCCTACACATCATACACGGTACCGGCCCGGCCCGTTCTGGCTGGGCTGTCTGAAGGGTGATTTTTCCGTCCTGCGCTTGCCTTACCTGAAGGCTCTTTTTTGAGCTGTCCACCTGATCTGCATGAGAACGCCATTTCTCACCGTCATCACTGGCAACCGCTCCGCCGGGGAATAGCTGTTTTCACTCGAAAAACTGTCCTTTGTTGATCTATTTCTCATCATGGAAACAATACGCCTACCATCACCAAGCCATATCAACAGGATAGCATCAAAGCAACGCTATACAAAGCTTTTACCGTGAATTGGTAGATTGTGTCGAAGGCGCGTAAAACCGCCATTACAAGGCTTAAAAACTCATCTGGCATGAGATATAAAAAAAACTGTAATTACTCAGAGTGTCGAGAGCGTACCAACCGGCCCGATTCCGCGCCCATCACCCTTGAGAGGGACCATCAAAACGCATTGAATGGAGTAGCGACAAAAACAACTGAATCACTCAACAGTATTTCTTTCTCGAATATCTTTCAAATGTTGATACGTTTTCCATCATCGAAACGACACTTTACCCGCCTGAAACCCGCATCAACAGAACACTATTAAAGCCAATCATTGCAAGGCTTTTATCGTGAATCTGTGGAATGTATCAATGAGTTTTAAGTGTGCCATTGTGGAGCGTTAAAACTCATCTTGAAGAAACAAAAAAGCCTGAAATTACTCAGGCCTTTCATGTTTTTATTTCCTTCCCTTCCCTATGCCACCGCGCTCATTTCTTAATAAAAATAGCATCAGGATTCAGCCCTTTTGATTTTGCGTATTCCCGCAATTCAGCTCTTGTGCTTGGGCGGTCGTTTGCCGTCGTTGCATCTGCATCGATTGTGACCGTGCTGTTTTCGCTCTGCTTCCCATAGGCATTATCGAATAGCCATTCACAAGCCTTCAGGCTGCCCTCTATTGCTGCTTTGGCTTGCGCCATAACAATGATCTCTGAAACGCTCAACATTTCCTGTTGTCCACTCAACACGTTTTCAGTTTTCAGCTCGATTTCAAGAAACTGCCTTGCAATGGTGGCTCTGTTCCGTGTTCCTTTAGGCTTGCCTTTAGGGTTCCTGATCTCTCCTTTTTTTGCGGGAATTAAGTTCTTTTCTCTAATCATCATCTTATTAATCGGCTTGTTTTTTGATCTGGATAAACGTCTCAATCAACACTTTTCCTGCATAAATTCCGGCTTTGAACTTTTTATCGTGGCTTAGGGTTTTTTTCTGGCAAAAATATAATGCACTGCTCGTATTGCTCGTTCCGATCTTTCTCTGTCCAGTCCTTCGACCTTACATCCCGGCTGATATAATTCTTTGGTGGTGGCCCTATCCATATTTTACACCAAACCTTTTTCGGGGTAATATCTTGTTCAATCCGTTTAACCCGCTCTTTTAAGCCCATGCTTCCCCCCTTCGTTTAACTGTTCTTCAAGTTTCTCAATCCTTTGTTCAAAATCAGAATCCTTTATTGTGCTGGTCAAGATGTTTGAAACATAGGCACATGCTTTCAGGTGCGTTTCGTCGATCTCTCCCGCCTCGAACCGGTTCAACAGCCCGGCTAAGTATCGCCGGACATCACCAAGTGTTTGCAGTCTTTTTTTTGCCATAATGGGGGGCTCCCTCCGTTTAATCAATGATATCAATGTTTTACAGGCTTTTGACCTTACAAAAAACGCTCACAACTGGCTCAGGTTGAACAATTTCAGCCCAAGCTATGCCGTTCTACCTCTCGGATCCGTTCTCTCTCAACAGGTAATCAGCTAAATCAAGCCCGGCTGCTCGATCTGCATCACCGGCCCGACGTTCGAGAATGTCACTAACAGTAACGCCCGGCATCCCCTTCACGATCTCCCGCCACTTCTCGAACGCCATCAAATCAGGGAAGAGTACAACCCGGCGACCTTGTAACGCCTTTAGCTTTTCCTTATTGAGATTATTCTTTCCTGCTGTCGCTGTCCAGATGAATTCGGGCATAAACCCTGCCGCAACAATCGCTGTTTTCTCACTCTCAACAATAGCTACCGGCCTCACTTGATCTATTGAAAGCAGGTGTTCACCGAATAAACATTGCTGCAAGTGGTAAGGCTCCAATTTTAAGGCCTTATGCACCCATTGAATGTGGTTGAATGGATCCTTTGTCCTTCGCCCGGTAGCGCTGTTGTAGAGCATCACCTTTCCCGCCTTGACGTTTCCGGCCCTGTCGATCTGCCAGAACACGCAAGAACCCGGCCAGTATTTTGATGTACCGATCTGATACGCTGCTGTTAACTCGAACGCCTTTTGTTCACCGAACACGCCATGCAACCATCGACAAAAATTGTTCTGTTCATAGTTCCTCAAGCTCCCTTGCATGAGCAACGCATCAATAAAAGAAGGCTCCTGTTCCGGTACTGGCTCCCGCTTTTTGGCAGGTATCGAAACACTGCCGAAAGGGTTCTTGCCAGTCATTAGGAAATGCTCTTTCGGTGTCAAGTGATATCCGCAAGAATCCTCTCGATCACAACGCCCGACAACATCGGCGACCTGTTCGCCGGTGGAGGTGTCAACGTACCGAACAAAGCGAACCTTGCCGCAAGCTGGGCAAGCGTATTTCAAACCGCCCTTTTCGAGTTCAAAACGATAATCTGCCATTAAAACGGCCTCCCGTCATCGGCTAATTCGCTCGACTTTTTTTCTTTTGAGATGGTTTGGCCTGAATCATGTACGCTATGTACGCTATGTACGCAAGCCTTTTTTATGGTAACTGTACGGCCTTTTCTGTTTTGCTGCTTTCCTTGCTCAGGTAAGACAATAACATCAGCCTCATGAAGTGCCGGAATATTGCGTTTTAGCACATTGGCCAAACCTTTTTCAGACTTTGGCCAACCCTCATTATCACCGCTTTTGTGAGGAATCAGTTTCTCAAGCAGCTCCTTATATGTGCCATGGAAAACAGTATCAAACGCCGACTCTTCCGCTATCTCAAGAACTGCTGTCGCAACAGGGGAACTCTCGATTGAGCGCAAAACAGAATCCTTGCGGTTTTCATTATAGCATTCTAAAAAGGTTCCTTCCTTGCAGCCCATGCTTTGTGCCATCGCTTCACCAAGCTTGCAAAAGTCAACCATTCGCTCACGCCCTGACGTTTTGACCGTCGGCAACATCGCCAACGTTTTAACGAACAAATCAAGCAACCCGCCAAAAATCTCAGGCAGTGCGGCTTCAAAGCCTTTCTGTAAGTCACCCTCGCACAAATACCGCTCAACACGTGGCAACTCAAGATGAATTGATCTCTCCGTCAAATCCTGTGCGGTAATCAGTGACGGAATACCATTGATAATAATCGGCCTCTTCACCTCAATGAGGAACTCTTCACCGTTCGTGAAAAACTGTCTCCCTCCCGCGCCTCCGCCCGTCGCAATCGTACAAAAAGCATCCTGATATTTCGCTGGAAGGTAAGAGAGGTTTTCATAAGCCAAAAGCCAATTATTCCCTGCACAAACAAAAATGTCCTCAATGTTTTTTGGTGCCGATCTTAAATTCACGGTAGAAGGGTCAACCAACATTCTCAGACTGTTCATCGTCGTACTCTTCGCTGAACCCTGCACCCCGTTCAACTCCAAAACAGGAAAAGGAGTATCTACCCGGTAACATTCGAGAATCCACGCAAGAACCAAAAACCTGTACTCTTCAGGGATATTGCAGAATTCCCATAGCTTATTGACATCTCCACCGGCGACCGGCTCAGGGAATGCTACCGATGAAGAAGGCTTCCAGAACTTCACAGGGTATTCAGACAGAACCCGCCACCCAGTAGATGTGACTTCAATAGCTCGGTTTTTCTCATCACCCATGAAGAGATAATAGGCTCTGCTCTCTTCGCGCTTTGCGGCCCGCATGAAAACCCGCTCTTGCTTACCCTCGAACTTGCAAAGGCCTGATAGGGTAGAACTGACCTGCTTGATTGCTGCTTCACTTGCTGAAGAGTGCCCGGAATCCGTGTAATAAGCGAAACTCAGCCACTCCGAAAAAGCCATACTCCCAACTTTGAGTGTGACATTATCGCTTGTAATTGTGATATAGGCATCCTTTGCCTTTTCATCGTAGAACAATTCACAACGATTAACCGCCAGGTTAATCAGTGCCGCCGCAACGTTTCGCTCTCCGCCAATCTCGCTATCTGGTCTTGTTGCTTCGTCAATGTCGGAGAGTAGAACCCCGCTCGGTTTCTCCCGCTTGATCTTCACCCGGCAACGAATCCACGCCTCATCATCTACCTCCCGGATGAACTTCATTGCATCAATAAACTCTGCACTGGCATAAAGTCCGGGGTTCTCTTTTGCTCGCTCAATGATACCGTATACCGTCGCAACGTGCTTTTCAAGGTCTACTTTTTCGGCTTCCTGCGTGTTTTCTGGTTTGTGTACGTTGCGTACATGGTGTACGTCATTTCGCTCGTTTTGGCTGGAAAGAAAAAAAGTGCTATCCGTCGCTGCCGGTTTTTCAGCCTCGACTCGCAATTCATCAATGATATTTGTCACTTTGCACCCCGCCTTTCTGCTCTGGTAATCAGCTTGCCATCTGGCCCTACAAAGTAGCTGTACCGTATGCAGGCAGGCCAACCAGAAAGCATAATCACAGCATCGCCCATAGTCCGCCGTGCTGCTCGAATGTGCTTATCAGTATCAAAGCTTTTGCTATATTGCCGCTGTGAATGCCCATTCACACTCAACAAATGCCCGTCCTTGCCGGTAGCTTGCCCGCTACCGGCTTTTTTATTGTCCGGTCTCACGCTGGTACCTCCTCATGCTGAACGGTTTCCCGCGCGCTGCCGGTGGCTAAGTACAAATCAATCTCTGCCGGTGAAAAAACCAATTTTCCGAAGGGGCTGCGCTGGCCAATAAATGCACCTTTTTCAACTGAACGCTTTTTGTAAAGGGTCGCCTTAGCCACCGTAATGCCATAAACGTCCTTGATATACTGAAGTGCCTGATCTGTGGAGAGGAAACGCTGCTGGTGCCGCTGAATCGCCGGGGCTACCTGCTGGGGGGGGTGAATGTTCTGCATATAGCACGAAGTTTAATTTTTAATAACCACTTTTCTAAAGCTGGTTGTAACTTCGTGCTTTATTCTGTGGGGAAGAATCGGGGAAGTTCCCTTAATGTTCCCCTTTTATCGAATCTTTTTGATCTGGCCTATAAGCTCTTCATTTCCATATTTTCGTAAGGCTTCACGCAGTTTTTCGGGATCTGGCCTGTACTCTTTATCGAACCTCTTCCGTACAACATCGCCGCCAAATTCATAAGGCTCTGCAATTTGATTGTAGAGTTCTTTTTTGCTGGTTATGTACTTGCCGTTTTCAAGTTTTTCAAAGATTATCGGTATAAGAGTTTCTTCAAAAAGCTGATCTGAAATCTTTTTTCTGTTGTCGGTAATTATTTCGGCTTTTGTTCCTGCGCTCTTCGCTTCCTGATCTCCCGCCGAAACTGCGGTTTGTGGTGGCTCATCTTCTGCCAATTTCATCAATAATTGATAGTTTCTGAATCTGAAAATCTCCCTATCAATAGCCCAGTCCAATTTTTTCTCCAAGTTCCGTTCCTGCCGTTGAAGAAACTCATCGTCTTCCCATTTTGCTATATCTCCTGTTGCTATTATCCCTATCCGCAAAAAAGCTATCATTCCCGGTGCTTTTACTGCATCAACGATTTGTGCATCACTCCAACAATCCCCGTCCATTTTTGGCGGGTACAGCCCTTGCCTAAGCCGTGTAAGTTCAAGCACACGACGTTCAACGCGATCGAGTTTTTTCCCCTCTTTGTTCCCTTGCTCTATCTCATCCTTCATTGCGCTAATAACTGCATCAATTGATTCCAGCAATGCCATGCGGTGAAATTTATATTCGCTCGTGCTTCTGCTCATTCCTTGCCCTTATTAAAATGAATCCGCCCGCCCTACAACCATTTATTGAATTGTTCCCGCATTATCACAAGGGAACCAATCCCCCTCGCCTATCTGCTGGTCTTCCATTGCCTCAAAATCTTTGATAGCCTCATCAATAGCGACGGGAACACCTAAATCACCGTCTCCATAAGTGACAAATTGAACGCCTCGCTGCCGTGCATCTTCGAGTATATCAATCATTTCCGCTTTTGTTTTCATCTCCTGATCTCCGTTTTGTTGTTAAACCTCTAAAGCAAGCTCCGCCGCCATGTACTCCCTACCATTGAATTTTTACCCTTATTCGTGTAGGGTGTGTAGGATATGCACCCTTAAAACAGAAACAAATATTTCAACATTAAGAACAAT
>JBMOIS010000034.1:0-26386 GCA_049317185.1 Chlorobium sp. | reverse complement strand
ATCAACCACTATTCTCATGATAATCGTTTTGTTATTTTTTCAAATTCAACATCTTTGTGATACACAAAATAGTTTATCCATTTATCAACTATTTTATCAGAGTAATTTTCAAGAAAAATTTGAAAATCTTTCAACTCTTTTCCTTTGAGTGGTTTTGCACCTTTTATATTTGTAATCTTTATCTCAGAAATTTTTCCATTTACTATATAAAACTCTGCTTTACTTTCAAATTCTTCTTTTTTTGCATGCACATGAATTGGTTCATGCTCGTTTGAGTAGAAAAAAATCAGAATCCCCAAGTAATCATATATTTTTGGCATTTTAGAATTATCTCTTTTATATTAACAATTTACACCATAACAAGAATACCTTTCAAGGCAATGTGAGTGATATAGTTTTTACGCGAGGTTGAAAAATTTCAAGAATAAATCACTACTATCCGGTTATAAATTAAATAGGTTACAAGATACCACAGTTTAAATCTCTATAGGATATATTCCTCGAAACTCTGCTTCGTGAAGTAATTTTTAAATAAGGTATAAAAGTTCCGTAACTGATTATACGGGTATGACTTATAGGGATTTATTGTCTTAACAGACGAACATCATTGATACAAAATTCTTAATCACCAACATTGGACTTGCGCGCTTTCGCGGGAATGACGACAAAAAGGTGTTTTGCAGAGTTTCCCTAAGGCAAAAGATAAATGTTTTTCAGTTTTCTATCAACAGGTTACAAAAATCCCACCATTTTGCTGCTCGTCATGCCGCTTCCCGAGATATTGAGATGCAGTTGCTCCAGCTTGCCGGTTGATTTCACCAGAATACGCCCATGCAGTACAGAAAATGGCGGCAACAGGAGCGAGTGTTCGCCAATAAGGGTGACGTTGTCGGGCGAAGAGAGTTCAAGGGCAAGCGGCTCTCCACCATTATTATAGATGGTGTATGAGTATCGGTTCAGTCCCGATGGCAGGGGAGCGTTGTCGCGGGTGACAAGAAAGTCAACGGGTGGACGGCTCCAGAGCAGGAGAAAAAGAGCAATGCCCGCAGCGGCAGTTGCGCCTCCAAGCCAGAAGGTTTTTGAACGGACTATCCGACCCTTGTAGTTCGGGAAGGGTGGCATACCTCTCTTTTCACTGAGCACCCGACAGGCATCGATACATTCGGCACAGGCAATGCAGGCTGAACTTAACCCTTTCTTGATATCAATGCCGACCGGGCAGACCTTGACGCACTCATCGCACTTCATACAGGTAGCATCCCTTGAAACATCATACTCAATCACCAGGGTATCCTTGTCGAAGAGGGCATTCTGCAGCATGGCGTAGGGGCAGATTGAGGTGCAGAATCCTCTTCCCAGAAACGCCAGCTCCAGATAGACCGCTACCCAGAGAACCAGAAAAAAGGAGGTCATGGTTGTTGAGACAAAGAGCGAGTGCAGCGTCTCGGCAGGTGGCACAAAGTACCAGATCATGGTGATCGACACCAGGGCGGAGAGGGGTAGGAGCAGAAGCCTCTGAATCGTTTTCTGCTGTTTCTTCCCAAACAGTTTTCCGAGGCTCTGGCTCAGGTCGAGCAGTACCGTCTGGGGGCAGAGCCAGCCGCACCACACTCTTCCGAAAATGACCGTCACGAAAGCAATAAAGAGGAGAAAAAAGAGCGCAACGCCAAGAATAAGGTAGAATTCACGGATCCAGATCACCGATCCGAAAACATAAAGCTTGAGGGTTGGAATGTCAAACCGGAGCGCACTTTGACCATTGATGGCAAGAAATGGCAGGCCGGTCAACATGACGGCCTGCAAGATTTCGATAGCTCTTCGGTATGGTTTCCACAAAATGGCAAGCTCCTGAGTTGGTGAGAATTACTTTTTCCTCAGGCTTTCCAGAAAGGCAGCCACCTTGCTGATTTTTTCTGAGCCAATCTGCGGAAGGAATGCTGGCATACCGTTTGGGCGCCCCTCGGCTATTGATGTATAGATATCCTTCTGGGTCGATCCGAACTTCATTGTTGCAGTGGTGAGGTTGGGGCCGATTCCGCCCGTTGCGTCCGCATTATGGCAGGGTGCGCAGGTGTTGGCATAGATCTCCTTCCCCTCCTTGATGGCCTCCTTGTCCCCCGAATACTCTTTGACGGCAACTGATTTCTCTGATTTCGCCGCTGATGCCATCTCCTTGTCAAACTCTTTGTAGAATGACCAGCCGGAAATAGCCGGGGTATAGGAGACGATATAGCCGATCAAAAAGATAATTCCCCCGAAAAAAAAGAGCAGCCACCCTTTGGGGATTTTATTGTGGCCCTCCTGGGGTTCTCCGGTATCATACATGGTTATCTCCTTTTCGCTCTATGCAGTTGTTCAGTTGTCGTCATCAAGCATTCTCTGTTTTGGTGCCTCAATCCTCTCTTTTCGTTTCGGATTGTAGTAGTAAACCATTATTCCGCCGGAAATAATGGCGAGAACTATGGTGAAGAGCACATAAGCCAGGCCTGAAACATTCATTTTGCGGCCTCCATGTTCTTGACATCCCGCCCAAGTTTCTGGATGTAGGCAATCAGGGCATCCATTTCGGTCAGCTCCTTCTGCAGATCCGGCGGCGTTACCTGGTCACGGCTCTCTTTTGAGGGATAGCTTGCGCTGGTGACGGTTGCCCGGTACTGGTCAATTTGCTGCCGCACGTCGCTTTCAGAGTAGCCATAGCCCAGCGTTGATGTCTTTTTGAACGAGTAGCCGGTGTCGAGCCGGTTTTTGGCAAGCCAGCCATAAGGTGGCATGTTCGACTTTTCAAACATGCTTTGAGGGTGTGAGGTATGCTTGTAATGCCAGGAGTCAGGGTATTTTCCGCCGACCCTGTTCAAATCTGGCCCTGTGCGGCGTGAGCCCCAGAGGAAGGGACGATCGTAGGCGAACTCCTCAGGTTTTGAGTATTCACCATACCGGAGCACCTCGGTTCTCAGCGGTCGAACGGTCTGGGTGTGGCAGTTGTTGCACCCTTCACGCATATAGATGTCGCGCCCCTCCTGCTCCACCGCAGTGTAGGGTTTTATGTAGGGACTGATCGGTTGCGTCGAAGGCATGAACAGCGGAATAAAGACGGTCACGGTGGTACCGATCAGGATGACAACGGCTGCAAGAAGAGCAAAAACAACCGGTTTTGACGTGATCCCCATGAGGCAGCTCCTGTTTGTTGATGTTGTCGTTTATGCTTCACTCTGGTTTGGCTCTCTCCTGACGGTCATGATCAGATTCCAGGCAAAAACCAGTATGCCGATAAAGTAGATGACCCCTGCGCCAAACCGTATTTTATAATAAGGGTAGAGGGAAGTTACGGTATCAAGAAAATTGTACATCAGCGACCCATCAGGATTGGTGGCTTTCCACATTGCTCCCTGCTGGATTCCTGCAATCCACATGGTGATGGTCCAGGTGAACTGGCCAACAAGAATGAGCCAGAAATGGGTGTTGGCAAGTTTGACGCTGTAGAGTTCCCTGTTGGTAATGCGGGGAATCATGTAGTAGAATGATGCCGAAATAACCATGGTTACCCATCCCATCGTTCCCATGTGTACATGGCCGACAACCCAGTCGGTATAGTGAAAGAAGGCGTTGAGGGTTCTGAGCCCCTGCAGCGGCCCCTGGAGTGTCTGGAGTCCGTAAAAGGTTATACCGGCAATGAAGAACTTTGTGAGGTAGTTGGTGCGCATCTGATCCCAGTTTCCCTGAAGCGTGTAATAGCCATTGACCACTGAACCCCACGAGGGGGCAATCAGGAAGATGCTGAAGGCCATCGCGACAGTCTGGATCCACTCTGGCAGTGGAGTGAGCATAAGGTGGTGTGCACCCGTCCAGAGATAGGCAAAGTTCAGCGCCCAGAAAGAGACGATGGAGAGCCGGTGGCTGTAAATGGGAAGGCCGGTGGACTTTGGGAGAAAATAGTAGAACATCGCCAGGATTGGAACGGTAAAGATGAATCCGACGACGTTGTGCCCATACCACCACTCGACATTGGCGTCGTTTGCGCCGGAGTAGAGTGTGTATGATTTGAAGAGGTTTATGGGAACCTCAAGGTTGTTGACAATATAGAGAATGGCAATTGCCACGGTCATGGAGATAATGTACCAGAGTGAGATGTACATCTGCTTCTCCTTCCGCTTGATCAGCGTGCCAAAGACGTTGATGGCAAACATCACCCAGAAGACAACGACAACAATATCAAGAGGCCACTCCAGCTCACCATATTCCCGTGTGGTGTTCATTCCGGCAAAGAGAGAAAGGGCACCCAACGCTATTGCGGCGTTGAAAACGTAGAGATGCGCCTGGGCAAGTCGCGGAAAGAGGAGTGGTATTCGTGTCAGGCGTTGCAGAATGTAGTAGGATGTTGCAAAAATAGCCGCAAGGCCAAATCCAAGCCCGAGACCATTGGTGTGCACCACGCGGAGACGTCCGAAGCTGAGCCAGGGGGTAAGATTCAGCGCCGGATCAAACATCTCAAAAGCCATCCAGAGCCCCACAACCAGACCGATAACAAGCCAGAACAGCGCCGAAAATGCAAAACCGCGCACTACCCTGTAGTTATACCCTGTGTCGCTCATAGCTTCCTCCAGATCGTTTTTTGGTTATAGAGGAATGTAACGAGAAATATTGAATGTTATCAGGGAAATTGTTGGCTGACTCTTGATTCGCCAGCTTTTCATGAATTCTTGCTTTGTCGCGCCTGATACGTTTTTCTGTGCCGGGGTGACAAGCCTGAGACTCATGCCCATCATCTCATCAGAGGAATCATGGTTCAAGACAAATGCTTGATGTGAGAGTGTTGTTGTTTTTGTGACTTTTGTCTATTCTGATGTGATGCGATTGAAACTTTACTCTTGCAAGCTCCGGGCACAATCGTATGCTATTAGCCGACAGGGAATGTCGATGTGACCGAGTTTCTATCCATCAGATTGCATGTGTGACATTGAGTATGAAAACTATTGCTGAAATTCAGGAGTATTTGAAGGCTGGTCAATTTGAGTTCAGTTATCACGCCTTCAAACGAGCTGTTGAGCGCAATATAAGCGAAAGTGAAATAGGTGAAGTTGTTGAGAATGTGACTATCATAGAGGACTATCCTGATGATAAATATGTGCCGAGTTGCCTTTTATTGGGATTCACGAAGTTAGGACGACCTATCCATATACAGGTTACAAGAATAGAGACCGGTGAAGGGTTGATTAAAGTCATTACGATGTATCAACCTGATGAAGAAAAGTGGATCAATAACTACTCAGTGAGGAGGTGATTATGTTTCATTGTCATAATTGTGGGTCAAACAATGCCCGAGAGGAGATTGTTGACGAGGTATTTAGACTTGAGGGAAAGCATGTGTTGGTTGAGGGTATACCTGCTAAAGTGTGTGCCAGGTGTGGTGATAAAACATTTAGCCGTGAGACAACAGAGAGAATTCGACGAATTATACACGGCCACCTCGAACCTTCAAAATCAGTTCCCATGGAGGTGTTTGAGTATGTGTAGCAAAAAAGCTCACCATCCACGAAAGGATGGTGAGCTTTTTGACCTTCAGAACAAGATTTTTGCTTCGAGTTCGTCTACATCAACGCAGCAAGTCCGTAGTTGTAGTCGCCAACAACTGCCTTTTTGTCGGTAATGATGCCTCTCAAATATTTACCTGGAGTCACATCAAACGCATAATTAAGCACCGGAGTGTTCGGCATGGCCACCTGTGTGCCGAAAATGGTTCTCAGCTCATCGGCGTTACGCTCCTCAATCGGGATGTGCGTGCCATCAGGGATTGTGATATCAATGGTTGATATCGGCGCGGCGATGTAGAAAGGCAGATTGTGGTGGTACGCGCTGATGGCATGGGCGCAGGTGCCGATTTTGTTGGCGGTGTCGCCATTGGCAGCTATTCTGTCGGCACCGACAATGCCGAAATCAATCATTCCTCGCTGCATCAGAAAGGCCGAAGAGGAGTCGGAAATCGAGACAAACGGAATGCCATCCTTCTCAAGCTCCCAGGCTGTCAGGCGAAGCCCCTGCAGGAGCGGACGGCTTTCGGAGGTGATGACGCGCTCAATCAGCCCCTCTTTCCAGGCCAGCCTGATAACGCCAAGCGCTGAACCTGTGCCGCAGCAGGCAAGGGTGCCGGTGTTGCAGTGGGTCAGCACATTGAGCTTGCGGGTTTTCAGGATGTGGGCCAGGTCAATCTTGATCTGCTCAACACCGTGGCGAGCCATGGCATCACAGTTCGCAATTTCATCAGTATGAATTTTGCAGGCGGCAGCATTCATTTTTGCAAACAGCTCCTCAATGGTATCGGGTTCAAAATGTTCAGCATAGACCTTTTTCATCCGGGCAGCGGCAAAAAAGAGGTTGACTGCCGTTGGCCGTGAAGCTTCGACCTCAGCCACCAGCGATTTGAAAAAAGCAGGAAACTCCTCTTTGGTACCCTCGAAGCTGTTGATGCCGAGGATAATGGTGTAGGCTGCCGCAACGCCAATCAGGGGAGCGCCGCGTACGGCAAGCGTTTTGATTGCCTCTATAGCCTTTTTGTAATCCTTTGTTGCAACGTAATTCTCCTTGAGCGGGAGATAACGCTGGTCGAGGTAGTGCAGCGTGTTGTCGTTAAACGATATGGCGTCTATCATACTCTTTCAGAAGAATTAAAGGTTGGCAACAATGGATTTAAATATGGAGGTCATTTTTGGCTCGGCATGGTTGGAGACTTCAATGATCTCTTCGATGCTGACCGATTTGAGGCAGTCAGGGAAACACTCGTCGGTGATGATGGACATGCCGAAGACCTCGGTTCCCTGATGCACAGCGGCGATCACCTCAGGCACGGTTGACATGCCGACAACATCAGCGCCGAGGATGCGCAACATGCGATACTCTGCGCGGGTCTCAAGGCATGGGCCTGAAAGTGCGACATAAACGCCTCGCTGCAACTTGATACCCTGGTTCAGTGCAACCTCTTCAGCAAGGGCGAGAATCCGGGGAGAGTAGGGAGCGCAGAGATCTGGAAAGCGTGAGCCGATTTCAGGATCGTTCGGGCCGATCAGCGGGTTGCCACCAAGCAGGTTGATGTGGTCGTCGATCAGCATGATATCACCCTTTCTGTAGCCAGGGTTCAAACCACCGCAGGCATTGGTGATGCCGAGGGTTTTAACGCCAAGATGTTTCATGACTCGTATCGGGAAAACAATCTGGTGCATGGAGTAGCCTTCGTAGAAGTGAAAGCGTCCCTGCATGGCCACAACATTTTTTCCGGCAAGTTTCCCAAAAATCAGTTTGCCGTGATGCGTCTCAACGGTGGAAACCGGAAAGTTCGGAATATCGCTGTAGTCGAGTGAAAACTCGATATCAATCTCCTTGACAAGAGCCCCAAGGCCAGTGCCCAGCACGATTCCAACAGGATAATGGGCGGATGTTTTTTTTCTTATAAAAGCGACTGCTTCCTGAATTTTTGCTTTCTGTGAGATCATGACAGGGTTGATTTACAGGTTAATTAAATAGAATAAGCCAGGCGAACAGGCGATCATGTCAACGCCACCCAAAGATTGCAGACCCGACACGGATCATGGTTGCTCCTTCATAAATGGCCTCCTTAAAGTCGCCGCTCATACCCATCGAGAGTTCGTTAAGCCTGGAGGGATCCGGCGCAATTTCCCGAAGCGACTCAAGCAGCATGCGGAGCTGGCGGAACTCTTCACGTGCAGCCACCGGGTCATAAGAGGCAATGGTCATCAGCCCGCAAAGGGTAATGTTCGGGAGATGAAAGAGCGATGCTGCCTCCAAAAGAACATCGTCCGGCGACATGCCATATTTTGATGCTTCACCCGAGGTATTGACCTCAAGAAGATAATCGACCTGCAGGTTGTGCTGGACGGCCCTTTTTGAGAGCTCTTCGGCTGTCGAGAGTTTATCAATGCCGTGAATGAGGCTTACTTTGCCGATAATAGAGCGAATCTTGTTTGACTGCAGGTGCCCGATGAAATGCCAGTCGATCGGGATGCCCTCAAGCAGAGGGTGATCATTTTTTTCGAGAAACTCCTGGACGTAACTCTCCCCGAACTCAACCTGTCCGGCATCGAATGCTTCACGGACAAGCTCAGCGGGTTTGGTTTTGGAAACAGCAATCAGGCGCACACTGGAGGGATCACGTCCCGCCTCAATGCATGCCCTGTTTATCTGTTCACGTATTGCCTCAAGATTGGATGCAATGCTCTCCATGGTGAGTTATCAAGACGTTGCTGGTGAGGCTATGGTCTCGATAATGACCGGTACAAGCGGATTGTCGTTGGGGTCGGTCTTGACGGCGGCAATTTTTTCTACCACATCCATGCCTGACTCCACCGCGCCAAAGACGGTGTACTGTCCGTCAAGAAAGCCGTTGTCGTTATGATTGATATAGAACTGGCTGCCCGACGAGGCTCTCTGCGGATTATTGTCCCTTGCAGCGGCAAGTGTTCCTTTTTTGTTTGGATGTTTGATTTCAGCCGGGATACGGGTTGAGGGGCCGCCGGTGCCATGCAGCGAGCGTTTCTCCTCATGTCGCGACAGCGGGTCTCCTGTTTGGATCATGAAGCCGTCAATAACCCGGTGAAAGCGGATGCCATCATAGTAGTTTTCGCCAGCGAGCTTGACGAAGTTATCGCGATGCAGCGGGGTGTCGTCGTAGAGGCTGATGGTAATGTCGCCAAGGTTTGTCTTGATAATAAACTGTTCGGGCATGTAAAAAAAGTATTTTTGTTATTAAAGGTTTCCTGAAATCTGCCAGAGCGACCGTTGTGCTACCTCAGCGCCGGTTGTGCCGGGATAGTCGGCAATAATTTTCGTATAGAGCTCAGCGGCTTTCTTCAACTGATTTGACTGCTGGAAGCTGTTGGCCGCATGGGTGAGGTACTGCGCCTTGAGCACGCTGTTGTCAGCCTGTTTTGATGCTTCCTGATAGTTTTCTGCGGCTGGCCCAAACTGATTTTTATTGAAGTAACAGTCGCCTGCGCCTGCCAGAGCGGCTGCGGCGAGGTCGTTGTTTGCCATTGATACGGTTTTGAAGACCTTCAGTGCACTGTCAAACTCTCCGATGGAATAATAAGCATTGGCAAGAAGTAAATTGGCCATATTGCCGCTTGGTGTACCGGTGAATTTGCCAGCGTATTCGGCAGCAATTTTTTTCAGTCCGGGAACCTTCTCCTTACCGTTGATGGCCGCCTGAAAATCGCCCTGGTCAAGAAGGGGCGCTATTCTGGAAAGTTGGAGTGAGGCCTCCTGTTCATTCGTCTTCTGGTGCTGTATCCAGGAGAATATTCCTGTTCCCAGCGTGATCAGCAACACCAGCGTGCTGATAATTGCGGCTTTATATTTAATGGCAATGTAGAGAAAGTTCTCTTCGGTCGATGGTTTTATACTTTGTTCCATAAGCTCTGTTTCAGGTTGATCGCTTCTGTTTCGGTTCGGCCCGCAACCTAAGCAAGTTTGTATAAATTTCAAAATAATTGCAGCGCAGTCCCCGGCAGAACTGAACTGCTTTTTATAAAGCTGGTAATCTAAACAATTCAATGGTATTCCTTGCAATACCTTGCGCAGCCTCTTGCAGTGAAATTCCCCTGATACTGGCGATGCTCTCCGTGACGATACGAACATAAGAAGGCTCGTTCCGTTTTCCCCGATAAGGAACAGGTGCCAGGTAGGGCGCATCGGTTTCAGTAAGCAGATCATCAAGTGAAACGGTGCGGACAATGTCGGGCAACAGAGATCGTTTGTACGTTATCGTGCCGGGAATAGAGAGCTTGAATCCCTTCTGGATACAAGCATCAGCGATAACGCTATCACCCGAAAAGCAGTGCATGACACCACGCATACCTGAATGACTCTCTTCGGAAAGAATATGCAGCATATCTTCCCAGGCATCACGGCAATGGATGACAACCGGCAGATCAAGGGATTTTGCAAGCCTCAGCATCTCACGGAATGCTTCATGTTGGGCAGATCGGTTATACTCAGGATAGTGGTAATCAAGGCCGATCTCTCCTATGGCAACGACTTTCGGCGACCGGGCAAGAGAAGCAAGTTGTTCGTAAACGCTTTTGTTGACAGGCTGCTCTGCTTCGTGAGGGTGAAGCCCGACGTTGGCGTAGATAAAATCGAAGGCGCTGGCCAGTTCAATTGATTTTATGCTTGTCTCAACGTTAACGCCGGGATCAATCAGTATGCTTATTTTTTCTTCAGTCAGGCGAGTTATAACCTCGTGACGATCATGGTCAAACTCTGCAAAGGAGAGGTGGCAATGGGTATCAACAAACATGTTTATTTACTGCCTGGCTTCAGTCCGGAAAGACTTTGTTGTGAAAGATAATCAGCATGCAGGCACCAATGGAGATGGCGGAGTCTGCGACATTGAAAATGGGCCAAAGGGAGAGGTAGTGGCCGAAAACGTAGCCGTTGTAAAGATCAAAATAGATGAAGTCAACAACCCGGCCAAGAGTGAGCCGGTCAATCATATTGCCGATGCCTCCTCCGGTAATGAGGGCAAACGGGACAAGAAAAAGGGCTGTACGGTTGTTTGACTTGAAGACATAGACAAGCACGACTACCGTAATAAGAGCTGTCAGCAGAAGGAGCACCACCGGTGGCGCAAATTCCAGACCAAAGGCAACACCCTTGTTTTCAGCATAAGTGAACGAGAAGAGACCGGGAATGATGACGATACTTTGAGCAGCATCCCTGAGAAAAGCGACAGCCACTTTTTTTGTCAACTGATCAGCGGTAATAACCAGGAGGACAAGGGAGAAAAACCATTTCATGAGTCAGTCAGATATGCGGGTTTGTTGTTCCTGAATCTCTTGCAGCAGCGCCTCTCTAACAGTTGTGAGCGGCATTTTCATGTTGGTCCACAGGGTAAATGAACGTTCAGCCTGGCCAATCAGCATCTCAATGCCCGATATGGTTGTGGCACCCGCATGCTGTGCCGCCTGCAACAGTGGAGTATTGAGGGGGTTGTAGACCATGTCATAAACAATCTGGTCAGCGTTGAGCAATTCCCGGTCAAGAGGAATAATGGATCCCTCACCGTTACCTCCTCTGGTGCCGACTGGGGTGGCGTTGACAATAACCCGGCACTCCCTGATTTTTTCCGGTTTGTCCTGCGGGATGATGGTGATGGATTCCCTGTTGCCATAACCAGTTTCATCGAGCAGTGAGCGAGCTTTTTCAGGGTCACGAACAAAGAGCAGAATCCCGGCAGGGGTAAAAAAACGGTTGAATGCTTCGATGGCGGCCAGCGCAGCTCCACCACTGCCGAAAATCGCAATCGTTTGGCCTGTTATGCTCTTCAGGTATGGCAGGAGAGGTGCGGCAAAACCGTCAATATCGGTGTTGTGACCGACAAGTCTTCCTTGTTCATTGACGATGGTGTTGACTGCCTTTATTGAGGATGCTCCCTCAGAGAGTTCATCAAGAAAGGGTACAACGGTTTTCTTGTAGGGGATGGTGACATTAAACCCTGCAATTCCGAGTGCTCTTGCGCCTCGCAAGGCATCTTGTACAAGATCGGGCTCGGCAATATTAAAAACCGTGTAGTGGCAGGGAAGCCCAAGCTCCTGAAAGGCACAATTATGAATGAGCGGGGAGTATGAATAATCAACCGCCTGCCCCAACAGGGCAAAAATTTTTGTCGCTTTTGTCATGAAATACCGAGCATCCGTCTGACGGAATCCTGCTGATAGAGTTCCGGAAAAGTGCTCTGAAACAGCTCCTTCTTGTCAGGGTCAATCTTGAATGCCTTGCTCAGCGCTTTCAGGGTGCTGAGTTTGTCGCCCATGGCAAAATAGGCGGCGGCAATTTCAAAGTGGGCATCAGCCGAGAGCGGTTGAAGCTTCAGTGACTGGTGCAGCGCGTCGATGGATGCATTGACAAGACCCTCTTCCCTGAGCACAATGGCAAAATCAACCCAGATCTGGGGATTATCCGGCTCAAGTGTAATGATCTCCTGATACGTCGAGATAGACTTTTCAAGAAAGTTAAGGTTGTACTCAATCTCCGCTTTCAGAAGCAGAAATTCAACACTGTCGGATGTTGTTTTCAGCGCCTCCAGTGTTGCTTTGTAAGCTTCCTCATACTCTTCAAGAGCTTCATGGCAACATGCAAGAGCAAACCATGCTTCGTCAAACTCGGGACTGATACTGATGCATCGGCGGTAGCAGGGTATGGCCTCACCATACTCCTCCAGCTCCTCATAGGCAATTCCAAGATTATAGAGGGCATTGATATCATCAGGCTCAAACTCAAGGGTTTTCAGATAGCTTTCGGCTGCTTCCTCAATACATCCCGTTATGGCAAGAACATTTGCCCGGTTGTACCATGCCGAACTAAAATCATCTGAAATAGCGAGCGCCATGTCGTAACAGTCGAGCGCCTCGTCGTAGCGCTTCATTTTGCTCAGAACAAGGCCATTGTTGTACCATGCGTTAATATTATAGGGATCTTCATCCACAGCTTTTCGGTAGCATGAGGTGCTCTCCTCAAGTTGGCCAAGAATGTCCTTGCAGTAGGCAAGTTCATACCAGGCATCGGCAAACTCTGCATCAAGCTCAAGAGAGCGCTCAAAGTTCGATTCAGCCTCCTCATATCGTTCCAGGCGTTGCAGAACAATGCCCCGGTAATAATGGTACTCCTTTTCAAGGGTGAGGTCAATTGTACTTTCGTCAAGCTCTTCAAGCGCCTCCTCAAAATTGCCTGTGTTGAAGTAGCCGAGCGCAAGGTTGAGGCGCATTTCACTGTCCGATGGACTGAAAACGACAGCTTTCTGAAATGCCTCCAGCGCTTCATCGAAAGAGCCATTCAGTGTCAGGCAGTTGCCAAGGAGAAACCAGGTTTCAGTATTATAGGGTGCAATCTCTTCAAGACGACGGGCAACAGCCAGCGCTTCAATCAGGAATCCATCATCGTTATATTGGCTGATCCGGTCAAAGAGTTCTTCCGTATCAAACAAACCATCAAGACCATCAAGGTTGGGTGTCTCTTTTCCTGATGCTCCCGTTGGGTCACGACGATTATCATCAAAAAAATCAGGGAAATTCATAGGGGCATCGTAAAGAGTTTCTTTATCGTCGGTCGGATCATATTTGCTAAATATAACAGAATTTTGTTAAGAAAAACATTTTGGGAGTTGGGTACGGGAGGGAATAGAGATATTCATGGTCGGTAAAAACGGAAAACAGCCTCCCCCACTTTTGTGCCTGCCGTAGCCTTCAGCTCTTCGATAGAGGCTTGTGCAACACCTTCGACAGAACCAAATCGTTCAAGTAACCTGAAGGCTGTTTTTTCTCCAACTCCAGCAATTGTGGTGAGCTCTGTCTGCAACGTTCTCTCTGATCTCAGTTTTCGATGATAGGTAACGGCAAACCGGTGGGCTTCATCACGCAGTTGCTGGAGCAGTTTGAGCGCCGGAGAGGTTTTCGGCAGATTGAACGGATCTCGTGTCTGCGGGGTAAAGATTTCCTCAATGCGTTTTGCCAGACCGATAACAGGAATCGAGATTTCCAGGGTGTTAAGCGTGTGAAAAGCCGTGTTGACCTGCCCCTTTCCCCCATCGACGACAATAAGATCGGGCCAGGGGAGTTCTGTAGAAAGTGAGCCGCTGTAACGCCGCCGGATCACCTCTTCCATGGCAGCATAGTCATCCGAGCCTTCAAATGTTTTCATTTTAAACTTCCGGTAATCGGATTTTTTCGGTTTTCCCTTCTCAAAACAGACCATGGAACTCACATAATCGGTGCCTTGAAGATGGGAATTGTCAAAGCACTCAATCCGTTGCGGCAGGGTTGGCAGATGGAGCAGCTCCTTGAGGGCAGTAACTCCATAGTGCTCGCGGGCAGCCTCGCCCCGTTTCTGTTTTTGTATCAGGTACTCTTCCAGGTGATGTCGGGCATTCTGGCGGCACATCTCGACCAAATGCGCTTTTTCACCGATTTGTGGCACCACAAAGCGGATGTTTTTTTTCTCCTGTTTCTCCTCTTGCTGTTTGGTCGAGATGAAAGCTCTCAGGGTCTCCTCTTCGTCTGTTCCAATGGGTTCCTGAAGCAGAATTTCATCAGGGATCAGCTCAAGAGTTTCGAGATAGTATTTTTCAACCACTCTTGCCTGTAGCTCAGCATCAGTTTCTCCGTCGGTATTGTTCATGTAGATACGTTGCGAGCCGAGCAGCTTTCCCTCACGTATCTTGAAAACGATGCCACAGCCTTCATCTTCGCTTGAGGCAACCGCAAAAACATCCCGATCCAGTCCGTCACCCGCCAGCACCTTCTGCCGTTCCGCATAGCGTTTCAGGCTGTCGAGTTGGGCTTTTATCTCTGCCGCCTGTTCAAATTTCAGCTCACGGGCAAGAAGTTGCATGGTTTCAGTGAGCGAGCGGATTGTGGTAGCTGTTTTTCCTTTCAGCAGCCGTGTTATTTCGCCGATCATGCGCAGGTACTCCTCTTCCGCTTGTAAACCTTCACATGGGCCTTTGCATTTATAAATATGGTAGTCGAGGCAGACCTTATATTTCCGGGAGGCAATATTCTCTTCGCTCAGGCGATATTTACAGCTTCGAACCGGAAAAATTGAGCCGATAAGGTCAAGAATTGATCGCAGTTGACGAGCTTCTGTATAGGGACCGAACCAGGTGGAGCCATCTTTTTTTCGTTGACGTGAAAAGATGATTCGCGGGAAGGGCTCATTGGTGATGACCAGGTAAGGGTAGCTCTTGTCATCCTTCAGATTAATATTGTAGCGTGGCTTCAGCTCCTTGATCAGGTTGTTTTCAAGAATGAGAGCCTCGACTTCCGACGAAGTGATAATGACCTCGAAATCGTCAATGTGCGTGACCAGCACCAGTGTTTTACCAAAGAGCTGCTGTGAATTTCTGAAATAGGAGCGAACCCTGTTGCGGAGATTTTTTGCCTTGCCGACGTAGATTACCCTGCCACTTGCATTTCTGAATTGGTAGATACCAGGTGAGGCAGGCAGTGTGGCAAGCTTCTCATAAAGAGCTTTTTTTATCTCTGTACGGGCGGTAAACTCATCGTGGCTATCCATTGTTCATCGGGGGCTGGTTATTCTCTTCAGACGTTCAGCTTCTTCTTTTTGCCGGAAAAACGAAAAGCCGCACTCAAGATGCGGCTTTTCATTGACAAAAAGAACAGGTAAGGTTTTTAATGCCTACGCAATGACATCGTACTCACCTTTCAGCGCAAACACTCCAAAAGTAATAAGGCTGAAGGAGATAATAGGCATCAGAACGACAATCACGATTGACCAGAAAATCCAGTTCTCTTCACTGGGTTTTGCTGCGATCTCTTTCATGGCTTGCATGATCACCAGCGGGATGATACCTACTCCCATGAGTGTCCACACAATTCCGAACAGTCTTTTAATTGCTGACATAATAGATGAAATTAAATGATTCTTGGTTACTCAACGTCCATGTTGTTGGTTTTATTGGAGATGTAGAGCATGCCTATAATGAAGCTTACACTTGCAATCAGTATCGGATACATGAGACCTGCAAGCGGATCGACCTGGCCCGCAGGTGTGCCGATGTGTCCTGTAAAACTGTTGATTGCGTTCGTAAGCGGGTTAGAATAGCCCGGTTCTTTGGATGCCTCAACGAGACGGGTTGCGATAAGCGGGACCAGGCCGCCAAAGACACCATTGCCGATATGGTAAGGCAGTGACATCGAGGTATAGCGGATTCTGGTCGGGAAAATCTCAACAAGGAAGGCGGCAATTGGTCCATAAACCATGGTAACAAAAATCACCTGAATGAGAACAATACCAATCATCTTGTTCTTGATACTGTCAGAAAGAGTTGTCTCTTTTTTTGTTTCAGGTTTCAGCTTTCCTGCTGCTGCAAGTTCAGCTTTTTTTGCTTCATCAAGCGGGACAGTCAGTTTTTGAGTCTCTTTGTACGTTGTCCCATCCGTGAAGGTTTTCTTCGTTACGGTTGTGGTGATATTGTCCGTGCCCTTGACAGCCTCTTTGGTTTCAACAGTTGTTTTCTCTACAATCTCAATTTTGTTTTTCAGATTGGCATTGTCGTACATGCTGTTGTAAAGCGGGCCATAGGAGAGAACGGCGATAAGCATACCTGCCATCATGATATACTTGCGTCCAATCTTGTCGGAAAGCGCACCAAAAACAACGAAGAATGGTGTACCGATAAGCAGGGCAATGGAGATAATCATGTTGCTCTGTACAAACTCTACGTTACAGGTATTCTGCAGGAAGGAGAGCGCATAGAACTGTCCTGTGTACCAGACCACACCCTGACCAGCAGTAGCGCCAAGGAGGGCAATGAGAACCATCTTCAGGTTATCCTTCTGCTTGAAGCTCTCAGCAAGCGGGTTGGCAGATGTTTTACCCTCTTTTTTCATCTTTACAAACATCGGCGATTCAGACATCTTCATGCGGATAAAGACCGAAACCCCGACAAGCAGCGCTGAAAGAATGAAAGGAATGCGCCATCCCCAATCAGAGAAGGTCTCAACACCAAGTGTCTGCCGAACAATGAGTATAACGCCGAGCGCAAGAAAGAGGCCCAGGGTTGCCGTTGTCTGGATAAAGCTGGTCCAGAAGCCCCGCTGCCCTGCAGGAGAGTGTTCGGCAACATAAGTGGCCGCTCCGCCGTACTCACCTCCAAGAGCAAGACCCTGCAGCAGACGGAGGACGAAGACAATGGCTGGCGCAAAAAAGCCGATTGTTTTATAACCGGGAACAAGACCGATGGCAAAAGTGGAACCGCCCATGATCACCAGAGTAACGAGGAAGGTGTACTTTCTTCCGATAAGATCGCCCAGACGGCCAAAGAAAAGTGCGCCAAACGGCCTGATAACAAAGCCTGCGGCAAAGGTTGCCAGTGTGGCAAGCAGTGCTGCCGTAGGGTTGTCTTTTGGAAAGAATTGTTCGGAAATGATTTTCGCAAGAGTACCGAAAATATAAAAATCATACCACTCGATGAGCGTCCCGACCGAAGAAGCAGCGATAACTCGCCTGGTGCTGGACACCTCTTCAGTTTGTGAAACGTTTGTGACATTTTGTGCCATAAAAGTTTGCTTTGATTGTTAAAAAAATGTTGTGAACTTTTTGCAAGCCAGATCCTGGCTCCGTGCGATGACTTAATCGATAAATTCGTGCTCGTTCTCCTTGACGACAAGAACCGGGCATGGAGCGCGGCGTATAACATGTTCTGCAACGCTGCCGAGTATCATCCGTTTCAGACCGCGCCGTCCGTGTGAACCCATGATAATGACATCAGCCTCCTGGCGTTTGGCATAATCAAGAATACACTCTTCGGGAAATCCTTCATAGATGACATAATCGGCAACAATACCAGCCATCTTCTCCTCTTCAATCAAGGCCAGAAGTTTTTGATCGGATTCAGCACGTTCTTTTTCAAGACCGTGTGAATAGGTGATTGTGGGGTCATTCTCAATAACGCCGACCAGAAAGACTTTTCCGCCGGAAAGTCTTGCAAACTCGTTGGCGTATTGCAGCGCCTTGCGCGACAAAACAGAGAAATCAACCGGGCAGATGATTTTTTTAATGGTAATCATAGTACCGCTGTTGTGTTTAAATTATTGAATAAATTGTAGTTGATGAAATAAACAATCGAAAAGAACGGTTAAGCTGGTCGACCTGTACACTGCGTCATGCAGTGAGCAAAATGGTATATAAAGACGAGAGAACCGTATTGACTCCTTCCCCGAAAAGGCACAAACAAGCTCTTGTGCCAAATGGACATGGTTTCCGTATGTCGAAAAAATGTAAAACCTCGGGTATCGTAGACTGCCTGTATCGTTACTGACGCTCTTCAGTAATATCGTCAAAATTCCTGAAGTAACAATTGTTATTTACAGGAGACAAGCCGTGCGAAAAAAAATGCTACGCACATCAACAGGATAATATATAAAATAAAGCCGCAGTTTCCTACGGCTTTATTAATAGTAACGGCGAGATTCGGATTTAGAAGGTCACCGTGGCATAGAGTTCTGTGCGAAGCTGGTTGTTCCTTGCTGTACCAGTTGTGTCCTCTTTTCCACTTGCACGGTAACGCAGGGTAGGAGTCAGGCTGAAGGTGCCAGTGGCTGATTCCTGTACCTTGAAGCTGTACTGTGCCCAGACAAAGACGTTGTTGTAGTCCACATCAGCAACACCAGACTTGTCGCAGGTGTGGTTGTAGTCAACCCATGCCATTGCTGATCCGGATTCACCCTTGACTCTCAGGAGGTAGCCGCTGTAGTCAACTGATGCAGGTGTTTGAACGGAATTTACAACAGGCACGCCTGTTAAATAACTTGTTGTTGTTACAGTCGTTACGGCTTTGCTGTCCTTGCCAACAGTATAGAAACCGCTAAGACCGACTTTTGATTTTCCGGTAGGAATCGTGGCATTTAAACCGAAGGTGTTCGGTGAAACCTTCTGATAGCTTGGACCCTGAAGATCAGTCAGTGCAAGGATTGCCTGTGGTTCAACCGTGACATTGCCAACAGTGGTTTTATAGGTAACATGCAGCAGGTATCCATCATTAAAAAGACCATCGCCTGTTTTGCCTGCGGTGTTTTCTGTGGTAGAATTATTGTCCAAAACAACAAGAGTCCCATTCAGTTCTCCACCACCTACTTTAGCACCGTAGTTAAGGCCAAAAACTCTGTCGAAGTTCCAAGTGGCTACCGGAATGTCAACAGCATAGATTCCAGTTGAGGTCGGAACTGGATACAGGGCCAAGTCAAAAATCGGATTGTTATAGCTGTTGAGCGGAAGACGACCTATACTGTAGTGGCAATTTTCCAGAGAGCGTCCCAGGTAGAAGTTTGAGACCTCAAGATTGTAGGCTCCAGAATTATTGGCTCCGACTCCAGACCAACCTCCGGCAGTAGTTGCAGGTGTGCCTGCTGCTGCTTGAGCTGCTGTTTGGGTCGCAGCCTCTTCACTCTGTGCCAGTGCCTTAAAGAAATAGCCGCTGCCGAGGTCAGCAGAAGCTTTCAGACGCACGCGGTATTGAAAAAGCAGATCATCACCGCTTGTGGTTTTTGAACCGTTGACGGTCTCAGAATTATTAAACTGGCCTCTTGCACGAACCGCCGCGTCTCCCCCGATTTTCAATTCAGCAGAAGCTGGTGATGCGTATGATAACACTGCAAACATTGCAGCGAGCGATAGCATTTTTTTCATTTTCATTTTCTCCGTTAGTTGTTATGTGTGTGTATAGTTAATAAGTAAAAGAAAAAGCGTTAAATATTCCAAAAAAGAAAAAAGGTACAATCTCGTGCTATATGGCTATATAACCCTAATATAAGAAAATTAACATGAATTCAACAAATATACTATTTTGTCGATTCTGTGCTGATGTTAGTAACCCGATTCCACTTGCTGAATCGGCAGCAATTTTTATTCATCATACCAAAATTTCTTTATGTCACAGGTAAGGCTCAGGGTCAGCGCGTTATGTATCAGGGATGGTGAGGTACTGCTTATTGAGCACAAAAGCTTTGCGCCTGAAGATCCGCAGCTCCCCGAAAGTTACTGGATCCTTCCGGGAGGCGCTGTCGAACGGGGTGAAACTCTTGACGAGGCAGTGAAGCGTGAAATGATGGAAGAGACCGGTCTTGCATGCAGGGTTGGTACTCTGCTTTTTATCAAGGAGTTGCTCTACCCTTATCCCGGTCTCCTTGAACAGGGTTCACTGCATCACTCGGTATCGCTCGGCTTTTTTTGCACGGTTACCAGTGGAGAGATGATTACCGGAAAAGATCCGGAATATCCTGATGATCAGCAGATGATTATCAGAGTGAGCTGGATTCCACTTGCCGATCTTGGCCGTTATAACCTCTATCCACCGTTTCTTGCTGACTACATTCTTGCCCGTTCACCGGAAATGTTTCAGGATGCTATCCCCGAGTTTTTCGACTCATGCCGATAGAGCATGCTGCTGCAAACGGTTTCAAAAATCAATAATGATACCTGCGGTGGTATAGCTTTCCGGATGGTAAAAATACATTCCCTGTCGACTGATACCGGAAAAGTAGTTGCAGGCCACTCTGACTTTTTCCAGCCCTGCCCCGCGAAGATTGATGCCTGCCTGCAGGTTCCATGTGCCCCGGTGTCCTTTTGTTTCGTTCAGCGAAGGTTGCCATATTGGCAGCAGCTTGAAATCAGCCGCCAGGTAGGTGTTGTAAGGGGTGGAGAGTTCAGCGCCAGCCTGAAATGAGTGTGGATTGATATCATCCGGGAGTGTATGGTAGAGATACTGGTAACCGGTATAGATCCGACGACCCGGTGAGCTGAGCGCAAGAACAAGGTTCACAAATTCCCGGCTGTAGGTAAAGGGAATAGTCCCGAGCCACTCCGGCTGGCGGAGCCACTGCTCTGCATCAGCGTTATAGTGTCCATCTTCAAAATGGGCAGAAATGTGACTGATCCTTGCTCTTGTGCTGAATTCGTCAAAAGGCAGTACGTCGCTGTTGATCGGCTTTTTCCAGCTTGCGTTGATGCCGAAGAGATAATCAATAGCATCAACAGGAAACTTGAAATTTTCTGTTCTGCGCAGGAGAGAGTAAGTCGCAAAATCTACGCCAACAGCAAATTTCCTGCTCTTGCTCTGGTAGAGATCGGCTGATGACCCAATGTCAAGCTGCAGGGATTTTTTCCCAGGAAATGGCATGACGGCAATTCTTGGTTCCAGAGGATCGGCCAGCAGTGGACTAAAAATAGTTTTTACCGTCGGATTCGCTGGCGTTTCTGCTGATGTGTCTGGAAGGGAGGTCAGGAGTGCCGCTGTCAGAATAATCATTATCTTGCAATGACGATAGAGGCGTTTCATCACGTTAAAAGGTTATGGTTATGCAAAACTGTTTTCCTGGGCAAGCAAGGTTTTCAGAACCGCCATACGGACAGCAACGCCATTGGTTACCTGTTCAAGCAGCATGCTTTTAGAATAGCCGGGGGGCTGGATGCGGTCAGCAACATTGTTTGCTATTTCGATTTCCCGGTTTATCGGCCCGGGATGGAGCACCAGCAGATGTTTTTGTATTCGTTCAAGCCGTTCGTCGGTAAGTCCGTAATAGACGGAGTACTCTTCGAGGGAGGGCAGGTAGCCGCCGGTAGCGCGTTCAAGCTGCAGGCGAAGCACAATGGCGGTATCAGCCCAGGCTATGGCTTTGTCGAGGTTGGTAAAAAGGGTTATTCCCAGTCTGTCAGCATCGGGTGGCATGAGGGTGATCGGACAGCAGATCCCGATTTCAGCACCGGCAGCAAGAAGACCATAGATATTGGAACGTGCGACACGGCTGTGCAGCACATCGCCGATGATGATGACCCTGAGCCCTTCGATTCTTCCAAAATATTCACGAAGGGTAAACATGTCGAGGAGCGCCTGTGTCGGGTGTTCATGCGAACCATCGCCGGCATTGATGACGTTTTTGGAGGTGATGCCGGTTATGAACTCAGCAGCTCCTGAAGAGGGATGGCGCAGGACGAAGGCATCCACCTGCATGGCTTCAAGGTTCTTGATGGTATCGCTCAGGGTCTCTCCCTTGCTGACACTGCTTGAAGAGGCACTGAAGTTCAGTGTTCCTGCGCCAAGGTGACGGGCAGCTATTTCAAAAGAAAATCGGGTTCGTGTTGAATTTTCAAAAAAAATCAGTGCAATGCGTTTATTTCGAAGAGATTGTTCAAAAGAGGGGTTTCCGCTGATCAGCTCTTTCTTGAACCCGTCGGCCATGTCGAGAAGTTTCGTAATGTCACTGGCCGGTACATTGCATAATCCTGTAAGGTGCTTCAACTCGTGCTGTTATTTGCTGTGTTTCAGGAAAATTTTTTTGAAATGTACAATAAAAAATGAAGTTCGTGAATTACTTTGGTGAAGTGGTCAGTAGCCAGTATCCTGATTTCCCGAAGCCCATGGGAACGCCGGGCTCCAGCTCGGCATTTTACTAATCCCTGTTGCCAAGCTGGAACTCGGCATTCCCAGGACAAGAAATCAGGCTTGGTAGGGAGGGATGGAGGTGGTTTGGCCGGGGAGTTGTATATTTGGGGCAAAGAGAAGAGGCACTTGGCTGGGCGGAAGTTTTTGGAAAGAAATATTCTCCAATGTCGTTATGCACGAGATGAGTATTGCGCTTTCAATCGTTGAAGCTGTTGAGGCAAAAGCGCGAGAGGAGGGTGCCGGGAGGATTTCAGGCGTTGATCTTTTGATAGGCAAACTTGCCGGAATTGAGCCGGAATCCCTGAAATTCTGTTTTTCAGCGGCGGCTAAGGGGACGCTTGCTGAAGATGCTGCACTGATGATTGAGGAGCCTGAAGGTATTGGTGAGTGTGGTGAGTGTGGTATGAATTTTCCGGTCACTTTTTATTATGCAGAGTGCCCCAAATGCCGTTCGCTTCGGATAAAAATTGTCTCCGGTGAAGAGTTTCTCATTCAATCAATAACCATAGAAGAAGAGGGAGAGTAAGAAAATGTGCGATACCTGCGGTTGTTCGGCTGATGGCGGGGCAGTGCTTCGCAAACCCGGCGAGAGCGATTATCATGTTCATGTCACCACTGGTGCAGAAGAGCATACCCATTCTCATACCGATGGGGACCGCCACGGTCACGCTCATGGGCACGCTCATTTCCAGGAGGAGCGCCACGGGCACGATCATGCACACGGGCATCATCACCATGAAGGCACAAGTCGGAAGATTACGCTCGAGCAGGATGTTCTTCAGCAAAACAATCTTCTTGCCGAAAGAAACCGGGGATATTTTGAGGCAAGGAACATTTTTGCCCTGAATTTTCTCAGCTCGCCGGGCTCAGGAAAAACCTCGTTGCTCGAAAAAATCATACCATTGCTGCAAAAGCGTTTTCCGGTTGCCGTTATCGAGGGTGACCTGCAGACCACCAATGATGCTGACCGTATTCATGCGCTTGGTGTGCCGGTGATCCAGATCAATACTGGTTCAGGATGCCATCTTGATGCACTGATGGTCAACCGTGCTGTCAAGGAACTCGACTTGCAGGAAAACTCGCTGCTCTGTATCGAGAACGTCGGAAACCTTGTCTGCCCGGCGCTCTTTGACCTTGGTGAGGCTCTGAAAGTGGTGATTATCAGCGTGACTGAGGGCGACGACAAGCCGCTGAAGTACCCGACCATGTTTCATGAGGCCGATCTCTGCATTCTCAACAAAATCGATCTGCTCCCTTACGTGGATTTTGATGTGGCGAAGTGTCGGGAGAATGCCATGCGGGTCAACCACCATCTCGAATGGTTTGAAGTGTCGGTGAAAACCGGCGAGGGGCTTGCGGCATGGCAGGAGTGGCTCGAAAAAAGATTGATACACCATTGAACATTCAGGGCGAAGCGCGGCGGCATCTGCTGGTTAACGGGATTGTACAGGGTGTCGGGTTTCGCCCGTTTGTTTATCGGATTGCCGTCGGTTTAGGGCTGAAAGGGTTTATCCGCAATACCTCTTTGGGGGTTGTGATTGAGGTGCAGGGCTCTTCCATACTTCTCGACAGTTTTTGTTGTGCACTCAAGAGCGACCTTCCGCCCCTTGCCCGCATTGAGGCAATTAAAGAGAGCACTCTTGATTGTGTTGCGGAGGAGAGCTTTATCATTGCGGATTCGAGTGCTGATGCCGATGTTGAGACACTCATTCCACCTGATATTGCCCTCTGCGGTGACTGTCGTCGTGAACTTCTTGATCCATTAAACCGCCGGTTTCGCTATCCCTTCATCAACTGTACCAATTGTGGCCCTCGATACACCATAGTTGATCGTCTGCCTTACGACCGTCCCTCCACTTCAATGCACTCATTCGTGATGTGCCCTGAGTGTGAACAGGAGTACCACGATCCTCTCGACCGTCGTTTTCATGCACAGCCCAATGCTTGCAAGGTGTGCGGCCCTTCTCTCACCCTGTTGGATGCCTGTGGAGTGCAGATGCGTAACACTGGTGAAGCTGAATGTGATCTTACTCTTGTTCATGGGGAGCCAAAAGTTATTCTGGAGAGTGACCAGCGGCAGGGAGTTGATGGTGAGGCAGAGTCTCATAACTCTTTTGTTTCTGAACAGTCTGATGTTTGGCGGGAGCATGGCCAGCCGTTGAAGAGTGATGTTGCAGCAGAAGCTGTGGCGTTGCTGAAACAGGGGCTTATTCTGGCTCTCAAGGGACTTGGAGGTTTTCATCTGGCGGTCGATGCCCGAAATGATGATGCAGTGCGGCGGCTGAGAGAGCGGAAGGGGCGTGAGGCCAAACCCTTTGCGGTGATGATCCGCGACATGACGGTGGTTCAGAGCTTCTGTGAGGTCAGTGAAGGTGAACGTGAGGCGCTTCTCTCTCCGGAGGCACCTATTGTGCTCCTGAAAAAGAGGAAGAGCTGCATGCTGGCACCATCCGTAGCGCCGGGTAACGATCGACTTGGAGTCATGCTTCCCTATACGCCACTGCATATCTTGCTCTTTGAGGAGTGTCTCGATGCCCTGGTGATGACCAGTGCCAATTTCAGCGAAGAGCCCATTGTCAACGAAAATGATGAAGCACTCTCCAGACTCAAGGGTATTGCCGATATATGGTTGCTGCACAATCGCCCCATCTGCCTTAAATGCGACGATTCTGTCACTATCCATCTTGCACGAGAGCTTCGGCAGATCAGGCGAAGCAGGGGATATGTGCCTGCGCCGATCTTGCTTCGTGAAGGTGGGCCCACAGTACTTGGCACAGGGGGAGAGCTAAAAAACACCATCACCCTGCTGAAAGGCAATCATGTGCTGATGAGCCAGCATATCGGCGACATGAAAAACTTTGAGGCATACCGCTATTTTGAGCAGGTTGTCGCTCACTTGCAGCGCCTTTTTCAAGCCACACCAGAGCTTGTCGTGCATGACTTGCACCCTGACTACATGACAACCCGGTGGGCGGAACATCAGCATATCCCGGTATTGGGTGTGCAGCACCATCATGCTCATCTTGTTGCCTGTCTTGCAGAAAACAGGGAGGAGGGGCCGGCTATCGGGCTAATTCTTGATGGCACAGGCTACGGAAGCGACGGCACGATATGGGGTGGTGAAGTGCTGATCGGCGACGCTGCCGGAGTAGAACGGTTTGCCTCGCTGGAGTCCATGCCAATGCCGGGCGGTGATGCAGCAGTGATGCAGCCATGGCGTCTCGCACTTGGTTATCTTCAAAGAAGTTGCCCTGACCTGCCTGACCTGCCGTTTATGAAAGGGCGGAATATTGAGCAAATCCTTGAGCTGCTCGAAAAAAAGGTCAACATTGTTGAAACCTCAAGTTGCGGCCGCCTGTTTGATGCCGTTGCTGCACTCTGCAACCTCTGTGGTGAGATTACGTATGAAGGAGAGGCTGCCATAGCGCTGATGCATGCTGCTGGGGGGGCTGTGGGAGATAAAGAGTTTCGCTATACTTTGAACTACGCAATACCTCCAGGGAAAAGTAATGGTAATGAGAAGACTCACTATGCGGAAAAAGGTCGTTGGATAATGATGGTCTCACCGATGATTCAAGACATTGCAATTGCCTTGCAAGCAGGGGTGTCCACCATCGACATCAGTCAAAGATTCCATCGCACTCTTGTAACCTGCTTCCAGGAGATTATTGAAAAAGCATCCAAAGCTACCGGCATAACAACCATAGCGCTCAGTGGGGGAGTCTTCCAGAATGAGCTTCTCTTGATTACCATGTTGCATGAGCTTCAGCAGGCAGGCTACAGGGTGCTTGCTCATGCGCATGTTCCATCGAATGATGGCGGGCTTTCGCTGGGCCAGGCGATTATTGGGCGCAATTACTGGATTGAACGGGATCCTGAAAGGAGACTAATATGAAAAGGGATTCCTTTTTTAAACTGAATTTGCCATGGCATTCTTAATCACAGTGGAGATGCAGAATATCCGCCTGCGCAAAAAATCTGCCAAACCGGCACATCTGCATCCAACCATGAATATTGACGGAGAGGTCGGGTAAAGCAGGAGTGAAAGCATACAACAAACAGACAGCAGAGAGAGTATCTGCCGGTTTGTTGATAATACTTTATTGTAAAAAAGAAGCGTAAATTAGAAGGTGTATCTGACACCAGCCAACAAGTTGCTGCCAGAAACATCAAAGTCGACAAAACCAGACTTATCAGCAACCTTTGACCTATTAAAATAACGGTAACCAAGATCAACGATCACATTGTCTGAAGCCTTAATCCCAACCCCAGTGCCAAGTTGCCATGCAAAGCCACTTTCGTCGACTACAGACTCCCCATTGTCGTCTACGTTAACACTAGCAGTCTGTCGGACTTAAAATCCTGAAAGCAGGATAAAGCGTACACTATTTTCCGGGCACTCCCAGATATTCCAGGAACAACCTG
>JBMOIS010000033.1:0-28042 GCA_049317185.1 Chlorobium sp. | reverse complement strand
CGACACCCGTCATGAACAACCGGCACAGGCATAGGCAGTCTCACCACGTTGAGCGAATTGCCTTCAAGATCCGTGTAATGTTGCAGCCTTCTGTAATTTTCCTGCAACGCCACATAATTTTCATCGGCAGGATTATCCTCAACGGCAATCACAACTGTCTTGTCATTCACAAAACGCGCCATATCATCAACATGACCATCCGTATCATCCCCGACAATGCCATCGCCAAGCCAAAGGACTTTTTCAATACCGAGATACTTGCCAAGCTCCTGCTCAATCTGCTCACGGCTCATTGAGGGGTTGCGGTTGGGATTCAACAGACACGCCTCGCTCGTCAGCAGCAGCCCCTTGCCGTTAACGTCGATTGAACCACCTTCAAGCACCATGCCGGGTGACACAAGAGGCAACTGCAGCAACGCGGCAATCTTTTCGGGCACGGCATTATCATCCTGAAAGGCCGGATATTTACCTCCCCAGGCATTGTAATCCCAGTTCATAATCACTTTTTCACAGAGTCCATCTCGCTGACGAACAACAAAATTCGGCCCATGATCCCTGCACCAGGCATCATTGGTTTGGATACGGTGGAGAAAAATCCGATCCATCCGAAGCTGTTTATGGCCGGAGTTGCCCAGCAATGCAAAGACCTCGCGCTCCATTGCTTCATCAAGCACATTGATATGCACCTCCTCTGAAGAGCTAAGCCAGGATGCAATTTCGATAAATACTGCCGGAATTGGCTCAAACTTGCCTGGCCACGTCGCAAGCCTGTGCGGCCATGAAAGCCATGTTGCCTTGTGAAAAGCCCATTCGGGAGGCATATAATAACTCAAATCACTCATAACGCAGGATTTAGTTCAACCAGCAACAAGCTCTCTTATGCGAATGATGCGCTGCAACACTGGCGGATGAGAATAGTTCAGAAAAACGTAGAGAGGATGCGGTGTCAGATTCGACAAATTGTTTCGCGACAACTTCTTCAGCGCATCAGCAAGCGACGCTCCCTCTGTAAAGGTTGAGACGGCATAAGCATCAGCTTCATACTCGTGCTTTCTTGAGAGTGCCTGCAGAACAATGGAGAGGGCCCACTCTACCGGGGAGTAGAGCAACGAAAAAAAGAGCAGACTGCCGTAAACCGAGAGATCTTTCATGTAAAAGGCATCAAAAAGCAGGCGGTTCTTCATAAAAAGGGAGAGAAGAAAAAAGAGGGCCCCAAGATTGAGAAGGCTCAACACCACATTGATAATGATATGCTTTTTCTTGAAGTGGCCTATCTCATGAGCAAGAACGGCAACCAGCTCCTGAACCGGATGAGCAGAGATGAGCGTATCGAACAGCGCTATTCTCTTGCGTTTTCCGAACCCGGTAAAAAAGGCATTGGCTTTCGCAGAACGCTTTGACCCGTCAAGCACGTAGACACCAGAGAGAGGGAAATGTACCGTTCCGGCATAGTCCATGATTGCGCACTTCAGCTCTCCATCTTCAAGGGGCACAAACTTGTTGAAGAGAGGCATAATCCAGGTCGGAGCGATATACTGGAGCAAAAGAGTGACAAGAGTTACTCCGCACCAGGCCCAGAGCCATGCAAGCGATCCTGCGCTCTCAAAAAACCAGAGCACTCCTGCAAGTAAAGGGGTGCCAAGCAGAGCAGCCAACAAAAGGGTTTTCAGCAGATCCGTCACAAAAACTGCTGGCGTGGTTTTGTTGAACCCAAATTTCTCTTCAATGACAAACGTTTTGTAGAGGCTGAACGGAAGATCAATCAGCGACTGCAAGAGCAGCAAAACGGCAATATAGAGCACCCCGTTCACGACTGGATGAAAACCATAGCCTCTCAAAAACTGATCAAGCAGATTAAAACCTCCTGAAAACCAGAAAACGAGCAGAATCAAGAGATCAACCGCTGATGCGATGAGCGAAAACCGTGTCGTTGCACCAAGATACTCTCCTGACTTTCTGTAGGATTCTTCATCAAAAACGCCAACAAACTCCAGAGGAAGTCCGGTTGCTGATGATTTAAGATTCAGCAGTTCAGAAACAAGTTTGACAACAAACGTAATGAGCAGGGTAATAATAACAACCAGGCCATAAGCATTCATAAGCGAGAGAATATATTAGAAAAGAGTCACGTGGGTTATTCATCCAAAAAACGTTTCTGCAAGTCGCCGTAGGTTTCAATTCGGCGATCACGTAAAAATGGCCAGTGAGTGCGATAAAACCCTATGCTGCTCAGGTCACAATCGGCAAAAACAATAGCATCATCCTGATGGGCGGCCTCCTGAATGATCTGGCCATAAGGGTCGCAAACAAAACTGTTGCCCCAGAATTCCAGCTCATCTTCAGTTCCAACCCTGTTTACTGCGGCAACAAAGAGTCCGTTTGCAATGGCATGGCTCCGTTGTATGGTTATCCAGGCATCGCGCTGCGAACGACGCGCCTCTGCTGAAGATTCGTCAGCCGCCCATCCAATGGCGGTTGGATAAAAGAGAATTTCCGCCCCCTTGAGCGCCGTCAGCCGCGCAGCTTCAGGATACCACTGATCCCAGCAAATCAGGACACCAATTGTAGCATAGCGGGTTTTAAAGACCTTGTACCCCAAATCGCCGGGTGTAAAATAAAACTTCTCGTAAAATCCGGGATCGTCGGGAATGTGCATTTTCCGGTACTTGCCGAGGTAGCTTCCGTCAGCATCAATCACCACTGCCGTATTGTGATACAAGCCTCTTGCCCGTATTTCAAACAACGAGGCAATAATAACTACTTCCAGCTCACGGGCAAGCTCCTTCATCACCGAAGTTGAAGGGCCAGGCACCGACTCTGCATACTCGAACGACCTATAATCCTCCGTCTGGCAAAAATAGCGGGTGGCAAACAGCTCCTGCAAACAGATAATCCGGGCCCCCTGTGCCGCGGCTTCCCTTATTTTTCCGTGCGCTCTGGCCATATTTTCAGCCGGTTCACGCTGGCATGATGTTTGAATCAGCGCTATCGGAACATACTCGGAGTGCATAACTGATCAAGTAATTATTGAAGAAGGAGACCTGCGGCAAAAAGAAGGCCGTGAATGGTCATCAGTTTACCCGTGCCAGCCAAAACATTGTTTAATTCTCTCCCTTCACTGGCATAAAGCTTCCTGATCATGCTGAACGCAAGAGGGGCCGAGAGCAGGGAGAGCATCCCCCAGGGTGAGTAGCCGTTCAGGAAAAGGAACACGGGAACGAGAAAAGCGACAACGGTCAAGGCAATATAGAGTCTGCGCGCCCACTCACCACCGATACGAGCCGGAAGGGTCATTTTGCCGACGGTACGGTCTGTGGCAATGTCGCGAATATTGTTGACCAGAAGAATGTTGACCGAAAAAGCTCCCGGAGCAGTAGCGGCAAGAAACACGGGCAGCGACAAAGCAGCAGCCTGCACATAGTAGGTGCCTCCGACGGCCACAAGTCCGAAAAAAACAAAGACAAAGAGGTCGCCAAGGCCAGAATAGGCTATTGGATAAGGCCCTCCGGTATAGGCCCAGGCAAAAAGAAGGGAGAGGAGGCCAACCACGAGAATCGGCCAGCCTGAGGTGTAGACGAGATAAAGTCCGAGCAGAAAAACAGTTCCAACCAGTGAAGCCGATACTCTGATCATGGTTTTTTCGCTGATAATCCCTGCTGCTACCGTTCTTGTCGGCCCAAGCCTTTCGGCAGTATCGGCCCCTTTGCGAAAATCGTATATCTCGTTGATGAAATTGGTGGCAACCTGAATACCAAGCGCACAGATCAGGGCAACAAGCGCTGGCAGAAAGCGAAACCGCCCATCAACTGCAGCAAGAGCCGAACCCAGAACAACCGGCACAGCTCCAGCAGGCAGAGTCCTGGGACGAATCGCAAGCATCCACGCCTGCGATGACGAGGGTAACAGCAGACTCTGGTCAGTCATTTTTTAAAACTTGTCTCTTTTCCTTTGCCGCTTTCAGACTACTGAAGGTAGTACTGATTTTCTCTCCTGGTTTGATATAATTCAAGCTGTGACGCACAGCCATGGCGGCATCACTCAACCCTGTCTGGATAATCTTGAGTTTTCCTGGATAATAGGCAATATCACCGGCGGCATAGAGTCCGTCAACCGACGTTTTCATGTGACTGTCAACAACAAGAGCGCTCTCGGCCAATTCAAGATCCCACTCTGCAAGAGGACCAAGGTTGGACTTGAAACCAATCAGCAACAAAAGACAATCTGCTTCAATACGATGAATCTTGCCATTTTTCGATCGGAGATAAACGGCCGTCAGTCGATCTCCATCTGTCTCAACAGACTTGACCTCGGTATTAAAAAATACATCAACTCTGCCGCTCTCCCTGGCATCAAGCACCTCATGAGCGGTTTTGCCATGACCCTGAAACACAGGCATCCGGTGAACAAGCGTGACGTGGGAGGCCGTGTTCAGAAGACCTACAGTCCAGTCAAGTGCGGAATCTCCCCCACCGACAATAACCACCCGCTGACCGGCAAAATCGCTGATATTCTTGACTGCGTAGAAAACACAACGCCCTTCCAGATGGTCAATATTGGTCAACTGGGGCAGCTTGCGAGGCGTAAATGCACCCAAACCGGCCGCAATCAGAAGCGCTCTCGACTGAAATACCCGACCCGAACTGACGGTAACTTCAAATAATCCATCATCAAGCTTACGGTAACGGGTAACCGTCTCTCCAAGGATAATTTCAGGATGATAACGTTCGGTCTGTTTCCATAAACTCTCCACAAGTCCAGCGGCAGGCACCTCGGGAAAACCGGCAACATCGTAGATATGTTTTTCGGGATAAAGCGCAGCAAGTTGTCCGCCAAGCTGGGGCATGCTTTCAATAATGCGACAGCTTATGTTGTTCATCCCGCACTGAAATGCCGCAAAAATTCCGGTAGGGCCACCACCGACAATGGTGAGATCACGAATCTCCTCCCCAACGTCAAAATAGAGTTTATTCAGGGTCATTGGCTAAGGGAAAACCGGATTACTAAATATTTTCTTGACTCTTCAGGTTTTCTGAGCCTGAGTTTTTCAGATAGATAATTCCTTCGGGATCAACTATACCATAAAGAATAGTAATCAGGTGACCCAGCTCGTCAAGCTCATGAATCTCGACATGTAAAGCCTCTCTCTTGGTTACCTGGTTTCCTTCGTTGTCCCTGAAGTAAAAGAGAGCCCTGACCCCGTTATTGGGAGTAGTTCCATCAAACTGGTACGTACCATCCTCAAGGTGGTCAAGTGCACAGCCCGCAGAGGATGAATCGATAGGACAAGAGGCACATTGAGAATAAAAACCCTCTTCAGCTTCCGTAAATTCACAAACAGGAAATTTCATAATCATTCTCACATTTTTTTCAAGATGCAATGCTTGATAATATAATACATTTCCTGAGAAACTCCTTTTGACATGCCACTCCAGCCTGCGGTACTACAAAAAAAAAGGGGAGAATAAGCCTTTTTCTTTTCTTCCAACATTCCGCCCTTCCGTGGCTAAAATTCAGGTGATGATGCTGTCTCACCCTTATTTCTTCAATGCCTGAACCATTGCCTGTTGGCAAAAATCAGCAGAGCCCGCCCCCGGCATCCCCTATAATTATTATTGATTGCTTTTTATGAAAAAACTCTAATCGGGCAATTATCCCGAAGGAGAAAAGCGCCAGTCAAAGAGAGATTCTGTTTATTCGTATGGTTCTTTGTATCTTTTCCGGCAAATGAATGACATCCCGTTTGGTATTGCTTTGTTTACGGCCAACGACACCGAACGTTTTTACACGTATTCGCAATCGGCTACGGTATTTTTTTTAACACCCGGCGGCAAAAGCTGACTGGAAGCAAAGAGTTAATAATTTAATAATGGACTTAATCAAGGAAACGGCAAGACGAAAGACGTTTGCCATCATCAGCCACCCTGATGCAGGCAAAACCACACTGACTGAAAAATTTCTGCTTTTTGGTGGAGCCATTCAGACCGCAGGTGCCGTTAAAAGCAACAAGATTCGCAAGACCGCGACCAGCGACTTCATGGAGATCGAAAAGCAGCGCGGAATATCGGTTGCAACATCGGTTATGGGTTTTGAGTATGCAGGAAAACGGGTCAATATTCTCGATACCCCGGGTCACAAGGATTTTGCTGAAGATACCTATCGTACACTGACCGCCGTTGACAGTGTCATTCTTGTCGTTGACTGTGTAAAGGGAGTCGAGGAACAGACTGAAAAGCTGATGGAGGTGTGCCGCATGCGCCAGACTCCGGTCATCATTTTTATCAACAAGATGGATCGTGAGGGCAGAAACCCTTTTGAACTGCTTGACGAGCTTGAACACAAGCTGCAAATCAGTGTCAGGCCTCTCACCTGGCCCATCAGCCAGGGGCAGACCTTCAAAGGAGTCTACAATCTTTACAAAAAAGAGCTTAATCTTTTTGAGGCTAATACCACCCGTATCAGCGAAAGCAATATCCGGGTCAATGACCTGAACGACCCTGAACTGGAGAAATGGATCCCGGAAAGTTTCGGCAAAAAACTCAGGGAAGATGTTGCCTTGATTGAAGGTGTCTATGAGCCTTTCCATGAAGATATTTACCGTGACGGACTACTTGCACCGGTATTTTTCGGCAGCGCCATCAACAATTTTGGTGTCAGGGAGCTCCTCGAAACTTTCCTCGCCGTTGCCCCAAGCCCGGATGAACGAGAGGCAACAGAGCGCATCGTCAAAGCTTCGGAAGAGGCAATGAGCGGATTTGTCTTTAAAATCCACGCCAACCTTGACCCGAACCACCGCGACCGCACCGCTTTTTTCCGGATCTGCTCAGGCAGCTTCGAGCGCAACAAGTTCTACTACCACACCAGGCTGAAGAAAAAAATACGGTTTTCAAGCCCGACCCAGTTCATGGCCAATGAAAAAAGTGTTGTTGATGAGTCATGGCCGGGAGATGTCATCGGACTCTACGACAACGGCTCCCTGAAAATCGGCGACTCACTGACCGAAGGCGAAGATCTTCATTTCAGGGGTATTCCAAGTTTTTCGCCGGAAATTTTCAAAGCGCTCGAAAACCGCGATCCGATGAAGGCCAAACAGCTCGACAAGGGGGTGCGCCAGCTCACCGAAGAGGGTGTCGCCCAGCTCTTCATTCAGCACGGCACACGCAAAATTATCGGCACGGTAGGAGAGCTGCAGTTCGACGTGATCAAATTCCGCCTGGAACACGAGTACGGTGCCCAGTGCGACTTCACTCCGCTGCGCTTCAAAAAAGCATTCTGGGTGACCGGAAGCAACAAGGAGATGCTTGAAGAATTTCTTCGCCGCAAATGGAACGCCATCGCACTCGACAAGGAAGATCACCCCGTCTTTTTTGCCGAAAGCGACTGGATGATGAAAACCGCCAGGGAGGACTACCCTGAGCTTGAGTTCCATACCACATCAGAGTTCAAAACCGAAGGGTGAATATTGAATGACATTGACTTCGGTACAACAAAGAGTTTTTGAACAAAATGAATATTGATTACCTCGCTCTTCATGAAATTAGGTGAATAAGGAGACATCATGCAGATCAGACCAATAAAGACAGAACAGGACTATCAACAGGCGCTCAATCGCCTTGAGGAGATATTTACCGCGAAACCGAATACAATTGAGGGCGATGAACTCGAAATCCTTGGAATTTTGATTGAAAACTATGAAGAGGAGCACTTTTCTGTCGATAGTCCCGACCCGATAGAAGCCATTAAGTTTCGAATGGATCAAATTGGACTTGACCAACAGGATTTGACAAACATTATTGGTTCGAAAAGCCGGACAAGTGACCTGTTGAACCGGAAACGTCCATTATCGGTACGGCAGATTCGTCTCCTGCATAATGAACTTCATATCCCTGCAGATGTTTTGCTGAAGCTCCCTTGAGACACTCCTTTACTGTTATAGAAAAAAAATCATAGCAGTTTTAACAAAAAAACTATGGTAATCTGCTTTTCATGAAACGATATTCTGCGCTTGCCTTGCTGTTGCTCTTTGCTCTCTGGAATGCTCCAGTACAAGCTGAAGAGAGGAGCGTACAACCAGAAAATCTGACGGCGCTTGTTGCCGCAGCAGTCACCAATAATCCCGAGCTGAAGGCCTCAGAGTCCCGGTGGCAGATGTTTGCCAGCAAGGTGAAGCAGGCATCGGTGCTGGACGATCCGATGGTCATGTTCAAGGTGCAGAACACACCAGCCCGGAGCCCTTTTGTCTTCAACAGGGATCCCCAGTCTGCCAGGGTCATCGGTATTTCGCAGCAACTCCCCTTCTGGGGCAAGCGAGCACTCAGGGGGGATGTGGCCCGGCATGAAGCTGAGTCGTATCAATGGGCATCCGAAGAGCGCAAGCTTGAGTTGACACGTATGGTTAAAGAGAACTATTATCAGCTCTGGGCTGTTGATAAGGAACTGGCGATCGTCGAAAAAAACCTGAAACTCCTCTCCGATGTGGTTGCGGTTACTGAGTTGAAATACTCAATCGGCCAGGGTGTGCAACAGGATATTTTCAAGGCGGGCCTGGAAAAATCAAAAATGATTGCCATGCAGATCACCCTGCAGCAACAGCGCAAAAGCCTTGCAGCAAACCTGAATTACCTGCTCTGTCGCCCGGGAAATACTCCTGTGGGCCCAGTGGTGGACTTCACCCTGCCGAACGTCTCCCTTTCTCAAGAGCAACTGAATACCATAGCCATTGAACAACGTCCACAGGTAAAAAGTCTTGCCAATCTCGTAAACAAGGCAGAGGCTTCACTCCGTCTGGCAAAAAAGGAGTTCTTTCCCGATTTCAACATCTCGCTGGAATACATGTTCCGTGATCCTGTCTCCACGGGGATGGCAACCGATCCCGGCGACAACATGGTAAGCCTTGGGATAACGTTCAACCTCCCTATCCAGCAAGAAAAACGGCGGCAAATGCGCGCTGAATCATCCTTTGAAAGAACGATGGCAACCGAGGAGCTAAATGCTCTGAAAAACTCTATCTCTTCGACCATCACCGAAACCCTTGCCCAACTGGAACGTCGCCGCAAACTGACAGAACTCTACAAGGGTGGAATTATTCCCCAGGCTGAGCGTTCCCTCGAATCATCGCTTATCAGCTATCGGGTGAGCAAGGTGGATTTTTTGACCCTTCTCGACAGCAAAATGACCCTGTTCAACTATGAGCGGGAACTGTACGAATCACAGGCGGAATATATGATGCAACTTGCCCAGCTTGAAGCTGCCATTGGAACCGATCCAACAGCAGCATTGGTCAACGCCGGGCATCATGAGAATTAATAATATCCTATAGTCATGCAGAAGAAAACTCTCATTCCCCTGCTTCTTGTTCTGCTTGCGTTTGCTGTTGGCGGGGGCTGGTTGCTGTGGCAACATCAACACTCCGTCAAGACAACCTCACAGAAAGCAATTCAGCGGAGGCAACTCTATACATGTTCTATGCATCCCTTTATTATCAGGGAGAAACCCGGAGTCTGCCCAATTTGCGGCATGGAACTGATCAAAAAGATTGACGACAGCAGCGGCAGCAGTGCTCAGCCAATAAGCGTCGATCACCTCTCACTCTCGCCGAATCAGCGTGTCATGGCCAATATTGCGACCGTTGAAGCGACAATGGAGACGCTGAACAAGGAGATCAATGCGGTGGGGATTGTGCAATATGACCAGTCACGACAGGCCAAAGTCACGGCCTGGGTGGCGGGACGTATCGAAAGATTGAATATCAACAGTGTGGGTGCCATCGTCAGTAAAGGAAAACCGGTAGCAGAAGTCTACTCCCCAGATCTCGTTGCCGCTCAGCAGGAGTACCTGCTGGCCATCAGAAGCCGCAATCAACTGAACAACTCATCATTCACCTCCATTGCTCAAAATGGAGAGGGGCTGGTGGCCGCAGCAAAAGAGCGACTGTTACTTTTGGGAGTCAAGGCAAGCCAAATCGAGGCTTTGGAAAGAAACGGCAACCCAACGATGAGGCTTCCCGTCTTTTCGCCGTTCTCGGGTGTGGTGATTGAAAAAATGGTGCAGCAGGGTCAGTACGTCAGCGTCGGAGAGGTACTCTTCAACATTGCTGATCTTTCATCGATCTGGGTCGAGCTGGAGATCTACGAAAATGAATCTCCTTATGTCCACGTTGGCCAGCAGGTCGAAATCCGCTCACAGTCTCTCTCTCAAAGCTCCTTCACCGGGCGGATATCCTTCATCTATCCCTTCCTTGATCCAAAAACAAGAACGCTCAAGGCGCGAGTGGAGATGGCCAATCCCGGCATAATACTCAAGCCGGATATGTTCGTCAACGCTATCATCAAGCAGCCTCTCGACTCTTCAATTGTTATTCCGGTCACGGCAGTCATGGACTCCGGCAAGCGACAGGTGGTTTGGGTGGAAAGCTCGCCGGGAATGTTCGAATCGCGTGAGGTCAAGGTCGGGCAACGCAACAACGATAACGTACAGATTTTGTCGGGCCTCAACCCCGGCGACAAGGTTGCAGTTTCAGGAGGCTATCTTATTGACTCCGAATCCCAACTGAAATGATAGAGAAAATTATAGAATATTCCGCCCGTAACCGGATTGTCGTCCTGATGGTTTTTGGGTTGATCATTGCCTGGGGCGGGTGGTCTCTCTATAAAACGCCGGTTGATGCCATTCCTGATCTGTCCGACAATCAGGTGATCGTCTTTACCGACTATCCAGGCCGTTCCCCTCAAGTGGTCGAAGATCAGGTCACCTATCCGCTTGCGGCTAATTTGCAAGGGCTTCCCCAGGTTCGTGCCGTGCGTGCATCGAGCGCCTTCGGGTTCTCCATGATCTATGTTATCTTCGACGACAAGGCTGACATCTACTGGGCCAGAACCCGCGTTCTTGAGCGATTGAACTATGCGGCTTCGCTGTTGCCTCAGGGAGTGGTTCCTACCCTCGGCCCTGATGGCACGGGCGTTGGCCATGTGTTCTGGTATACCGTAGAGGGAAAAGGGTACGACCTGGAACAGCTCAGAACCCTTCAGGACTGGTTTATCCGTTACCAGCTCAACACGGTTCCGGGAGTTGCCGAAGTGGCCTCTATCGGCGGTTTTGTGCGGGAATACCAGATTGATCTCGACCCCAACAAATTGTTTGCCTACAATATCAAGGTCGGCAAAGTGATGGATGCGGTCAAGGCTTCCAACAAGGATGTGGGAGGCAAACTGATTGAACAGGCTGATGCCGAGTACCTGATCCGGGGCAGCGGGTATGTCAAGTCGAAAGCTGATCTGGAGAACATCGTCGTCGGAGCCGACATGCGCGGTATCCCCGTCTACCTCAAAAACCTTGGCACTGTTCAAATTGGCGGAGCCATTCGACGGGGCATGCTCGATATCAACGGCAATGGCGAGGCGGTGGGAGGCATTGTGGTGATGCGTTATGGCGAAAATGCCAAGGATGTCATTGATCGGGTCAAGCTCAAAATCGCTGATCTGGAAAAGGGGTTGCCGCCCGGTGTAACAATAAAGGTCTCATACGACCGCTCTGACCTGATTATGCGGGCAATTGAGACGCTGAAGAAAAACCTGCTTGAAGAGTCAATTGTTGTCTCCATGGTGATTCTCCTCTTCCTGCTCCACTTCCGGAGCGCCCTGGTGATTGTGATCACCCTGCCGATTGCTGTCCTGATTGCCTTTATCACCATGAAGTTGATGGGTGTCAGCTCCAATATTATGTCGCTTGGAGGCATTGCCATCGCGATTGGTGTGCTGGTCGACGCAGGGGTGATTATGGTGGAAAACTGCTATCGCCACCTCTCGGAGATCCCGCCTGAAGAACGGGATGCACAACGGCTTGACATTGTCATCCGTTCAGCAAAGCAGGTCGGGCGGGCGATCTTTTTCTCACTGGCAATCATAGTCCTCTCCTTTGTGCCGGTCTTTTTGCTGGAAGGACAGGAGGGCAAGCTCTTTCACCCTCTCGCTTTCACCAAGACTTTTTCGATGATGGGGTCAGCCATGATTGCCATCACGCTGGTGCCAGTGCTGATGTACTACTTCATGCGGGGAAAGATGCGTCCTGAGAGCGCCAATCCTGTATCAACCTTTTTCATCAAGCTCTATTCGCCGGTTATCCGCTGGGTGCTCCGCTGGAAAAAGACAACCATAGCCCTGAACCTTGTGGCGCTCGCTGTGGCCGTGCCGATGTTCATGAATCTCGGCTCCGAGTTTATGCCGCCCCTCGATGAAGGTTCGCTGCTTTACATGCCGGTAACGCTGCCCAACGTCTCCATTACCGAGGCAAAACGCATTATCCAGATAGAGGACAAGATTATCAAGAGCGTGCCGGAAGTTGAGCATGTTCTCGGCAAGGTTGGCCGGGCTGAAACCTCCACCGACCCTGCGCCGGTCTCCATGTTCGAAAGTATCATCATCCTGAAACCCAAAGAGCAGTGGCGAGCGGGAATCAAAAAAGCGGACATTGTGGCCGAGCTGGACGCCAAACTGCAACAGATCGGGGTGCGGAACGGGTGGACCCAGCCGATTATCAACCGCATCAACATGCTCTCCACCGGGGTACGTACCGACCTTGGTGTCAAGATTTTCGGTAATGACCTGACGGTGCTGAAAGGTCTGGCACTTCAGGCGGAGGCGATGCTCAAGCCGATCAATGGCGCCGCGGATGTGGTGGCGGAAAGGGTTACCGGCGGCAACTACCTTGATATCAACATCGACCGGGAAGCTGCCGCCCGATATGGAGTGAGTGTGGGCGACATTCAGGATGTGATTGAGACGGCCCTCGGAGGCGAGATGCTCTCCACGACCGTCGAAGGACGCAACCGGTTCCCGATCCGCATCCGGTACCTGCGCGACTACCGCGACAATATTCCGGCAATCGGTCGTATTCTTGTCGGCGGTATGGAGGGTGCCCAGATACCGCTCTCCCTCGTCACAACCATGAAGATTTCGACCGGTGCGCCTGAAATTAACAGCGAAGGCGGACTGCTGCGCTCGCTGGTCTACCTGAACGTCCGGGGGCGCGACATGGGCAGTTTTGTGACCGAGGCAAAGCAACTGCTGGAACAAAAGCTCAAACTGCCAGCCGGTTACTATGTCGCCTGGTCAGGACAGTGGGAGAACCAGATTCGTGCAAAAGAACGCCTTCAGGTACTGATACCGCTGGGGATGGTCATCATCTTTATCCTGCTTTACTTTACGTTCAAGTCGGTACTGGAGGCCTCCATGGTGATGCTTTCGGTGCCTTTCGCCCTTGTTGGCGGGGTCTATCTGGTTGCGGCTCTCAATTATAACCTTTCGGTGGCGGTCTGGGTCGGCTTTATTGCCCTCTATGGCATCGCCGTTGAAACGGGAGTGGTGATGGTTATCTACCTGCACGAGGCGCTCGACAAAAAACTGCTGAACGGCCCCTGCACCGAGCAGGATATCTACGATGCAGCATTCGAGGGAGCAGTGCTCCGTCTGCGGCCCAAACTGATGACGGTGGCGGTCGCCCTGCTGGGACTGATTCCGATCATGTGGTCAACCGGCACCGGAGCAGATGTGATGAAACCAATTGCCGCCCCGATGATTGGGGGAATGATTTCATCGGCAATTCATGTCCTTATCATGACACCGGTCATCTTTGTGCTGATGAAGACACGGGACCTGAAGAGAGGTCGGTTGCACCATTCGGGCATGAAGCACTGATTGCACTCCAATTCAAGCTCCGCAAGAACGACATGTTGGCCGCAGGTGTTCGGGTTATGCTGGTTTCAACCAACATTCCATACCCGGAGCATTGAAGACATAAGATTCGAGACTGCGTCATATTTTGAATTCAGGCACCAGCGGGACAGCGTATTGGTGTAAGGGTTCGGGTTATGCTGGTTTCACCCAACATTCCATACCCGCAGTATTGAAGACATAAGATTCGAGACTGCGTCTTATTTTGCATTCAAGCTCGAACGGTAACAGGAGAAAATGCGTTATGTATGGCGGGATAGATAAAGATAAGCTTGTAATAAATTTTATATGAAAAGAATAATAGTACTTGCCGCAACACTCCTGGGTCTTGCCGCACCAGCGCCCTCTGTTGCAGCCATAGTTGCAAAAACCTTTACCGTCGGCTATACAAAAGCCAACGATATTACGCAAAAATCCTTTACCGTAAAAACAGGGGAGAAAGTGCGTCTTGAGGTCAACCCGACAGAGACCGGTTCTGGATGTATGAGCAGCATCATGGTTCCCGGACTCTGGGACAAGCCTCAGCCTCTGGTAAAAGGCCAAAAAATTGTCATGGAGTTCACGCCGCAAAAACCAGGTGCCTACAAGATTACCTGCGCCATGGGTTTGCCACGTGGAGTGATCAACGTCCACTAACTTTTTTCCATGACCACTCAGACCTACAGCGTCAAGGGTATGCACTGCGCAAGCTGTGCCGCCATCATCACCAAAAAGCTCTCAAAAGTTGAGGGCATTACAGAGGTCAATGTCAATCTGGCGACCGAAACGGCGAAGGTTGAGTTTCAGGACAACGGTCTAACACCCGAGGCGCTCAATGAGGTGATCAACAAATATGGCTATTCGCTGGAGATTGAAGAACCTCCAGTCGCTCTTTCTACAGCAGCCACCGATTCCACAAAGAAGAGGGAGGAAAAAGAGAGAGAGCTGCATACTCAGCTCAGAAAGGTACAATTTGCGCTGCCCGTAGCCCTGCTGGTTTTTCTCCTCATGATGTGGGATATCGGTTCCATGTTTGTGCACGCCATCCCGCATTTGCCTCTCTCCATGGAGCACCTGAATATCGTTTTCATGCTGCTTTCTACCTGGATGGTTTTTCGTACTGGCAGGCCATTTCTGCATGGCATTGTGATGTTTGTAAGGAGCGGAGCGGCAAGTATGGATACCCTGATCGGTATTGGGACGGTGACGGCCTACCTCTACAGTGCACTCATCACCCTGATTACCCCGGTGAAAGAGTTCCTCCATGCACCCGATTCGACCTACTTTGATGTTACCATTGTCGTTATCGGCTTCGTCCTGCTGGGGAAATATCTCGAAGCCCGCTCGAAGATGAAGACCGGTGAGGCTATCGAAAAGCTGATCAATTTGCAGGCAAAATCGGCCTTGGTGCAGAGAAGCGGCATGGAGATTGAGATCCCGGTTGAGCTGGTGAGAAAGGGCGATACCATTATCGTGAAGCCCGGCGAAAAACTCCCGGTTGACGGCATGATCAAGGCGGGATACTCATCCATTGACGAATCAATGGTGACCGGCGAATCGATACCGGTCGACAAAAAGGAGGGCGACAAGGTGATTGGCGGCACCATCAACAAACAGGGATCGTTCACCTATAACGCCTCCAGCGTTGGCTCGGAGACTGTGCTTGCCCGCATCATCAGAATGGTCGAAGATGCGCAGGGGTCGAAAGCGCCCATCCAGCAGATTGCCGATAAAGTCGCCGGTATTTTTGTGCCGGTTGTGCTGGTTTTGGCGCTGCTCACCTTTCTGATTTGGCTGACGGTTGGCACGGCATATCTCGGCTTTTCAACCAGCCTCTCCTACGGCATTATGGGCATGGTCGGCATTCTGGTGATTGCCTGCCCCTGTGCGCTCGGGCTCGCCACACCAACGGCCATCATCGTCGGCATCGGCAAGGGCGCGGAATACGGCATTTTGATTCGCAATGCGGAAAGCCTCGAAAAACTCAGCACCGTTGATACGGTTGTGTTCGACAAGACCGGCACCATCACCACCGGAAATCCGCAGGTAACTGACATTATTTCGCTCGACAAAGAGAGAAGCGTCACCTCCCTGCTGCAACTCGCTGCCACCGTTGAGAGTCGTTCGGAACATCCGCTGGCGCAGGCAATTGCGGAAGCCGCCCGCAAACAGCAGCTTAACCCTGGCGAAATATTTGATTTCAGGGCCCTTGAAGGGATTGGCGTTTCGGCAAAGATTAACGGCACTCCCGTAACCATTCGCAAGCCGATTGAAAGCGAAAAAACAATGCCCGAGCTTCAAAAACTTCAGGAAGAGGGGAAAACCGTTGTCCTGATTGAAGAGAACGGCAGAACCACTGGGCTGATTGCCCTCGGCGATACCGTCAAACCTCGCGCAAGGGAGGCTGTTGCATCACTGCAACGCAAGGGAGTAAGAGTAATTATGCTCACCGGTGATAACCTTCCGGCTGCACGCTTTATAGCAAAGCAGGTCGGCATTGACGAGGTGATTGCCGAAGTGCTGCCCCAGGACAAGGTAAAAACAATCAGGGAGTTGCAGTCAGAGGGCAGAAAAGTGGTGATGGCTGGCGACGGCATTAACGACGCTCCGGCGCTTGCCCAGGCCGATGTCGGCATTGCCATGGCTACCGGGACAGACGTTGCCATTGAGTCGGCTGGAATCACCCTGCTCAAGGGCGACATCAACAAGGTTGCCCAGGCCATTACCCTCGCACGCGCCACCATGCGCGTCATCCGCCAGAACCTCTTCTGGGCCTTTATCTATAACATCATCGGCATTCCGCTGGCCGCCGGGGCACTGTTTCCTTTGTGGGGGATCTTCCTGAACCCGGTCTTTTCGGGCCTTGCCATGGCTGGCAGCAGCGTGTCGGTGGTCAGCAATTCGTTGCGGCTGAAGGGGAAGAAGCTGTAGGGGAAACATCAATCACCATGGGCACCTTGTGCTCTCTCATCGCCAGCAACACCTACAACAGGCAAGATATCCAGCGACAAAAACAGATCCTCCTGACGAAATCCTGCGCTTGGCAAAGAGGCCGCTGATGGGATGTGCTTTCGAACCGCCACAGTCGTAACAACTTCATCTCCCCGCAGTGCATCGCACAGCAACGGCGATAACGGATCGCAGCTCTTGCAGGCAGCCAAGACTTTGGCATGGCTCGACATCGCATAACAGTAAAGGCAGCCATGCCCGCAGGTGTTGTAGCTCCCGATATCGCGACTCTCGACACAGCCGCAGGCATGACGCTGGCTGCTATCCTTTTTTACCCGCAACAGTCGGCGACCGGAGATGCGTTCAATGAGTTCGGCATCAATGCAACGACTGTGCATAATACCATGGCGCGAAAGGTCGATATCATGGCAACAGGTAAAGAGCGCAATTCCCTGCTTGCATGCGATATCGGCAAAACGAGCGGCAATCTCCCCCATCGCCGCTGTATCAGGCAGAACATAGCGAATATCCCGCATCCGGCTTCTGATTTTACGATAGTCGTCAAGAAAGCTGATGATGCCGCGCTCCGTGTATCCAGAGAGTTCACCAGCAATTCGGCTGAACGCTGCTGTATGCCATTCAGGAGTAAAACGATCCGTCAGAACAACAGGGTCGTACCGCCACACCACCTTTTCAGGGCCAATCAATCGGGAGAGCTGCCGAAACACCTCAAGAATTTTACCCTTTTCCGGTACACCCGGCTCAAGCGTCGCATTATAGGGAGTCAGCGTGAACAGGAAATAATACGAATACCCCAAAGCATCAATCTCCGGCAAACGGGAGAGAAAGTTTTCAGGATTTTTCGTCCAGAAAACAATCGCATCAACAGCATCAGGTGTAAGCAAAATCCGGCTCACCTGCTTCGACTGCATGGGGTTACGCACCAGCACCTCCCCTGCCCGCAGGCGATTCACCAGCCACTCGCCATAAAATGCCGGTATATCAGTTCTTCTGCTTGCGCTGATTATCATAGACTATCCCTTCTCCGTTTCATGCAATATGCACACAAGGAGTGAACCGGCAAAAAAGTTCGTGAAGGATTGCATGGATGACATGGGCGAAATAAGAACAAACGGCTATCGGTGCATAAGAATCTCTCATTTCCAAGAGGCATGGTAGGCTCTCTTTTGTGTGTATGAGAAATCATATTCGTGTATTTTTATGAACCACTAACGACGTTATAATTCAAAATGAAAGGTGTTGATAGTGTTCAATGCAAGATATTGAACAAGCCGGAATTGGTTTTTACACCTGTTCCGTTTATCTTGGAATTGAATTCCATAATAAACGACCCATGTATCGTCGAACATCAGAACAAACCATCCACAAGGTCAGCGAAAGCTTTCCGGTGCTGCTGGTTACCGGACCGCGACAGGTTGGTAAAACAACCCTGCTTGAATTATGTGCCGGTGATCGTGCTGTAACAGGACGGAACTATGTGACACTCGACGATCTTGATGCCCGCACTCTTGCTCAACGTGATCCTGCACTTTTTCTGCAAACCTGGCAACCGCCGTTGATTATTGATGAAATCCAGTACGCCCCGCAGTTATTCAGTGCAATCAAGATCGTTGTCGATCGAGAGAAACGCAACGGGATGTTCTGGCTCACCGGATCGCAGAAGTTTCATCTGATGCGGGGCATAACCGAAAGCCTTGCGGGAAGGGTCGCCATTATAGACCTGCTTGGCTTCTCCCATGCCGAGCTTACCGGAAAAGCGTCATCTTCGCGACCATTTATGCCCACAGACGAGTGGCTTGAAGCTGCACGCTCCTCATCACCGCTGTCATTGATGGATTTGTACCGGATGATCTGGATGGGTTCGTTCCCACGCGTTCATGAGCAAGGTGCAAAGGTGAGAGATTTGTTCTATCGCTCATATATCCAGACCTACATTCAACGTGATGTTCAGGATCTCTTGAAAGTTTCAGACCACATGGCATTTCACCGTTTTTTGGTTGCTGTTGCTGCCCGTACGGGGCAATTACTCAATTATGCCAGCCTTTCCCGTGATGTTGAAGTTGATAACAAGACAGCCAAGGCATGGATGTCTGTACTGGAGGCTTCCGGACTGGTGTTCATTTTGCAGCCTTATCATACCAATCTGACGAAACGTCTGGTCAAAACACCGAAACTCTATTTTCTGGACACCGGGTTTGCTGCCTATCTGACCCGTTGGCCTGATCCGGGCTCTCTCGAAGCGGGAAGCATGTCAGGGGCAATACTTGAAACCTGGGTGATTGGAGAGGTGATCAAGAGCTGGTGGCATAACGGTCTCGAATGCAACTTTTATTTTTATCGTGATACCGATCAGCAGGAGATTGATCTGCTTATCGAGTCTGGAGACCGGCTCTTTCCCGTCGAGATAAAAAAAACTGCATCGCCATCACAGAATACGCGTCTTCGTTTCGATGTACTGAACAAACTGGGGCACCCCATAGGGCAGGGTGCGCTGCTTTGCCTTGTCGAACGCGATATTCCACTTTCAGCCGAGATTATCGCTCTTCCTGTCGCCTATGTTTAAGTGCCTCCGTTAGTCAGCCGTTTGTCATTGCGTAGACTACATCGCCGAGTTCGCGGCGAAAGGATTCGTTTTCGACGAAAAGTTTATAGAACTGGGTGTCGTCTTTCAGGATGAGTTGCATCACCTTGCCGAGTGCTTCGTCGTGTACCATGCGGGCGGTGTGCGGAGTATTTTCCCTCGCGTTCCGGTAGGCTGTGCTTTCGGCTACTTTTGGTGCAATGTCGTCGCGGATGCGTTTGGTCTGGCGTTCGGGGTCTTGCAGTTGCCCGCCCCATCGGTCGTTGAAGCTTTTGAGAATGTTGCTCAGTCGGTCGAGCTTCGGTTCCGGTTTGTGACCGCCGCCCTCCATCGGTATTGGCTCTATTTCGGCATCGCTGTCCTGAAGAAAGATTTTCTGCATCGCTTTCTTCTCGACGCGGTAGCTGTCCATGTCGATAGCGTCGAGGATACCTTTCGAAAGATCCTCCTCCACCGGAGCCGGAAGTTTGGGAATAAGCAGGTTCAGGAAAATCGAGAGCTTTTCCCATGCAGCGTTGCTGTAGGGCAAAATTGAGGAGAGGAAGCTGTATGAGCGGCAGAAGGCTTTGGTATTGCCCTTGAATTTCACCTGCCCCTCCTCATCGAGCGAACTGGTATAGAGTGCAACACAGTTGTCGAGGATCGGGTCGAGCTGGTCACGGTCGGCACCGCCAAGAAAGAGCGAAACAAGCTGCTGCACCTGATCGGGTGTATAGAGTTGCGCGTTGTCGAGATCTCTCTTGAGGTCGTTCAGTTTGTTCGGATCGGTCTCTTCGGCCAGCAGCGTGGTGCGGTAGTAGTCCTGGAATGCGTATGCAATGGTTTCAAAGTTGTTCTGGAAGTCGAGGACAAAGCAGTCGTACTTCAGCGGGTGTGAGCGGTTGAGGCGCGAGAGTGCCTGCACCGCCTTGATGCCTGAAAGGAGTTTATCGACATACATGGTATGCATCAAAGGCTCGTCATAGCCGGTCTGAAACTTGTCGGCACAGATGAGGAATCGGTATGGGTCGTTCTTGATCTTGTCGGCGATATCACTGCCAGGGAAACCGTTCAGCGATGCTTCACTGACCTGCGTACCATCATAATCGTGCACTCCTGAAAAGGCCACAATCGCCTTGTAGGGGCTCTTGCGTTCCATGAGATAGTTCTGGAAAACATGAAAGTACTGAATCGCCCGTTCAATACCACTTGTAATCACCATGGCACGCGCCTGACCTCCTATTTTGTTGGCGGCCAGCACCTGCTCGTGAAAGTGATCCACCATAATCTCGCTCTTGAGCAGTATGGCGTGATCGTGGCTTTCGACGTACCGGTGCAGTTTCTTTTTTGCTTTTTTGGTGTCGAATTCCGGGTCATCCTCAATCTTCTTGATCAATTTATAGTAGCTCTCGACGGGGGTGTAGCTCTTGAGCACATCGAGGATAAATCCCTCATCGACAGCCTGCTTCATGGTGTAGCTGTGGAATGGGCGATGTTTCACCTTTCCTTCGGCATCAGGCGGCAGTGCTTCGCCAAACATTTCAAGGGTTTTGTTCTTGGGCGTTGCCGTGAAGGCGAAATAGCTGGCGTTGGTCAGCATTTTGCGGGCTGCCATGCGTTTTTCCAGCGCTTCGTTCACCGTATCTTCAGGATCAGGCTCTTCAACGTCAGAGGTATTCTTGCCGGCAAGTGCCTGACTCATTGCTGCCGATGTCTTGCCTCCCTGGCTTGAGTGCGCCTCGTCAATGATAATGGCAAAGGTTCGAGCTGCCTCCATGGCGATTTCGTCGAGGATGAAGGGGAACTTCTGCACGGTTGAAACAATGATCTTCTTCCCCTCCTGAATGAAGCGGCGGAGGTCACCGGATTGGCGGGCATGACCTACCGTGGCACCAACCTGCATGAACTGGCGAATGGTTTTCTGGAGCTGGTCATCAAGAATCCGGCGGTCGGTAACAACAATCACGGAGTCGAACACTTCCCTGCCCTCCCGCTTCAGCCCGATAAGCTGGTGCGCAAGCCAAGCAATGGAGTTTGATTTGCCGCTCCCGGCGGAGTGCTGGATGAGGTAACGCTTCCCTGCCCCAAACTGCTGCACATCCGCCAGAGCCTGACGCACCACGCCAAGCTGATGGTAACGGGGCCAGACCTGACGACGTTTTTTTCTCCCTCTCCGCTCATCTTTTTCCTCAACAATCTGCGCATAGTTCTCAAGGATGTTGGTGAGCCCTGCCGGAGTAAGCAGCTCTTTCCAGAGATAGTCGCTCTTGATGCCATTCGGATTGGGAGGGTTGCCCGCACCATCGTGATAGCCCTTGTTGAAGGGCAGGAACCATGAGCCCTTGCCGCGCAACTCCGTGCACATCTGCACCTCGCTGTCGTCCACGGCAAAGTGCACCACGCAGCGGCCAAACTCGAAAAGCTGCTCACGCGGGCTGCGGTCGCGCCGGTACTGCTCAATTGCATCGGCCACGGTCTGTTTGGTGAGGCTGTTCTTCAGCTCAAAGGTGGCAATGGGCAGACCATTGATAAAGAGGCAGAGATCAAGAGAGCGGCGGGTCTCATCCGTGCTGTAGGCCAGTTGGCGCGTGATGGAGAAGCGGTTCAGCGCGTGCAGACCGGAAGCCTTCAGGTTGCCTTCCGAGGGTGTACCGTAGAAAAGATCGAAGTGAAGGGCCCCGTGCTCAATGCCCTTGCGCAGCACATCAATCACACCCCGCTTGCCGATTTCGGTGGAGAGGCGGGCAAGAAACTTGAGGCGGTTGATATCCCCCGCATTGTTCGCCTCTGCCAGGGCAAGCTTTCCGAATAGTTCGGGCTGCGTGGCACGCAAAAAAGCAAAGAGCTGCGAAACATCAAGCGAGTATGAACGGTCATACTCTTTTGGAGTGCCTGCGATATATCCGGTTCCGCCGTAGGATGGTGGTGACTGTTCAACCAGAACGGTAGATGGCGCAAAACCGTCTGTACCGGTCATGTGGCGCATGATGAGGGTTTCAAGCCCTTTTTCGCTGATATCGGTGGTCATAGGATGCTCTCCATCAAGTAACCGTCAAGTAAAATAAAAAAGCACTAATCCACATAAAAACAATTATTTAGCGAACCATATAAGCGAAACAAATACCGTTTTATCAAGTGCCCGTCAAGTAGCAATAACAATCACTCCATTCATCTATAGTGTGCTATCCACATCCTCTTCCAGAGCAGCCAGATCGTCCTCGAATTCAAGAGTCTGTACTTCATCGGGCAATTTTGCCGCAGCTTCACGCACATCGAGTTTGCCGGTTACAACATCGGCAACAAGGCGGGTGCGATATTCGCGAAGCAGTTCGATTTCACGCTCGAAGCGGGAGATGGCTGTATTCAATGTTTCTGTCTCACGCTCTATGTGGGCAACAATTTCTAATTGCTCTTGAACCGGAGGCACTAAACATCTGACAGAATAAAAGTTTTGATTCGACAGATTCTGAAGGCCAACGGTCATGCCATTCGAACGCCCTGCATAGATTGTTCTGTATGGATAGGTGTGAAACAGTAATTCGAAATACTTTGAATAAAGCTCACGTCGTGGCGCAAACACGCCATAATGAAAAGAGACTATACCACGAAGCGTAGATGCAAAAAACACTCCCAAATGTGCTTTGAAACGATTCAGAACCAAGTCACCGGGCAATGTAACCTTCCAATTGTCGAAAGAGGCTGTCTGCAACGAACGTTCCTGCATATCTTTAGTGGCTATCAATCCATCACGCTGTGAGAGTGAGAGTTGCAATTCAGGCAAATCACCATGAGGGCGAATCTGCTCACGAAAAACTCTCTGATTAAGCGGTGCATCCCAATGCTCCGGAATATCGCCAAGCCATGGAATACCAGAGGGTTTGAGTGGAACGGAGGGGTCAAGACCACGAGTGACAGCACGGTGAATGATAGCCTGCTTCTGTTCGTTGAGCAACGTAATCACCCTGCGCTTTGCCCGGATGGCTTTTTCCAGTTGCCCGTTTGCCCAGCCGAGAAAGCCCACAATCGCCGCCTGCTCGTCAAGTGGCGGAAGAATTGCTTCAATACAACCCAAATCATCAGAATAAAGCCGAAGGCGACTTTCGACTACCCCTGTTGATGTAGCTTTGATCCGACCTTTGTAAAGCGGAATACGGAGAAGTTCATGATAATACAAAGGAAGGACACCTGAATTAAACCGGTAAACACAATACGCGGGACTGGCAATGCCTTCATAACGGGAAACACCCATACTGCCATTCCATGCAAGCATGATATTGATTACGAGATCATTGGGCATCACTCGTTTATACCCGATAAGCGAAGCAGCACGACTGTCTGGCAAATCGGTACCATCCATCGATTTTCGTACTGTCACACCGGTATACTGGGAAACACGAAGCAATTGTTCTTTACCGGTTGATGAACGGCAATCAACTTCTCTCAATAATAATTTTAACCGTTTTACATCCCAATGCTCCGGCACTTTCCCGAGCCACAGCAGACCGGATTCCCTGTATGCCGGATAGGGTTTGAGGTCAGCAATCATGGCTTACCTCCTTCGTTGAGCAGTTGGCGGACAGCGCTCTCCCGTGCGTGCGCGATGGCCTGCTGAAGACGGGCGCGAAGCAGGGGAAGCGGTGGCAGCTCGGTAAGATACTCGGCCACGCGGATAGATTTGGCGTCCAGCTCAAGCAGTTCTACCTGTTCGGCATCGGCTGCTGAACAAAGGATGAGTCCGATTGGAGCCTCTTCACCAGCAAGCCGTTCGTACTTGTCCAGCCAGCGGAGGTAGAGTTCCATCTGGCCAATGTGGGCTGGCTGGAACGACTCCAGCTTGAGCTCAACCGCTATCAGGCGGTGCAGGTGACGATGATAGAAGAGCAGATCGAGATGAAAGTCGTCTTTGCCAACGCTCATGCGCTTCTGCCGAGCCACGAAGGTAAAACCGGTGCCCAGCTCGAGTAAAACACCCTCAATCTCTCGCAGAATGGCACTTTCGAGATCGCGCTCGCTGTAGGCACCGTTCAGCCCGAGCAGGTCGAGCAGGTAGGGATCGCGAAAGACAAGATCGGGCGTCAACTGACCTTCGCGCAGCTTCCCGATCTCTGCGGCCACGACGGCTGCGGGCTTTTTCGACAGGGCTGTTCGTTCGTACAGGAGACCGCCAATCTTCCGGCGCAGGGTGCGAACATCCCACCGTTCAATGCGGCACATTTCGGCATAGAAGTCGCGGGCGAGGGAATCCTTGATGGGTAGCAGGGCATGAAAGTGAGACCAGCTCAATTGTTGTGACAGCGTCACAACAATTGACTCTTCCGGAAAGAGCTGGGGGAACTGTACCATGCGGGTGAGTTCGGGATAACTGAAACCGCGCCCATATTCGGCGGTTAATTCTCGTGACACGGTTACGAGAATCTGCTTGCCATAGGCCGCACGAGCACCGTGCAGGTTTTCCTTGAGCATTCGCTGCCCCAGATGCCAGGAGAGCAAGGTTTGGGTAGAATAGGCCGCTGTAGCGATCCGTTGGCGGGCTGATTGGATAAGTTTCCGCAGATCCGAAAGAAGGAGTGCCTCGTTGTACGCTACGGTTCCGGGAAGTTGCGGCTCCTGCCTTGAGTGTCCGATCTTCTTGTTCATCGCGTCCCTCCCTTCAGCAGTCCGTCGAGCAGCCCTTCGGCCTCCTGCTCAATGGCAAAAATGTCAGCCGTGATCTCTTCGAGTGTGCGGAGCGGCTGTGGTTTGTAGAAGTGGCGAGTGAAGCTGACTTCGTAGCCGATTTTGGTGGCGCTCTCTTTTATCCAAGCGTCAGGGGTGTAGGGCAGCACTTCGCGACGGATGAAGGCTTCAATACCTCCCTCTTCAAGAAGCGGCACCTGTTCAGTGTCGCGCAGATCGGAGTCGGGTTCGTATTCGACAATAACGGGCTTTCCTGTTGGGGTCACAGCATCGTAAAGACCGTAGAGCGGTTCAGCTTCGTTCTTGCCGGGCTTGTGCATTTTGGCAATGACGGGGGGAGCGGTTTCTACCCTCCAGCTTACCGCTTTCACTATTTTATTCAGATCGGCTGCGGGCAGCTTGATACTTCCCTGCATAAGTGCTGCGGTGACATTCTGGCGGAAGATGTTGTGGTCTTCGAAAAGCTGTTCACCAAGGATGGTACGCAGGGCATAAGCGGTTTCAACCAGCCTGCCGTCTCGCTCCCATGTCTTCGGGTCAAGCAGCTTCTTTTTCTTTTTTTCGGGCAGCCCTTTTTTGCTGCCACTCTCTTCATCGTCACTCTCCTCTTCGTCGCTCCCCCAATCGGTAAAGCGCTTTTCGAGTACGGTCGCAATCTTGCTGAAACTGGTGAAGAGGTCATCGCCAAACTCTTCGTAGAGGGTGGAACGGATCTCTTCATCACCGGAGGCAAAGCGGAGGCTCTCTATGGCTTTTATGGTGAGCTGGCTGTGAAGCCGGAGCGGGCGTTCAACCGTTACTTTCCAGTAGCCGAACTCCTCATTGGGGAAAATTCTTGATTCAGGTCTCTCTTCGAAATCAAGAAAGGTGTTGAGGATGCGGTCAATATCTTCCTGAGAGAGTTCGCAGTTCTTTTTGCCGAGGTTTTTGCGGAGCGGCTTGAACCACTGGGTGGCGTCGATGAGCTGGAGAAAACCCTCACGGCGTGCAGGTTTGCGGTTGGTGAGCACCCAGATGTAGGTGGCAATGCCGGTGTTGTAAAAGAGGTTGAGGGGGAGGGCAACAATGGCTTCGACCCAGTCGTTTTGGATGAGCCAGCGGCGGATGTTGCTTTCGCCCTGTCCGGCGTCACCAGTAAAGAGCGAACTGCCGTTATGGACTTCGGCGATGCGGCTGCCGAGTGCGGAGCTCTGGTTCATTTTGGAGGCCAGATTGGCTAAAAAGAGCAACTGCCCATCGCTGGAGCGGGTGACGAGTGAGAGCGCTTCGCCCTGGTGCATCACCCTGAAGCGGGGGTCGCGCATCCCCTCTTTGCCGCCCATCGCTTCGAGATCTTTTTTCCAGCTCTTGCCGTAGGGGGGATTGGAGAGCATGAAGTCGAAAACACGGGAGGGAAAGGCGTCGTGCGAGAGGGTTGACCATTCAGCGCCGCCAACGATGTGGTCGGCGTTTTCGCCCTCCCCTTTGAGCAGCATGTCGGCCTTGCAGATGGCGTAGGTTTCGGGATTGATCTCCTGCCCGTAAAGGAGGCATTGGATATCCTGCTGATGCTTTTCGGCTATGGATAAAACGGTCTCTTCGGCAACGGTGAGCATACCGCCGGTACCGCAGGTGCAGTCGCAGAGCAGGTAGGTACCCGACTTGAGCTTATCCTCAATCGGCAAAAAGACAAGGTTGGCCATCAGGCGCACGGCGTCGCGGGGTGTCCAGTGCTCACCGGCCTCTTCGTTGTTATCCTCATTGAATTTGCGGACGAGTTCCTCGAAGACGGTACCCATTGCGTGGTTGTCGATACCTGCGGGAGTGAGGTCGATTTCAGGGTCGAGAAACTTGTTGATGAGTGTGCCGAGAGCGTCAGCTTTGGAGAGTGTGGAGAGCTGGTTGCGGAACTTGAAGTTTTCGAGAATGTCCTGGACGTTGGACGAATAGCCGTTGAGGTAGTCTTCGAAATCGGCAAGCAGATGCTGCTGACTGCCGCGTGATTTGAGGTCGCGCAGGGTAAACTGCGAAGTGTTGTAGAATGCCTGCCCTGAAGCATTACAAAGTGCTGCACGCTGTTCGGTGATTCCTGCATCGTCGAGCAGCTTTTTTATGTCGAGCACGGCTTGTTTGGTCGGTTCAAGCACGGCATCCATGCGGCGGATGACACACATGGGGAGAATGACGTCGGGGTATTTGCCCCGCTTGAAGAGGTCACGGAGGACATCGTCGGCTATGCCCCAGATAAAGGATACTATTTTGTTGTGTGTGACCTCATTCATTGATGTGCTTTTTTTTAAATGCCTCTTAACTTTTTCAGTGCTTTTTCGGGAGTGCGTGTGAGAGGGTGTTCATGATTCTGATGAACATCAACGTACAACTCTTTTCCATGATTTAGAAGTAAGCTGATATTTTTTCAGCAATTCAGAACATGACTCAGAGCGCTCAGAGTGCCAATATAACTATCACTTTACCACATTCCAATAACCGCCCTTTTGCGGGTTTATACGACGTAACCGACCCTCTTTTTACCAACTTTTGCAGATGACGCTCAATTGAACGAGTTGAGAGGCCAAGAGCTTTTGCCAGTTCTGCAATGGTCATTGAAATGGTTGTGATCAAGCACTGTGATGATTTTCTCCGACGTTTTTGTGCTTTGTGGCACCATCACATCATTACTTGACAGCAAACATCGGGTAACCAACTCAACAGTCTCCACAATCCGCAGCACAATCAGCGGGGTGAATGTAGAGGGCGACGCTTAACTCATACCCCAGCCCTCCCAGTTTCTGGCGAACCAGTGTTATCAATATTTAGCATTTCCCAATGTCCCGATTTGGTCGGACCAACATGATGGATTTTACCTGCGGCTTTAAGAGCTTGTTCGTAAATAAGCCGAGTTTGACCACATCTACTAATTTTGCTCTTTTTAAACAAGAATAACCGTATCCAAATGAACAATAATTGGCACAACTGATGCTATTTGTATCCGTCGAGTACCATTTGATTTATTTACGAATAAGTTCTAAGTGTATTGAGGTGATGCTGATCGCTGTTAATACTCATATCACAGAGATCCGCCATAGCTTTAACACTAAAATCGGGCTGCTCCTTAATTAAGGCAAGCAGCTTTTCTTTAGGGTTTCTTTGAGGC
>JBMOIS010000032.1:0-28421 GCA_049317185.1 Chlorobium sp. | reverse complement strand
AAAGCTGAGGAGGAAGATGATTAAGTCCGAACATATTTAGAACCATTGTGGCAAAATTTCCATGGGTTGATTTCGCTGCCGCTTGCTGCGAGAAGATTTATTTATCGCATAGAGATGCTTATATTGCCCCATCGAGTCGCGGTGACAAGCACTGGATTATTTTTGCTTCAATATTATTCTCATCCTTGACCATTATGCCTGAAGATAATTCACAACAGCCTCAGAAACCAATAACCCTTCCAGAACTGCCGTCAGGCCCTGCACTGCTGCTGCCAATCCTTGGCATCCCTTTGGTTCTTCATGCCTTGACCGGTGCCGCTGTAGGAGCGTTGACCTTTGGAGTGGGTGCCCTCGTTGTTAAACTGACCAAAAAGAACCTCAAGAACTCTTCCGTTCAGTCGCCGTCCAGGAGTTCCGAGGATCCTGAAACAACGGCATGAAACACCTCGGTGCCAGCATCATTTTGTACAATAACGCGCATCAGGTATTGCTGGTGCTGAGAGATAACATTCCCACAATACCTTACCCCGGACTGTGGGATTTACCTGGAGGGCATATTGAAGACAATGAAACTGCAGAAGAGTGCATTGTCAGGGAGATGCTCGAAGAGATCGAAGTCAATGTTGAGGGGTGTGCACTTTTTCGTGTCTACAACTTTTCAGATCGAACTGAGTATGTCTTTATGAACGAGGCCGATTTTGATCTCAAGAACATTACCCTGCATGAAGGGCAGATGCTCCGGTGGTTTTCCCGGAATGAAGCCGGGCAAGTCGAACTCGCCTACGGCTTCGACAAGGTTCTTGAGGACTATTTCAACAGTCTGCTCGCCTGAGAGCGGGGTCTGGTGACGTTCAACGTATCGATTCAAGGAACCGCTCTGCATCAACAGCCGCCATACATCCTGTACCCACAGCCGTGACCGCCTGACGGTAAACATAGTCCTGAACATCGCCACAGGCAAAAACCCCCACTACATTGGTTTCTGTCGATGATTTTTTGGTTTTAATATAGCCGTAGTCATCAAGATCGAGCTGGTCTTTGAACAACCCTGTATTGGGTGCATGACCGATAGCCAGAAAAACACCATCGCAGGCATGCTCTGAAAGTTCTCCAGTCAAGACATTTTTAAGTCTGATTCCGGTTACTTTTTCACCGTCACCAAGAATTTCATCAACCACCTCATTGAGCATCATGCTGATTTTCGGATTTTTTCTGGTTCGAAGACTCATGATTTTCGATGAACGGAACTCTTCGCGGCGATGCACAAGAGTAACATGAGAAGCGAACTTGGTCAGATAAAGAGCCTCCTCCATTGCGGTATCGCCTCCCCCGACAACAAAGACATTGCAGTCACGGAAGAAAAAACCGTCGCAGGTTGCGCAGGCAGAGACTCCTTTGCCACGGTAACGCTCTTCCGACTCTATGCCAAGCCATTTGGCATTTGCGCCGGTTGCAACAATGAGTGCATGGGTCAAAAATTCTTGCCCATCCTCAAGCGCCAGACAAAATGGACTTCTCGAAAGATCAACCTCGGTAACGCTCCCGGCGATAAACTCTGCTTCAAACTTTGCGGCCTGCTCGCGCATTTTTCCCATCAGCTCAGGCCCGTTGATACCTTCAGGGAAACCGGGAAAATTCTCGATATCTGTTGTAATCATAAGCTGACCGCCAGGCTGAAATCCCTCAATAACCAGAGGTTTGAAATTAGCCCTTCCAGTATAAATAGCGGCTGTATAACCCGCAGGACCAGTGCCCATGATAATAAGATCGCGTACGCTGCTCTCCATAATGTTTTTCAGGATGGTAATTAGATAAAAAAACCTGCTACCCGGGTCGTTAGCCCAGGAATAGCAGGTTTCGTGGTTCCGCTCTGTCAGCCGAGATGCTTGTCGAGTTGCTTCGCGATCGCGCTCTTCGGCAAGGCTCCCATCATCTGGTCTACAACCTGACCGTTTTTGAAAATGAGCAACGAAGGAATGCTTCTGATGCCATATTTGGCCGCAGTAGCCGGGTTGTCATCAACATCAACTTTAGCAATAACAGCTTTTCCATCATAATCGCTGGCAAGCTGTTCGATAGTAGGGGCAAGCGCCTTGCAAGGGCCACACCAGGCAGCCCAGAAATCAACCAATGCAACTTTATCTGAATCAAGAATCTCTGCCTGAAAGTTCAGGTCTGTTGCCACAAGATATTTTCCACTCATTGTTTATATACCAGTTTAAATTAATAGTAGTCTTAACGTCCAAATTACAATCAGTCAGTCGGGAAGCTAACAAAAAAATTACAATTAACCCGTATTACCCGGAAATCCGCACATTGTCGGGGCCAAGAATTTCATCAAGCTTTTCAATCGTACTTTCCACTGCATCAATGGGGGTGCTTCGTGCAAAGATAGCAATCGTTTCAATATTTCCGCCAGACTGTGCTTTTACCTCGAATTCTACCGGTGTGCCACCCCTGGATGATTCAAATATTTTTTTGACCCTGCCAAGTTTTTCCATCTGCACCTGATCATCCGCATCAACTTTAAGAATAATTTTTTTGATCAGGCTATTTCTGACCTTTTTGATCGGCACAACATCCCTGACAAGCAGTTTGAGCATTCCGCCACTCACCTCACCTTCGGCAACAAGCATCAGCGCCTCTTCAGGCTTTATGAGATGGCCATACTGCTCGTAGAGACTGGCAAACACCGTAAAATCAGCCTTGCCCGTAAAGTCCTCAATACAGCCAAAAAGCATCTGCTTTCCTTTCCTGTCCTGGTAAGGTTTCACTGATACAATAACACCAATAACTTTGTACTGCTTTGCCGCAACAACCTCTTTAGCCTGCAGTTGAAGCGTTGCAAAAGCCTCCCAATCACGACGATAAGGGGAAAGGGGATGATGACTCAGATAAAAACCGACCAGTCTTTTTTCGTGAAGGAGCTTTTCAGCTTCAGGCATCATCTCGGCATTCTCCATATCGGGATAGTGCGCCTCTTCAAGCTGGGTACCCTCTTCGGCAGAAAAAAAGCCACACTGACCCAGCGTCACTGAACGATTCTGCATCTGCCCGAATTTGATCGCTTTATCGACATTGGCGATCAGTCGGGCACGATGCCGGTCAAGTTCGTCAAACGCGCCCGAAAGAATCAGGCACTCCAGCGCCTTGCGGTTCACGACTCTCAGATCAACCGAGACGGCCAAATCAAACAGGTTGACAAAGTCACGTTTTCTGCGGAGCCTTGAGGTTACGACCGCTCTTGCCGCGCCACCAACCTGCTTGATGGCACTTAGCCCTACGCGGATATATGACCGCCCCTGGGCATCATCTTCAACAGAAAAAAGAGCATCACTCTTGTTGATCGAAGGCGGCAGAGTTGATATGCCGAAACTTTTTGCCTCATCAGTCAAATGCTTCATCCGCTCTATATCGCCTATTTCACTATTCAGGACCGCCGTAACAAACTCAATGGTATAATGAGCCTTGAGGTAGCCTGTCCAGTAGGCAAGAACACCATAAGCCGCAGAATGGCTTTTATTGAAACCGTAACCGGCAAACTCTGCCATAAGTTCAAAAACCCGTGTTGCAAGGGTATCATGCACTCCCTGCAGAACAGCGCCCTGAACAAAATCGGCCTTGTATTTCTCCATGATTTCAGGCTTCTTCTTTCCCATGGCCTTGCGAAGATTATCGGCCTTGGCAAGCGAGAACCCGCCCATCACCTGGGAGATCTGCATCACCTGCTCCTGATAGACAATAACGCCATAAGTCTCTTTTAAAATCTCCTCAAGCATGGGGTGCATATAATCAATAGCCTCCCTGCCATGCTTGCGGTCAACAAAGAGATCTACTGCGTTGCGCCGTTCATCAATCCTCGCATTGAGCGCCCCTGGACGGTAAAGAGCACTCATGGCAATAATATCACCAATCTGGGTTGGCTGCAAGCGTGTCATATAGCTCTGCATACCCGACGACTCAAACTGGAAAATCCCGGCCATCTTGCCTTCCTGAAAAATTTTGAAGGTTTTACGGTCGGTCACCGGCACTTTTTCAAGCTCAATATCAAGGTTGTGCCGCCGCTTGATCATCCTGAGTGTTTCATCAATGACGGCAAGGGTTTCAAGGCCGAGATAATCAATCTTGAGCAATCCGGAAGTTTCAATCCAGTTCTTGTCAAACTGGGTAACCACCTGCTTTTCATCGTGACCATCAGAAGCTTTTCCCCTGACATGTTCCGGCTCATCAAGATCAAACTCGTCGGCGAATTTTCTTGCCTCAGTCTCAATTTTGTTGGAGACGTAGAGTGGAACCTGCTCTTCAAGCGGGCCATCGGTAATAACCACAGCGCCAGCATGCATTGAAACATTTCGGGCCCGGCCTTCAAGAGCACGGGCATACCGCATCAGCTCCTTGAGCTCAGGCGTACTGTTGGCAAACTGCTGCATCTCTTTTGCCTCACTCAACGCCTTTTCAAGCGTGATGCCTGGCTTGACCGGAACCAGTTTTGCAAGTTTATCGACCAAAGGCAGCGGAACCTCCAGCACCCTTCCTGCATCACGAATCGCCGCCTTGGCCGCAAACGTACCAATGGCAATCACCTTGGCAACACTCTCGGTACCATATTTTTCAACCGTATATTCAAGAACTTTCTGCTTGCCGACAGGGGTAAAGTCGATGTCGATATCCGGCATCGACAAGCGCTCAGGATTGAGGAAACGCTCAAAAAGCAGCTTATATTTTAACGGGTCGATCCGTGTAATTCCTGTCAGATACGCCACAATACTCCCTGCAGCCGACCCCCTGCCCGGCCCAACTGAGTAGCCAAGCCGCCGTGAAGCCGCTATAAGATCGCTGACAATGAGAAAATAGGAGCTAAATCCCATTTTTTCGATCACACCAAGTTCCAGCTCTATACGCGCACGCACATCCTCCGCAGTGATTCCATCAGCTTCTGCATCAGCATACTTCTCTTTTGCTCCCTCCAGTGTCAGGTGACGGAGATAGGTAAATTCATTTTCAAAGCCGTCAGGAAGAGGAAAATGGGGTAGAATAGGCTCTTTTTTACTGAAAGTGTAGGAACATTTTTCGGCAATCAGCACCGTATTGCTCAGCTCCCGATGTTCATCACTGAAGAGTGCACTCATCTCGGCGGAAGACTTCAGATAATAATCGCTTCCGGCAAGTGCCAGCAAATTCTGGTTCGAGAGCTTCTCTTTGGTTCGATTGGCAACCATCGCCCTGTAACAGTCGGCATCTTTTCTTTCGAGATAGTGGACGTTGTTGGTTGCAACCAGTTCAACCGAAAATTTTTTTGCCAGGGCAATGGTCTGCTCATTGAGCTTGTCATCAAAAGGAGTGTTATGGTGCTGCAGTTCCAGATAGAAGTTCTCTCCAAAAATCTCCTGATAGTAGGCTGCAAAAGTTTCTGCCTCATCAATGGCCCCGGCAAGGAGTGCCCGGCCTGTTCTGCCTGATGAATATCCGGAAAGAGCGACCAGACCTTCATGACAGGTTTCAAGCAGACGGCTCTCAACATGCGGCATACCATTAACAAAGCCATCCTTGGCCGCCCTTGAGAGCAGAATGCAGAGGTTCCGGTATCCCGCATCATTCTGGACAAGAAGCACCAGTGAAGAGGAGACAGGAATACGGCTGTGCTGATGCGCATCCGTTTCGAGCAGCAAGAGCTCGCTGCCGATAATAAGCTTGACACCGGCGTGTTTTGCCTCACTGAAAAGCTGCGGCATATTGAACATTGCGCAATAATCGGTGACCGCAATACTCTTCATGCCAAACTTTACGGCAGCAGCAAAAATCTCATTCGGAAAAATCGGACTGCTCTGCATCGAATAATGCGTATGAGCATGTAAGTGTATAAAATCCATATCGATAAATATTCATCCTTTGAATGGAGACAACATTGTGGGAAGCCGAATAACAACACACTGAAAGCATCAGGTTGTTCGATGCCTCAAAGTAGTACATTTTTTCGGTTCTTGCGACTCTATCACAACCCTCTGTCACCGCCATTGTCCGTTCTCCTGTTTCCGGCTCATCTTTAATAACAATTAAGAGATAATTGCCGATAATGTTCCCCCTGTGTTATGGCAGTAACGCTTTTTTTTCTTATTATTTGTATGAACGATTCGTGTGGATGGTTTCTGCCGATATGTTTTCAGGTTCCTGCCGGACGGCTGTTGGTAGTAAATAAAAAGAGCTTATCCCCCTCTTTTCCCTGTGGTATCGCAAGCTTGAGTGGCATGTAAAAAAAAGTTTTCAACAATAATAATCTCATAATAATTTTGGAGCAAAATACCTATAATCAGTGCCCTGTCTGCGGCTTCCCCCTCTCTCTCAACAGTGCTATATGCCCTCGGTGCGGGAACGACATTTTTGAAGATATCTCCTCACTTGACCAGCAATCACAGGAATTGCACCATCATAACATTGAGGAGAAAAAAGCCGAGTGGTATACACGCTGCCTTACCGAAAAACTCAATTTCAGCGACGACAATCCTGCTGCTCCTTCTGCAGAAAATGTTCATCATGAAAGTGCAAAAGAGGCCATCAACAACGGTGATGAACTTAAGTTTCTTCGCCGCACCTCACGGGCTGAGCTCCTGCGGGATGGCGCTCTTCGAAAAAAGTGGTGGAATACCTTGACCTCTGACTGGAAAGAGGTCATTAAAACTACCCTGAAGATTGTCCGGGAGCCATCTGACCAGGAACTGCTAAACTTTTTTGATACAACACACCTGCGTTGTGACAACCGCCGAATCCATAATTTGTTACCCGTTCGGGTACTCGAAAAGCTTCAGCAGCTCCGTTGCGACGAGTCCCCCGTCGAGAATCTGGAGCCACTTCTGCATCTTAAAAAGCTGCAACGCCTTTACGCATTTGACTGCGATTTTTCATCGCTTGAACCCCTGCGCAACCTTGCAAGCCTGAAACTTCTCTGGATATCGAGCACACAGGTCAGCTCACTTGAACCAATCTGTCAGCTTATTAACCTTGAAGAACTTTATTGTTCTGAAACAAGTATCAAGGATCTTTCTCCGCTGAAAGAGCTCATCAACCTCGAAAAGCTCAGTTGCTATAAAACACGTATCGCCTCCCTCCGACCCATCAGTCACCTCGAGAATCTTATTGAGATTGGCATAGACAACTCCAATATTGACGATATAACGCCACTCGCCGGGCTCAAGAGTCTCGAATATCTCCGATGCAATAAAACAGGAATCAAAAGCATTGAAGCACTTCGAGGGCTCTCCGATCTTCGGGAGCTGAGCATGGCAAGCACGCCACTTGCATCTATTGATGCGCTGGAGCAACTTGCCAACCTCGAAGAACTTGATATTTCGAATACCCTCGTTACCACCATCCGCCCTATCATGCACCTGCAACAGCTCGAAAAAATAGAACTTTCGTCTGGCATGGTTCCTGAAGAAGAACTTGAACGCTTTATGGATCTTCACCCGAATTGCGAAGTGTTAGTGAAACCATAAATTAAAATACACGGAGTTCTTGTGTTGCAACCGATGGCATGATCCTTGGGGCGATTTGTATTGCCCCTCAAGTCAGCTCACTCAACCCCGTTCAAGCTCAAGCAACAATTTTTTCAATGCCAGCCCGCCACGATACCCGGCAAGAGTACCGTCACTGCCAATAACCCTGTGGCAGGGAATAAACAGAGGAAGAGGATTCCGATGATTTGCCATCCCCACCGCCCTTGCGGCGAAAGGATTTCCGAGTGCTACCGCCACATCCCTGTAGCTCACCGTTGTGCCATAAGGAATTTTGGAGAGAATACGCCATACCGCCAGCATAAACGGTGTCCCGGCAGGAGCCAATGGCAGTGAAAACGCTTTCAGGCTACCCGCAAGATAACTGTCCAACTGCCGAAAAGCCTCCCTGACTCCTTTCGTTTCTACGCGTTCAATCCCCAGCGGGAGCTTGTCGTTTGCAAAAAAAAGATTGGTTATGCTCCCGTCATCTTCTGCTATTCCGACACGGCCGATGAGGGTATTGTGAACAGAGAGCTTCAAATTTTTCATGATTTCTGCAATTTCCGTGTTCATGCAGCATCCGCCTGAACACGGAAATCCTGAATCGTTGGTTCTATCCAATGGTCATCATGGTCTCTCCCATTTCTACAGTATCCCCTTTGGCGACAGTAATGGAGAGAATTCTACCCTCACAGGGAGCCTTGACCGGGGTTTCCATTTTCATGGCTTCAATAACGGCCACCTCTTCTCCCTCCCGCACCTCTTCACCGACTTTGACGGCGATTGAGAAGACATTGCCAGGCATAACTGCCGATACGGGTGTCCCGACGGATACTGCTGACTCCTCCGGTATTGCAGGCGCAGCGGAAAGCTCAGGCGCAGTGATGGAAGAGGGATTAATGGCTGAGCCTTCGGCGAAAGAGACTGTATAGGGGGAGCCATCAACGAAAACAGTGAAGTTCCCGGCCATCGAAATGACCTTTGATGCAGATAGAGCTGGAACTGCCGGTGATGATGGCAGCTTTGAAAAAAGCTCTTCAAGGCGGTAGTTCACCTCTTTCTGATGGATGTCGTGTTTGTGAGCTTCGTGGTAAGCGGCCACCACCTCCGCCCTTGGTGTTGCCTTTATTTCAACAGCAATGTCGGCCTTGTAGCGAATACCGGTTGAGCAATCACCCTGCAGGAAGGCAATCCCTTTGGCTCCACAGGTTGCTGCAATAAAAATGTTTTCGTCAGTCTGCGGAATATGGGCGTTCTGGAGCAACGACTTGTTGTAGGCAACACCAAGTTCAGGGTTTCGGTCGTTGATATCGTGCACATCTTCGACTGTTGGAGAAAGACCAAGCTGTTCTGACGCAAGCCGCACAACCTCTTCGTCCGGAGTGGCTGGAGTTTTACCAAAGTAACCCAGCACCATTTTGCCATACCCGTCAGTAATTTTTTTCCAGTGCCCCTGAATAGTGTTGGCAAATGCCTGCTGGAAATAGAACTGTGAAACCGGGGTGACAGAAGCACCAAAACCTCCCTTGACAACCACCTCCCGCATATTATTGATCACTGCGGGAAAGAGATGAAGCGTATTGTTGTCGCGCATCATCTGGGTATTGGCCGTAAGGGCACCGCCGGGCATGGGCGAAAAGGAGATCACAGGATTGACGGCTGTCGCTTCGGGGGGCATATAGTATTTATACATCTGATCGATAAAGAGTGCCTCTACCTCAAGGTATTTTTCCTGATCGATGTCGAGGGTGTATCCGGTACCCCTGAGCCGCTGCCACATGGTGAGAATATCGACTTCTGAGGTGCCTCCGCTTACCGGTGCCATGGAGAGGTCAATAATGTCAGCGCCCCCGGTAATGGCGGCATAATTGCAGGCGACACCCATCCCGGCAGTATCATGCGTATGGAACTGGATTTCGGTGCCTTCAGGAAGCATCTTTCTTGCACCCTTGATGGTCTCATGAACAACCGCAGGAGTTGTTGTGCCTGAAGCATCCTTAAAAGCAACACTGTCGAAAGGAATTTCGGCATCAAGAATCTCCTGCAACTTGTCGAGATAGAACTGAGGGGTATGGCAGTAGGTCTCAATCAATCCCGGCGGAAGGCCCATCATGGCCACAACAACCTGATGCCTGAGCCCAGCGTTGTGAATACATTGTCCTGAATAGGAAAGGTTACGGATATCCATCAGTGCATCGAAATTCCTGATGGTCGTGATGCCATGCTTTTTGAAAAGACGGGCATGAAGATCAATAATATCGCGGGACTGTGAAACAAGGCCGACAACATTGGCACCTCTTGAGAGTGTCTGGAGGTTGATATCTGGCCCCACAATCTTGCGGGCGGTGTCCATCATGACAAAGGCATCCTCCTCGCAATAGAAGTAGAGACTCTGAAAGCGGGCACCGCCGCCTATTTCAAAGTTGTCGGTACCAGCGTGAACTGCAGCCTCCAGAGCCGGCAAAAAATCTTCTGTTTTTACCCTGGCGCCAAAACATGACTGAAAGCCGTCCCGGAAAGAGACATCCATAAACCTTATTTTTTTCATAAACTTTCTCTTTTCAATTTAAATGAGCATGACGACCAGGAGAAAACGGGATTAGTGTGTATCGTTGGCGAAGGTGCCGAGTTGGCGGAACGATTCCTCCTCTACCAGACTGTGCAGGCTGTTGCCATGAGCATCCATGGTGACAATTGCCGGAAATGAGCTGACCTCCAGATGCCACATCGCTTCGGGCACGCCCATCTCTTCAAGAAAATCAACGCCGGTCACTTTTGTAATGCAACGGGCATAGTACTGCGCCGCGCCTCCGATGGCATTGAGGTAAACTGCTCCGTGCTCCTGCAACCCCTTGAGGGTTTTCGGACCCATGCCCCCTTTACCGATAATGGCTCTCAAACCAAGCTTTTTGATAACATCAGCCTGGAATGGCTCTTCACGAATCGATGTGGTCGGGCCTGCAGCGGTCACCCGGTAACTGCCGTCATCGTTTTTCATGATAACCGGGCCACAATGAAAGAGAACTCCGCCGGTTGTATCAAGACCTGCGGGCAGATCGTGGTGCATAATGTAGTGGTGGAACGCGTCACGACCGGTGTGCATCGTTCCGTTGACAAGCACAACATCGCCAACCCTGAGACTGCGTATCTGCTCTTCGGTAACAGGTGCCTGAAGAACTACCTCTTTTCCGGTCAGCGGCATACCTTCACCTTTGGCCATTCGTGTGATCTCATCAGCATCCCTGTAATACCAGCGTTCAATGGTTCCTTTGGCAGGGTCAAGCAGAACGCCAAGCCTGCGGTATGCCCAGCAATTGTAGGCTACAGAGACAAAAAAGCTTGCCGGAACACGGTGTGATTTGCCGATTTTGCATCCGAAAAGAGTGGTTTTTCCTCCGAATCCCATGGGGCCGATATCCATGGTATTTGCTTTTTCCAAAATATCCTGTTCGAGCGCATCAAGTTCGCTGTCGGGGTTGCGGTCGTCAATGGTGCGGAAGAGCTGCTTTTTGGCAAGGTCAAAGCCACTGGTACGGTCACCGCCAATGCCAACACCGATAACACCAGGGCTGCATCCCTGACCCTGAGCCTGATAAACGGCATGAAGCAGACATTTGCGCACACCGTCGAGGTCACGCGAAGCACTTCCCAGGCCGGGAATGACATCGGGCAGTGAATACTGTATGTTTTTGTTTTCACAGCCTCCGCCTTTCAAAATAAGCTTCACTTCAATCTCATCTTTTTCCCATGGTTCAAAATGAATAACGGGAAAATGGCTGCCAAGATTATTGCCGGAATTTTTGCCAGTGATGGCATCAACCGCATTGGGACGAAGCTTGCCCGTTCGGGAAGCTTCCACAATGGCAGCTTCAATCTCCTGTTTCATGAAAAGCTGATCGGCACCACGAGGGGTGTGGATAAAAAAGGTTGGCATACCGGTATCCTGGCAAACCGGTGAAACATTGTCAACGGCCATATCAATATTGACTGAAATGGTTGACATGGCAAGACCGGCCTGGGAGGCAGGATCTTCGCGGTCAATTGCAGCAGCAAGTGCACAACGAACATCACTCGGCAGGTTGGAGGATGTTTCGGTAATAAGCGCGAGAATTGATTCCCTGAAGTGTTCCATAACATGTAGAGACGTATAATTAAAAGGGATTTCGGGCATTGAAACAGTTATTCTACAATAATCTTGGCGGCAGCCTGCTCCTTGACCAGCAGTACTGGAATATCAGAACAACGAAATACCTCTTCAGCAACACTGCCCATCATAATCCTGTGCAGACCTGTTCGGCCATGAGAGCCCATAATAATCAAATCAGCACCCCAGGAGTGGGCCTGCTCAGCAATAACTTTGGGAGCTTCGCCTTTGAGAACGCGGAAATCGGCATTCAACCCCTTCTTTTTCTCAGCCATAAGCACCTGCGAAAAATTGTCGGGAAGAGCATCTCCATCTTCTTCCTGCTGAACTGCAGGAGCTGCGGAAAGAGCAGAAACTGCCAGTTCTTCTGGAGCGAATGCGGGTTTCTCAAAAACAACTCCGGGAGAGAGTATATGCACAAATCTGACATGCGCACCAACTTTCCGGGCAAATTCAACGGCATAACGCACAGCATTATCCGACGTAGGTGAGTAATCTGTCGGACAAAGTATCCTTGTAAGATGTATCATAACGGTTAGTTGAGTACATGAATGTGATGAAGTGGCATTATTTTGCAATGAAGCTTCAATTTACATTTTTTTTAAAGGAATCCATTCGGCCTCACGATTCTTGTCAGCTTCGGTTTCCTCATGTATATTGTCAAAATGAAACTTTTTTCAGCGTTTTCACTTATACTGCTATGGAGTCCCTGGTTGAAGCATTGAACCGTCCAGCGGCATATCCTCATCCTGCTGGAGCTATTGAGGTGGTGGAGACACATATTTCCTGGATTTTCCTTACCGGGTCGCTTGCTTATAAAATCAAAAAGCCGCTGAACCTTGGATTTCTGGATTTTTCAACTCTTGAAAAGCGCCATCACTACTGCAACGAGGAGCTTCGCCTCAACCGCCGGCTCTGCCCTGAAATTTACCTCTCTGTCGTGCCGGTCGTTTGTGCTGGAGATACTTTTTTTGTTGATGCCGAGGGGGTAATTGTTGATTATGCTGTTAAAATGGTGCGATTTGACCGGACAATGGAGCTTGACAGGATGCTGTCACAACAACTGCTCACCGAAAAACATATTGATCATCTTGCCAGCATGATCGCCCGCTTCCATACCTCACTGCCCCCGGTGCCCGCAGAGAGCGGTTACGGCCATCCGGATAATCTTGTCAAGCCGATGCTTCACAATTTTACCGCTATGGAGTCGATTGCGTCAAACCAGAGAGAAATTGAGCGGCTTGAAGAGCTGAAAGCATGGACAATGCAAGAACATCAGCGCCTCTACCCTCTTCTTCTCCAGCGAAAGAGCAGCGGGTTTATCCGCCAATGCCATGGAGACATGCATACCGGCAATATGGTTCTGTGGCAAAACAGGATTTTTCTCTTCGACTGTATCGAGTTTAATGAGCACCTCAGCAATATTGATGTCATCAGCGATCTGGCATTTCTCTTCATGGATCTTGACCATGGCGGAGAGTCGCGACTGGCCTGGAGACTCCTGAACAACTATTTGATAGAGACTGGCGATTACAGCGCTCTCTCCCTGCTGCTCTTTTATAGCCTCTACCGGGCGATGGTGAGGGCAAAAGTAACCGCCATTCGCTCTGCGCAAACCAGCGTCCAAAGTCACGCGCAACAGATTCTTGAAGAACATCGCTCATACATCCTGCTTGCACAAAACTACTCTTCGCCCAAAAAACCTCTTCTCATCCTGACCATGGGTGTTTCAGGAAGCGGGAAAACAACCGTTTCGAGTGACATTGCCCGGTCACTGCCGTGCATCCATATCCGATCGGATATCGAACGAAAAAGGCTTGCGGGGCTCAAGCCGCTTGAGGGGAGCAAACCAAACACACCCATCTACACCGATGAGATGAGCCGCCATACCTACCACAAACTGCTTGAAGTCGCCAAGCTTTGCCTCGAAGCCAGGATATCGGTCATAGTGGATGCGACTTTTCTAAAAGCTGAAAAGCGAAAACTCTTCATTGAGCTTGCCGAAAGCCTGAACACCCCTTGCAGGATTCTGCGCTTTTTTGCCCCGGAAAAACTCCTTATGGAAAGAGTACAGCAACGCTTTTTGAGGGGGAACGATGCCTCAGAGGCTGACACCAATGTACTTGCTTCACAGCTCGAAAAAGAGGAGGCATTGAGTGCCGAAGAGAACGTGATCACTCTTGAAATTAACACGGAGCAACCTGTCGACGCAGCAGCCATAGCGGTGCTGCTGCAATCGGTCATTGCCTGACACTTCACTACATCAGGATATCGGGAAAGGCAAAATGGAGAGCATAGCCTGCCGCAAAACTCAGGGCTGCAACGGTAAAACTCAACCCGACCATTTCTAAAAAGCGGCTTTTGAAAGGCAGATCACGGGCAACGGAAATATAGTAGTTGAAAAAGCCAATGATACATATTGCAATAAAAAATGAGAGCCCGAGGCAAATATAGCGATCATCAAAAATGAGATAGGGAGCAATCAGCGCCAAAACGGTAAAGACATAGGCTATCCCGGTATACAATGAGGCTACGAAAGGGTTTTTACCGCCCGGATCTGATTTTGTTGAAAGGTAGCCTGATGCCGCCATGGAAAGGGCTGCGGCAATGCCGGTAATGGAAGCCGTCAATGCTACAACGGTTGTATTATGAAGAGCAAAGGTAAGACCAGCCAGCACCCCCATCAGCTCGACCAGTGCATCATTCAAACCAAGAACAATCGAACCGGTGTATTTCAGACGATCTTCATCAAGCAGCGTCAACAGCGCCTGCTCATGCTCTTCCTCATCACGGAGAATTCCATTAACCTCCTTGAAGGAACCCGGAATTCGACTATAGAGATCATGAGCCCTGTTTTCGCCATTTTCCATCAGCTTGATGCCAAAGGTAAAGCCAAACACCATACTGACCAGCGTATAAAACCATACCTTGAAACGATTTGGACTGATATCCTTTCTGGTATAGGTTTTCCAGATGTTGTAATGACGCATCTCATCGTCAGCAATCTGGGAGAGTATGCGGCGGTTTTTGACACCGCTTACCCTGCCGGAAAGATTTTTATAAATATAATGCTCGGTTATCTCGTTCTTCTGAAAAACCGCGACCACTCCTTCATCAAACACCCTTCCCTTGTTCACGAATTCACTGTTTAAAAGTTTTTGAATCCAGCCTATCTGGAAAGAGTTGCCGCCTCGATCAACTCGTTCATTCTTGATAAAAATGCCGTTGGCGAATCAAGGCCACCCTCCAGAAACAGAGCCCCTTCATAAAGCTGCTTCATTGCCGTTTTGATCAGCGGATTGTTGGCATCAACAATGATCATACCAGCAAGATTGCGGATAATCGGGTGTGACGTATTGACCTCAAGAATCCTTTTTGCGGCAGGCATAGCACTCTGCATCATCTTCATCATCTTCTCCATCTGGCTGTCGAGACCATCTTTGCCGATAACCAGCGTTACCGGAGAGTTGACAAGCCGGTGCGACTCAACAACATCCTCAATTCCCTCGCCAAGGGTTTCGCGGAAAAGCTGTAGAACCGGAGCAAGGAGATTCTCTGCAAGCGGTTCTGACTTCTCCTTGTTCTGCTTCGAAAAGTCAATATCAGCCTTTTCAATCGACTTGAGAGGCTTCTTGTCAAATTCATGAATCGAGGGAATGACAAAAACATCAACCGGATCGCTGAGCAACAACACCTCAATACCCATATCCTGGAAATACTCAAGATTGGGATGGGCAAGAAGCTGGCTCCGGCTGCTTCCTGAATGATAGTAGATCTCTTTCTGATCAGCACCCATCCTTTCCGTGTACTCCCTGAGTGTCACATACTCACCCTCTTCTGTCTTTGTACTTTCGAACCGAAGAAGCTCAATAAGCTTGTCGCGATTGGTAAAGTCCGTATTCAGACCAATCTTGATAATGGGGCCAAATGCCTTGTAAAATGTTTTGAACTTTTCAGGCTGCTCTTTGGCAAGTGTTTCAAACCAGCCGAGAATTTTGGTGGCAAGAATCTGGCGAATTTTGGCCATCACAGGGCTGGACTGCACCACCTCTCTCGACACATTGAGCGAAAGATCTTCGGTATCGACAACGCCGGCTATAAAGCGAAGGTATTCGGGCAGAAGGTCACGGCACTCATTCTGTATCAACACTTTTTTGACATAGAGCTGCGGTCCACGGTTTTCAAGCTCACTCTGGCGATAAAGCATCTCCGGAGGCGCCTCTTTTGGCAGAAACAGGAGCGCTTTGAAGGTGACCATGCCTTCGACTGAAATCGGCAGAAAATCAAGGGGATCATTATAATCGTTGGCAATGAACTTGTAGAACTCATTGACCTCTTCCTCCTTCAGCTCACTCTTTGAACGCTGCCAGAGTGCCGTAATACTGTTAACCTGCTTTTCGCCGAGGTAGATTGGAAAGTCAACAAAGTTGGAATATTTTTTGATGATCTGCTCAACACGGTACTCTTCAGCAAACTCTTTGTGCTCCTCTTTGAGCTTGAACGAGATTGTTGTGCCACGCTCAGCTCTATCAATTTTTTCGATGGTATAGGTACCCTGACCACTCGAACGCCAGCGGTAGCCCTGCGAATCAGGCCGGGCACTTCTGGTCTCAACCGTGACCTCTTCGGTGACCATAAAGACTGAGTAAAAACCCACACCGAACTGCCCGATAAGATTGCCGTCAAGCTGTTGCTGCTGCTCTTTCAGTGACTGCATAAAGCTGAGTGTCCCCGACTTTGCGACCGTTCCGAGATTTGCAATCAGCTCCTCTTCCGTCATGCCGACACCACTGTCCTGAATGACAAAGGTCATCTCTTTGGAGTCGATGCTTATTCTGATGGCAAGCTGAGCCTCCTTGTCAAGAATGTCCTGATCAGTCAGCGCATTAAATCGCACCTTGCTCAACGCATCGGAAGCATTTGAAATCAGCTCCCTGAGATAGATTTCAGGGTGGGTATAGAGTGAATGAACAATAAGATCCAGAAGCTGCTTCATTTCAGCCTTGTATTCAAACTCCTGGACAGGGATTGTGCCGTTATTACTGATGTTGCTCATAATAAGATGCTTGATTAAAATTTATTTTATCACTGAGAGTAAAATCGCCAGCTCAGGAACGCCGTAATTTTTTGCGCGCTGCTGCTTCTCCGTCATACACACGCTTGACACCATCACCAAGCGCTTTCTCAATATCGCGAATGTTGGAAACAAGCCTTGCCATCCCTGAAAGCTCAACCGAGGCTGCCTGATCAGAGCCCCATAGAGCTCGATCAAGGGTGATATGACGTTCAATGAAGGTTGCTCCAAGCGCCACAGCGGCCCACGTGGTGGAAAGCCCTACTTCATGGCCGGAATAGCCGATCGGAACGGTGGGATAGAGAGCTTTAAGCGTTGTAATCATCCTGAGATTCAGCTCATTGATCGGAGAGGGGTAGGTTGAATTGGTATGCGCAATGAGAAGTTTTTCGGTTCCCAGCTCTGCGACCGTTTTTTCAACCTCTTCCATGGTGGACATACCGGTAGAGATAATAAGGGGCCTACCGGTTGCTGCTGTTTTCTTCAGAAGCCCAAGATCGGTCAGCGATGCCGAAGCTGCCTTGTAACAGGGCGGCTCAAACTGTTCCATAAAATCAACGGAGTCTTCATCCCAGCAGGATGCAAACCACAAAATGCCGTGCTCTTTGCTGAACCGGTCTATCTCCTCATACTCATCACGCCCGAATTCAACCTTGTAGCGGTAATCGATGTACTTCATGCGGCCCCACGGGGTATCGCGCTCAATATCACGCTGATCCTTCGGCACGCAGAGTTCCGGAGTGCGCTTCTGAAACTTTACCGCGTCGCAGCCCGCGAGCGCTGCGCCCTCAACAAGTTTTTTGGCAACCTCCATCGACCCGTTATGATTGATGCCGATTTCAGCAATAACAAATACGGGATGCCTGTCTCCCACTATCCTCTTCCCTATGGAAATTTCCGCCATTACACTACTCTGGATAAAACGACCCATCCATTACTTTTTACAGAACATGTCCGGAATCGATGTTAATAAAACAAAAAATCAGACTCAGGAATTTCTGAGCGCAAGGAGCCACTCGGCAAAGTCCCTGAATGCACCGTACCCGCCATCGGCTTGAGCCCGATAGTGAATAAATGGCTCAACAAAAACAGTTGCATCACGGGGAGATGCTGTCAAACCCTCCCTGGCGATCTCCTCCATAATTTCGACATCGTTGACATCGTCCCCGATATAGGCCAGTTCACAGCGGTGAAGTCCGGTTTCAGTCAGCACTGTTTCAAGCATTAAACGCTTCTCCTTGACACCAAGATAAAGCCTCTTCATGCCCAGCTTTTCAGCACGCTTCTTCAGACTTGGCGAAACCTCGCCGGTCATGATGCTGGTCTCAATACCACGGTTTCTCAGCCGTTCTACACCCATGCCATCCCTTATGGAGTAACGCTTCATCTCCTCCCCCCTCTCTGAATAATAAACACCGTTATCCGTAAAAACACCATCATTATCGGAAATAACAAGTTTTATCTTTCCAGCTCTTTGCGCGAGCTCTTCAAGCGTTAATGACAGCATAAGAGAAGTAAAGCGTTTCATTAGTTTTGAGCAGGCCAATATATGACTTTTATCACAAATTCATTACATGCCCAATATGCGTTTGAGTGAGCACACCCCATTTTTAGATAACTCAGCCGAATATTTATCCCTCCCCGTTTTCTTGCTTTATGTTTATCTTCTCTTCCTGGAGATTTTTCCTGCTATCTGAGCACGACTATGACCATCCGATCATTTTTTGATTTTGACAAGCACAACAGCGGTTACCGGCCTGAAACAGTTGCTGGCATAACCTTTTCTCTCTTCTACCATGACACTTTAAACCTGACGCAACAATGCTGAACGCAAAACTGCGAATAGCCCAAATCGATTGTACGCTGGCCAACTTCGATGAGAATCTTGCCCTGCACTGCTCCCTTGCCGAACAGGCTATCCGGGATGGTGCTGATGCCATCGCCTTCCCTGAACTCTCTCTGACCGGCTACAATGTGCAGGATGCCGCACAGGATATTGCCATGCATATTGAGGATACCCGGTTTGACCCCTTGCGTGAACTCAGCAGGAAGATCTGCATTATCTGCGGCGGCATTGAGCTGAGCGACGACTACGGTGTCTATAACTCGGCGTTCATGTTTGAAGAGGGAGTAGGGCAAAGTATCCACCGGAAAATCTATCTGCCAACCTACGGTATGTTTGAAGAGCTTCGTTACTTCTCCGCCGGTCAGCAAATCAAGGCCGTCACCTCAAAACGGCTCGGCAAAATCGGGGTGGCCATCTGTGAGGATTTCTGGCACATCTCGGTACCCTACCTTCTTGCCCACCAGGGAGCAAAACTTCTTGTTGTGCTGATGTCGAGCCCCTTGCGCATGTCACCCGGCAGCGGGAACCCGGCCATTGTTACCCAGTGGCAGACTATTGCCTCAACCTGCTCGTTTCTCTTCAGCAGCTATGTCGCCTGCGTCAACCGCGTTGGCAACGAAGACAGCTTCACCTACTGGGGTAACTCGTCACTCAATGGGCCTGATGGCGCTGTACTCTGCGCTGCACCCCTGTTCAAGCCGCATGTCATGGATGCTGTGCTTGATGTCACGGAGGTCAAACGCGCCCGCCTGCACTCCTCTCATTTTCTGGATGAGGATCTGCGCTTGATCGGGGCGGAGCTGAATGAGATTATTTCGCGAGGGCGGCGAGGGTAAACAATTATTGGCCCATAGCGAAACCCGGCGGGGTCAGGCTCATCCGATATGTCTCTGGCAGGCGCTTCATGGCCGATATCGCCTCATCTTCACGCTCAAAGAGGCCGAAAACTGCTGACCCACTGCCGGACAGAGAGGCAAACACACTTCCCGCTTCAAGCAGGGCGCTCTTGACAAGACGAACAGCAGGAAAGTGATCGAACACCGCAGGCTCAAAATCATTTTCAAAGGCAGGAAAGCCCTCTTTTTTCCCGAAACGGCAGAGTTCTGAGGCAAGTGTTTTCAGGTCGGGAAGCTCGCGATCAAAACGCTGATAGAAATTTTTGTAGGCCCAGACCGTTGCGATGTGTTCTTCGGGAAAGAGTGTTACTATATAATAAGGAAGGGTAAGGTCAAGGTCGTCAAGCTCATCGCCGATACCCTTGGCATAAGCAAGCCCTTTCATGGCAAGAAAGTATGGCACATCAGCCCCGAGTTTCACCGCCAGGGCATGCAGTTCGGCAGGAGAGGCGTTGACTTGCCAAAGATCGTTGAGCACCCTGAGCACGGTTGCCGCATCGCTGCTTCCACCGCCAAGCCCGGCACCAAAAGGTACCTCTTTGTGAAGTGTCATGGCAATACCCTTCTGTAGACCGGCAAACTGCTGAAGAGATTTGGCTGCCTTGATACAAAGGTTGTTGTCGTCAACCGGCAGATCACTGTTGGAGCAACTCATCGAAATCAGCCCGGAATCGGCAAATTCGAGAGTGTCATACCAGTTAATGGGCGCAAAAATTGTCTCAAGAGTGTGATAGCCGTCAGGCCGTTTCCCGGTTATCAAAAGGCCAAGATTAATTTTCGCAAAAGCTTTGACTGTGAGAAGATGCATGGAATGCAATTGATTTTATATGAAAAAATTTGGCATATTCATGAACTGACGGCATATCCGAAAACAGTGAACAACAACAAAACAACACAAACCAATGCTTTCTGACAAGACGATATTGCTTCTCCGCAAAATTTTTGCACCGCTCTCTTTTGTGCTCTCTTTTGCACTCTTTTCCCCTCCCGTACTACACTCTGCCGTTGAGCAATCATACGCCAGGGAGATCCAGCGTTACGTGGCAGAAGATAAGGTTTATTTGTTAGAAAATCTCAGGCAAAAAGTTGCTCTCCCCTCTGAAAAGCTGGTGCTTGAAGCCCTTCTTTCCGAGGATGGATCTCAAGCGGTTTCTCTCTATCAAAAACAGTTGGCGCTCTACCCGGATCCTGCTCTTGATCAAATCAGCAGATCACGAATAGCCGCATGCAATTTCGCCATGGAAAGCACAGCGCCAGCTCCACCCCTTGCAAGCAAACATGACACCACAAAGCATCGGCCTGCTTCCCGCATAAAAAAAATCGAACCGAAGGTGGCCCTTCCCGATAAGACAAAACCTGAAAAACCACAGGTAACGGTCACAAAACAGGAGACAAGCAGCGCCGGACAAAAGAGTTTTACCGTGCGTTTCGGAAGCTTCAAAAGCAGGGAAAATGCTGAAGCGCTATCAAAAAAAATATCCCGTTACGCTGAGGCCGAAACATTCCTGCGGGGAGAGTTATACCGGGTGCAACTGAAAAACAACTATGCGTCAAAACAGGAGGCCGAAGCTGCCGCAAAAAAACTGCCGTTTGCAGGATTTGTTATTCCGGCCATATAACCTCGCTGTGCATTGAATCAAAAGCAGAAAACCCTGATGAAACGAGATCCAGAAATTATCGGACAATCCGTCCTGATCTCCCAGCTCAAGCAACTTGCCCTCCAGGTTGCCGAAACAGATATTACCGTGCTGATCATTGGAGAAACAGGATCGGGCAAAGAGGTTCTGGCGCGATTTATTCATGCCAACAGCATGCGTGGTGATAAAAGCTTTATTCCTGTCAACTGCGGTGCCATTCCTGCGGGCATTCTGGAATCTGAACTTTTCGGCCATGAAAAAGGAGCCTTTACCGGAGCAGTACAAAGCAGAAAAGGGTACTTTGAAAGCGCCGACAGAGGAACTGTCTTTCTTGATGAGATTGGTGAAATGCCTCTTGAAACCCAGGTCAAGTTTTTGAGGGTTATTGAAACCGGGGAGTTTCAACGGGTTGGTTCATCGGAGACCATTTTCTCTGATGCCCGCATCATTGCCGCCACCAACAAAAATATGTATCAGGCCGTCGCTGAAAAAAACTTTCGGGAAGACCTCTTCTACCGTCTGCGCAGTGTTGAACTCCAGATCCCCCCACTCAGGGAAAGGGGAAGGGACATTCTCCTGCTTGCCGAAAATTTTGTGCATGAGTTTGAACAAAAACACAAAATTATCTTTGAAGGCTTCAGCCCGGATGCGGCAGAAATGCTGATGCGCTATCCTTGGCCAGGCAATGTCAGAGAACTCAGAAATCTTATCGAATCGCTGCTTGTGCTTGAAAAAGGCAAATACATCACCCCGGAAATTCTTGAAAAACATCTGGTGCAGCGAAACAGGTATAAAAGCCTGGTGCATGACCCGGCACGTTCAGAAAAAAACGAGCTCCAGTTCATCTACAGCAATATTATACAGCTTCGCCAGGAGGTGAGTGATATCCGTCTGCTTCTGCAACACCTGGTTCAAAGCAAACCACTCGCACCGTTACTTCTGCCCGATATTCAGGCATCCATTCCACAGCTCAGCAATGCCCTGATGCCAACTTTCCTGGAAAATGGCCATGAACAGGAGCCAACGCCATTGCGCTCTCTGGACGACATAGAAAAAAAGTCGATCACCGAAGCACTTGAAACATACCAGGGAAACAAACGGAAAACCGCTCTGGCACTTGGTATTACCGAACGAACGCTCTACAGAAAAATCAAGGCTTACGGTCTGTAGTTGTCGCCCCTCTCCGATTCAACAATAAAGCAACAAAAAACAGCAGCGCAGATATGGCCGCAGCAACTTTCGGCAATAAATCGGGATGGCGTGTATAATAAGTCAAACTGCTTTCAAGCGGCACCTCAGCAGTCAGTGTCTGCCTCTCCCACCACGGAATTTCCGCAATCGTCCGACCGTATTGATCAAGAACAACGGTAAGGCCCGTATTGGCACACCGCGCCATCGCCCTACGGTTCTCAATACAGCGCAACCTGCCAATGGCCAGATGCTGATAAGGCCCATAAGAAGTTGCATACCAGCCATCGTTGGTCACAAGGGTAAGCAGCCTTGCCCCTTTCCGAACAAACTCCGCAACATGACCAGGAAAAATTGATTCATAACAGATAAAATTGGCGATAACCACCTCCCCATACTTTTCCGTTTCAAGCTTCATGACAGAAGCATCACGCCCCCGCCCCCATCCACTGATACCCGAAAGTGAAAAGGTTGCATAACCAAGCCATGGAAAATAATCAAGATAAGGCACCCTCTCCGCAAATGGCACCAGATGCATCTTTCGATAAATCTGGGGAGCCGCATCGCCTGGCTCAAGCAGCATTGATGCGTTATAGGCCTCATACAGCTTGTTGCGCGAGTGCATGACATCGACAAAGCCGGTCAAGAGGGGTGTATGCCACTGCCTCAACGATGCCCGCAGAGAGTAAAGATCAGCGGCATAATTGGGATCAAAAATAGAGAATGGAATGGCGGTTTCCGGCCATATCACCAGATCAGGCAAGTTTTCACGAACGGCCTTGCCGGTCATCCAGTAATATCGATCCATGATATCACCACTGTTCTGTTGTACCCATTTGCGGTGCGGATCAATATTCGGCTGAACAAGCGTAACCCGGAGCCTGGTCTTGCTCTCATTATTTCCTCCATCACGAGACCAAAGCGCCAAAAAGTAAGATAAAGGAGCAAGAATCATGAGCATCATGGGAGCAACAAAACGAAACAGCTCCTTTTTGCTGCTGCTCAAAGCCACAACGGCAAGTACATTGAACCACAATAACCAGAAACTGATACCCCAGACACCGGTTACATCGGCATACTGAATCATGACATTCAAATTTGCTTGTGAATTGCCGAGCGTAAGCCATCCAAGCGAAAAGTCCTGCTGCATATAGGCCCATTCCCAGGAAACCCAAAGAAATGGAAGAGAAAACAGCGCAAAACGATATCCGGCCAATTTTTTAACCGCATAAAAAGCCAGGATGGGCACCGTCAAAAAAAATGCCTCCGCAAGAAGAGTGAGAACACCCCCCGGGAGAGTAGCAAGACTTACCCACCAGAGGCTGATCAAACAAAAGAGGAGCATTGAGAGATAAACCCGACGAAACAACTCCCCCGGTTTGTCAACAATACGAAGGGAAAGGAGCAGCGGCACAAGAGCGATCCATGCCAGGAGTTCAAGACGAACAAACGGGTAAGAAGGAAACGACAGGCCAAGAAGGAGGCCACTCAAAACGGATCCCGCATAACGGGAATGACTCAATTGGAAAATTGCACGGGATAATGAGGTCATAAAAGGATCAATAAAGGATCAAAAAGTTATCAGCCGCAATAAAAAAAAGTGCAAATAATGGCCATATTACACGAAAGTGCCTAAAGAAATGACTTTTCCGGCAAAGAGATTGTCGTGCAAGAGATTTTTTACTTTATTTATTGATTTTTATTCTTTAAATTTGTTACAATCTGTTACTTAACAGGAATAGTTTCCCTGAATTTTTTCCTGATAATATCCAATTTCAACGCCATTAGAAAAAGGAGAACTCATTATGGCTCTTTTCGGCACTAAAGACACCACTACCGCACACTCAGATTATGAGATCGTACTTGAGGGCGGTTCGAGCTCGTGGGGCAAAGTAAAATGCAGGGCCAAGGTTAACGTGCCTCCTGCACTGCCTTTGCTACCGGCAGACTGTAACATCAAGATCAATGTGAAACCTCTTGATCCAGCAAAAGGTTTCGTCAGATTTTCGGCTGTTATTGAGTCAATTGTAGACAGCACAAAAAACAAGTTGGTTGTCGAGGCTGATATTGCCAATGAAACCAAAGAAAGAAGAATCTGCGTTGGTGAAGGCTCCGTTTCTGTAGGCGACTTCTCCCACTCGTTCTCTTTTGAAGGCTCCGTTGTCAACCTCTTCTACTACCGCTCAGACGCAGTAAAAAGAAATGTCCCGAACCCTATCTACATGCAGGGGCGTCAGTTCCATGACATCATCATGAAGGTTCCGCTTGACAACAATGATGTTATCGACACGTGGGAAAACACCCTGCGCGCCATGCAGTCAACCGGTTCGTTCAATGACTGGATTCGTGAATTGTGGTTTATCGGCCCTGCCTACACCGCACTGAACGAAGGTGGTCAGAGAATTTCAAAAATTGAAGTCAACAGCATTGGCACCCAGAGCGGTGAAAAGGGCCCTGTCGGCGTTACGAGATGGCGCTTCTCTCATGGCGGTTCCGGTATTGTGGACTCAATTGCTCGCTGGGCAGAACTCTTCCCTGCAGACAAACTGACCAGGCCAGCATCAGTGGAAGCTGGTTTCCGTTCTGACTCACAGGGTATCGAAGTAAAGGTTGATGGTGATTTCCCTGGCGTGTCAGTCGATGCAGGCGGTGGACTTCGCAGAATTCTGAACCATCCGCTTATTCCGCTGGTACATCACGGCATGGTAGGCAAGTTCAACGACTTTACGGTTGATGCGCAGTTAAAGATTGTTCTTCCAAAAGGTTACAAGGTGCGTTATGCAGCGCCTCAGTTCCGTTCCCAGAACCTTGAAGAGTATCGCTGGAGTGGTGGTGCTTATGGACGTTGGGTTGAGCATGTCTGCAAGGGCGGCACCGGACAGTTTGAAGTACTGTACGCTCAGTAAGCTGCAAGATTGATGACAACAAAAAAACCGGTGGAAAGCCGGTTTTTTTGTTACTCCCTTTTTTACCCCAGCAACTGAAGAATATCCTCAATCTCCCCTTTTATCTCCTTCAGCAGCAACATACGCCTTTCATCAACCGCAGTGTAACGACTCTTTGCATTGCCAATCTGTTTCTGCAGCTTGAGAATTTCGGTCGTTTTATGATCCTCTTCACTATTACGGGGGTTGCCCTTGACAATTTCACTTGCCTTGCCCAGCTTATACCCTTTCTCATAAACCAGATCCTTGATATTGAGCACCATGGCAATATCACGATTGGTGTACCGTCTGTTCCCCCGCGTATCCCTTGCCGGATTCAGCTCCTTGAAAAAAGTTTCCCAGTACCGAAGCAGGTACGGAGGAACACCGGCAATTTTCGTGACCTCGCCGATAGAGTAATAGTTTTTATTTGAATCAAATGCCATAAAACAGAAGCCGATATGAAGTTTTGTTTTCTCTATTCTTATTATACATTACTACCGTCACTTCAAAAACATTAGACGGATGAAAAATCTTCTCAGCCTGAAACCTTATCTCTCAAGGTATAAAAAAAATCTCTGGTCAGGCTTTCTCTTCATCATCCTGACCAACCTTTTCGCCGTCATAGCGCCAAAGTATATCGGTCTTGCCATCGACACCATGAACCGGAAGTTCGAACTGCTCGACGTTCTCCGCTATGCCGGCCTTTACTTTCTCTTCGCTCTTTTGAGTGGCTATTTTCTCTTTCTCGTCCGGCAAAACATTATTGTTGCTTCACGGCACATTGAGTTTGACCTGAAAAACGACTATTACAAACATTTGCAAACCCTGCCAAGGCGTTTTTATAACACCACCAGCACCGGCGAGCTTATTTCAAGAGGCACCAACGACCTGAACGCCATCAGAGAGTTCCTCGGCCCCGGCATCATGTACTCCCTCAACACCTTCTTCCGGCTTGTGTTTGCGCTTGTGGCAATGATTGCCATCTCACCGAAGCTGACCCTTTTTGCCCTGCTGCCCGCACCAATTCTGAGCTATTCCGTCTATAAAATCGGAAGCTCCATGCAAAAACGCTCAAAAAGCATTCAGGAGAGCTACGCTGCCATAACCAATCTGGTACAGGAAAACCTCTCCGGCATCAGGGTCGTAAAAAGTTACAACCGCGAATCTTTTGAAATCGAGCGGTTTAAAACCCTCAACAAAGAGTACTACCACAAAAACCTGTCGCTCGGAAAACTGCAAGCGCTCTTTTTTGCTTTTCTCACCTCCATGACCGCGTTCTCACTGCTCCCGGTGGTGTGGGTTGGCGGTATCAGCGTTATTGAGAAAAGCATGACACTGGGAGGAATCGCAGAATTTATTGTCTACGTCTCAATGCTGAGCTGGCCAATCATCTCCATCGGCTGGGTAACCAGTATTATACAGAGAGCCGCATCAGCCCAAGTTCGGCTGAACGAAATTTTTAGCATCAAACCAGATATCACCGAAAAAAAGGATGGATTGCCTGAAGAAAAAAACTTCTCAGGCACCCTCTCTTTCCGCAACATCCGGTTTCACTACCCCGGCCAAAAGCAGAACCCCGTCCTGAAAAACATTACGCTCGACATTGAGGCAGGCTCAAAAGTGGCCATCGTCGGCGCAACAGGCTCTGGCAAAACAACACTGGTCAACCTGATACCGCGACTCTACGAACCGGTCGATGGCTCCATCCTGCTTGATGGCCGCGACATACGAAGCTATCCGATCACCGCATTAAGAGAACTCGTCGGCTTTGTCCCCCAGATTAACTTTCTCTTTTCCGACACTATTGCCAACAACATCAACTGGGGCAGCCGGGAGGATGATGCCGATGCTGTGATTGAAGCAAGCCGAATAGCCATGCTTTATGACGATGTTGAAGATTTCCCTGACGGATTCGAGACCATGCTCGGTGAAAAAGGGATCAACCTCTCCGGCGGACAGAAGCAACGAGCCTGCATTGCCAGAGCCATTGCCTGGAAGCCCCGTCTCCTTGTGCTCGATGACGCCCTTTCAGCCGTTGATACCGATACCGAAGCACGCATCTTCGAAGCGCTTCTGCAAAAGCTCCCCGACACCACTATCCTGCTGATCAGTCACCGGATTTCAACCGTGAAAAACTGCGACCGTATTGTTGTGCTGAAAGAGGGCACCATTGTTGAAAGCGGCACCCACGAGGAGCTGCTCGCCCGGCAACACCTTTACGCCGAGCTGTATAACCAGCAGTTACTGGAGGAGGAGATACTCTCTATTTCGTAGAAGGAGGATTGCCGGGAGCACCAGTTTGCTTTTCTCCAGTCGACTGTTTTGGAGTAATCGCCACGCCCCTCCCGGTAAGCGTTGAGACGATTTTCCGCCTCCACAGCCCAAAGCTCATCAATGTTGTGGTCGGGCTCGTCAAGGCTTCGCAACAATCCATCAATAATCAGAAGCCTCTCTACAGGTTTGAGGGTCATCGCCAGGTCAAGGATCTCCTGAATTCTCATAAACCATCTCCTCACCTGTAAAAAAATAACTCAGCTCTTTCGCAACGTTCCATAGTGCCAAAATTTAACCATTTCTGGCACGTTACTCATGAAAATTCGTTAGATTGGTGTATAAAATTTTCTCTTATCACGTTTTGCACAAGGAGAATCAATGACAACAGCAGAGAAAATATACCGAACGATGCAAGAACTTCCAGAGCCGATGCTTCATGAAGTGCTGGATTTTGCTGAATTCTTAAAGCAGAAAAAATCAACCGGCACGGCCAAATCAGGAAATCTTGCCAAACGAATTCAGGAGCACTTTAAAGGCTTGAACGCTGAAGATGTTGTTATTCCATCACGTCAATTCTCCCGCACTCTTCAGCAAGCTGAGGATTGATGATGACCGCTTTTTTGATTGATACCAATGTTCTGTCGGAGTTGATGCGTACTCAGCCAGAGAGTGCGGTGATAACGTGGTTCGACAGACATGTTGATGCCGAGTGTTTTACCTCTTCAATCACAAAAGCAGAAATATTTTTGGGTATCGCTCCTTTGAACGGATCATAAACTTCAGTCATTGCAGTTGCAATGAAGACTCCCCGCCGCAAGCAGCGGGGTATCTGGTTTTAGAAAAAGCTTAACATATTTCACCGCAAGCGGTGGGGAATTTAACCCTGAGAGATTAAAATCGGAACGCCCCAAGCTGAATTTGATACTGATTTCCCACAGGCTTGCT